>NZ_CP017886.1:5069999-5747498 GCF_001874645.1 Pseudomonas frederiksbergensis
GACGGCAATGAATTCTGGATCAAAGACACGAGCCGTGCCGGGAACATGCTCAAAGAGGTGATTACGCGGGCTCAGGCGGGTGCGCACGCGCTGCCAGGCAAGGTGGGCGTCGTTGGCTATTCGCTCGGCGGAGCGACCGCGCTGACCTACGCGGCACGGATGCCAGAGCTCGTCGCAGCGGTCGTTGTAGGCTATCCGTACACCGCGTTCATCAAGGCCCCAGCCGACTTTGTCGCCAAGATCAAGGTTCCAGTGCAAATGTTTGCCGGTACGGCAGACACCTACAAGGATTGCTGCCGAATCGAAACGGCGCGCCAACTCGCCAACGCTGCCAAGGCAGTTTCCCCACCCATGCTGACGCTGCATGAGTACGACGGCGCCGGTCACGGGTTCAACTTGGCCACGGCCGCGCGTAAGGATCAGGCCGCCGGCCAGGACGCAATCAAACGGACGATCGCACAGCTGAAACAAGCATTGCCGGCGGAAGGAGCGAAGTAGCAACGGTGCGAGGCGTGTCAAGTGCGCCCTGATCACTCATTCAACCGGACGCGCCAATTCATGCCATTAACTTGGCAAGCGTCGGTGGCGGCGCGCCGGTTAACTTGATCGTTAACGGCAGCTTTCTAGTTAACATCGGCCGTTCATCGACTGAATAATTGAAGCTCCCATATGTCGGCTCCTGGCCGATTTCTGCCTGTCACGACTGACCGAAATCGACCAGAAGCAGTCACTCAGCGCGCGTCACAACGCACTCAAGGTCGCTAGCATTTGCTTGCGCACCCATCGGTGCGCGGCGGAGCTTGAATACTGCTTGTTGGACAACAAGCCGAGCGTATAGCACGGCGCTTCGAACGGTGCGGGATGAACTACCAACGAAGCAGCACGGCTGAATGGAAGTACTGCCCGGCGGGGCAGGGTGAAAAGGAAATCTGTACTGGCGACTATGTATGGAGCAGCCAATACGCTGGGCAGCTGCACCGCTACATCGCGATGCAATCCCAGGCGGGCGAGCGCCATGTCAATCACACTGCCCGCGTCGCTCCAGGGTAGCGCGGCGATATGTCGTTCGCCGAGATACTGGTCAAGTGACAAGACTTTCTTAATTCGCGGATGGCCTTTGCGAACAGCCACAACGTAGTCATCGGTAAAACAGTCGAGCACCTCCAGGCCTTCAAACCCAACCTCCTGGTCATGTCTTGCATCAAGCACGAAGTGCACGCGGCCTTCCCTCAGGTCCGTCAGGCATTCCTGCCGAGTCAGGTAAAGCACCTTGATCCGCAGTGCTGGTGCCACTTTCTCCAGCCTGGCGATCAAAGGTGTCAGCAACGCGTACACGGCGTAGTCGGTCGCTGCGAATACGAATGTCTGCGTGGTAGTTGCCGGGACAAACGGCTCGGCGCCGGTCAGTTGATCTGAGAGGATGCGAAGCGCATCAGCGACGCCTGCTGCTATCTGTTCTGCTTGGGCAGTAGGCTGCATCGAATTACCAGAGCGGACGAAGAGTTCATCAGAAAGCGAATCGCGTATCCGCGAAAGAGCATGGCTACATGCAGAAGGGCTGATCGCAAGCTCATCCGCAGCAGCCACGACGCTTCGGTGCCGATAAATCGCGTCAAAAACAAGCAGAAGATTCAGATCAAGGCGGCGGAGAACGGAGTGCATGAACTTCATTACAACCTGAGTAAATTGCAGTACCTGCATTCTGCGCTTTCTCTAACATAGTGTCTCCCGTCTCCCGTCTCCCTCAAGACCACTCTACATCAGGAACTGAAATGTCCACGCTCAGCTTTCGTCATGCCGCGCTGTCAGACGCTCCCCGCTGCTACCAAATCGAGTCTTGTGCATACGAAGGCGACGAAGCAGCTACTCAGGAGAAAATTACGACACGCATTGCCCAGTATCCGCATGGCTTTTTGATTATGGAGGATGCTGGTGAGGTCGTCGGTTTCATCAACAGTGGCTGCGCCCATAATGTGGTGATGTCCGATGAGGCCTTCAAGGAACTGGTGGGGCATTCAGCCGCTGCGCCGAACGTGGTGATCATGTCAGTGGTGATTGATCCAGCGAAGCAGGGCAAGGGTTACTCCACACTGATGATGGGCGAGTTCGTCCAATGCATGAAAGCGCTGGATAAGAAGACCATCCACCTGATGTGTAAGGAGCGCCACGTGGGGCTGTATCAGCGAATGGGCTATCGCTACGTTCAGCCCTCGCCTTCTAACCACGGTGGAATGTCCTGGCATGAGATGTTCATGGAACTCTAGTGCCAGAGTCGGGCGGCGTATCCTTCGAATGCGGGCATAGCTCGCCCACCACCGTCCGCTTCATTGGGTCGATTTCGGTCAGCCGTGACAGGTTGGAATCGGCCAATAGCTGCCAGTCACGAAAGGCTGCTTTCGACCCATTGCAGCCAGTCGCTACAGGCGGAAATCGGCCAAAAGTGGGCATCCTCACGAGCGGCCAGTGGCACCTTGGGATTGAGCTTGGTGACGGTGGCTCACTGGTGCATGCTCAGTACAACTGCGCGGCAGCTCCCACACTCCGGGTCGCCACCATCATGAGCAATATATGGCCGGTAAAGATGCGTTTACCCCCAGTTCGCCTAGCCAACCGATGCATTCACGCTCCAGTGTTCTTCGGTCATTGCATATCCTTACAGCACGCCATGGCTTCATGCCAATGCTTTAACCGCGGAGCAAACTTAGGTCGAACTCCTCACGCCACCTGTCGAACTCCAGGCGGCCACCCGGCTGAGAGCTAGCGCCGGCGGCTATAGGCGGAAGCGCAGCACCAGGGCTTGCTGGTTGTTGGCCACTTGCTGCAGGTGCTCGCCACTGCTGCGGGTATGAGCCGCATTCTGCCGGTTGTCGCGGGTCATGTCGTGCAGGCGGTGCATGTGCTGATTCACTTCCTGCGTGGTTCCGGCCTGTTCATTCGCGGCGACGGCGATCTGCACGGCGAGGGCGTGCACGCCTTGCAGGGAGTTGTCCAACTGGCTGAGCGAGGTCAGCACGACCTGGGTTTCACGCTCCAGCGTATGTGCTTGTTCGGCCGAGGCCTGCATCGCCTGCCGGGCTTCCGTGGAAGAGCCTTGCAAGGTGATGGTAATGGCGACGATTTCTTCGGTGGCGCTGCTGGTGCGTTGAGCAAGGTTGCGCACCTCGTCGGCGACCACAGCAAAGCCACGGCCTTGTTCGCCGGCGCGCGCGGCTTCGATAGCAGCGTTGAGTGCCAGCAGATTGGTTTGTTCGGCAATGCCGCGGATCACCGCGAGCACGGTGCCGATTTGCAGGGCGTCGCTGGTCAGATTGTCGACCACTCTGCCGGCCCGACCGATGTCGTTCAGCAAGCGTCCCTGCTGGCCGATCATCTGTTGCAGGGTGCCTTGCATCTCGCCAAAGGCACCACGTGCGGCGCTGCTGCCGTGCGCACTGTCGGCGGCGTTGCGGGCGATCTCTTGCACCGTGCAAGACATTTGCTCAACGGCGTTGACGACCATTTCCAGCGACTCTTGCTGCAGGTCGAGGCGTTCGCTGGTTTGCCCGGCGGCGCTTAGAATGTCGCTGCTGGCCTGACCGACGTCCTGGCTGGATTGGCGCAGACGTTCAATCACATCGCGCCAGGCCTGGGCCATTTCATGCAGGGCCAGCATCAAGCCGGCCTGTTGTCGTTGTTCGGTCGGCAGGTTCAGCTCGCCTGCGGCCAAGCGACGGGCCAGTGCGGTCATATTGCTCGGCTCGCCACCCAGCGGGCGCATCACACTGCGGCTGACCAGCCAGGTGGCGATGGCAACGGCGGCGACGGTCAGCAGTCCGAGCAGCAAGACTTGCCACATCAGCTGATGTACCGGGGCAAACGCCTGGGCCTGATCCATTTCGGCAATCAAGGCCCAATGGTTGTCATCAAAGGCGACAGGGACAAACACTTTCAGCGCACTATTGCCGTCCAGCCCCGGTTCGGCGATGCGTCCCTGTTGGCCCGCCAGGGCATTGCTGACGGCACTGCCAGTGAGGCTGACTTGCGCATTGAGGCTACGGTTGACCTGGTGTTCAGGGAAACGTGCCGAGTCCGAACGCAGGGCGGCATCGCTGCCGACCAGGTAAGTTTCGCCTTTTTCACCCAGGCCCTGGCGGGTTTGCATCACGTTATTGAGCGGGCCGATGGGTAACTCCAGAACCAGGGTCATTTGCAGCACGCCGTTCGACATGACGGGGGTGGCCAGATATTGGGTCGGCTCCTTGCTCAGCGGGTTGTACTGCAGGTCGCTGATCAACAGTTTGCCGCTATCGCGGCTTTGCTTGACCAGGCGCGCCAGCAAGGTATCACGCAGGCTGTCTTCGCCGAGCTTGTGCTGGTCGTCACTGCCGCCCTGCAGACTGAGCATGACGGTGCCATCGGGCATGATCAGTTTCAGCTCGCGGTAACCAAAGGTTTTGATAAAGTTTTGAAACACCGGGCGGTCGTAGAGGGCGGTGCTGATCAGCGCGGTGTCGTCCAGTCCCTGGTAGCTGTTGCTCAGATTACTGGCCAGGGTGCTGATCTGGTTGCGCCGTTCCTGCCAGTTATCCAGCAATTGCTGCTGTTTGATATGGGCAACCGCCTCGAGGGCGTTCAGCGTCTGCTCGCGCAGGGCGGTACTGGCTTGTTGATAGACCGTAAAGGCCATGCCCAGAACCGGGATCAAGCCTATCAGCAGGTAGCTTAGGGCTAACTTCAAGCGTAACGGCATGTTCAACGACTCCGCGGGTAGAAAGGTTACAGGTCAGGGTGTTTGTTAATTATTCTGCAAGAAGTGTGCAAATTATCGAACACAATGAGTTGGCTTGGGCTTCTGAGATCGCTGATCTGGTTTGTAGAGCGGGCCGGACGGTGAGGGAGGTGAATCGACACTGGTTTCGTAGACAACTCCAAGCGTTACAGCAAGGCGCTGCAAGAGACAGATCGCCTGGGATTTCTCAGACGGAATCGACAGGCTGCTTTTGGCCGAGGCTGTGTAAAAACGTTTTAGAGCAGGTTTGACGGTCAGAACCAGAACGAAAATCGCGTTCCTACGCAAATTTCAGGTCTGCTGACTAGCCAAGTGCTGGCAGATTTTACGTAGCAACGCAGACTTCCAAACGGTGTCTGCGTTTTTACACACTCTGGGCCGTTTGCTGTCTGTCCTCTCGACCGGAGTGGGTCGAGGCTGTGTGAAAACGTTTTAGAGCAGGTTTGACAGTCAGGACTGGAACGAAAATCGCGTTCCTACGCAAATTTCCGGTCTGCTGATTAACCAAACACTGGCAGATTTTACGTAGCAACGCAGACTTCAAAACGGCGCATGCGTTTTCACACAGCCTGGGCCGATAGCGGTCTGATTTCTCCAACGATTCGCCTCCGCCCCGTGTGATCCGTCAGATGCCTACCAGTAGCATGTCAAAGCCATGCAAGCTCAACCTGACCCTATGAGTGTTATTATGAGCTAGGGGGGTTAGCTGGTCCCTAATTAGGGACTGCTCCTGCCAAGCGTGGTGCTGCGCCATTCCGCCAAGCTTCAGATTCAGAGCTTGGTCCCACCAAAACCTCTGGGGTGGGATAAGGTCGCTGAGACCCACGCCCCTGTGCGACCATGGCTGTGGACGGGAGCCTCGGTGGTTTATAGGGAAGTTAGCGAGTTTATGTTTAAAGCATAAACTCGCTAACTTCCCTATATTTCCCTCAGTGTGCGGCCCGCACGAATGGAAACCTTCGATCGCTCTGGTAGGTGCTGCGCGTGCCTGCCCCTTACGCTCGAACCTTCATATGGGGGATATGTACTTGTTTGCGCCGATGCCGAATTGACCCACGTGCCGAGATTTTACTGAGCCCCTCTGATTTCTTGCGAACCAATGCCCGTGCTGCATTTCGTTAGATTGGACTTGGGTCAGTCTTTAGTCGGCGCTTGGATGAATTCGGCATCGGCGCCAACAGATTCCTTATAGGCGGTTATGCAAAGTGCTCCACAGATGAGTAGCTGCACGTGATTTGTAGGTGCGTTTTAACTCGCCGCTTGTCGTGTACGACAAGCGGCGATGGAGGGCGTTAAAAGCTATCTGATTGGTGAGATATCACCCCGTTCATCATGGTAAGCAAAACGTTGGTCTTGCCGATGTCATGAGCGTTCTGTTCGAAGAGGTCGTTCTCGAGAATGATCATATCAGCCCGCTTTCCTACCGTGATTGAGCCGATCTCGTGCTCCATCCGTAATTGATAAGCGCCGTTGATCGTGTACGCCGCAATCAGTTGTGGAATGCTGAGTTTTTGACTGGCCTCAGGCATCACCGGGGCATCGGGCTCACCGGAGAGCTGGCGAGTATGGCCGCATTCGATATGCTCCACCGGTCGGTGCTGGCAACGACATTGGCAAGCGAGCCCATCCATGCCGATGGAGACCGTCACACCCTGTTCGATGAAGGTGCGGAACTTGTACATCGAACTCCACCGCTCATGACCATAGGACTTCAGGATCGCCTTGGTGTAGGCGTCAACCACGCCCCATTGTAGCTGGGTGTTGGCGATGACGCCGATGCGCCGGAAACGAGGAATGTCATCGGCATGTGTCAGGAACGCATGGGTGATGACGTGGCGGCGATCCCGCGCTGGGTTGAGCTCATTGGTTTCTTCGAACACGTCCAGGGCAAGACGCACGGCAGCGTCTCCCACGCAGTGGACCATTACATCAATACCGTGGGCATCCGCTTTGCGTACATGCTGCGCGAATTCGTGAGCAGGGATGACCGTCGAGCCGCGGGTCTCTGGCTTGTCCGTATAGGGCTCCAAGAGATAGGCCGTATGGTTCACCTCGGTACCATCCAGCATTAGCTTCAGCACTTGGGCCTTGACCAGCGGGCTGCTGTAGCGCTCGCGAAGGTCAAGCAACGCATCGACGGGATCTGCGGTTGAACCAAGGTTGATGTAGCTTCCGGTCACCCTCAGCTTGAGCCGTTTTTCGCGCTCCATGTGTTGCAAGGTCTCGTATAGCAACGACTGATCGCCGCTCGGATCCAGAAAGCCTGCGTCGAAGACGGTAGTGATACCCGCAGCGACCAGTTTTTCCTGCCATACAGAGATCGAGCGCAGATAGAGATCGATACCCGTGGGCAGGTAACCGGCTGCGCTGATTCTGCTCATCAGCAACGAGTAAGCCGCACCGTCGACGATCAAACCTGTCGGTTCGCCAGTGACCGGGTCTTTCTCGAACCAGCTGGCGCCTTCTTCAACCGGCGGTGTATGCCGGTCTATTTCGGCTATCTCCAGCGCCTTGGAGTTGACCCACATGGAGTGGTAGTCGGTTGACAACAGGCAGACTGGCTTGTCCGGGCAGATGGCATCGAGTGTCTCTTTGCACAGCAACTCTGCGGGCATCAGTGCTTGAATCCAGCCCATTCCGGTGATGGCTTTTTCGTCGGGATGCTCGTCGACATAGTGCTTGAGCGCCGCGAGGACCTCCTGAGGATCCTCGTGATTGACGAAGGCCTGAAAGGCAAAGGCCGTGGTGGAAAAATGCCAGTGCGACTCGACGAAACCCGGCAATACCAAGCGTTGTTGGGTATCGATCAGTCGAGTCTGGGCGCCGGCGAACGTCATGACCTCCAGATCATTCCCGACATAGATGATCCGCTCACCTTGGATGGCTACTGCGCTTGCCCAGGGTTGGTGCTGATCGACGGTGTAGATTTTTGCGTTGTAGAGGATGTAGTCGGCCAACGCGACTTGGGAAGATGCGGTCAGTGTCATTTTTTGTGCCTCTTTGGACGGGTTCTACAGGGATAAGCAACGCCAGAGAGACCTGACGCTGCGACCAGGCTCAATAACCAGTGCGGATCATGTTCCAGGTCCGGGTGCGGATACGTTCGGTAGCCATTGGGATTGGTCTAATGGGGTAAAGCATCGACAGCTTGTCTTCAGGAATGTACATATTGGGGTTGTGACGAATGGCCGGAGCGATCAAGTCGGTAGTGCCTTTATCCACGTTCGGATAGCGGATGTAATTGCTCGCCTTCATCGCCAAGCTCCTGTTTTTGTTTTTTTACAGAGCAGAAAGTGGTGCACCGCGCACAGGTATCTCGCCTCAAGAGCTTGGCGGATACCGGTTGAGTGCTGTTGTTATCGTGCGAGTGGCTTGGCCCGCAGCCTGGCTGCCAGCGCCCGCATCAAGCGCACGCTGTCGGCGTCGAAATCACTGACCGCGTCGGGCAGCGAAGACTGTTTGACGATCACTGTCTGCGAAGGGAAATCGATGAACAGGTACTGGCCATGAATGCCGCCGGCCATGATCGCCTGGCTGTGATCGTTGAATACGTACCACTGGCTGCGATAGGAGGCGCCGGGAGTCCAGGAGGCGAACTCGGCGTTGTCTGCATAAATGGCAGGGTCGGCGCCGTCGGCAATGGCCGCTACGACAGCCGCGGGCAATAGTTGTGTCTGTGCGTGTTGACCTTCACGAATCAGCAGACGGCCAAAGCGCGCCATATCACGCAAGGTCGCGTTGAAGCCTGCGCCGGCGGTGCTGCGACCCCAGGGGTCGGCCAGGAAATAACCATCGCGTTCGCAGCCCAGTTGCGACCAGATTCGCTCCAACAACTCGTGGCAGGAGACGCCAGTAACTCGCTCCATCACCCAAGCGAGGGCCTCGGTGGTCGCGCTGCAGTAATGGAAGAAACCACCGTGCTCGCCACGTTTACCCAAGGAGGGCAAATACTGGTACAGGGACTCGACGTGCCTGTAGGCCTCAGGCGCCGGCCGCAAGCCGCAGGCGTAGCCATACTGCGAACTCTCAGAGGCGGGGTCGTCGTATTTTTCGGCGTACTCGATACCCACGGCCATATCGAGTAGCTGACGAACCGTTGCATCGCCAAAGGCGCTGCCCGCGAGTTCTTCAACGTAACTGCCGGCCAGACGCTGCGAATCGAGTAACCCTCCATGAATCAATTGCTCCGCCAGGGTTCCGATCAGCGACTTGGTGACCGAAAACATCAGGTGGCGGTCTTCGGCGGTTTGCCCATTGAAGTAGCGTTCGTAGAGAACGTCGTCACCTTGCATGATGAGAAAGCCATCGGTGGAACTGGCATGCAGGTGTTCGGCCAAACCGATGGAAAGCCCGCAGGTGCTTTCGAAGTAAAAATCGTCCAGATCGAGGGGTTTGTCTGTCAATTCCTCGACCTGCCTCCGTCCTGCGGAGACGGTAATCGTCGGGCGTATCTGTTGAAGGCTACGCAGTCCCCAGCGGTTGAAGGGCGGAGCCATCCAGTTGTGCCACGTCACTCGTTTTTCTACGACTACCGGAAAGCCCTGCATGAAGGGCGTTTCTTGGGGGGGGCCAAGAGTTCCTCATGGGCTTTTGCGTAGAGGGCTCCGAGGCGTGATGCAGTGCTTTGTGCGTATAGCTTGCTCATTGTAGCTTCCAGCTTGGGTGCTCTGCGTGACAGCAGATGTAGCCAAAATTTTTGTCATGATAAATTGTTTTAGTCAATAAGATATTTTTGATTTAAATAAATACGCTATGATCGGACTGTCCAACGGACGCGATGATTGACCGGTGAAACGAAGGAAGACGATGTGAGTGGATTGCGTGAAAAGCAGAAGGCGATGCGTCGCCAAGCGATAAGCGAAGCGGCTGTGCGGCTATTTGAAAAGCAGGGTTATCAGGACACGACAGTCGAGCAGATCGCTCGGGAAGCCAATGTATCCGCTCCTACGGTGTTTACTTATTTTGGCTCCAAGCAGGAAATACTGTTGGAGATGCTGCGTGAAGGTGATCGGATCGCCTTGGGCAATGCGCGTGCGCAAATGTCGAAGTTTGACAACCCCGTTGAGGCACTCTGCTACCTGAATAAGCAAATAGTCGACTACACATTCGCCACGCTGCGCCCATCACTGTGGCGTGAGATCTTGCCGATGGTGCTCATAGGAGGTGGGGATAATGGCTTGCCCGAAGCTTACAAAAACGTCAATGACGCCCTGATGGCTGAGGTCAGTGCGCTGCTTCAAGAGCTAAAAGACGAGGGCAAAATACGGACGGATCTCGATGTTGATCTGGCAGCCTTTCTGTTCAACGACTATTCGCATTTACAGCTACTTCGGCTGACGAGTCAGGAGCCTATGGATCTCGATGCATATGCCCAGCAGGTCCGCCGGATAACGACACTAATATTCCAAGGAATGAGGCCGTAACTGGCGCCTTTCGACCTATTCCGTTGAGTAACCTCGGTGCATGAACCAGGTGAAACTGCTTCAGCACTATGGAACTCGCCGCAATGATGGGACGTCAGCCAGCCGACCAGACTCCTCTGTTTTACGCCTTCAACCTCGACGATTATGTTCCGGCCACTCATCTGCTTCGAGGTATCGATCAGTTTCTCGACCTGAGCGAACTGCAAGAACACCAGGTTCCGCACTACAGTCACACCGGTCGCTCCTCGATCAATTCAGCACTGAGCATTCGTATGCTGATCGTGGGGGCTACTGCTTAGGGAAGGTCTGAAGTAGTCAGCGATTTTTGATGCCCTCGTTGGTAGAGGTTCAAAAAACGCTGGCTGGTCAGAAATCAGACCTTTCCTATTCTTAACTCATCGTTTCACCCTTGAGCGACGCCTTTTCAAGGCGCTTTTCCCGCATTACAGGCGCATCTCTCCCGCGACCAGCAGCCGTTTTCGCATCATCCACAGGTTCGACAGGGCAAATAGCGTGGCCTGTTGCGCGGTGTTTTTCATCAGGCCGCGAAAGCGCACTTTCGTATAGCCAAACTGACGCTTGATCACTCGGAATGGATGCTCAACCTTCGCCCGGACTTGTGCTTTCGCATATTCGATTTTGCGCCGCAGGCGCCCGATCAAACTCTTTTTCGCGTGTTTTTTATAGCTGCTGGGCCGTGCGGCAATCGACCAGATCATCTTGCGATTCTGATGCTCAGGACGCTTGTCCACACCGGTGTAACCGGCATCGCCAGACACGTATGATTCCTCGCCATGCAGCAACTGATCGACCTGCGTCACGTCCGCCACATTGGCCGCCGTGCCCACCAGGCTATGCACCAAACCCGACTCGGCATCGACGCCGATATGCGCTTTCATCCCGAAGAAATACATGTTCCCCTTCTTCGTCTGATGCATTTCGGGGTCGCGTTTACCCTCTTTATTCTTGGTCGAACTCGGCGCATGAATGATCGTCGCATCGACCACCGTACCTTGGCGCAACATCAGGCCACGGTCGCCCAGATAACCGTTGATGACCTGCAAAATCCCGCCGGCCAACTCATGTTTTTCCAACAGACGTCGGAAGTTGAGGATCGTGGTTTCATCGGGAATCCGATCCAGATGCAGCCCCGAAAACTGGCGCAGGATAGTGGTCTCGTACAGCGCTTCTTCCATCGCCGGATCGCTGTAGCCGAACCAGTTCTGCATCAGATGAACCCGCAACATCGCCATCAATGGATACGCCGGACGACCACCTTCGCCTTTCGGATAATTCGGCTCGATCAAGGCAATCAGACCCTTCCAGGGCACGACCTGATCCATCTCGATCAGGAAACGCTCGCGGCGGGTCTGCTTACGTTTGCCGGCGTACTCGGCATCGGCGAAGGACATCTGTTTCATCGGGGCTCAACCGTCGTGTTCGGATCAGGCGGCTATTTCACCAAATCTGAAAGTCTTTTTCAGAGTTTCCTTAGGCATTCGCGTGTAGCTGCGGTTATCTTTGGCTTTCGAAAAGCTCAATGGCGGCTTTGCTGATAGCGCGGCGGCATATTTCCTTCAGTTGCTCTCGTAGCCCGCTCACTCACGTGTCCTTTCTCTAGATTTCTCGATTAGGCATGAGTGCAACGCTTTTCCATTCCAAAATAAAAATATTTTATTGACTTAAATATTTTATGGTGTAAATAATTGTTTCGGGGCAATGGTCCTCCCAAGGACCAGCGCGCCATCATAGTGAGCATTCCAATAGATCGAACAGCTCGACAATTTTTGTCCGGCTGCTAGGGCGCTCTCGCGCCTGAAAAACTGCCCTTCACCAACAAAACCAATAGCTGGAGCAGTCTATGATTCACCCAGAGCGACCCCTTCGTCGTGTGTGCTTCTTGGCGTTACCTCTTTTTAGTGCGGTTGCCCACGCGGGTTACCAGTTTGAGGACGGCGACCTCAAAGGTGAGCTGACCCTACTAGGTGGCGCTGCCGTCATCGATAGCCACAATGCCAATTTCGGATTGGGGCGCGTAGATTTGCGGACCGGGGAGGTTGGAAAACAAAACAACAGCTGGCAAGAGTATTACGTCAAACCGGGCCTCACCCTGGAGTACAAGGTCAATCCCGACTTCTCTGTATTGGCGGGTGGCTCCTTCGTCGCGTCGTCGACGCAAGGGGACGGTGATCCGGGAGGCTATACCCGCGCTGGTGACGGCTCCTCTGCGATTGAGGAGGCATTTACCGGATTTCGAGCTGGGGACTGGAAGCTCACCGCAGGTCGGCAAAACTATACCGTAGGCAACGGTTTTATCGTCATGGACGGTAACCTCGACAGTTTTGGCGAGGGCGACTATTGGTCAGGTCCACGTACGGCATTTCGTGACTCGGCGATCCTCGGTTGGCAGCACGAAGGTATAAGTGCCCAAGCCTTCAGCCTACGTACTGACGATCATCTTGGGGACGTCCGTATGAGCGGCGCGAACCTGGATTACACAGTCCCTGGTACTGCTACTTTGGGGGCGATGGCATTCAAGGTGAAGTCGCTGGATGACGATCTGAATCAGGTCGTTGCGCGTGATGGCATGCAGGTCTACAACCTGCGTGCATTGAACGTGAAAGTTCCAGGAGCGACCGCGCTGACACTCAATGGCGAATACGCCATTGAGCGAGGAAGTGGGAAGGGCGTTACCTATGATGCCGATGCCTGGTACCTGGGAGGCGATTATTCATTTGACTCATTGCCCATGCAGCCAGTTTTTGGCTATCGCTACGCGAGCTTCTCTGGGGACTCCGATCTTTCGGATAACAAGCAAAAGAGCTGGGACCCTCTGAGCAAAGGCTTCACCGAGTGGGGCACTTGGTTGATTGGAGACGTGGTGGGGAACTACCTGTTGTATAACAGCAACGAAGATGTACATACCTGGCGTCTGAAGGGTCATGTCACCGACACGGTCACTGCTGGGGCGCTTTATTACCAGTTCAGTCTTAATGAAAAAATTATCTCGGATCGCCAGTAGACAGCAAGCGTTTTGCCGATGAAACCGCTCTTTACTTAGAGTGGACACCGACGCCGCAGATTTACACGTCGCTCGCCTACAACTTTGTGAAGCCGCAAGCAGCGGCCAAGCAAGCCTTGGGCAAAGACAACTTCGATGCCCTCGAACTGTACGTCACCTACCGGTACTAAGTATCAGTTCGCTCGTAGGACGTATCTGGACAACCCCATTATCAGGTGATTTATGAAGTTAAATTTCAAGGCAGCAATTGCGCTTACCGCCCTCACTGTACTGTGCTCAATGACAAACGCCAATGCGTCAGACCGTCAGCTACGGATCTACAGTTGGGTCGAATATATTCCCCAGCAGGTGCTGGATGACTTCCGGAAGAAGACCGGTATCACCGTTAACTATGATGTGTATGACAGTTCCCAGACCCTCGAAGCCAAGCTGCTGACGGGAAGTTCGGGCTATGACGTGGCTACTGTCAGCAACGGGCAGTTAGGCAGGATGATCACTGCCGGTGCATTCCAGCCACTGGATCGCCAGAAGCTACCGAATTGGTCGCATCTGGATCCCGTTACTATGACCAAGCTGGCGACTTCAGACAAAAATAACGAGCACGCAGTTCCGTATTTGTGGGGCACCACACTGATCGGCTACAACGTCGATAAGGTTAAACAGGCCTTGGGGGCTGATGTGCAGATGAATGACTGGGGCGTGATTTTCAAGCCGGAAAATATGAAGAAACTCAGTACCTGCGGTGTCGCGATCCTTGATGCGCCGGAAGAGTTTTTTCCCATTGCATTGAACTACCTTGGATTGCAGCCCAATAGCCAGTCCAGAGACGACTATAAAAAAGCGGAGGACTTGCTGCTAAGTATTCGTCCGTATGTTCGCTACTTTGATTCGTCCAAATCCTCTGCTGACCTGGCCACCGGCGATATCTGTGTGGCAGTCGCTTGGTCTGGGGCAATCACCGGGGCCATAGCCAGTGTCAAAGCCGCTGGCACCGACCAGACCATCAAGTTGGCGATGACGATTCCTCGCCAAGGCACGATCGAGTGGTCTGATAATTTTATTATTCCTAAAGGTGCTAACAACGTCAACGATGCACACGAGTTCATCAATTACATGATGGATCCCGAGGTCATCGCTCAGTGCTCCAATAGCATTGGCTATCCTAATGCGAACAAGGATGCGCTCGATAAGGTAGCACCGGAGATACGTAACAATCCGAGCATCTACATTCCGGATGAGATGCGCTCGAAGCTGTTTGTGCAGGTACCGGCACCCAATGCAATTGAGCGTCTTCGTACCCGAGCCTGGACCAACATCAAGTCCGGTACCTGAGCCGTAATCATGGGGGAGCCAGCAATGGGTCTCCCATGACGACAAAAGTTCAGTTGAGCCCCGAATCAGTACCCAAATGCGAGCACGTGACATTGGTCGCTGCCGAAGCTGCTTCGTGGACGAAGTGAGGAAGCGGGTCAGTACCTCGTGACCACCGAGCGCGGCCGCATCCGTGCCGACGTGCTGGTGCTGGTGCTGGCCTGCAATGCCTATCTTGATCAACTCGAACCGCAGCTGGCCAGCCATGTACTGCGGGGTGGCACCTATCAGGTGGCCACAGCTCTGCTGCCGAGCAATGTCTGCGTCACCGATAACCAGTTCGTCCTCGATTATTTCCGCCGCACACCGGATAACCGCCAGCTGTTCTGCGGCGGTTGCACCTATCTGGACGGGATGCCCAAGGACATCGGCGCAGCGCCCCGGCCTTATCTGCAGCGAGTCTTCCCGCAGCTTAAGGACGTCGAGCTAGAGTTTGCCAGGGAAGGGCATATCGACCTCACGCTCAAGTGCACACCCGACATCGGCCGGCGGGGTGACCTCTACTGGCTACGGACATTCCATCACCACGCCATATGTCGATACTTCCGCCTACGGAACGCACAAGTCGGGTAAACGAAAGTAACGTTGATCTGCCGTGGTACCGACAACCTTGGGGGTAAACCAATTGCGCTCAACGGGTTACTTCTCGGTCATTGAACACGCTGTTCAGCCAATCGCAAAACGCTCGCACAGTGCCGTTTACGCTGTTTTCCTCCGAAACGACCAAGCAGAAAGTCTCATTGAGCGCCACCGTTTCTGCAAATGGCTTCAGCAGAGCGCCGGACTCGATGTAATCCGCACAAGTCAGGTTGTCTCCAATAGCAACGCCCTGACCATCGATGGCCATGCTCAAGCAAGTCAATGAATCATCTGCCATCGTTGCCTTGGCGCTTTCATAGTCCGTTGCATTGGCAGCGGCCAGCCATCGTCTCCAAGTCGTGCGATCTCCTTCGTGGATCAACGTCTGGTTGAGAAGATCGGCTGGTTTGCTTAACGGAGTACTTCCACGCGTTAACACCGGGCTGCATACCGGAAACTCTTGAAGTTCGAGTAACGCCTGGAAACGGTAACCCGGCCACGGTGGTGCGCCAAAGACAATGTGCACCTCACAGCCGGCAGGTAATTGAGACCCAGTCATTGAGTTCATTGATGCACTTAAACGCAGCTCAAGCTCGATATCAGGGTGCAAGGCCCTGAACCGTGGTAGGCGTTTGACCAGCCACGTTCGAGCGAACGCACCATCCACACCCAGCACCAGTGTTTTTTGCATAGGCAACAAGTCGATTGTCGCTTTATGGATTTGCGCCATCGGCTTCTGGATCTGCAAGAAATACTGCCGCCCCTTCTCCGTCAGCGCCAGGCCACGGTTGGTGCGAGTGAATAGCTGAACCTCAAGTTGCTCTTCCAGCAGTTTCAGCTGCCGGCTGACCGCCGATTGCGTCAGACAAAGCTCGTCCGCCGTTCGACTGACGTTCAGGTAAGTCCCCGCCAACAGAAAGGTACGCAATGCATCGAGTGAGGGAACGCGGGCCATGTAACTCGAATCCCTAAAGGTTTGGTATGCAAATCAGTCATACCAGACATCAGTTTTGATTGATATCCCGCGAAAAAACTTTTCGCCACTCTTAGCCACAGGCAAAGCATCAAGCAGCCAACCACGCCGCTTGTTCCTGGGCGTAACGACTAGAGACCATGGGTACCGAGGTTTGTGATGATTCTTAATCTCTTCAAAGAGAAACGCGGGCTCGCCTATCACGGGATGGCGCTGGCTTATTCATTAACAGGTTACGTCGTCGGAATCGCCGGCCTGTTCAGCCAGCACCTGTTCATCAACATCGCCGCGATGCTTGTGCTGGCACACGCCATGATCATCGGCGGCTACTTGTTGCATGAGTGTGCGCATAACACCGTGTTCAAGAAAAACGAAGATAACGCTCGACTGGGTCGGGTCTTCACCTGGATAACAGGGAGCTGCTACGGAACGTATGAAGACATTCGCTTCAAGCACTTTCGTCATCATGTCGATAACGGTGACGTTGTTTGGTTCGAGTATGAGCAATGGTTCGAACGTCACCCCGTCGCGTTGAAGGTTGTGCAATGGCTGGAGTGGTTCTACATCCCCGCGCATGACTTGATCATGCACGTCATCATGATTTTCAGCTCCTTCATCATTCCGCAACGCAGAACCCAGCGCGTGCGCAATGTGGCTTACATCGTGATCCGCGCAACCTTGTACGGGGCCTTACTTTGGTTCTCGCCATTTGCAGCTCTGCTGTATGCAATCGCCTACCTGATCATGATGACCGTGCTCCGCTTTATGGACGCCTTGCAGCATGACTATGGCGGAACACCGACCCTGTTTGACAAAACCCCAGCGCCGCATAGGGGCGACCGGGAATTCGAACAGGCGCATACCTTCAGCAATCCACTGTCGTTGAAATACCCCTGGGTCAACCTGCTGGTGCTGAACTTCGGTTATCACAATGCGCACCACGCCAAGCCGACAACCCCTTGGTATCAACTTCCGGCGCTGCACCATGAGCTGTTCGGTGATGACCGCAGCGTGGTGGTCCCGTTTTCGGCCCAACTCAAGAGCTTCCATCGCTTCAGGGTGTCGCGAGTCATGTCCGCTGAAGCAACGATGGCGGACGGCGAAGATTTTTTGAAAGCCTTGCAGGCCGGCAACACCAGTGGTGGTAACGCGGCTTCTTTCCTGACTTCATTTTGACCGGATGAAAAACACATGAAAAAACTCGAAATCTTTCAATCGCTCTGGGGCATGGAGCTGGGGCATCCGACACAACCTGAGCGCAGCCACGAAGAAAACTTCAGGAAAGTGGCGGAAGCAGGGTTCGATGGCATTTGCCTGGACCCCACCATGGCCGACCTGGACTACTACAGGGAAACAATCCCGCTGTTCGAAAAGTACCAACTGAAAAGTATGGTGAACCTGTTCCCCCGCCGGGCCAGTGAAATGAAACCGCTTCTTGAGTTCGCTCGTGAAGTCAAAGCGGTCAAGGTCAACACCGTCGCTCAAGTGATGCCGGTGTCAGTGGCGGGGGCTATTCCGCTGATCAATCGCTGGCTCCAGGAAGCTGAGGAGATGGGCATTCAACTGTTGTTCGAGACTCATCGCAACGGAATCCTGAATGACCTGTTCTTCACCCTTGAAGTGATCGATGCCATCCCGGAACTGTTGCTGACTGCCGACCTTTCACACTTCGTCGTCGACAGAGAACTGGAACTACCCCTTCGCGAACTGGACAAGGGTTTTATCAACCGCATTCACGAACGTACCGACTGCTTTCAGGGTCGAGTGGCGACTCGCGAACAAATTCAGATTCAGCTCGATTTTCCGCAACATCAGGAATGGGTCAACGTGTTCAAGGACTGGTGGCGCGAGGGAATGCGCAGCTGGCGCAACCGCAATACGGATGACGCGACTTGCGTTTTTGTCTGCGAGTTGGGGCCGCCCAACTACGCGATTACCGACGCCCACGGCCTGGAACTGTCGGACCGCTGGGTTGAAGCCCTAACCATCAAAAACTGGGTGGAAGGTATTTGGGCGCAGCTGGAAAGCGAAGACTCCCAATTGCGCACCACGGAGTCGTCCTGATGTTTCGCCAATACCTCTGTGAAATTTGCGGCCACATCTATGACGAAGCGCTGGGCGCGCCACAAGACGGTATTGCGCCCGGGACCCGTTGGGAGGACGTCACGGACAGTTGGGTATGCCCGGATTGCGGTGTCACTAAAAGCGATTTTGTCCTCTGCGAATCTTGAGTGACATCCGCTGAACAGCAGCCAGGTCCATGACTACAACGGTTACGGAGCAAGTGAAATGAAACCACTGATTATTGTGGGTACGGGGCTGGCGGGCTATACCCTGGCGCGTGAGTACCGCAAACGTGAACCGGATGCGCCTTTGGTGTTGCTGACGGACGACGATGGCGCGTTCTATTCCAAGCCTCGCCTGTCGAACGCCTTCAAAGACGGCAAGTCAGCCGATCAACTGCTGCAAATGCCGGCCGATGAGATGGCCAAACAGCTCAACGCGACCATTCTCACTGGCGTTTGTGTGTCCATGATCGATCCGCAGGCGAACACCCTGTTGGTCGATGGCCAGACGCTTGCCTGGAGCAAACTGGTCCTGGCCTGCGGAGCAAATCCCGTTCGCTTGTCGCTGTCGATCAATTGCTCTCGGTCAACGACAGGCTCGATTATGCCTCGTTCAGAGAAGCCTTGATCGGCAAGCGAAGCGTTGTGTTGCTGGGCGCCGGGCTGATCGGCTGTGAGTTTGCCAACGATTTGGCGGGACATGGTTTTGCTGTGACAGTGGTCGACTGTGCGCCTCATCCACTGGGGCGACTGCTCCCGGCCGAGGGTGGCGCTGCCATACAGGAACGACTTGAACATGCGGGTGTGAGCTTCCAATTTGGCCGCAGCGTCGCGCGTGTCGACCGAAGCGCAAGTTCAGTACAGCTCACACTTGATGACGCAAGCGTTCTGGACGCTGATGTGGTGCTGTCGGGCTGATGCCTAGGGTTGAACTCGCCACCGCTGCTGGCCTTGCGGTGCAGCGCGGCATCGTCACCAACCGAATGCTGCAATCCTCACACCCGGACATTTATGTCCTCGGTGACGTTGTGGAAATTGACGGTCGGGTGCTGCCGTTTGTGTTGCCGCTGATGGCTCAGGCTCGCGCACTGGCAGCCACGCCCAGTGGCCATCCCACGCCTGTGCACTATCTGGCGTTTCCGGTGACCGTCAAAACGCCCGCCTGTCCCGCCGTCATCTGTCCACCAGCACCAGGTATCGATGGCCAATAGCTAAGCGAAACGCTGCCCGATGGCTGGCGCGGTGAGTATCGATCAACTGATAGCGAGCTTCATGGTTTTGCGCCCATGGGAGAAACCGCCGTAAGGGATCGCCTTTTGCTTGCCAAACAGATCAAGGACTGGCTGCCGGCCCTGCCCCCCGTCAACAACCAATTCTTTACCCGCATGAGTTGAAACAACGCAAGCGGGTGACGACCTATTTTTTCTGCTGAACGACATTCTGAGGTGGTTAGGCATGAGACTGATAACGTTGAGTTTGCTTTTAGGCTTCGTCCTTCCACTGCATGCAGAAGAGAAGGTACTCAACATTTACAACTGGGGGGATTATGTCGGCAAGTAAACCTTGAAAAGGTTTGAAGCCGAAACAGGGATCAAGGTGAATTACGACACCTTTGACAGCCTGGAAATACTGGAAAGCAAGCTGCTGACCGGGCGTACCGGTGATGACGTGGTGTTCCCGACAAACACCCTGGTGGGCCGCCTGATCCAGGCCAAGGCTATCGAGCCGGTAGATCCGCAGCAGCTCAAGGGACTGGGAAACATCGACCCGCAAATCCTGACAAGCTTCGCGCAGGTCGACCCCGGCAATCGCTACGCCGTTCCTTACACGTGGGGCACCACTGGGTTGGCGATGAACCTACAGGCGGTGTTGGTGCTGATGCGGTTTTGACCCAAGCTACCGACTTTAGCTGACCCTTAGGCGGTGTGTGAAGACACGCATAAGACCATCGATTACCGAGTATTCAGGTAGGTCAACGATTTCCGGCAGCCTGGGTCAAAACCGCATCAGCGACAACACCCATAGCGGCCTGTGACGACTCCGATGAGCAGACCTGCAACGCCTAAACTAAGCGGCGGCGTTAGCCGTCCGCTATAGTGATTTGTTATGCATGGCCTTCATCGCGCTGCGATAAAAAAACCCAAGCAAAGAACAACATAAACACTAAATCGTTTATACCGTAGATACTGTAAAAAGCCCCAGCAAAAACGTCCGTGGAATAGAGTGGTTCAAGACTATTCTTCGAAAGCCACATAACCCAAGCCACAACATATACGGCTTTCTCTATAGCAAAAGCGCCTACCAACCACTTAATATTTGAGTTGATGGCCGCAGCACCGAGATAGGCTAGACCCCACACAACAATCATGAGCAGCCCAAAGTTCGACATTACAACGGGGTCGGCGTTGTTAATAGCAACATTGGTGAATGCCCGTGAAAACACAAGAACACCGCCTATATTTATAAGCGCGGCCGCGATAAGTCCATTCCTTACCAATGTTATATTCATGTTTTTTCTCCAGGATTGAGCAATGCATAACATGATTTATACGGCAGATGACGGTGTATAACAAGATCGCGTGTCGTATAGCGTGGCGCGTCATTTTTTTGAAGGTCCGCATATATATTGAGGCTCCGCCAAACTTCCACAAATTCAAAAAGGGCAAGCATTAAGTTGACTTTCCATTTGTATCTTAGTGCCACGCTTTTCACCGTTCGATGATACAAAGCAGCTACCCAACGCTATCAGAGTAGTCCGCTTTCGATCGAGGCTGTGTGAAAACGTTTTAGAGCAGGTTTGACAGTCAGGACTGGAACGAAAATCGCGTTCCTACGCAAATTTCCGGTCTGCTGATTAACCAAACACTGGCAGATTTTACGTAGCAACGCAGACTTCAAAACGGCGCATGCGTTTTCACACAGCCTGGATCCATTGCGGTTATCCGTCATGAGTCGAAATGGCCCGCGATACTCCGCGGTTGTCTGACCACCATAGTCGTCGCCATGATCCTGCAGCTGTGGCACAAGCTCATGACTCCCGAGGTGCTCGAATGGGACAGCCGCGTTGCAGCATCTGAAGAGCGAGAACTGGCTTCCGAGTCAAATGCGCGCAGTGGTATTTGGGAGTTGGCAGCAACCTCAACACCATCAGAAACGGCTCATCGCGCTTTCGCAGCCCCCAAAAGCTAAGCGTGGCTTTCAACTGCGCAGTCCGTCTCATCCGGCTCTTTGGTCACATCAGTGGCCTATCCTGCACACACTATGACGCGGGCTTATGCCTGCTTGAACATATTCCTATTGTTGAGGATAGATACGATGGCTTCAACACCACCCAACCCACAAACCATGCTGGCCAATGATATCAAGCACTATGGCGCACCTGAAGTGCTTGTACCCAACCAGCACCCCGTACCTCAACCGGGAGAAGGCTATCTACTGATAAAAGTTGCAGCAGCAGAGGTAAATCGCCCGGATTTGCTGCAACGACAAGGAATCTACGCGCCACCACCGGGAGCCTCGAGCATTCCTGGCCTGGAGATTGCGGGCACCGTGGTTGCCTCGGGCGCGGGTGTTTCCCGCTTCAAATCCGGCGATCAGGTTTGTGAGCTGATTGCTGGCGGTGGCTATGCTGAATACTGCGTGGTGCATGAAAGCAATGCTCTGCCAGTGCCCAAGGGGTTGAACCTGCTTGAGGCTGCGGCTTTGCCGGAAACCTTCTTCACCGTATGGGCCAATGTGTTCCAACGCGGCCAGCTTAAGGCAGGGGAAACCGTGCTGATGCACGGCGGCGCCTCCGGTATTGGCACGGTCACGACCATGCTGGCCAAAGCGTTCGGCGCCACAGTCATTGTGACCGTCGGCTCCGAAGAGAAGCGCCAGGCCTGCCTGAAACTGGGGGCAGACGCCGCAATCAACTACCGCACCCAGGACTTCGTCGAGGAAGTCAAACGCCTCACCAATGGCCGAGGGGCGGATGTGGTTGTCGACCTGATTGCCGGTGATTACGTGGCGAAAAACTATGAGGCGGCGGCCACGAACGGGCGGATTGTGCAGATCGGCGTACAGAACGGTCCAGCGAAAGAGCTGAACTTGATGACCATGCTGATCAAGCGACTGACGCATACGGGAACTACGCTGCGCTCGCGCAGCGTGCATGAGAAGGCCGCTATTGCCCAAGAGCTTGAGCAACAGGTTTGGCCTCTGCTGGAAGGCGGCAAGCTCAAGCCGCAGATTTACCAGACGTTTCCGTTGGAAGAAGCGGCCAGGCTCACGCGCTGATGGAGTCCAGCACCCATATCGGCAAGATCATGCTGTTGACCAAGGCATTTGAGGCCAGCGAGTAACCAAAAGAACACTCTGGGTAATACCTGATGCGAATCAGGCATTACCCCCACCACTAAAAACCAAGAGGTGAACCATGAGCAAGAAAATTCTGGTGGTACTAACCAGCGTTGAGAAGTACCCGAATCTGGACCGCGCGACTGGTTTGTGGCTGGGCGAGGCAGTGCATTTTGTGCATAAAGTCGAAGCAGCCGGTTATGAGGTTGACTATGTCAGCCCTCAGGGCGGTTATACCCCCATTGACCCGCACAGCCTTGCAATGGCCATACCGATTGACTGGGAGTGGTACCACGACAAGGCGTTCATGACCCGTCTGGGTTCGACGCTAAAGCCGAGCGAAGTCAACCCGGCTGACTACGTCGCCGTCTATTACGCAGGTGGCCACGGGGTGATCTGGGATTTCCCTGAGAACGCTGAGCTACAAGCCCTGAGCCGCAAGATTTACGAAAGTGGTGGCGTCGTTTCCTCGGTCTGCCACGGTGCTGCCGCTCTACTCAACATCAAACTGTCTGACGGCACTCTGCTGCTCAAAGGTAAGGAAGTCACCGGCTTCTCCAACACAGAAGAAAAACTTGTCGAGCTGGATAAATACGTACCCTTCCTGACCGAAGATGAGATGGTCGCCCGTGGCGGCCTGTACAAGAAGGCCGACGAACCCTGGGCTCCCTTTGCAATTGCCGATGGGCGACTGATCACCGGGCAAAACCCGGCTTCGGGTGGCGCGGTTGCTGATCTGGTGCTAGCAGCAATCAAGTAGATTGCCTAAAGAGAATGCAGTCAATCCGTTGCGGGTCGGTAAAGGATCGACTGCATGGGGATCTTTGTTTGGAACGGGCTGTGGTGAAAATGAGCACTCGGTTATATGTAGCTGCCAGCTTTTCAGTCAGACCAGATAAGGTAGATGAAACTCTTATTCTGTTGGCTGGCTTGCCCCATAAGACTAGAGCCAGAGTGCTGTTGTCTACCGAAGAGTTCGAGCGGTTTCCTGTCAACATGAATCGCCCCCAATTTTTTAGAGGCATATGAATGACGGCTTCTGGCCGACTTCTGCCTTTCGCCAAGAGCTGCAACCGACCCATTGCGGTTGTTGATTGCCTGGAGGGAAGCCGTCAGTCGGCAATGTTCAAGTGGCGGGCGAGCGACAACTACCATGAGGCGGATGACAACCATCATGAAGAAGGAAAAGGGCGGCGCAAATGGAGGAGAGGGGGAAGGCACTGTCTCTCAGCTGATAGAGGCGAGAATCAAGGAGCTGAGTGATTGGCGGGGTGAAATGCTCGCTCGGGTCCGGGCGCTCATCCAGCAGGCCGTTCCTGAGGTGGTTGAGGAATGGAAGTGGAGAGGGGTTCCGGTATGGTCGCACGCCGGAATCATCTGCACCGGTGAGACGTACAAGCATGTCGTGAAGATGACCTTCGCCAAGGGCGCGTCGTTGGAGGACCCTTCAGGTCTCTTCAACTCCAGCCTCGAAGGCAACACCCGGCGTGCCATTGACGTCCACGAGGGCGACAGGATTGATGAAAAAGCGTTGACGGCGCTCATTCGCGCCGCCGTGGCTCTCAATACGTCGGTGCGGGCGGGCGGAATGAACGGTCCGCCAATCACGTGTCGCGGTCGGGGGGAGTGAGCGGAATGTCGGCGTGTTGAACTGATCCGCATTTTCCCTGGCTATCTGCTTCTGTATTGAACCCAGCCCTGGCCTCACAATGACGCTGCGACCACAGACGTGTAATTTTGGAGGCCTAATGCTGAAGATGGCGATTTTTCTGGGTGGATTTCTGACGTTAACCATCGTGATTGGTGCGCTTGCCACCATCTCTCCGATGTAACCCCAAGAAGATGAGCGCCTCGTTTTTCTGGACCCTCCCGACCTTTTGTACGTGGCGCTATGGCGTGAGTGACCGGTTACGAGCCGGTCAGGTGATGGTGGGGATGTAGTCGATGTACGCCAATCGCTCGCCATTGTGGTAAACGTCAACCGCTGTGTAGTGGGGCGCGCTTGGGGGCATTACCCGGTCGTACCTGGCCTGTGTACTGCACAACATGGGTGGCCAGATTCCAGGCCGTTGGACCACGTGCAGATCCAGCATGAGGATTGATGGATTAGAGCCCTGCG
The DNA here is from genome assembly GCF_001874645.1 of Pseudomonas frederiksbergensis. Lineage (NCBI taxonomy): Bacteria > Pseudomonadati > Pseudomonadota > Gammaproteobacteria > Pseudomonadales > Pseudomonadaceae > Pseudomonas > Pseudomonas frederiksbergensis. The sequence goes on from NZ_CP017886.1 coordinate 5,094,659, forward strand.
CGGCTCTCATGGTCAGGTAGACCTTGATCCCCGGATTGGCAACTTCAACATCGCCTACAACGTGGAAGTCGTCCGGTTTCGGTGGCATCGCGTTCAGCCATGCATGCCAGTCTTTACTGCTAGTGGTCATTTTTCTATTCCTTGAGACATGAAACCCGAAGCTTGAAGTACTGCAATTCCGTGTGGCGCTTCGTATGCCATCGAATTAAATGCCCGGTGCCCAACAGGCAGTAAGGGATCTCCTGTTTAAAGGTGTAGACGAGGAAAGGGTGACCACTCTTCAGCCTGGACGAACGGTAGCCACGGGGCCTCAGGACTTGAAGCCTGTGTCTGAATTCAACGCGTGCCGCTCAGTGTTCAAGGAATGAATCGGTAACCCACACCGGTTTCGGTCACCAGGTGTCGTGGCTGGGACGGGTCTGCTTCGATTTTTTTGCGCAGGCCTCCCATGAACACCCGAAGGTACGGCGTATCGGTGGTGTGCGAAGGGCCCCATACGGCTTTGAGCAGTTGCAGGTGAGTCAGGACCCGGTCCGGGTGCGAGCACAGATGAACCAGCAAACGGTATTCCAGAGGCGTCAGGTGCAAAGGCGCACCGGCGCGTTCCACGACGCGCCGATCCAGATCAATCTGGACATCTCCAAAGGCCAGCACCGAGCGGCTCTCGGCATCCTTGACGCGCCTGCGTAAAAGGGCTCGGACGCGGGCGAGCAATTCTCCGGTGCCGAAGGGTTTCACCAGGTAGTCGTCGGCCCCAGTGTCCAGGGCCAGAATTTTGTCGGACTCCGCGCCACGCGCAGACAACACAATGATCGGCACCTGTGACCAGTTCCGTACGTCCCGAATCAGGTCAACACCGTCGCCGTCGGGAAGTCCGAGGTCGAGCACGATCAGGTCCGGACGGCGCGTCCCCGCGTCGACGAGGCCGCGGTGAAAGGTGTCGGCTTCATGCACTTCCAGACCATCGGCTTGCAGGGCCATTCGCACAAAGCGTCGTATTTCTTTCTCGTCTTCAATAATCAGGATGTGGGGCACCGATTCGGTCATGGTTGTTCCTCGTCGGCCGGCTGCGCAAAGGGCTCGATGACTGGGGGTTCTTCGCGGGGCAGACGTAAGGTGAAGCACGCCCCCCCTTGAGGGCGAGTGACACCCAGCATGGTACCTCCATGAGCCTGGGCAATGGCTCGGCAGATGGCCAGGCCCAGGCCAACGCCGGGAATCGAGCTTTCCTTCTTGCCGCGTACGAACTTGCTGAATATTTCTTCCTCATGCCCGTGAGGCAATCCCGGGCCTTCGTCGGCGACCCACAACTCGATGCTGTCGGGCGTTGCGTTAGCCCCCAGACGGATGGGGGTGTCGGGTGGGGTGTACTTGACGGCGTTTTCGATCAGGTTGATGAGGATGCGCTCGATCAGCACGGCGTCGATGCGCACCGGTGGTAGGTCATCATCCAGTGCAACCTGTACCGAATGCGCTCCCAGAATCGGATGGATCGCTCTCAGGGCGCTGCCCACCACGTCTTCGATGGGCTGCCATTGACGATTCAACACCACCTTGCCGGATTCGAGGCGAGCCATGTCCAGCAGGTTATTGACCAGGGTAGTCATGCGCAGCGCGGATTCGCCCACGGCGGTGGCAATCTCGGCGGCGTCGCCTGTCAGCGCAGGTTTTGTCAGTTTGAGTGCCTCGGCGAGCCCGACCATGACCGAAAGCGGAGTCCGCAAATCGTGGGAAATGGCCGAAAGCAGCGAATTGCGCAACCGCTCGGACTCCATCTGAACCGTCGTGTCCTGGGCGACGTGGATGTAGTGAATCCGTTCGAGGGAGATCGCCAGCAATGACGCACAGGTGTCGAGCAGGCGCCGCTGTTCCGGCACAGCCAATCGGCTCGCGTCTTGCGGCTGCACGGCCAGTACCCCGCGTACCCGCATGGGCGCTGACAAAGGCAGATAGAGCGTGGAGCTCGACGGCAGCGTGTCGGTGCCGTATCCGGCCGGTTCGGTTTTATCGAACGACCACTGGGCAATGGCAAAGTCGACTTGGGGTGCATCCCCCGTGACCATGGGGGCTTGCAGTTTATTGTTGTCGTCAGCGACCAGCAGTGCCGACCTTGCGCCAAACTCGGCGGACAGAAAGCGTGAACCGATTTCGGCGACCTGCTCGGTCATCAGCGCGGCGGACAATAGGCGCGACATGTCGTACAGCGCCCGCATGCGGTCTTCACGCCGTTGCGCCACCCGCGCCTGGAAGGTCAGGCCGGCGGTCATTTGCCCGATCACCAGGGCGACCACGAGCATGACGCTGAAGGTCACCAGGTACTGGACATCGGCGAAGGCGAACGAAAAGCGCGGCGCTACAAAGAAAAAGTCGAAGGCGCCGACTGAGACAAAGGCCGCCATGACGGCCGGGCCACGACCAAAGCGAACCGCTACAGCGACGACGGCCAGCAGGAAGAGCATGACGATGTTGGCCTGCTCCAGCACCTGGAACAGGGGCATGGCCACCAAGGTTGTCGCCGCGCAAATCACCACGCTCCAGAGGTAGGCCGACCATATGATTGGGCTTTCGCCGGCGGTGGCGGTGCTCTCGGTTTGCGGGCGGTGGCTGGCCGGCAGCGAGACTTGAATCACATCAAGGTCAGCGCCCAACAGACCAATCCGATCCGCCAGCACCGATCGCCAGAGTCGGCGACGCGGACGTTCGTCACGACCCAACACGACTTTTGAAAGGTTGTGCTGCCGTGCGTACTTGACCAGCGCTTCGGCAATGTCCTGACCGGCCAGGGTCGAGATTTGCGCGCCCATGTCCTGGGCCAGTTTCAACGTCGCCAGCACACGACGGCGCTTGGTCTCGGGCAGACGCTGCAAGGCGGGGGTTTCGACATACACGGCGTGCCACGGCACGCTGAGTTGGGCGGCCAGGCGCGCCGTCGAGCGTACGGTTTTTTCTGCCTGTTCATGAGGACCAATGCAGGCGAGCAGCGACTCGCGGGTGCCCCACACCGGTTTGACCGCGCCGCTTTGGCGATACTGCAACATCTCGCTGTCGACGCGATCGGCGGTTCGGCGCAGTGCCAGTTCGCGCAGGGCGATCAGGTTGCCTTTGCGGAAGAAGTTCTGCACCGCACGCTCGGCCTGTTGCGCCATGTAGACCTTGCCTTCTTTCAAGCGCTGCAACAGGTCGTCGGGTGGCAAGTCGACGATGACCACTTCATCGGCGGTGTCGAAGACATGGTCGGGCACGGTCTCCCAGACGCGAATGCCGGTGATGCCGCCGACAATGTCGTTCAGGCTCTCAAGGTGCTGAACGTTCATTGTCGACCAGACATCGATACCGGCGCTGAGCAGTTCCTCCACGTCCTGCCAGCGTTTTGGATGCCGGGAACCGACGACATTGGAGTGCGCCAGTTCGTCGATCAGGATCAAGCCCGGTTTGCGTACGAGGGCGGTGTCCAGATCGAATTCGCTCAGTGTGCGGTTCTTGTCGACAACCTGCCTGAGAGGCAGGTGTTCAAGACCCGCTGTCAGGGCCTGGGTTTCGGCGCGCCCGTGGGTTTCGATCACGCCGACCAGCACATCGACGTTTTGCAGTTTTGCAGTCTGGGCCGCCGCGAGCATCGCGTAAGTCTTGCCGACGCCGGCACTGGCGCCGAAAAAGATCTTCAGCCGACCACGTTTGGCTTGCGCTTCTTCTTCGCGGATCTGGGCCAGTAGCTGGTCCGGGTCGGGACGTTGTTCGGACATCAAGCCCACCCTCTGTGAGTTGCACTCAATGCGCAGCGTCGAGCGCCAGGTTCAGTGCCAGAACGTTGACCCGAGGCTCGCCGAGGAAGCCGAGCAGTGTGTCTTCGGAGTGTTGGTTGATCAGTTCGCGGACCTTCTCGACGGGCAGGTTGCGCACCCGCGAGACTCGGCCTGCCTGGTACAGCGCTGCCGCGATGCTGATATGCGGATCAAGACCGCTGGCCGAGCTATAGACCAGGTCGGCGGGGACCGTGGCGGTGTTTCCCGGATCGGCAGCGTGCAACGCGTCGATCCGGCCCTTGATCGCGTCCGCCAGCGCCGGGTTCAGTGGGCCCAGGTTCGAGCCGCCCGAGGCCAATGGGTTATACGCCATGGGACTGGTGGCGGAAGGGCGGCTCCAGAAATACTTCGGATCACTGAAGCCCTGACCGATCAGCAGCGAGCCTACGGTCTTGCCGTCTCTTTCGATCAGGCTGCCCGCAGCCTGATGGGGAAAAACCAGCTTGGCGATTGCGGTGGTGACCAGCGGATAGGCCAGGCCGGTGAGCAGTGACAGTGCAATCAGCAGGGTCAACGCCGGACGCAGCAGAGATAACATAGCCGTACTCCCTTAAGTCAGACCGACAGCGGATAACGCCATGTCGATCACTTTTATGCCAATGAATGGAACGATTACCCCACCCAACCCATAGATCAACAGGTTGCGGCGCAGCAGCAGGGCCGCACCGACCGGGCGGTACTTCACGCCTCTGAGCGCCAGGGGAATCAGGAAAATGATAATCAGCGCGTTGAAAATCACCGCCGACAGCACCGCTGAATTCGGGCTCGTCAGCCCCATGATGTTGAGTGCCGCGAGTTGCGGGTAAGTGGTGACGAACGCCGCCGGCACGATCGCGAAATACTTGGCGATGTCGTTGGCAATCGAGAAGGTGGTCAGCGAACCACGGGTCATCAGCATCTGTTTGCCCGTCTCCACCACCTCGATCAACTTCGTCGGGTTGCTGTCGAGGTCGACCATGTTGCCGGCTTCCTTGGCCGCCTGAGTCCCCGAGTTCATCGCCACGGCGACATCCGCCTGCGCCAGCGCCGGGGCGTCGTTGGTACCGTCGCCGGTCATGGCCACCAGCCGACCTTCGGCCTGGTAGCTGCGAATCAGTTCCAGCTTTTGTTCAGGGGTGGCTTCCGCCAGAAAATCATCGACACCGGCCTCAGCGGCGATGGCGGCGGCGGTGATCCGGTTGTCCCCCGTCACCATCACGGTCTTGATCCCCATGCGCCGCAGCTCGGCGAAGCGTTCCTTGATGCCACCCTTGACGATGTCCTTGAGTTCGATGACGCCCAGCACCTTGGCCCCATCGGCGACCACCAATGGCGTACTGCCTCGCTGAGCCACTTCTTCGACGACGGTCTGTACCGCTTCGGGGAAATGCCCGCCCAGACTCTGGACATGCTTGAGGATCGCCTCACCGGAACCCTTGCGCAGTTGCCGGTCATCCATGTTGACGCCGCTCATGCGGGTCTGCGCCGAAAAGTGCACGAAGTGCGCATGCAGCGCCGAGATGTCGCGCTCTCGCAGGTTGAACCGTTGTTTGGCCAGGACCACGATGCTGCGCCCCTCAGGCGTTTCGTCGGCCAGTGATGCAAGCTGTGCGATATCCGCCAGCTCCGATTCCTTGATGCCCGGCGCCGGTAAAAACGCCGAGGCGTGACGGTTGCCCAGCGTGATGGTCCCGGTCTTGTCGAGCAGCAGCACGTCGACATCACCAGCGGCCTCCACGGCCCGGCCGGAGGTGGCGATCACGTTGGCTTCCATCATGCGGCTCATGCCGGCCACACCGACCGCCGACAGCAGCCCCGCGATGGTCGTCGGAATGAGGCACACCAGCAGTGAAATCAGCACGGTGATCGAGACCGGCGCCCCGGACTTGGCGGCTGCGACGCCGAACAGGGAGAAGGGCAGAAGCGTCACCGTGACGCCCAAGAACACGATGGTCAGCGCGACCAGCAGGATCGACAGGGCGATTTCATTTGGGGTCTTTTGCCGTTTGGCATTCTCGACCATGGCGATCATGCGGTCGACGAAGGTCTCGCCGGGGTTGGTGGTCACGCGGATGACGATCCAGTCCGAGAGCACTCGGGTACCGCCGGTCACCGCAGAAAAGTCGCCGCCAGACTCGCGGATCACCGGAGCCGATTCGCCGGTAATGGCAGACTCATCCACCGAGGCGGCGCCTTCGATCACCTCGCCGTCGGCGGGGATTACCGAGTCTGCGAGGTCGCCGGCTTCAACCACCACCACATCGCCTTTGCACAGATCGCTCGATTGAGCCAACTGCCACTCGGCGCCGTAGTGCGGCTCGCGCAGCTTCTTGGCCCAGGTTTGCTTTTTCAGGTCGCGCAGAGAGGCCGCCTGGGCCTTGCTACGGCCTTCGGCCAAGGCCTCGGCAAAGTTGGCGAACAGCACGGTGAACCACAGCCACAGAGCAATCGCGAGGATGAACCCGGTGCTGGCCTCGCCCTTGCCGCTGAGGGCCTGCGCCCAGAGGGCGGTGGTGATGATCGCGCCGATATAAACGACGAACATCACCGGGTTGCGCCACTGGATCCTGGGGCTGAGTTTACGTACGGACTCGACAATGGCCGGTCTTATCAGTTTCGGGTCGAACAAGGAGAACGTTTTACGTGTCATGTGCCTGATCTCACTTGAACATCATGAGGTGTTCGACGACGGGGCCCAGCGCGAGCGCCGGTACATAGTTCAGCAAGCCGACCAGCAACACCGTGCCAATCAGCAGTACAACGAACAGCATCCCGTGGGTGGGCATGGTGCCGCCGGTGACCGCCAGACGTTTCTTGGCGGCCAGGCTGCCAGCGACTGCGAGCACCGGTACGATCACGCCGAACCGGCCAAACCAACTGGCGATGGCCAGCATCGTGTTGTAGAACGGGGTGTTGGCCGACAGACCGGCGAAGGCGCTGCCGTTGTTGTTGGCCGCCGAGGTGAAGGCGTAGAGGATTTCCGAGAAGCCATGGGCGCCAGGGTTGGCGATTCCCAGCTTGCCGGCCTCGGCCATGACCGCGATGGCGGTCCCGAACAGCACCAGCAGCGGCGTCACGAGGATGGCAATGGCGACCATCTTCATCTCGAAGGCTTCGATCTTCTTGCCCAAATACTCGGGGGTACGGCCAATCATCAAGCCGGCGATAAACACCGCGAGGATGGCGAACACCAGCATGCCGTACAGGCCGGAACCCGTGCCACCGAACACCACTTCACCGAGTTGCATCAGCACCAGCGGTACTGCGCCGCCCAGTGGGGTGAACGAGTCGTGCATCGCGTTGACCGCGCCGCATGAAGCCGCCGTCGTCACGGCCGCGAACAGGCTGGATGCGCTAATGCCGAAGCGCAGTTCCTTGCCTTCCATGTTGCCCGCCGCCGTATCGATGCCCAGCGCGGAAAACTGCGGATTGCCGAGTTGTTCGTAATGGGTGACGGCCACCACCGCGATCACAAAGATGATCGTCATCGTCGCCAGCAGCGCCCAGCCTTGGCGTATGTCACCAACGACGTGACCGAAGACGAAACACAGCGCTGTAGGGATCAGGAAGATCGCGATCAGTTGAAGGAAGTTTGTGAGCGCGGTCGGGTTCTCGTAGGGGTGCGCCGAGTTGGCGTTGAAGAAACCACCGCCATTGGTGCCGAGCATTTTGATCGCTTCTTGCGAGGCGACCGGTCCCATCGCGATGGTCTGCTTGTCGGTGCTGGCGGCCTTGGTCACCGGATTGCCCTGGGCATCAAGGGTCGGCTGGCCGGCGTTATTGAGCACGGGGTCCTGGTACTGCATGACCTCCAGTGTCGAGACGTCTTTGTACGGGTCAAGGTTCTGAATCGCCCCCTGACTGACGAAGAACAGCGCGAATATCAGTGACAGTGGCAACAGCACCCACAAGGTGACGCGGGTGAGGTCAGTCCAGGCGTTGCCGATGCTGTCCGCGCTGTGGCGTGCGAACCCTCGGATCAGGGCAACTGCCACCACGATGCCTGTCGCGGCGGACAGGAAGTTCTGCACCGTCAACGCGAGCATCTGGGTCAGGTAACTCATCGTTGATTCGCCGCTGTAGGCTTGCCAGTCGGTATTGGTGACGAAGCTGACGGCGGTATTGAACGAGGAGTCGGGGGTGACGGCAGCAAACCCCTGCGGGTTGAACGGCAGAACGCCTTGCAACCGTTGCAAGGCATAAACGGCCAGGAACCCCAACGCGTTGAACAGAATCAATGCGAGCGCGTACTGGACCCAACCCATCTGCGTTTCAGGCTTGACGCCCGCCAGGCGATATAGCGGCGACTCGATGCGTGAACCGAAGGCAAATCGGCCCTCCATTACTGTGGTCAGCCAACGCCCCAGCGGCCAAGCCAGAATGCCCAGCGCCAGGAGAAAGGCTCCGAGTAGAACCCAGGCTTGAATAGTCACAGGAAGTCCTCCGGAAACAACAGCGCGGCGCCCAAATACAGCAGCAAGCCGGCTGCGATTAGCCCGCCGAAAAGATAGAAGCCAGTCATGAGCGTCTCCTGTTGAGCGCCGCGCAGCCGTATGTCAGGCCGACCAGGATGATGAGAAACAGTGCACCGAGTAGCAAAAAGAAGAAGTCCATCGCGTTTCCTCCAAAGATGAGGCAAGCCTAGTTGGACGTCTGGAAAGTTGTTAACAGGAATGAGGGCAATAAAATAAAGATTTGATAAAGATGCCACTCAGCTACGGCTACCCGATCAACGCGCTGCACGCCACCGCCGACTACCGCATCCGCGCGGTCACTCAAGTGCTGGAAAATATCGCTTTTCGTGCCGACATCGAGAGCGACACGGTGGTGCTGGCCGTCTTCGCCAAACTGCTGGCCATTCCGTTGCGCGATGGGTATGACGTGATGGATGTGGTCGGCAGACGCTTGCGGGCGCAGGCGTCGGAGCGAATGAAAACGGGCGCTCTGAAGGCGTAATACCAATCCGTTGAGCGTTTAAAAGATCGCAACCTGGCGTTCAATCTGGAACAACTGGTGGCCGCGTATCGACAGCCTTTTCTGGCGTCGATGGCCGGGTAGCTTGGGGCTGATTGAGCGTCACAACGTAAGCACGAAACATATCCGCCAGCCCATCGGCGCAAACAGTCATTTCCATCTCGCTACGCGGGCTGCCGGAAAAATCCTTTCCCACCGAACTGAGCGTGATCAGGATCAGATCGCATGCCGCTGTGCGGGTTGGCTCGCTGACCTCGGGCAGCAGTTCGAGCATGAAGGTGGCGAAGATCTGCCGTCCTGCCGCGCGCACTTCGTGGGCTTGGGGCGCATCGCGATAGAGCGGCGCCGCGTCGTTCAGCGCACCGCGCATCTGTGCTTCCTCGCACTCCGAACGTATAAACGCCTGTACCAATGTGCGCAGGCGATCCAGTGGCGGCTCTTCGAGGTTTTCCAGAATCCGCCGCAGCATCTGCGTGGTGTGCAGCCACTCATCACTCTGCAACCGGAACAGGATCGCGGCCTTGTTGGGGAAGTACTGGTACAGCGAGCCGATACTCACGCCAGCCTTTTCCGCGACCCGTGCGGTGGTAAAACGGGTGGCACCGTGCTCGGTCAAAACCTGAATAGCAGCCTGCAGAATCGCCGCGACCAGATCAGTGGAGCGTGCCTGCTGCGGCTGTTTGCGTGAGGAAATACGGGCGGTCTGACGGTTTGTCATGGGCAGCTCGGGCGTCGGGAGGAAAACGCGAATAGCGAATGTGGTGAATCACTCGCATCATTTAAATGCGACGAATTAGTCGCATATTAATCCCCCACTGACGGAAATCAATCATGACAACCTTGACCACTGAGCCATTGGCGAGCCTGATCGAGCGCCTCTACACCCAAGCCAGCACCGCCACCAGTCCGGTGCTGAGCACGGTGTCCGGCGAAGAGCGTGAACGCCTGATGCACAGCAAGACCGACTACCTGAAACTCTACGGACTGCTCAAGGACCTGTGGCTGCCGGTCTCCCGTGACACCGGCAAGCTGCTGTACATGCTGGCGCGCAACACAAAGGCGAAGACAATCGTCGAGTTTGGTACTTCATTCGGCCTGTCCACCTTGCACTTGGCGGCGGCGCTGCGCGACAACGGCGGCGGAGTGCTGATCGGCAGCGAATTCGAACCGTCGAAGATCGCGCTGGCGCGCAATCACTTCGTTGAAGGCGGCGTCAGCGACCTGGTGGGGATTCGTGAAGGCGATGCGCTCGTCACCCTTGCAACCGACCTCCCGGAATCTGTCGATCTGCTCCTGCTCGATGGTGCCAAGGCATTGTATGGTGACGTATTGAACCTGGTCGAAAAACACCTGAAACCGGGAGCGCTGGTGGTAGCGGACAACACGGATTACTGCCCCGAGTATCTTGCCTACGTGCGCGCGCCGGAGAACGGTTACCTGTCTGTGCCTTTTGCCGACGATATTGAGTTGTCAATGCGCCTGGGCTGATTCAGGTCTCTTTAGGGGCCACCGATTGGGGTGGCTCCTAGGTGCCCAGCAAGGTGGCGCGCGGTCCGCGACACTCAAGGGTTTGCTCATGAAAGGGAAGGGGGCGGATTTATTTTCCGTAGCCTGACTGTCTGCAATGGGTTGTTTTCTACCTGTTGCGACCAGTTGAATCCACAATCCAAATCGAACAGTGACATAAACGCACGAATTGCTCCCGCTGACGCACTCCTTCAGCGAAGACCCGGGGGCGATAGTCCTATTGTGGAGATTTGGCGGCTCGGGAATGCCAAAACTGTCCTACAGTTTGTGGGATGTCGTCATCTGATACGACGTCCCCCTCCCACAGAACAAAAACAAGAGAATCGACTCATGACATTCGAGCCCCTTGCCAAATCGCTGATAGCGACTGCACTCGCTATTGGTTGCGCCTGCGCACAAGCCGCTTCGCAAGCCCCGGTCGCCGCCGAAAATGGCATGGTGGTTACCGCCCAGCGTCTGGCCACCCACGTTGGCGTCGACGTTCTCAAGGACGGCGGCAACGCAGTCGATGCAGCGGTTGCGGTCGGCTATGCGCTGGCGGTGGTCTACCCCGCGGCAGGCAACATCGGTGGCGGCGGTTTCATGACTATCCAACTGGCCGATGGCCGCAAGACTTTCCTCGACTTCCGCGAGAAGGCGCCCCTGGCGGCCACCGCGAACATGTACCTCGACAAGGATGGCAATGTCGTCCCGGACCTGAGCTCCAAGGGACACCTGGCCGTCGGCGTGCCGGGAACGGTGTCGGGGATGGAGCTGGCGCTGACAAAATACGGCACGATGAAGCGTGCCGATGTCATCGCCCCGGCCATCAAGTACGCCGAGGACGGCTTCGTGCTTGAGCAGGGCGACGTCGATCTGCTTGATACTGCCACTGACCAATTCAAGAAAGACATGCACGACTCGGGCGCAATCTTCCTGAGCAATGGCGAGCCGCTTCAGGTGGGTCAGAAGCTGGTGCAAAAGGACCTGGCCAAGACGCTGCGGGAAATTTCCAGTAAAGGTACTGACGGCTTCTACAAGGGCTGGGTTGCCCAGGCCATCGTCGACTCAAGCAAGGCCGGCAAGGGGCTCATCACACAAGCCGACCTCGACAAATACAAGACCCGCGAGCTCGCGCCGATCGAGTGTGACTACCGCGGTTATCACGTTGTCTCTGCGCCACCGCCAAGCTCGGGTGGGGTGATTATTTGCGAGATCATGAACATCCTCGAAGGCTACCCGATGCCAAGCCTGGGCTTTCACTCGGCACAGGGGCTGCACTATCAGATCGAGGCGATGCGTCACGCCTATGTCGACCGCAACAGCTATCTGGGCGACCCCGACTTCGTCAAGAACCCGATAGCGCATCTGCTGGACAAAGGCTATGCGGCGAAGCTGCGTGCTGCCATCGACCCGCAAAAAGCCGGTATTTCCCACGATATCAAACCCGGGGTAGCGCCGCACGAGGGCAACAACACCACGCACTACTCGATTGTCGACAAGTGGGGTAATGCGGTCTCGGTGACTTACACCCTCAACGATTGGTTTGGTGCAGGGGTCATGGCCAGCAAGACCGGCATCATGCTCAACGACGAAATGGACGACTTCACCTCCAAGGTGGGTGTGCCCAATATGTACGGTCTGGTGCAGGGTGAAGCGAACGCGATCGCCCCAGGCAAAGCACCACTGTCTTCAATGAGCCCGACCATCGTCACCAAAGACGGCAAAACAGTGATGGTCGTTGGCACGCCGGGAGGCAGCCGGATTATCACCGCGACCTTGCTGACCATCCTCAATGTGATCGACTACGGCATGAATATTCAGGAAGCGGTCGATGCGCCGCGATTCCATCAACAGTGGTTGCCTGAAGAGACCAATCTCGAAGCGTTCGCCGTGAGTCCGGACACCCGGAAAATCCTCGAAAGCTGGGGGCAGAAGTTCACCGGCCCGCAGAGCGCCAACCATCTTGCGGCGATTTTGGTCGGCGCGCCTGCACTTGGCGCAAAACCGGTCGGCAAGAACCGCTTCTACGGCGCGAACGATCCACGGCGTAACACTGGACTTTCGCTGGGCTATTGAGTCAGAGGCGGAGCCCTGTTTCAGGGCTCCGCTGAATGGCGGCTGTCGCTCCATCCAGACATCTTTCGTGTTCAAACCGGAAGAAAGCTGGCCAATAGCTTTCATTCCGGTCATTAGTACCGTTCGAAGGCGTTTATACTGCGCGGGCCTTTGATGAATGTGCACTCAACAGCCTTGGTACTCACTTGAAACGCGATCTTCGACTTGCCACTTTGCTGACCTCCCTGGTGTGTGTATCCGTGGTGCTGCTGACTGCCTGGCAGATTTGGACAAACCGACAGAACACCTTGAGTGATATCGAAACCGGCACACTGAATCTGGCCAATGCACTCAACACTTACACCGAGGGTGCCTTCAAACAAAGTGAAGTGGTACTGCTGGGGCTGACAGACAGGATCGAGAAAGACGGGATCGGCCCGGAGCAGCTCGAACGACTGGGAGTACTGGTCGCTCAGGAGATGGATGCGCTGGCGCAATTGAACAGCGTGGTGCTGTATGACGCCCGGGGGGACTGGATATTCTCGACCAACAAGCCTACTGCACTCCACAGCAACAACGCTGATCGAGATTTCTTCAAGCATCACCGCGACAATCCAGACCGCGGGGTCTTCATCGGTCCGGCGATTCTCAGTCGTGCGACTGGCGCTTGGGTGATTTCGGTCAGTCGGCGTATCGATCATCCGGACGGAAGTTTTGCCGGGGTGATAGCCGCCACCTTGAGTCTCGAACACTTCCTCAAACTGTATCGAACCATTCAAGTGGGGCAGTTCGGTGCGATTAGCCTGACCTCATCCGAAGGACGTCTGCTGGTGAGGTACCCATTCCAGGAGCAGGACATCGGCCGTGATCTGTCTCCGGCCCCCATATTTTCCGAGTACCTGCGCAAGATGTCGTCAGGCACCGTGGACTTTGCTTCAAAAGTCGATGGCATACACCGAATCTACGCGTTCACCAGAAGTAATCAATATCCCCTCGTAACGACGGTAGCGGTGGGCCAGGACGAGGCCATGCAAGCGTGGTGGAGCCAGGCAAAGCAATCTGTCGCCGTGGTGATAGTGTTGCTGGGACTGTTGGTTGCGCTGGGGCGCAGATTGATTGCCCACATCAGTCATCGTATTCGGGCTGAGACAGCACTGCGAACCACCCAGACCACGCTGATCGAGCTTAACCATACGCTGGAGATTCTTGCCCGCGAGGACAAGCTGACCGGTCTCGCCAACCGCCGGCATTTCGATCAGTCTCTGGATAGCGAGTTCAAACGTGCCAAGCGGCTTCGCCGCCCTCTGTCACTGATCCTGATCGATGTGGATTTTTTCAAGCGGTACAACGATCACTATGGGCATCTCGCCGGAGATGAATGCCTGCGGATAATCAGTCAGTCGATCAAGCAGTGCGTGCGCCGTCCAGGTGACATGACCGCCCGCTACGGCGGTGAAGAAATCGCCGTCGTGATGCCCAATACAGACGAATCGGGAGCCCGCTCGGTTGCCGAGGCGATTATCCTCGGCATTGCGCACGCGCAACTTGAACACCTGTCGAGTCCTTTCGGTACCGTGACTGCCAGCCTGGGACTGGTGACTTTTACCGCCTACGATAGCAAGCATGATGAAAAGGCCTTGATCGATCAGGCAGACCGTGCGCTTTACCTGGCGAAGTCACAGGGTAGAAATCGCCTGAGTGTCGCCGCCGCTGAAGTGCAAGGTGAATCTGCGTAATCCGCAATTACGCTCGTGTGCTACTAGCACTTTTGCAGCCAGCCATGATCGCGGTACCAGGCCAGCGTATCGGCCAGGGTCTGCTCGACGGGGCGAAACCGCAGCCCCAATTCTTGTTCGCTCTTGTGCGGGTTGAAATGCGTGCGCCCGGCTTCCTTCACCATCAAGCGCACTGTCGCCATGCTCAGCAGAATCGGCTTGCCGGTCAGGCGCGCGTAGATCTCTTGCGCGAAAGCCAAGGCGTACAGCAGCGTCAGCGGCAATTGCCGTAGCGGCGTCTTGACGCCCGCGATCCTGCCCAGCAAGGGCACCAACTCACCCATCGTCATATGCCGGCCCGCTGCCAGGTAGCGTTCGCCACGTCGCCCGTGCTTTGCTGCGGCTATCTGCGCCAATGCCACATCGCGGGCATCGACGACAGAGAAACTACCGGGAACCAGGCCGGGCAGCTTATTGCGCACGACATCGTTGAGTAACTGTCCCGAGGACGTCGGGCCGATATCGGCAGGGCCCCACATCCAGCCAGGCAGCACCATGCAGGCATGCAGGTCGGGATGGTCTTTGAGGAACGACAACACGACACGGTCAGCGAGGATCTTGCTGCGATAGTAGTCATCCGCATTGGCTTCGTTTCGCAGGCACGTCTCATCGATTGATGTGCCGGGAGCGCCGTCGAGCACGGCAATCGAAGACGTATGGATGAAACGTCGGACACCGGCGTCGTAAGCGTGCTCAAGCAGGCGTCGCGTGCCCTCCACGTTGATCCTTTCGAGTGCCTCCCAGTGACTGCCGCCCTTGTAGTTGTCGCGAAAGAACGCCGCCGTGTGAAATACCGTATCGCAGCCTTGCAGCGACGCTGCGAAGGCATCGACATCGGCCAAGTCGCCAACGACCAGTCTCACGCCCGGCAGGTTTTTGAACTGTTGTTCACCTTTGGCTCTGGAACGGACCAGGGCTTTGACCTCGTAGCCGGCAGCGACCAGTTCACGCACGAGGTTGTTACCCAACAGGCCGGTTGCACCCGTAACGAATGTGCTGTGCATGTGTCATCCCTTTATTTACGAAGACTGCTAGATATACCGTTACCGTCACTTTCGAAAAATAGCGACTACTGCATAATGGTTTTGCATATTTGCAAAGCGGCGGGCCTGCACCATGAATTCAGAAGCAAATTGGGATGATCTCCGTCTGCTGTTGGCAGTTTCGCGACGTGGCAGCTTTCTTCAGGCTGGCCAATTGCTGGGTATCGCTGCGTCTACGGTGTCCCGACGGATCACTCAGCTTGAGGGCTCGCTCGGCGAGCCACTTGTCGAGCGGGGCGTTGAAGGATGCTGGCTGACATCGCGGGGCCAATCCCTTGTTGAAGTTGCCCTGGCCGCGGAGGAGGGCTTGAGGCGTCAAACCGTCGTCGGTGCGTCCCGACTACAAACAGAGCTTTGCGGCAGTGTCCTGGTCAGCGTCGGGGAAGGATTTTCGTCTTGCGTGCTTGAGGCTTCACATCGTTTTACGTCGACTCATCCGCGTTGCTCGGTAGAGTTGCTGGTCACCGCCGACTTTCACAAGATCGTCCGCGGCGTGGCGGATATCGCTATTCGCACAGCACATTTGGGCGAGCCGTCGCTGATTTATCGATCAATGGGCACGCTCGCTTACGGTGTCTTCGCCGATGCCGCCTATCTGAAGCGGTTTCCAGTAGTGTCTCCGGCCACCGCAGTCAATATTGCCTTGCTCCCTCCGCTGGACATGTTGCCGCAAATGCGCGCGTCAAGGGCTGCGGGTCTGGAGCATGCGCAGATCAGAGTGAATTCGTTCGCGGCACAGATCGAAGCCGCCAGGCGAGGGATGGGCGTTGCAGTGCTGCCGCGTATACTGGCAAAGGACCTGATAGCCGTGTTTCCAGATATCCAACTGCCGGATATGGAAGTCTATCTGGTGACTCGGCCTCAAGCATTGAAACAGGCCCACATCAGAAGTTTTTTTGTCATTCTGGAGCAGGTGCTACGTGAAGCCCTTTGTGCAGTACCGGTCGAAGAATGAGAAAATATTGCGTCTTCGTCGATTTGGCAGACCTGAGGTAGAATGTCGCGGTATGGATGCGCGTCTGTTCATTCTTGCGTCCGATAATTTACAAACAGAATTAGTGTCACCCAAGTAGCTGAAGCCAATGACTAATAAGAAGTCAGCGCGGGAGGGGCCTAAACGTGAGACCGATAGTGGCTATCGGTCTTATATGTTCGCCCATCAGTCTTTCTGAGTGCAGGGTTCGACGGCATGCGGCATTGCATGCGGTGAACTCGGATACCTCATGATCAAGAAGGGTGGGTGGATGGCGTTCTATCCTAGGTATTACTGAATGTTAAAAAAAATGAACACGGGACTACTCGGCTTAGCCATGTCGATGGTCCTCATGCCCTTGCACGCAGCTGAGACAAAGAAAGTCGATGTACTCCTCATCGGCGGGGGCATCATGAGTTCGACCTTGGGCGTCTGGCTCAATGAACTCGAGCCTGGCATGTCCATGGAGATGGTTGAACGTCTCGATGGCGTTGCCCAGGAAAGCTCGAACGGCTGGAACAATGCCGGCACCGGTCACTCTGCCCTGGCGGAGCTGAACTACACGCCAGAGGACAAGAACGGCAAGGTCGAGATCCCCAAGGCCATTGAAATCAATGAAGCCTTCCAGATCTCGCGTCAATTCTGGGCCTGGCAGGTCAAGAATGGTGTCTTGAAGAATCCCCATTCGTTCATCAACTCCACTCCACACATGAGTTTTGTGTGGGGCGATGACAACATTCAGTTCTTGAAGAAGCGCTACGAAGCACTTCAAGCGAGCCCGCTGTTCGCTGGCATGCAGTACTCGGAAGATCCGGTACAAATCAAGAAATGGGTTCCGCTGATGATGGAAGGCCGCGACCCGAATCAAAAGATTGCGGCGACCTGGTCCCCAATCGGTACGGACGTGAACTTCGGCGAAATCACCCGCCAATTCGCTGGCTATCTGCAAACCAAGCCGAACTTCTCCCTGAAGCTTTCGAGCGAAGTGGAAGACATCAAGCGCAATGAAGATGGCAGCTGGCGCGTTTCCTACAAGAACCTGAAAGACGGCTCGGAAACCCAGACCGACGCCAAATTCGTGTTCATTGGCGCGGGCGGTGGTGCACTGCATCTGCTGCAGAAGTCGGGCATCCCTGAAGCACAAGAGTATGCAGGCTTCCCTGTCGGCGGCTCGTTCCTGGTGACCGATAACCCGGCAATTGCTGAACAGCATATGGCGAAGGCTTATGGCAAGGCGTCGGTTGGCGCACCGCCGATGTCGGTTCCGCACCTGGATACCCGCGTGCTGGATGGCAAGCGTGTCATTCTGTTTGGCCCGTTCGCGACCTTCTCCACGAAGTTCCTGAAAGAAGGCTCCTACTTCGATCTGCTGACGAGCACGACCACGCACAACTTCTGGCCAATGACCAAGGTGGGCATCGAGCAGTACCCACTGGTTGAATACCTGGCCGGCCAGCTGATGCTGTCGGACGAAGACCGCATGAATGCCCTGAAGGAATACTTCCCGAACGCCAAGAAGGAAGACTGGCGTCTGTGGCAAGCCGGCCAGCGCGTTCAGATCATCAAGCGTGATGAAGAGAAGGGCGGCGTACTGAAACTGGGCACCGAGATCGTCAGCTCCCAGGATGGCAGCATTGCAGGCTTGCTGGGTGCATCGCCAGGCGCGTCCACCGCGGCTCCGATCATGCTGAGCGTGCTTGAGAAGATCTTCAAGGACAAGGTTGCGACCCCTGCCTGGCAGGAAAAGCTGCACCAGATCGTTCCGAGTTACGGTACCAAGCTGAACGACAGTCCTGAGCGTGTTTCCCAGGAATGGGCATATACCAGTCAGGTTCTGCAACTTGACCCGCCGCCTGTGATTGACAAGGCAGTGGCTCCGCAAACAGCGGCCCCAGCTCAAGCGAAACCACAGAAAGAAAGCAATCCAGCGACTGATATGGCCCTGTAAGACGACGCCCCGCCAAACACTGTTTGGCGGGGCTTGCGCGCTGGACCGATCAGAAACCATAAAGCCCAGACTCGTGCTGGGCTTTATGGTTTCTGGAGTTTGTTCCGGGCAAAAAAGAGCCTCAAAGCTCTTTGATGGGAAGGAAAGCAGAGCCCATGAGGCTCAAGATGCGCATGAAACAAGTGGTGAGCTTGGTAGGGGTTCAGATCACTCACCACTTACGCAACTGTTGGAGCATTTAACAGCTGCGTAGAACTATCGTAGGAAGGTGGAGGTTCGCGCTCAAGTACCGTTAGTCGAGTGTCGTGGGGGCTTGTATCGGGTCGTGAAGTGATGAGTGCAGCCGGGGGTTCAGCCGCTATGCTTGAGTGTCTAAGCACCCGAGCGGTTCTGGAGGTCTGCCATGCCCGAGGTAAAAACTGCACTTGTCCTCGCCGGTGGCGGTAGCCTTGGCGCGGTTCAGGTGGGCATGTTGCAGGCGCTGGTCGAAGCAGGTGTTTCATTTGACCTGGTGATCGGCGCCTCGGTTGGCGCCATCAATGGTGCTTACTTCGCCGCGCGGCCGAACGCGCAAGGGGTGGCCGAGCTGGCGGACTTCTGGCGGGGATTGCGCAAGGCCGATGTGTTTCCGTTTTCACTGCTCGATAGCCTGTCGGCGATTTTTCGGCGCAGAGGCTTTCTGTTGCAGTCTGCGGCGCTGGAGCATCTGGTGCGGCGGGCGTTGCCCTTCAAGCAGATCGAAGACACCGAGCTGCCGCTGTACATCGTCACCACCAATTTGCTCACCGGCGCCGAAGAGCTGCTGTCCAGCGGCAGTGCCGAGCAGGCGTTGCTGGCCAGCGCGGCGATTCCATTGGTGTTTCCGTGTGTGCAGATCGGCGACAAGCTGTTGATCGACGGCGGTGTTGCCAGCAACACGCCGATTGCCAGTGCGGTGTACCTGGGAGCGACGCGGGTTGTGGTGGTGCCGACCGGATTTGGTTGTGCCTGCCCGAGTCCGCCATCGGGGTTGGTGGCGTTGGCGCTGCACACGTTGAACCTGATGAGCATGCGTCAACTGGTGCGCGACATTGAGCTGTATTCACCGCGAGCGGCGATCCATGTGGTCGCGCCGCTGTGTCCGCTGGGGATCTCGGTGTTCGATTTCACCCAGACCGATCAACTGCTGCAACGCGCTTATCAGTCAACTCAAGCCTGGATCGAAGAGGGTGGGCTGGTTCGCACCGGGGTGCCGGGGTCATTGCAGGCCCACACCCATACCCATCATGGCGCTGAGGGTCAGTCATCGAACCCGACCTGCTCGTGAATCTCATCCATCTTCAGCTCCAGGCGATAGGCCACGGCGATGAACAGCGCCTGGCACAGGCACAAGGTCGCACTCAACGAGCGGAATGCAAACGAGGAGCCTTCATTGACCAACAGCACCGCTGGCATCTAAAGGCACTTTTTTACGGTGAATTACGCCACGCAGGCAAGCGTGGCCTAGCCGTTTGTCTTCTATATACAGCCGCTCGATTGAATTTCTTGCTATAAACGCACTCTGATAATCGCCTCAACGCTTGGCATAGAGCAATTTAAGGGCTTTGCCGGACAAATTCCCTGTCTTTTCAGTTGCTGAGGTTGCAAGTCGGCCTTAGACTGCCGCCCCTCGTAAATTGAGTGCCAGGTGGCGCTTGGAATGTATGGCGCCTTTCCGAGGCCTTGCAGGTCGACCGGAAAGCTCCCTGATTCGCCTTAATGCACGTATTTTTTATAGAGAAATCAATGACAAAGGAAAAGTTGCTGGCCATGCCGGCGGATGACTACATGAATGCCGAGCAACAGGCTTTTTTCACCGAGCTGTTGCAAGCCATGAAAGTGGAAACCCACGAGCGCATCGAACAGAACCGCATCGCCATTGAAAGCCTGGATACCCCGGCTGACCCGGCTGACGCGGCTTCGGTCGAAGAAGAACGCACCTGGCTGGTCAACGCTATTGATCGTGATCAGCGCATGCTGCCTCAGCTGGAAAGAGCGCTGGAGCGTATCGGCGACGACACCTTCGGCTGGTGCGACGACAGCGGCGAGCCGATCGGCCTGAAACGTCTGCTGATCAGCCCGACCACCAAGTACTGCATCGAAGCTCAAGAACGTCACGAGCAAATCGACAAGCACCAGCGTCAGGCCTGATTCTGTGTGACAGCCAATTGATCATCGGCTGTCGTTAAAAGATCGCCGCTTGCGGCAGCTCCTACGCGGCATCGCATATGCCTGTAGGAGCTGCCGCAGGCGGCGATCTTTGCATTTGTGTGCCCGTGATTCTATTGATCTGCTTCAAGTACCACCCAAGGCTACGTCCCGACGCACAATGCGACCTTCAGTCAGCCACTGACCGGTGACGTACACGTCGACACGTTGCAGAACCGCACCAAACGTAAACTCAGTGACCGTACCGGTATTCGCTGTGGCAGCCATCAGGGTCTGCTGAAATCGCAACCTGTCGATCACGCTTTCAGCGCGCCCTCATCAACGGCAAGCTTTAGCGCCTTGGCAGATTCCATGGCAGCGGCTGCGGCGACGTC
The DNA here is from genome assembly GCF_001874645.1 of Pseudomonas frederiksbergensis. Lineage (NCBI taxonomy): Bacteria > Pseudomonadati > Pseudomonadota > Gammaproteobacteria > Pseudomonadales > Pseudomonadaceae > Pseudomonas > Pseudomonas frederiksbergensis. The sequence continues at coordinate 5,115,279 of NZ_CP017886.1, forward strand.
CGGGGTTTTGAACCAACGGTCTTTCTCGACCTGGTGGTACGTCACGGTGGTCAGCGGCGGCTTGGCGCGCATTACAATGACAGCCTGGAATTCGCCATCGACTTCTCTGGCTTCGCCCCAAATAAAAAATTCGCCGATATCAAATTCCGTCACGTGCGCCTTCCCTTGGAAATTATTCTGTTGTTTTCAACGCAGCCCGCCGAAGGGGCTGAGTTTTAATGGTCGGGCAGTATGGCAGTTGTTGCTTGCCGGCGGCGCAGTTAAGTCATCGGTGTGACGAAACGACAGCGCAGGCAAACGCAATCGGGTGTGTCAGAGGCGGGTTTCGAGATTTCTGGCGAGGGCGCAGGCTTCGTTGTGGTCACCACGGAAACCTCTTACACGACCAGTTGCGGTTTCTTTGATATGAAAGAAACGATTACCCGCCAGAACCACCTGATAACGCAGGTGAGGGCTATAGGTAAGGGTGTTTGTGTGCTGGGCGGGGAGGGTCAGCGTGCTCATATGAATTCCTTTTCTATGGTTTGCCGACGGATACACGTCGCTTTAGGTAGTCTAGGGGCGCATGGCTGCTCTAGAATCGTCTCCAGGGGTTGGAGGTTCATGCTTATCTAAAGCAATTTTTTCTGGCGAGATGTCAGAAAAGTGCTTTTTTTAAAGAGTTTTCTCCCTAATGTAGATAGTCCAGTATTCTCTGGCCGTTAGAAGGACGATTTCCTTCAGCATCTGACGACCGCCAGGGAAGACGGCAGGATGGGTATTCCAGTAGTCTTTTCCTACCCTGCGATGAAGGCGCTTTCTGCGCACTTCACAATTTCAGCTTGGGTCATTGTTGCGACATTTTCGATATGACCGTTTTTCTGCTGCCTGTTTTTTCTGCGGGTAGCATCATTTTCAGATGTGGGGATGTTTCCTTGGCAGTAAGTAATCTCGATATGCATGCTTTGTTCGTGCTGGGTGATCTGCGTGCAAAGCTGGTCAAACAGTTTCAATCACGTTTCGTTTACATCACCGAGCAGACCCCTGAAGGTATTTACATTGCCGAGATCGACACTGAGTCGGCTCTGGTGGTGGATGACAAACCTCGCCTGGAGCTCAAAGTCGGCGATCATTTCCGCGCAGCGGTATTGCCGAGCCGCGAAGGTGGCAAATTCGAAATCAAGTTTCGCGAGATCAAACTGACGGTCTACGGCCTCGGTGATTACGCGTTCGTGACCACAGCAGAAGGCCACGCCATTCTGTTCAAGGAAGGCCATAACGTAGTGACGGTGTTTGCCGCTCACGAACAGCTACAGGAAGGCCTGACCAAAACCTTGAAAACGGTAACCGGTAAAGCTGCCAAGTGGCGCAAAGGCGAGCTCACAACATTCAAGGCCAGTGAGTAAGTGAGCCTGTCCCGGGCCGACTTCCATGAGCAGAACCTCGACAGTGCTCGCGCACAAGCCCAGCGCCTGTTCGCTCGGAAAGCTGTTTTGCAGGGCGCCTGGCTGAGCTGGGTGGCGTCACAGATCTACGCCTTGCGCCCGGCGGAGTACGCCAGCATGGTGCGAAGGGAGTTGCAGCAGTTGCAGGACGCTTCTGAAAATTGATCGTTGGACCTCGAACGCAGAAACCTCTACTACAGTCAGTTGACTGAGTATTCGCAGGTGTGCGGCCTTTGTGCGCAAAGCCGTCCTGCCATTGCTGTGAACAGCACGAGGTGCAAAGCATGAAAGGTTTTCGACTGCTGTTGGGAAGTCTGCTTGCCACTGTTGGTCTGTTGGTGTCGCCCGTGACCGTGACGGCCGCCCCGGCGCCGATCCACTTCGCTGACCTGAACTGGGAAAGCGGCAGTCTGATCACCGACATTTTGCGGATTATTGTCGAGAAAGGTTACGGCCTGCCGACGGATACCTTGCCGGGCACCACCATCACTCTGGAAACTGCCTTGGCCAACAATGACATTCAGGTCATTGGCGAAGAGTGGGCCGGTCGCAGCCCGGTCTGGGTCAAGGCCGAGGCTGAAGGCAAGGTGGCAAGTATCGGCGATACGGTCAAAGGCGCAACCGAAGGCTGGTGGGTGCCGGAATACGTGATCAAGGGCGATCCGGCCAAAGGCATCAAGCCATTGGCGCCGGACTTGCGCAGCGTGTCGGACCTGCCGCGTTACAAGGATGTCTTCAGCGATCCGGAAAGCCCTGGCAAAGGGCGCTTTCTCAATAGCCCGATCGGCTGGACCTCGGAGGTGGTCAACAAACAGAAACTCGCGGCCTATGGCCTGACGGACAGTTATGTGAATTTTCGCAGCGGTTCCGGCGCGGCGCTGGACGCAGAAATCACCTCGTCCATTCGCCGTGGCAAGCCGGTGCTGTTTTATTACTGGTCGCCGACGCCATTGCTTGGGCGCTTCAAGCTGATTCAGCTGGAAGAACCTCCGTTCGATGCCGAGGCCTGGAAGACCCTGACCGATGCCGATAATCCCAATCCGAAACCAACACGCTCGTTGCCCTCGAAACTGTCGATTGGGGTGTCCGCACCTTTCCAGAAACAGTATCCGCAGGTGACCGATTTTTTCAGCAAGGTCGACCTGCCTATCGGGCCTCTGAACAAGGCCCTGGCCGAAATCAGCGAGAACCACACAGCGCCGCGCCAGGCGGCCGAAGCCTTCATGAAGGCGCATCCGGAGGTCTGGCGGGCGTGGCTGCCCAAAGACGTGGCAGACAAGGTGTCTGCCAGCCTGTAGCGCACCCGGTCGATCAATGAGCGGTCAACTCAGGCGAATTTCATGGGGCGTGGCTTTAACGTTGTCGTGGAGCAACGCACTGACAAAAACTCTGGTCTAGGCTGTTTCTTCTGCCATCAATTCCAGGAACCCCGCTCATGACGTTTGTGCTTGCTCAATGGATCGTCGCCGCGTTTGTGCTGATCAGCCTGATTCATCTGTACTGGGCGCTCGGCGGTCGATGGGCCAGTGACGCCGTGGTGCCACAGGTGCAAGGCGCTGCGAACGAAGGATTGCGGCCGGCCTTCAAACCTTCTGCGTCGGGAACCCTGGCGGTGGCTGTCGGGTTGCTGCTGATAGCCTTGATGGTGAGCTTGCGGGTCGGCCTGTTTGTGCCGGCAGTCGGGCACTGGTCGCTGCAATGGCTGATCAGTGTCATTGCCTTGCTGATGTTTGCCCGCGCGATCGGTGATTCGAACCTTGTCGGCTTTTTCAAGGAACAGGCCGGGTCGAAGTTCGCGCGCCTCGACACCTGGGCCTATTCACCGCTGTGTGTGGTGCTGGGGGCAGGGTTGTTGACTGTGGCGTGGGGGTGAAAATCGTCAGGATCGCAGCCTGCGGCAGCTCCTACAAGAGCATGCGATAGCGTAGGAGCTGCCGCAGGCTGCGATCTTTTCGGCTCAACGCTCGCTTTCTGTCCGTCGACTGCTGACCTCGGCCGGCACATCATCCCCGGCCATGCGTTTACGAAACAACGCCGCCCGCGCCAGCAGCAGGGTGGTCACCGGCATGGTGATCGACAGCAATATCGGGATCAGCCAGGCGTGCAGCACCGGGCTGGCGTTGAGCGCCGAGAAATAGACGATCGACGCCAGTGCCACGCACCAGGCGCCCAAGGTCGATGCCAGAGCCGGCGGGTGCATGCGCCGGAAGTAATCCTTCAAACGCAGCAAACCAATGGCGCCAATCAATGCACACAGGCTGCTGACCACCAGCAGAATCGCCACCGGGATCTCGACCCACAGAGACAATTGGCCAAGCTCATTCATTCGATCACCTCGCCACGCAGCAGGAATTTCGCCAGGGCAAACGAGCCGACGAAGCCGAACAGCGCGATCAGCAGCGCTGCTTCGAAATAGGTATCACTGGCATAGCGGATCCCCAGTACCAGCATCATCAGCATGGCGATGACGTAGAGGTAATCCAGTGCCAGAACCCGGTCCTGTGCCGACGGGCCTTTGAACAGGCGAATCAGCGTCAGCAGCATCGCCAGCGAGAACATGAACAGGCTGAACAGAACCGCATTCGAGAGCAGGGCGCTCATTCGAAAATCTCCATCAAGGGGCGCTCATAAGTCGCCTTGAAGTGCTGGATGAAGTGCGCTTCGTCATCCAGATCGAACACATGCAACAGCAGAATGCTGCGATCCAGCGCCAGTTCCGACCAGACCGTGCCGGGAATTACCGTGGTGATCATCGACAGCGCCGCGAGGCCGTTGGCGTCACGCAGGTCCAGCGGCACTTTGATGAACTTCGAGTGTGGTGGCCGTCGACCGGCGTTCAACACGCCCCAGGCGACAGCAAGATTGGACGCCAGCACGTCACGTCCGACCTGGAAGAACAGGCGCAGGATCACCCCGGGACGACGAATACGGATCGGCAGCGGTCGCAGTTTGCGCATCATCAACGGTGCGCAGAAGCCCAGTATCGCGCCCAGTAGCAGGTTGCCGGCGCTGATGGACAGGTTCAGCACCAGCCACAGGACCCACAGCGCCAACGACAACCAGGGGGCAGGGAACAGACGCTTCATGGTTGCACCTCCTGCATCGCGGCTTTGGCTTCGGGGCCGGGTACGGCGCGGGTGCCGAGTACCGCCATCACGTATTGCTGCGGATTGTTCAACGTGTCGGCGGCCGCCTGGGTGTAGCGCATCAGCGGTTCGGCCTTGAAGGTCAGCACTATGCTCAAGGCCAATAGGGCAAAGATCGGCACGCACTCCAGGCGTCGCAGCACCGGTGACGGGCGCTCTGCGGGCGTCCAGAAGCGCTGGATACCCTGGCGCGAGAAGGCGATCAACGAGGCCAGGCCGGACAGAATCAACAGCGCCAGCAGGCTCCATGCCGCGCTTGAAATAGGCTGCTCGCCCGAGGCGCCGAGGCCCAATGGGTTGAGGAGGGCGCTGAGCAAGCCGAGTTTGCCGATAAACCCGGAGAGCGGCGGCATGCCAATGATCAGCAGCGCGCAGGCAATGAAGCTCAAGCCAAGGAACGCCATGGTCCAGGGAATCACCTGACCGACCACGGCTTTCTGGTCGTCATCGAGGTTGATGCCCTTGGTCGGCGGCGAGGGTTCCAGTGGTCGTGGCAGCGCTTCGATTTCATCGTCCAGCGGCATCTCGATGGCCGTGCGCGATCGCTCGATCAGTTCCGCCAGCAGGAACAGCGCGCTCAGGGCCAGGGTCGAGCTGACCAGATAGAACAGCGCCGCACCGATCAGGTTCGGCTGGGCAAACCCGATGGCCGACAGCAGGATGCCCGCCGACACCAGAATGCTCAGGCTGGCCATGCGCTCCAGTCGTTGTGCGGCAAGGATCGCCAGTGTGGCGCAGACAATCGTCGCCATGCCGCCGTAGGTCAGCCAGTCGCCGCCAAAGTATGCAGAAGCGCCGGCCTGGCCGGAGAACAGCAGCGTCCACAGGCGCAGCAACGTATAGACGCCAACCTTGGTCATGATCGCGAACATCGCCGCTACCGGCGCGCTGGCCGAGGAGTAGGCAGGGACCAGCCAGAAGTTCAGCGGCCACATCCCGGCCTTGGCCAGGAACGCCACGGCCAGAATCGCCGCGCCGGCATGCAGCAAGCCGCGATCGGCTGCCGGTACCAGCGGGATCTTCAACGCCAGGTCAGCCATGTTCAAGGTGCCAGTGACGCCATAGATCAGCGCCGCGCCAATCAGGAACAGCGACGAGGCCAGCAGGTTGATCGAAATGTAATGCAGCCCCGATGACACCCGGGCGCGGCCCGAGCCGTGCAGCATCAAGCCGTAAGACGCCGCCAGCAACACTTCAAAAAACACGAAGAGGTTGAACAGGTCGGCGGTCAGGAAGGCCCCGTAGAGGCCCATCAGCTGAATCTGGAACAGCGCATGGAAGCTTGCGCCGGCACTGTCCCAGCGGGCCATGGCGAACAACAGGGCGCTGACGCCGATGATCCCGGTCAGCACCAGCATCAACGCTGACAGGCGATCGACCACCAGCACGATACCGAACGGTACTTGCCAGTTACCCGGCAGGTACACGCCGATAGAGCCGGGCACGCCTTGCGCTTGGGTCCACTGCAGCAACAGTACGGAAATGCCCAGGCCCAGCAGGCTGGAAAACAGGTTGATCCGGGCTTTGAGCGGGCGGTGTTTCTCGCCGAGCATCAGCATCAGCGCCGCCGTCAGCAACGGCAGCAGAATCGGTGCAGCGATCAGATGGGGCATCCAGCTCATTCTTTAGGCTCCCGGCCATCGACATGGTCGGTGCCGGTCAGGCCCCGGGACGCCAGCAGCACCACCAGGAACAATGCGGTCATGGCGAAGCTGATGACAATGGCGGTGAGTACCAGCGCCTGGGGCAGCGGGTCAGTGTAATGCAGCAGGTCTTGCGGCACGCCATCCTTGATGATTGGCTCTTTGCCGATGAACAGGCTGCCCATGCTGAAGATGAACAGGTTCACCCCGTAGGACAGCAGGCACAGGCCCATCACCACCTGAAAGGTCCGTGGGCGCAGCACCAGCCAGACCCCGGAGGCCGCCAGTACGCCAATGGCAATTGCGATGACTTCTTCCATCAGGCAGCTCCTGGCTTGGCAATGGGTTTTGGCTGGCTGCCCGGCTTGTGGCCACGCACCGATTGGTGCGCCAGGGCCGTCAGGATCAGCAGTGTCGAACCCACCACCACGGCGTACACACCGATGTCGAAGAACAGTGCACTGGCGATATGAATCTCGCCGAGCAATGGCAGCCCGAAATGCCAGGTGTGGGTGGTCAGGAACGGATAACCGGCCACCATCGCACCGAGACCGGTGAGTGTGGCGAACAGCAGTCCGGTGCCCATCCAGCGCACCGGTCGCAGGCTCATCTGTGCCTCGACCCACTGGGTGCCGGCGACCATGTATTGCAGGATGAACGCCACCGACATCACCAGACCCGCGACAAAACCGCCGCCCGGTTGATTGTGGCCACGCATGAACAGGTAGAACGACACCACCAGCGCAATCGGCAGCAACAGCCGCACCAGCACCGCCGGCACCATCATGAAGCCCAGCGCGGTATCGCTGGCGTGACGCGGGTTGACCAGATCGGTGACCACGTCCGGCGCCAACAGGCGCTGTTGTGCCGGCAGTTGCATGCTTTCCTTCGGTGGGCGGAAGCGTCGCAGCAGGGCGAATACCGTCAGCGCCACGGCCACCAGCACGGTGATTTCACCGAGGGTGTCGAAGCCGCGGAAATCCACCAGCATCACGTTCACCACGTTGCTGCCGCCACCTTCGGGCAGCGCGCGACTGAGGAAGAACGAGGAGATGTCGTTTGGTGTCTGGCGGGTCAGCATGGCGTAGGCGAGCAACGCCATACCGATGCCGACGGCGCTCGACAGCAGCAAGTCGCGCAGACGGCGAACCCGTGCTTTGGGCACGCTGCTGGGCAGCGGCGAGACCTCTTCGATCCGTCGTGGCAGCCAGCGCAGGCCAAGCAGGATCAGCACCGTGGTCACTACTTCGACCACCAATTGAGTCAACGCCAGGTCCGGCGCCGAGAACCAGACGAAGGTGACACAGGTCATCAGGCCGCAGACGCTGACCATGGTCAGGGCCGCGAGCCGGTGATACTTGGCTTGCCAGGCGGCACCCAGCGCGCAGGCAATCGCCAGCAGCCAGAGAATAACGAAGACGATCGAGCCCGGGATCTTTGGCCGATCGCCCCAGCTCAGTCCGCTGTGGAGCATCGGAATCAACCCCGCCAACACTGCTACCAACACCAGCAGGAACAGTTGGGTTTGCAGGCGCTTGGTACTGACTCGTCGCTCCAGTCTGCGGGCCAGGCGCATCATCACCACCAGGCTGCGCTCGAACAGGTGCTTGCCGTTGAGGCGACCGATGATTGGCGGGTAGTTGAAACGCCCACGTTTGAGCTGGTTGCGCAGCAGCAGGTACACAACGATACCCGCGGACATGGCGATCAGGCTCATGATCATTGGCGCGTTCCAACCGTGCCAGATCGCCAGGCTGTATTCAGGCAAAGTTCCGCCAACGACCGGCAGGGCAGCGGCGGCGAGCAATGGGCCGACCACCTGGGCCGGGAAGATCCCCACCACCAGGCAGGTGAACACCAGCAGCTCCACCGGCGCTCGCATCCAGCGCGGTGGCTCATGGGGCGTGTGTGGCAAGTCGGTGGCGGTTGGGCCGAAGAACACGTCCACGGTAAAACGCAGGGAGTAGGCGACGCTGAACGTGCCGGCGATCGTCGCGACGATCGGCAGGGCCATCTCGACCCAGGCCGTGGCGTTGATGAACACGGTCTCGGCGAAGAACATCTCTTTCGAAAGGAAACCGTTGAGCAGTGGCACGCCGGCCATCGAGGCGCTGGCGACCATCGCCAGCGTGGCGGTGAACGGGATCAGTTTGATCAGGCCGCTGAGCTTGCGAATGTCACGGGTTCCGCTTTCGTGGTCGATGATCCCGGCGGCCATGAAAAGCGAGGCCTTGAAAGTGGCGTGGTTGAGGATGTGGAACACCGCGGCGACTGCGGCCAGCGGACTGTTCAGGCCCAGCAACAGGGTGATCAGGCCCAGATGGCTGATGGTCGAGTAGGCCAGCAGGCCCTTGAGGTCGTTCTGGAACATTGCGCAGTAAGCGCCGAGCAACAATGTACAGGCGCCGGCCCCGCTGACAATGTAGAACCATTCTTCGCTGCCGGACAGCGACGGCCACAGCCGCGCCAAAAGGAAAACTCCGGCCTTGACCATGGTCGCCGAGTGCAGGTACGCCGAGACCGGTGTCGGTGCGGCCATGGCGTGGGGAAGCCAGAAGTGGAAGGGAAACTGGGCGCTTTTGCTCAAGGCGCCGATCAGGATCAGCGGCAGCAGGATAGGGTACAGCGCATGGGCGCGAATCAGATCACCGGCGGCCAGGACCTTGTCCAGGTCATAGCTGCCCACGACATGGCCAAGCAGCATCACCCCTGCCAGCAGACATAAACCACCGGCACCGGTCACCATCAGTGCCATGTAGGCGCCACGGCGGGCATCGGCGCGGTGGTGCCAATAGCCGATCAACAGGAACGAGAAGAGGCTGGTCAGCTCCCAGAAAAACACCATCTGAATCAGGTTGCCGGAGATCACCAGCCCGAGCATGGCGCCCATGAAGGCCAGGAAAAACGCAAAGAAACGCGGCACCGGGTCGTCCGGTGACATGTAATACCGCGCGTACAGCGACACCAGCGTGCCGATGCCCAGCACCAGCATCGAGAACAGCCAGGCGAAACCATCCATGCGCAGGACGAAATTCAAGCCCAGGCTCGGTAGCCAGAAGAATTCTTCGCGAATCACGCCACCGTGGGCGATCTGCGGATACAGCAACGCTACCTGGACGGTGCCGATGAGGGCGACCAGGCCTGCGAGTATTGATTCAGCGTTACGCGCGTTGTGCGGTAGCAAGGCCGCCAGACAGCTGCCAATAAAAGGCAGAAGTAGTAGAACTATCAGGGACATAGGCTTCTAATCTGCGGAAGTTTGTGAAGGATCATACGTGCCGAGCCCCCGATCACCAACTGCCAAGCTGTGGCAGGATCCTACAAGATAGGCTGAAAAGGCCTGATTCACATTGTTTCGAAGGGCAATGTGCTGCCATCAGATGTGGGTTGTCCGCAAAAAGATCGCAGCCTGCGGCAGCTCCTACGGGTGTACACATTCCGCCGTAGGAGCTGCCGCAGGCTGCGATCTTTTGATCTTAAGGGCTTAACCCTCGGTTTCCCGCTCCAACTCATCCTCGCTCTCAACCGCGGCTTTACCCTTGGTCTTCAACTCACTGACGATCACCGCTGCGACGATCAACCCCGCGCCGAACAGCGCCAGCGCCGGCAGCCGTTCACCCGCCAGACGCCCGGCGATACCGGCCCAGACCGGTTCGCCAGCGTAGATCAGCGTCGCGCGGGTCGGTGAAACGCTTTTCTGCGCCCAGTTCATCGCCACCTGAATCGCCGCGCTGGCGGCGCCCAGGCCCAGGGCACTGGCCAGCAGCAACCAGGAAAAACCGGGAAGCGCTTCCTGAGTCGGCACGATCATCAAAAATGCCAGTACCGAAGTGGTCGCCAGTTGCACCACAGTGACCCGCCGCACGTCGACACGGCCAGCATAGGTGCCGATCAGAATGATTTCGGCGGCGATGGCGACGGTGCTGATCAGCGTAGCGATTTCCCCCGGGCTGAAATTCAGCGACGCCCCGTTCGGGCCGGAGAGCAGCATCAGCCCGGCAAACGCCAACATGATGCCAATACTCGGCATCAACCCCGGCCGACGTCCCAGCACCAGCCATTGCAGCAAGGGTACGAAAGGCACGTAAAGCGCGGTGATGAACGCTGACTGGCTGCTGAGGATGGTCTGCAAGCCGACGGTTTGCAGGCCGTAGCCAAGCATGATCGCCATTCCAATGAACACGCCGGCCTTGAGTTCGAACAGGGTCAGGTCTCGCAGGCTGCGCCAGGAGAACAGCACGACGATGCTCGCCGCTGCGGCAAAGCGCAGGCCGACAAAAAACATCGGGCCGCTGACCGTCATTGCATGCTGCACCAGCAGGAACGTCCCGCCCCAGACCATGGTGATCAGCACCAGCACGCATTCAGCCTTGCTGAACCGTGAGAAAAAGGCAGAGGGTTTGGAGGTATTCACCGACGTCATGGCCTTGCGCACTACCTGAGGGGGGACGCACAATGCGCCCGAAGTTGGGCAGTATACTGCGCAAGCCTACTAAGTGAGCAATATAGTGCACAAAGATTCCGGCCAACGGGCCTCCGTCCTTCAACATGTCAGCCAGAACGTCCGGCGCCTGCGCCATGCCGCAGAGCTGAGCCAGACCGCGTTGGCGGAAAAATCCGGGGTCAGCCGACGGATGCTGGTGGCGATCGAAGCGGGTGAGAAAAACGTCAGCCTGACCACGCTCGACCGGGTGGCCGAAGCGCTGGACGTGGCGTTCAGCGACCTGATTCAGGCCCCTGAGGTGCGTGACCCGAGCCGCATCAACGAACTGGCGTGGGCCGGTTTGATTCCCGGCAGCAAAGCCGTGTTGCTGGCCAAAGCCAACGCCAGCCGTGAAGTCGAGCTCTGGGAATGGCGGCTGGAACCGGGCGAGCAATACCTTTCGGAGCCCGATGCCGATGGCTGGAGTGAACAACTGTATGTCTTTGAAGGCAGCCTGACGTTGGTACTGGGGGATGAGGAGCGCAATCTTTCGACGGGTGAGTTTGTCAGCTTCGCCAGTAACCGGCCCCACGCCTATCGCAACGATGGAGCGGTGGCGACGCGGTTTGTACGAAATGTGGTGATCTGAAACAGATCATCGGTTCCGATAACCCTCTAGTGATACAGTTCAGACAACCCCTCCCGATTCGTGAGAACCGCATGAGTGAAATTCCAGGCGGACAGGCAACAGGCGCCATCCGTAACGCTGACATCCTGATCGTTGGCGGTGGCCTGAGCGGCACGTTACTGGCCACGCAGTTGTTGCGATTGCCCGGCAAGCGTCAGGTGCTGGTGATCGAACCCCGCGCCGAGTTGGGCCGGGGCGAAGCCTACAGCGCGGTTGAATTGGGCCATACGCTGAACGGCAATGCCGCGCGGATGAGTGTCGACCCGGACAACAGCGATGACCTGACCCAATGGCTGAGCGCATTTATTGTGAACGGCGGCTGGCCGGAGTCGGACCAGCAGTCGGTGACGGTCGCTGAGTTGTTCCCGCCTCGGGGCATTTTCGGCCTGTATGTACAGCAACGGTTGGCCGAAGCCCAGGCCGTCGGCGCGCGCTATGGCTCAAGCGTCGAGCATGTACGGGGGGAAGTGGTCGACCTGCAAACCGATGAGCACGCCACGTTGCTGACATTGAGTGATGGCTCGCGGTTGCACGGCGCTTTTGCGGTGCTGGCGACCGGCTTGTTCCCGGCCGCGCGAACCCCTCAAGCCGAATCCAGTGGCTTGAACGCTGTAGCCGTGGATCCTTGGGATGTGGCGAAAATGACGCAACTTGATCCGCAATCGACGGTGTTGATCATCGGCTCGGGCCTGACCATGGTCGATGCCGTGGTGTCGCTGGAACAGGCCGGGCATCGTGGACCGATCGACGTATTTTCCCGTCACGGCTTGTTGCCGCAGGTGCGTCGGCAACCACCGGCGTGGACGGATTTCCTTGCCGAAGATCCCGACATCCGCACCCCGCGTCAGCTGATGCATGAACTGCGACGTCATTGCCGTGCCGCGATGGCGGACGGTATCGACTGGCAGGCGCCGCTGGATACCGTGCGTGCGCATATCGGGCGGCTGTGGCGCCAGGCGACAGACGTGCAGCGCCGGCAGTTTGTGCGTCATGTGCGGCCATGGTGGGAAAGTCATCATCATCGATCGCCACCTTTGAGTGCCGAACGGGTGACACGTTTGCAGCAGGAAGGGCGCTTGCGGATTCACGCCGCTTCGTTCAAAGGTCTGGCGCCCTCGGCGGAGGGGCGGGTGAGCATTCGCATTCGTCGTCGCGGTGAGTCTGCGGTGACGGTGGTGAGTGGCGACGCACTGATCAACTCCAGCGGCATCGAATATGACTGGCGCCGGGTCGCCCGGCCATTACCGCAGCAACTGCTGGCCCGCGGGTTGATAAAACCGGGACCATTGGCGTTGGGGATTGCGGCCGATGCGGGCGGTGCGGTGATTGACGCCGAAGGGCAGGTTGCTCAGCGGTTGTTTGCCATGGGTCCACCCCTGCGCGGCATGTGGTGGGAAAGCACGGCGGTGACCGATGTAGCGAGCCAGGCCAAGGCGTTGGCGCAGCGGCTCGCGCTTTAAAGATCGCTCCTGCGCCTGGCGCGGGAGCGATCAGTTCGAGTTGTGGCGCATGTCCGTTGAATCAGGACAGGAAACCACCGTCCACATTCAACGAAACCCCGGTCGTGTAGCTCGACGCATCACTCGCCAAATAAAGCACCGCACCGGCCATTTCGCTTGGGTCCGCCACACGCTTGAGCGGGATCTGCTGCAACGCGGTCTTCAAAATCGCATCATTCTTCACCAGCGCCGAAGCAAACTTGGTGTCGGTAAGACCCGGCAACAATGCATTACAACGAATCCCGAACTGCGCACATTCCTTGGCGAACACCTTGGTCATGTTGATCACCGCCGCCTTGGTCACCGAGTAGATACCCTGGAAGATGCCCGGCGAAATGCCGTTGATCGACGCGACGTTGATGATGCTCCCGCCACCGTTCTCGCGCATCAGCTTGCCGGCTTCCACCGACATGAAGAAGTAGCCGCGAATGTTCACGTCGACGGTTTTCTGGAAGGCGCTGAGATCGGTGTCCAGCACGTTGCAGAACTGCGGGTTGGTCGCGGCGTTGTTGACCAGGATGTCCAGGCGACCGAATTGCTCGCGAATACCGGCGAAGACTTGGGTGATCTGTTCCATTTCACCGATGTGGCAGGCGACGGCGGTGGCTTTACCGCCATCGGCGATGATCGCATCGGCCACGTGCTGGCAGCCGTCGAGTTTGCGGCTCGACACAATCACATGGGCGCCTTGCTGGGCCAGCAGTTTGGCGATGGCTTCACCGATGCCACGGCTGGCGCCGGAGACAAAAGCGATTTTACCGTCGAGGTCGAACAACTGAGTCTTGGACATGGTTTTTCCTTGTGATGGGCGTAGCGCCAGGCGCGCAATCAGAGGCTGGATTTGTGGATGACCTGCAGGCTCATCTGCTCCAGCAGTTTGTTCATGTGAATGAACGGCGCGAAGCGTTTGTCCTGGGTCTGGCCATGGAAGAAACGGTAGTAGATCTGCTGCACGATTCCGGCCAGGCGGAACAGCCCGTAGGTGTAGTAGAAGTCGACGTTGTCGATCTTGATCCCCGAGCGTTCGGCGTAGTAATCGACAAATTCGCGACGGGTCAGCATGCCGGGGGCGTGGCTCGGTTGACGGCGCATCAGTTGCACCGGTGCCGGGTCGCTGGCTTCGATCCAGTAGGCGAGGGTGTTGCCCAGATCCATCAGCGGATCGCCGAGGGTGGTCAGCTCCCAATCCAGTACGCCGATGATCTGCATCGGGTTGTTCGGGTCGAGGATCACGTTGTCGAAGCGGTAGTCGTTGTGGACGATACTCGACGTTGGGTGGTCGGCTGGCATCTTGTCGTTGAGCCAGTCTTTGACCGCTTGCCAGCTCGGCGCATCGGGCGTCAGGGCTTTTTCGTAGCGCTCGCTCCAGCCACGAATCTGCCGTGCAACATAACCTTGCGGCTTACCCAGGTCGGCCAAGCCACAGGCCTGGTAATCGACGCGGTGCAGCTCGACGAATTTATCGATGAAGCTTTTGCACAAGGCTTCGGTTTTAGCGGCGTCGAGGCCCAGCTCCGGTGGCAGTTCGGCGCGCAGGATGATCCCCTTGACCCGTTCCATCACATAGAACTCGGCACCGATCACCGATTCGTCGGTGCAGTGCACATAGGCTTTCGGGCAATACGGAAAACCGTCCTTGAGCTGATTGAGAATGCGATATTCACGGCCCATGTCGTGGGCGGATTTGGCCTTGTGGCCAAACGGCGGCCGACGCAGCACGAACTCCTGCCCGGGGTATTCCAGCAGGTACGTCAGGTTTGAAGCGCCACCGGGGAACTGGCTGATCTGCGGTAACCCGCTCAGGCCCGGAATGTGCGCCTTGAGGTACGGATCGATCAGGCTGGCATCGAGTTCTTCGCCAGAGCGGATACGGGTGGACTGGTCAGTAAGCGCCATGCTTATCCCTTCTGCTTATTTTGGAGGCCAGACATCATTGACTAATCTAATGGCGCGCCGGGGTCGCCACAAGCGCGGCAAGGTCTTATAGGTTAGCGTGTTGCTGGATAATCAGCGTTCCTGATGTGTGAGAACAGGCGGGGCGGACTATGGTTCAGAGGAGCAGCGTTTCCAGGAAGGAGATTCGAAATGGGCTGTCCGCAAGTGTGCGCCACCGCGACCACTGCAATGGGTGGGGCAATAAACCGCTGAGCGAACTGCTTGGCGAGTTGATATCGGCTGACGCGGAGTCGCGTCGACTCTGGACGTTATTGGGGATTCTCTAACCCCCGTCATGTTATCTCAGAGCGACTTGGGCAACTTTACAGGCGTCAATACCGGACGATCGGAGAAAAACGCCATCAGGTTCTGCCCGACCAGTTCAACGGTTCCCCGGGCCGCTTCCGGTGACAGGCCGGCCACATGGGGCGTGAGGATCACGTTGCTCAATGCCTTGAGCGCATCCGGTACCTGAGGCTCTGCATCGAATACATCGAGCGCGGCACCGGCGATCCGCCGTTGCTCGAGCGCGGTAATCAGATCGTTGGTGGCAACCACGCTGGCGCGAGCAATGTTGACGATAAAACCGTGCGGGCCCAAGGCATCCAGCACCTGTTTGTTGACCAGGTGTTGCGTGCCGATGCCGCCAGGCGTGCAAACGATCAGAAAGTCAGAGGCCCGGGCCAGCTCGGTGGGCGTCGAACAAAAGTCGTAGGGGACGTCGCTGAGCAACTGACGGCTGTGGTAACTCACCGTCATGTCGAAGCCATTGGCGGCGCGTTTGGCGACGGCCATGCCGACGGCGCCGAGGCCCAGAATGCCCACGTGCTTGCCGGCCAGTGAAGGGCGCATGATCTTCGGCCATTCACCGCGGCGCACCGCCGCGTCGCACCGAGGGATGTCACGCACCAACGACAGCAACAAGGCCATCGCATGATCGGCCACCGACGAGGCGTTTACGCCAGCGCCATTGGTGACGGTAATGCCCCGGTCGCTGGCGGCTTGCAAGTCGACCTGCTCGTAACCGGCACCGATCACGCAGATGATTTTCAGGTTCGCCAGCGCGGCGATTTCGTCGGCGTACAGCCCCAAAGGGCCGCGCGTCAGCACGGCGTCGATCTGCCCGCCGTGACTGGCGATGGCCTGGGCACGTTCGGCGGGAGTAGGGGCGAGAATCAGGTGGAAGCCTTGATTTTCAAGAATCGGCAGGTAGTCGTTAATGGTTTCAACCAGTACCAGTACGGTTGCAGGCATGCTGGGCTCCTGTAGGCACGGAATGTCGGGGATCGAATGTTGTTTCAGGTTGCTGACTCCGGATCGGTTTGGCAATCACCCGTAATAGAAGCAAGATCAAAAGATCGCAGCCTGCGGCAGCTCCTACGGGATCACAATCGTTGCGGCGAACGTGGTCAATGTAGGAGCTGCCGCAGGCTGCGATCTTTTGAGCGCGTCAGAACCTGGCCTCCGCAGTGTTCAGTAATTTGACGAACGCCCCGCCAAGGGTTGCATTGTGGTGCTCAATGATCATTTTGGCCGATAACGCCGCAGCGTCCATGCAGGTGTGAGCATCGGCGACCAGCGTAACTTGAAAGCCCTGTTCAGCCGCGGCTCGGCAGGTACTGTCGATGCAATACTGGGTTTTCATGCCGACGATGAACAATTGCTTTATCGAAGCGTCGGTGAGCTGTTGTGCCAGTTGAGTACCGAGGAAGCAATTGGGGCGGGTTTTATCGAACAGGGTGTCGACATTGGCATCCAGCTCCAGCTCGGGAAGCAATTGCCAGAATGGGCTGCCAGCCTCGATGGGCGAACCCTGAGGGCCGGTGTGGCGTACCGCATAAATCGGCACTTTACACGCCCGGGCCTGGCGAATGAGTTGCTGGATGTTGGCAAGCACTCGTTCGCCGTCGTGGGGCTTGTCCGGGCCGTTGAACAGACCGACCTGCATATCGATGATCAGAAGTGCCGATGACATAGGTGTTTCTCCGTGTGGTGCCAGATGGACGGAGAAAAAAAGGCCCCGTCCATTGCTGGCGGGGCCTTGGGTTCACTGCGCTGTATTCATTTCAGCCAGCCACCGTACGACCCGCCGGAAGCGGTCGTGGTGGTGCGGGTGAGGTTCAGCGCAAGAAAATTCATGGGCCGATCATGCTGTGGGTTCAGTAAACATGTCAATAGATCCATAAGGCGCTTCTTGAGTGTACTCAGTTGGCGTATTGAGTGACCCCATTAAGCAGATCCTCCGGGTTTCACGCGTTCAGGCGGCGGTTTTTGTGGGCTGTGGCGACAAAAGCCATTTTTGATCATCTGATCCGCACAACTGTTCCTCAGCTAAGTCTTTGCTTCTGCTCATGAATCCCGGAGAATCGCGCCCCTGTTTCGGCCAGGGCGCTGCCTGTCAGCTTTTTCTGACTCGTCCTGACCGAGTGGCAAGTGACCGGAATGCGGAGATCCGACCGGATGAATGATCAGGCCAATAGCGTTGATGAACGCTATGAAGCGGCGGCACCAGCAAGCCTCAGCAGTTGGAATCGCCATGACACCACCTGGATGCTGGGCCTGTTTGGCACAGCGATTGGTGCGGGTACCCTGTTTTTGCCGATCAACGCAGGTCTAGGCGGTTTCTGGCCGCTGTTGATCCTGGCGTTGCTGGCGTTCCCCATGACCTTTTACGCACACCGTGGCCTGACCCGCTTCGTGTTATCCGGTCGCGCGGGGGCAGATATCACCGAAGTCGTCGAAGAACATTTCGGGATCAAGGCCGGCGCCCTGATCACCTTGCTGTACTTCTTCGCGATCTTCCCGATCCTGCTGATCTACAGCGTTGCCCTGACCAACACCGTGGGCAGTTTCCTCGAGCACCAGTTGCACATCATGCCGCCACCGCGGGCGATTCTGTCGTTCGTGCTGATCCTCGGTTTGCTGGCCGTGGTGCGCTGCGGCGAGCAGATGATCGTCAAGGCCATGAGCCTGATGGTGTACCCGTTCATCGTTGCGCTACTGTTTCTGGCAGTGTTCCTGATTCCGCACTGGAACGGCGGCATTCTCGCCACCGCGAGCACCTTGCCCGAGCCTTCGGCGTTGCTGCACACGCTGTGGCTGGCGATTCCGGTGATGGTGTTCTCGTTCAACCACTCGCCGATCATCTCGGCCTTCGCGGTGGACCAGAAGCGTCGTTATGGCGTACACGCCGAAGAACGCAGCTCGCAAATCCTGTCTCGCGCTCACGCCCTGATGGTCGTGATGGTGCTGTTCTTCGTCTTCAGTTGCGTGCTGACCCTGTCGCCAGCACAACTGGCCGAGGCCAAGGCGCAGAACCTGTCGATCCTGTCGTACCTGGCCAACCACTTCAGCAACCCGACGATCGCGTTCGCCGCGCCTTTGATTGCGTTCGTGGCCATTTCCAAGTCGTTCCTGGGCCACTACATCGGCGCCAGCGAAGGCCTCAAGGGGCTGATCGTCAAGACCGGTCGCCGTCCGGCGCCGAAGACCCTGGATCGTATGACCGCCGCGTTCATGCTGGTGGTCTGCTGGATCGTCGCCACGCTGAACCCGAGCATCCTGGGGATGATCGAAACTCTCGGTGGCCCGGTCATCGCCGCGATTCTGTTCCTGATGCCGATGTACGCGATCCGCAAGGTGCCAGCCATGGCGCGTTATCGCGGCCAAGCCTCCAACGTCTTTGTGACGCTGGTGGGCCTGGTGGCGATTTCGGCGCTGATCTACTCGCTGACCGCCTGAGTCCGTAGCGGCTCGGTCCGGAAAACCCGGGCCGGGCCGTTACGTATAAATGCCTGATTCAGTGAGGTAACGGCCGCTGACTGCGCGTGAAGCGCGGCGCGGCCGTTTTTTTGGTATGCCGCAAAGCTCAGGGTGACTACCTGTTCCTGGTTCACCCGTTGCGGTTGGCCTAGACGTTTCAGCAGCACGCCATTACGCAAGAAGTAACGCTCCAGTGCCGGGGTGGTGACCGCTACCACCTCGTTTGCACCCAGCTCCCAGGCCGTGTTCAAACTGTGCCAGAACACCCGCATTGGCAATTTCCCCTGTTCGAGCGCACTGGCGGCAAAACGCGATATTTCCCAGGCATCGTTGCGCCGTGGTGTGGGTTGGTCGCAGAGAAAGGCAAATTCTTCGCATAGCAGATACGGCTCAGTGGTCGGCAACAGCCGGGCGCAGCCATGGATGTGTTGTTGTGGGTCAAGGGCGATGATGTAGCGCGTTTCGTTGTGGTCAAACTGATCGAATTCGCGCCCTGGCAACGCGCCGGAGGACTCGAGTTGCCAGCCAAGGTGCTTGATGAAAACCTTGTGCCGGTAGCGGCCCAGGTCGTCATGCAGGCTGGGGGAGAGCTCGTGATGGTGTCGTGTAATCACGGTGATCATGGGGCGATATCCTTATCGTGGTGTGAGGATTCAGATCAGCCCAAGCACCGCCGCATAGGCGGCAGCCAGGGTTTTGTTGGAGGCGCCGAACTTCTTCTGAACGATCTTCAGATGAAAATTCACAGTATTCACCGAGATGCCAAGGATCAGCGCAATTTCACCGGAGCTTTTGCCGTCTGCGGTCCATTGCAGGATTTCTCGCTCGCGTTGGCTGAGCTCGATGGTTTCGCCGAGCGTCTGAGGGTGAGCGATGTCGCCGAGTCGTGCGCTCACCAGCTCGATGATGCAGCGCAGGCGCAAGCGGATTTCCTCGTACTGCGCCTCGGCAACGGCCGTTTGATCGCGTGCAACCGAGAGCACGCACAGTGCATTGTTCGGCGCGTGGGCGGGCACGGTCATCCCGACGCGCAGACCCCAGTCCTGGGCTTCATGCCATAGGTTGGGGCTGCGGTGGAAGAGGGCATCGTTCCACACGATCAGTTGGTTGGAGCGCAATCCATTGAGGATCGAGGGATCGATCGCGGCATAGTTTTGCTGGTGGTAATGCTCCATCCATTGCTGGGGGTAAGACCCGTAGATCTCGGTTTTGGGTCGGGTGAAGGGAATCGAATGGCGTACTCCGTAAGCGTAGTAATCAAAACCCAGTTGCTGAATTTCCTGTTCCAGAAGCGCAAAAATCCCAGGCGCTTCCTGTTGCTCGAGTATTTTCATGCGCAGGTCATTCCACCAGTGCATGAAATCTCTATCCCTTTCCATGGCAGTCGCCTTGATTCCGTGCACAGGAGGGAATCTAGTCCACGACGACTCGCTGTCAATGTTTAATGACACCTTTATGACCATCGCGAGCGCTCTGGCCCGGCTTTCTAGCGTTTTCAGGCGCAGCGGAACCGGATGACATTGGACCGTTGCGTTTGCACCGGTTCAACTGGGCGATCGAGCAAATGGCCTAGCAGTGCGCGATGCACCCGTGCCGCCGAGCATGTCGATTCCAGGTCCAGGAAGTGCCCGGTGTCTTCGATCACTGAAAAGCTGCAAGCAGCAATGTAACGCTGAAATTGCAGTGCATTTTCGGCGGTGGTGTATTCGTCCCGGCTGCCGTTGATGAAATGGACGGGACTGGCAATGTCGCTGAAGCGCTGCAGATAGCCGCCTCCTTTGAGGTGCAGCACCTGATTGATATGGAAGCGCGCTTGCCGGAATTCGGCACTGGCCAGCGAAGTCATGTACTGGTGATTGGCGACTTTCAAGCGCTGCGGCAGGTATTTGCCGACGGTATCGTTGAGCAGATGACCAATACCTGACGCGTCGTCCCGTTCAATCAGCTCCTGGGCCCGCTTTACGTAGTCGAGCATGGCGCGGTTGAGGACGGGAGCGAAGGAGGTGACCGCCGAACTGACGATACTCGGCGGGTTATGCGTGAGGGCCAGCAGGGTCGAAATGCCACCCCAGAAGGTCGACACCAGGTGGTTGACCTCAAAGCGTTCGATCAGCGCCAGTAGAATCCCGACTTCATCCTCTTTGCTCACCAACCCTTGATCTGTATTGTGTGGGCGCGACTGACCGGCAAACGGCAGATCGAACAGCACGACATTGAAATGCTCCGCCAGGCATTTGCTGGTTCGGGCGAACGCCGCGGTGGTCGCCAGCCCGCCATTGACCAGCATCACGGTTTTGCGACGTGGGTCGTTGCCGATTCGGTCGACGTAGATCCGGTAGTGCTTGAATACGTTATTGATCACCCAAGGGTCACTCGACATCACAACATCTCCAGCATTGACTTCGAAAAGCGTGCAATCGTCAGGCAGCACAAACCTGTTCGGGGTTGAACGGTTGGAAGATTTTTAACAAGCGCTCGGGTTACGGACAACTACCTGATCTGGTAGGGCGCGTTGCCGGGCGCTGCTGGAAATGCAGCTGCGCAACCTCTGGTCGAGGCTTTCAGGCAGTGACCAGCGGTTGATTAACGGCTACGCTTGTGCCTGCAAAACAACGTGATGGGCCGTCTGTTTTGTGCCGTTGTCGATGATCTGGCCGGCTTGGAATCGCTTGTCTGGAGACACCTGATTGCCGACTGAACCTCCGATTGCCCCACCTGAAAACACGACCGAACGTCCGAACCGCGGGCAGGACCTGTTGGCCGGGCTGTCGATTGCCGGATTGTTACTGCCAGAGGCTGTCGCTTATTCGAGTATTGCGGCCCTGGCGCCTCAGGCCGGGGTTATTGCCCTGTTCGCCGGTTTGCTCTGCTATGGGCTGTTTGGCACCAGCCGGTTTGCCATCGTTTCCGCAACTTCTTCGTCAGCCGCCGTGCTGGCGGCCGCCACCGCCACACTGGCCAATGGCGACCCGCAACTTCGAGCGAGCTTGGCCATTGGGCTGGTCCTGGTCACCGGGGCGTTCTTTTTGCTGGCCGGGTTGTTCAAGCTTGGCAGTGTGACGTCGTTCATCGCCAAGCCGGTATTGCGCGGCTTTGCCTTTGGCCTGGCGCTGACGATCATTCTCAAACAAGTTGCCAGTGTGGTGGGCGTACACCTGAGCGACGGCAACCTGATTCGCTTTTTGCCGCAGTTGCTGGAGCAATTGCCGCAGTGGAACTGGGCCGCTGCCGGTGTGGCCGCAGTGGCGTTGGCATTGTTGGGGGTGTTTGGGCGGTTCCGGCGCTTGCCAGGTGGCTTGCTGGTGGTGGTGATCGGCATCGCGGCAGGACAGTGGCTGAACCTGCCGGCCTATGGGGTCAAGCTGATCGGCGTCATCGACCTGAGTCTGGAAGTCCCGAAGCTGCCGGTGCTGCCGTTTGCCGACTGGTTGCGCCTGGGGGAGTTGGGTTTTGCCATGGTGATGATCCTGTATGCGGAGTCTTATGGCTCGATCAGTTCCTTCGCACTCAAACACGGTGATCGGGTGTCCTCGAACCGGGATTTGCTGGCGTTGGGGGCGTCCAACCTGCTGTCCGGGTTGTTTCACGGGATGCCGGCGGGGGCCGGGTATTCTGCGACTTCCGCCAATGAGGCCGCCGGTGCGACTTCGCGTTTGGCCGGTGGCGTGGCAGCGTTGGTGGTGCTGGCTATCGTCCTGACGGTGCTGCCTTACATTGCCTTGACCCCAGAGCCGATACTGGCCGCGATCGTCATGCATGCGCTGGGCCGTGGCTTGAGCCTGCAACCGCTGGGGCGTTATTTCGTCTGGCGCCGTGATCGCCTGCTGGTGATCTGCGCCGTGGCGGCCGTGTTGGTGCTGGGCGTGCTGGACGGTTTGCTGGTGGCGGTGGCGATCAGTGTGCTGCTGATGCTCAAGCAAATGTCGGCGGCGGATATCCAGATTCTCGGGCACATCGGCGCAGGGCATGACTTTGTCGACGTGCAGCATCACCCATTGGCCAAGGCAGTGCCGGGAATGCTGATCGTCCGACCGGGCGAAGCGCTGTTCTTCGCCAATGTCGAGCGGATTCTCGGTGGTGCTTTACGACTGATCAGACACGCTGAAACACCGATTCATACGGTGATTATCAGTCTGGAAGAGTCACCGGACCTGGACGGCACCAGCATCGAGGCAATGCAGGAGTTTTTCTTGCGGGTACGCAACGAAGGCAAGCGCCTGGTGCTGGCGCGTCTCAAGCATGAGGCGCAAGCGGCGTTGTCGGCACTGCCGGAGGCGGAGCGCTCGCAGGTCATTCTCAGTGGTTCGAGCGTTGACGGCGCGGTGCAGGAGGCGTTCAAGACGCAAGGGCAGAACGTTCAGGCATAAAAAAACGCCGCGCACCTTACGATGCGCGGCGTTTTCTATGGCGTTGCACCGTTAGGCTTGAATGACCGGAATGTTGGCATTCGCAGCAGCTTCACGGAACTCGGCGATCTGGTCGAAACTCAGGTAGCGATAAACATCGCTGGCCATGGTGTCGATTTCTTTCGCGTAGGCCATGTACTCCTCGACGGTCGGCAGGCGACCCAGGATCGAAGCCACCGACGCCAGCTCGGCCGAAGCCAGGTAGACGTTGGCGCCATCGCCCAGGCGGTTCGGGAAGTTACGGGTCGATGTCGACACTACGGTGGCGTTCGGTTCAACGCGAGCCTGGTTACCCATGCACAGCGAGCAGCCTGGCATTTCCATGCGCGCGCCAGCCTTGCCGTAGATGCCGTAGTAGCCTTCTTCGGTCAGTTGGTGAGCGTCCATCTTGGTCGGCGGCGACAGCCACAGACGGGTTGGCAGCTGACCCTTGACCTGATCCAGCAGTTTACCGGCAGCGCGGAAGTGACCGATGTTGGTCATGCACGAACCGATGAACACTTCGTCGATCTTCTGGCCAGCAACGCTGGACAGCAGACGGGCGTCGTCCGGATCGTTCGGCGCGCAGAGCACAGGCTCTTTGATGTCGGCCAGGTCGATTTCGATGGTTTCAGCGTATTCGGCATCAGCATCGGCAACCATCAGCTCAGGGTTGGCGATCCAGGCTTCCATCGCTTGAGCACGACGTTCCAGGGTACGCGCATCGCCGTAGCCTTCGCCGATCATCCAGCGCAGCAGGGTGACGTTGGAGCTCAGGTACTCGGTGATCGATTCTTTCGACAGCTTGATGGTGCAACCGGCAGCCGAACGTTCGGCCGAGGCGTCGGACAGCTCGAAGGCTTGTTCGATGCTCAGGTTGTCCAGGCCTTCGATTTCCAGGATGCGGCCGGAGAAGGCGTTCTTCTTGCCTTTCTTCTCTACGGTCAGCAGGCCAGCCTGGATCGCGTAGTAAGGAATGGCGTGAACCAGGTCACGCAGGGTGACGCCCGGTTGCATTTTGCCTTTGAAGCGCACCAGGATCGATTCCGGCATGTCCAGTGGCATCACGCCAGTGGCTGCGGCGAACGCGACCAGACCGGAACCGGCCGGGAACGAGATGCCCATCGGGAAACGGGTGTGCGAGTCGCCACCGGTGCCGACGGTGTCCGGCAGCAGCATGCGGTTCAGCCAGCTGTGGATGATGCCGTCGCCCGGACGCAGGGAAACGCCGCCGCGGGTCATGATGAAGTCTGGCAGGGTGTGGTGAGTGGTGACGTCGATCGGCTTTGGATAGGCCGCGGTGTGGCAGAAGGACTGCATTACCAGATCGGTCGAGAAGCCCAGGCACGCCAGGTCTTTCAGTTCGTCACGGGTCATCGGGCCAGTGGTGTCCTGGGAACCGACGGTGGTCATTTTCGGTTCGCAGTAAGTACCTGGACGAACGCCAGCTACGCCGCACGCCTTGCCGACCATTTTCTGCGCCAGGGTGAAGCCCTTGGTACTTTCAGCCGGAGCTTCCGGCTTCTTGAACAGGTCGGACGGTGGCAGACCCAGCTCGGCACGCGCCTTCTCGGTCAGGCCACGGCCGATGATCAACGGGATACGGCCGCCAGCACGGACTTCGTCCAACAGAACCGGGGTCTTCATTTCGAAGGTGGTCAGGACTTCATCAGTACCGTGTTTGCAGACTTTGCCAGCATGAGGGTACAGGTCGATCACGTCGCCCATGTTCATGTTGGTGACGTCGAATTCGATTGGCAGTGCGCCGGCATCTTCCATGGTGTTGTAGAAGATCGGAGCGATTTTGCTGCCGAAGCAGAAACCGCCAGCGCGCTTGTTCGGTACGTAAGGAACGTCGTCGCCGAAGAACCACAGCACCGAGTTGGTCGCCGATTTACGCGAAGAACCGGTACCCACTACGTCGCCGACGTAGGCGATCGGGAAACCTTCACCGCGCATGGCTTCGATCTGCTTCATCGGACCGGTGACGCCTTGCTCATCCGGCACGATGCCGTCACGGGCCATTTTCAGCATGGCCAGGGCGTGCAGCGGGATGTCTGGACGGGACCAGGCATCAGGAGCAGGGGACAGGTCGTCGGTGTTGGTTTCGCCGGTGACTTTGAATACGCGCAGGCTGATCTTGTCGGCCAGGACCGGGCGGTTCTTGAACCACTCGCCGTCAGCCCAGGATTGCAGTACGCCTTGAGCGTGAACGTTGCCGTTCTTGGCTTTTTCCGCGACGTCGTGGAACGCATCGAACATCAGCAGGGTGTGCTTGAGTTGCGCGGCAGCGACTGCAGCCAGTTCGGCGGAGTCGAGCAGGTCAACCAGGGTCACGATGTTGTAGCCGCCTTGCATGGTGCCAAGCAGTTCAACCGCGCGCTTTTTGTCGATCAGAGGGGAAGTGGCTTCGCCTTTGGCCAACGCAGACAGGAAACCGGCCTTTACATAGGCGGCTTCGTCCACGCCAGGCGGAATGCGATTGGTGATCAGGTCAACGAGGAAAGCTTCTTCGCCAGCGGGAGGATTCTTCAGCAGCTCAACCAGGCCTGCAGTTTGTTCGGCGTTAAGCGGCTGGGGAACGATACCCAGTGCTGCACGCTCTTCGATATGTTTGCGGTAGGCTTCAAGCACAGTTATTACCCTCATCAGTGGTCCCAAATGGGTGTCCGGGACGCTCATCCAGAAACTCACGGCACTCAGCGCTCCGTGGCTTTTTGAGCCACTTAGCCTGCGTTGCCGGAATTCCTCACAGAAGCTGCTTTCAAAGTTTTACGCCTGCAGAACGGAGCTGATGAGGGTTGGCGCTGAGTTTTTCCCCGCTGGAAATACTCATCGCCAACACCGCTCTGAAGGAACGACTGTGCTCGTGACGCTTTGAAAACAGCTTCTAACGGACATTGGCGCCTTAAAAGGCTGGCTGATTCTACGGCAAAAAAAATTTAAAGGTAAGTTCGTCCCTGAAGTTTGAGGGGTGATGAATGTTAGACAAAGGGCTAACATGCCGGCCTGTTTTGCTTTTCGCGTTTTGCCTACCTATGCCCAATCAAACCATCAAGACTCCCTGCGTCGGCCTCTGTTCCACTGTTTACGGTGATCTGGTGTGCCGTGGCTGCAAGCGTTTCCACCATGAAGTGATTCACTGGAACGGTTACAACGAGGAAGAAAAACGCGCCGTCTGGCTGCGTCTTGAGCAGTTGCTGGTGCAAGTGATGGCCGGAAAACTCGAGATTTTCGATCCCCGGCGCCTGCGTGAGCAGTTGGAGCAGCGAAAAATCCGCTTTGTGCCGCATCAGTCGGAATATTGCTGGGCGTACCAGTTGATCGCCAGGGGCGCGCGGGTGATCAACAATCTGGAAGCCTACGGGATGGTGTTGCTGCCGGAGTTTCGCGACTGGAGCCTGCCGGAGTTGCGCGATGCCATTGATCGGGAATTCTTCCTGCTGTCGGAAGCGCATTACCAGCGCTATATCGCGCCGGGCTTCCTGAAGGATGCGTTTGGCGGCTGATTGACATCAAACGATCGCAGCCTGCGGCAGCTCCTACGTCGTATGACGTGTCCCGCGTAGGAGCTGGCGCAGCCTGCGATCTTTTGATCTTTAGTTGTCGTAACCGAGATTCGGCGCCAACCAGCGCTCACTCACGCTCAGCTCCTGGCCCTTGCGCGCGGTGTAGCTCTGCACCTGATCCTTGTCGACCTTGCCCACGGCAAAGTACTGCGCCTGCGGGTGGGCGAAGTACCAGCCGCTGACGGCGGCGGCCGGGAACATCGCGTAGTGCTCGGTGAGGAACACCCCGCTGCGACCGGCGTGCATTTCGCTGGCCTCAGGATCCAGCAGCGCGAACAACGTGCCTTTCTCGGTGTGGTCCGGGCAGGCTGGATAGCCGGGGGCAGGGCGGATGCCGGTGTATTGCTCTTTGATCAGCGCCTCGTTGTCGAGGGTCTCGTCCTTGGCATAACCCCAGTAGTCTTTACGAACCTGCTGGTGCAGCCACTCGGCACAGGCCTCGGCCAAACGGTCGGCCAGTGCCTTGACCATGATCGAGTTGTAATCGTCGCCAGCGTCCTGATAGGCCTTGGCGACTTCTTCGGCGCCGATCCCGGCGGTGGTGATGAAACCACCTACGTAGTCGGTAATGCCGCTGTCTTTCGGTGCGACGAAGTCGGCCAGGGAGAAGTTCGGCTTGCCGTCGGTCTTGATGATCTGCTGGCGCAGGTGATGCAAGCGGGCCAACGGCTTGCCGTCGTCGCCATAGACTTCCAGGTCATCGTCGTGCACCTGATTGGCCGGCCAGAAGCCAAACACCGCACGGGCGCTGATGAGCTTCTCGTCGATCAGTTTAGCGAGCATTTCCTGAGCGTCGGCGTACAGCGCGGTGGCGGCTTCACCGACCACTTCGTCTTCGAGGATGCGCGGGAATTTACCGGCCAGGTCCCAGGAGATGAAGAACGGCGTCCAGTCGATGTACTCGGCCAGCACCTTCAAATCAATGTTGTCCAGCACCTTGGCGCCGGTGAAGGTTGGCTTGACGGGCTCATAGCTGCTCCAGTCGAACTGCGGCTTCTTGGCGATTGCCGCCGGGTAGCTCAAACGCTCGGTGCGGGCGCTGCGGTTAGCCGTACGCTCGCGGACTTCGACATATTCCTCGCGGGTTCTCTCGACGAAACCGGCCTTCAGTTCCTTGGACAGCAACTGTGTCGCCACGCCGACGGCGCGTGAGGCGTCGGTGACGTAGACCACTGCGTCGTTGCTGTACTTGGGTTCGATCTTCACTGCCGTGTGGGCCTTGGAAGTGGTCGCACCACCGATCATCAGCGGCAGATGGAAATCCTGGCGCTGCATCTCGCGGGCCACATGGACCATCTCGTCCAGCGAAGGCGTAATCAAACCGGACAGGCCGATGATGTCGCACTTCTGCTCTTTGGCCACTTGCAGGATTTTTTCGGCCGGTACCATCACGCCGAGGTCGACGATGTCGTAGCCGTTACAGCCGAGCACCACGCCAACGATGTTCTTGCCGATATCGTGCACGTCGCCCTTGACCGTGGCCATCAGGATCTTGCCCTTGGCTTCCGGTTTGTCGCCTTTTTCCAGCTCGATGAACGGGATCAGGTGCGCCACCGCCTGCTTCATCACGCGGGCGGATTTCACCACCTGCGGCAGGAACATCTTGCCGGCGCCAAACAGGTCGCCAACGATGTTCATGCCGGACATCAGCGGGCCTTCGATGACCTCGATTGGCCGGGCAAAGGACTGCCGGGATTCTTCGGTGTCTTCCACAATGTGCGTGGTGATGCCTTTGACCAGCGCGTGCTCCAGACGCTTGTTGACGTCCCAGCTGCGCCATTCCTCGGTCTCGGCTTCCTTGACGCTGCCATCGCCCTTGTACTTGTCGGCAATCGCCAACAGGGCGTCGGTGCCTTCCGGGGTGCGGTTGAGGATCACGTCCTCGACTGCATCGCGCAATTCAGCCGGAATCTGGTCGTAGATCTCCAGTTGACCGGCGTTGACGATACCCATGGTCAGGCCGTTGCGGATCGCATACAGCAGGAACACCGAGTGGATCGCTTCACGCACCGGGTTGTTGCCACGGAACGAGAACGACACGTTGGACACGCCGCCCGAGGTCAGCGCGTACGGCAGTTCGTCACGGATATAGGCGCAGGCATTGATGAAGTCGACCGCGTAGTTGTTGTGCTCTTCGATGCCGGTGGCCACGGCGAAGATGTTCGGGTCGAAGATGATGTCTTCCGGCGGGAAGTCGACTTCGTTGACCAGAATGTCGTAGGAGCGTTTGCAGATTTCTTTCTTGCGCGCTTCGGTGTCGGCCTGGCCGGCTTCGTCGAAGGCCATCACCACCACGGCAGCGCCGTAGCGCTTGCACAGTTTGGCGTGGTGAATGAACTGCTCGACGCCTTCCTTCATGCTGATGGAGTTGACGATGCCCTTGCCCTGGATGCACTTGAGGCCGGCTTCAATCACTTCCCATTTCGAGGAGTCGATCATGATTGGCACGCGGGAGATGTCCGGCTCGCCAGCGATCAGATTGAGGAAGGTCACCATGGCCTTCTTCGAATCGAGCATGCCCTCGTCCATGTTGATGTCGATCACCTGCGCGCCGGCTTCGACCTGTTGCAGGGCGACTTCCAGGGCTTCGGTGTAGTTGTCTTCACGGATCAGCCGGGCGAACTTGGCGGAACCGGTGATGTTGGTCCGCTCGCCGACGTTGACGAACAACGAGCTGCGATCGATGGTGAATGGCTCCAGACCCGACAGGCGGCACGCCTTGGGGATGTCCGGAATCTGCCGTGGCGCATAACCGGCGACCGCTTTGGCGATGGCCTCGATGTGCCCCGGCGTGGTGCCGCAGCAGCCGCCGACGATGTTCAGGAAACCGCTTTGGGCGAATTCTTCGATGACCTTGGCGGTTTCCACCGGCAGCTCATCGTATTCACCGAATTCGTTCGGCAGGCCGGCGTTCGGATGCGCCGAAACGTAGGTGCTGGCCTTGTTCGACAGCTCTTCCAGGTACGGACGCAGCTCACGTGCGCCAAGGGCGCAGTTCAGGCCGACGGAAATCGGCTTGGCGTGGGCGACGGAGTTCCAGAAGGCTTCGGTGGTCTGGCCGGACAGGGTGCGGCCGGAGGCATCGGTGATGGTCCCGGAGATCATGATCGGCAGCTCGAAACCGACTTCCTCGAACACACCTTGCACGGCAAAGATCGCGGCTTTGGCGTTCAAGGTGTCGAAAATGGTTTCGATCAGGATCAGGTCGGCGCCGCCTTCGATCAGGCCTTTGGTGGCCTCGGTGTAGTTCTCCACCAGTTCATCGAAGGTCACGTTGCGGTAGCCAGGGTTATTCACGTCCGGCGACAGCGAGCAAGTGCGGCTGGTCGGGCCCAGGACACCGGCGACAAAACGTGGTTTGTCCGGGGTTTCGAGGGTCTTGGCGTCCGCCACCTTGCGTGCGAGGCGTGCGCCTTCTACGTTTAACTCGTACGCCAGGCCCTGCATGCCGTAATCTGCCTGGGATACCTGGGTGGCGTTGAAGGTGTTGGTTTCCAGAATGTCGGCGCCGGCATCCAGGTATTGCTTCTCGATCGCCCCGATCACGTCCGGGCGGCTCAGTACCAGCAAGTCGTTGTTGCCCTTGACGTCGCTTGGCCAGTCGGCAAAGCGTTTGCCACGGTAGTCCTGTTCCTCGAGCTTGTAGCTCTGGATCATTGTGCCCATGCCGCCATCGAGAATCAGGATGCGCTCTTTGAGGGCTTGCTTGAGGACGTGTAGGCGAGCACTGCGATCGGACATTAGGACTACCTGGTAAGGCCATTACGAAGGGCCGGGATAATAGCAAACCTGTGCGCTTTTAGAGCATGAGCCGGTTTTGCATGAATATCGCTCATGTTGGCGGTCGGGCCAGAACGGTAGAATCTCGACGTTTTTTCATGATCGGGACCAGGGATATGTCGTATCGCGTTTTCATCAGCCTCTTTGTGCTGCTTATAAGCAGTGCCGCCACAGCACAAGGCACGGCGCCGGCGATCTCCTATACCCGCGACATTCAGCCGATCTTCACTGAAAAATGCGTGGCTTGCCATGCCTGCTATGACGCCGCCTGTCAGCTCAATCTGGGCAGTGGCGAGGGCGCGGCGCGCGGTGCGAACAAGATTCCGGTCTACGCCGGTGAACGCAGCAAGGCGTCGGAGCCGACACGGTTGTTTTATGACGCCTTTGGCAAAGCGGCCTGGCAACGCAAGGACTTCTATTCGGTACTCGATGCTCAAGGCAGTCAGGCTGCGCTGATGGCGCGCATGCTGGAGCTCGGCCACCGGACACCGCTGCAACCTAACGCCAAGCTTCCGGAAGACATTGTGCTTGGGCTCGAGCGCGAGAACATGTGCCCGATGCCGGGGGAGTTCGAAGCCTATGCCGGCGCCCATCCGAAAGAAGGGATGCCGCTGGCGGTGACGGGGCTGACCGATCAGCAGTACCAGACGCTGCAACGCTGGCTGGCCTCCGGCGCGCCAATCGACCAGCAGGGCCTGGTCCCCAGCGCGAGGGAAACCTTGCAGGTGGTGCAGTGGGAAAACCTGCTCAACGCACCGGGCGCCCGTGAAAGTCTGGTGGCACGCTGGTTGTTTGAGCACTGGTTTCTGGCGCATATCTACTTCAAGGACGGCGAGCCGGGGCACTTCTTCCAGTGGGTGCGTTCGCGCACACCGACGGGCCAGCCGATCGACCTGATCAACAGCCGCCGCCCGAACGATGATCCGGGCACTCAGGTGTACTACCGCTTGTGGCCGGTGCAAGGGGTGATCGTGCACAAGACGCACATCACCTATCCGCTGAGCCCGGCGAAAATGGCCCGGATCAAAACCCTGTTCTACAACGGCAACTGGCAGGTCCACGCCTTGCCCGGTTATGGCCCGGAACGTCGCGCCAATCCCTTCGAGACCTTCCAGGCAATTCCGGCCCAGGCGCGTTATCAGTTCATGCTCGATAACGCCGAGTACTTTGTGCGCACCTTTATCCGCGGCCCGGTTTGTCGCGGACAGATCGCCACCGACGTGATCCGCGACAACTTCTGGGCGTTCTTCCAGGCGCCGGAGCACGACGTGTACATCACCGATCCGAGTTATCGCGGCAAGGCCACGCCGTTGCTGGCCATGCCCGGCCAGAATGATGATGTCGGCAGTGTGCTGAGCCTGTGGTATGCCTACCGCGACAAGCGTAACGAGTACGAAGCCTTGCGCCGTGACACTTATGCCAATGTACCGGCACCCAGCTGGTCGAGCCTGTGGGCGGGCAACGACAATGCCTTGCTGAGTATTTTCCGGCATTTTGACAGCGCCTCAGTGACCAAAGGCCTGATCGGTGAGGTGCCGCAGACGATGTGGCTGTTCGACTTCCCGTTGCTGGAGCGCACCTATTATCAGTTGGCGGTTAACTTCGACGTGTTCGGCAACGTTTCCCATCAGGCGCAGACCCGGCTGTATTTCGACTTGATCCGTAACGGCGCCGAGCAGAACTTCCTGCGCTTGATGCCGGCCGATTCGCGTGACGGGTATCTGGATGACTGGTATCAGAGCGGCGGCAAATTCAAGATGTGGCTGGATTACGAAAGCATCGACAATGACAAACCGACGGCGCTGAAACTCGACGAGAAAGACCCGAAACGCGATTTCGCCCAGCAATTGCTGATACGTTACGGTGACCTGAACGCCAGGCCTGATCCGATCAATCGTTGCGAAGGGGCTTATTGCTCACGGCCCAATATCGATCCGGCCTTGCAGAATGCCGAGCAGGCGTTGAGCCGTTTGACATCGCGCCCGGCGGCCGGGCTCAAGGTGATCGATCAACTGCCGGAAGCGACGATGCTGCGCATTGAAAGTCGCAGCGGCAAGCGCGAGGTGTACAGCCTGCTGCGCAACCGTGCCCACAGCAATGTGGCGTTCCTGCTCGGCGAGGCATCGCGCTATCAGTCGGGGCTGGACACATTGACCATTTATCCCGGCGTGCTCAGCAGCTACCCGAACTTCATGTTCAACATTCCCGCTGAACACGTGCCGGAGTTTGTCGCTGCGATGGAGAATGCCAAGGATGCCCAAGGCTTCGAGAAAATCGTCGAGCGCTGGGGCATTCGTCGCAGCCACCCGCAGTTCTGGCAGTACTTCCACGATTTAAGCCGGTATATCCACGAGACCGATCCGGTGGAAGAGGGCGTCCTGGACATGAATCGCTACGAAAACCTGTGATCGACTCGCTGGTCGCCGCTAGCGGCGACCGGCTCTTTCCCGACAAAAATACTGGGACTTTGTCCGGCGCGATGATTGGCGTAAACTGCGCCCAAGCCTGCGAGGAACTTCCATGACCGCCATTACCATTACCGACGCCGCCCACGATTATCTGGCTGATCTGCTTTCCAAGCAGAACACCCCGGGGATCGGCATTCGGGTCTTTATCACCCAGCCTGGCACTCAATACGCCGAAACCTGCATTGCCTATTGCAAGCCGGGCGAAGAAAAACCTGAAGATACTGCGCTGGGGCTCAAAAGCTTCACCGCTTACATCGACTCGTTCAGCGAAGCGTTCCTGGACGATGCCGTGGTCGACTACGCCACTGACCGCATGGGCGGCCAACTGACCATCAAGGCGCCAAACGCCAAAGTACCGATGGTCAATGCCGACAGCCCGGTCAACGAGCGCATCAACTACTACCTGCAAACCGAAATCAACCCGGGGCTGGCCAGCCACGGCGGTCAGGTCAGCCTGATCGATGTGGTGGACGACGGCATCGCCGTGTTGAAGTTTGGTGGCGGCTGCCAGGGCTGCGGCCAGGCTGACGTGACCTTGAAGGAAGGCATCGAGCGAACGCTCCTTGAGCGTATTCCCGAGCTTAAAGGTGTACGTGACGTGACCGACCACACGCAGAAAGAAAACGCCTACTACTAAACAAGGCGTTCACTGCGAACAAAAAAACGGCGCCCCGTGAGCGCCGTTTTTTGTGGGTGATGGTTTGTCGGGAGGTTGGGGGTGACCCCCAAAAGATCGCAGCCTGCGGCAGCTCCTACGGGAGAATGCGGATGCCGTAGGAGCTGCCGCAGGCTGCGATCTTTTGATCTTAGGGGCGATACAAATGCGCATGCCCCGCGCGGTACAGCGACGATTCACTGAAATGGTCACTGCCCAACACCCGACCCACCAGAATCAGTGCCGTACGCCGAAATCCCTTGGCCTGAACCTTTTCGGTGATGTCTGCCAGTGTCCCCACCACCCAGTCCTGATCCGGCCAGCTGGCTCGATGCACCACGGCAATCGGGCAGTCCACGCCGTAATGCGGCAGCAGTTCAGCGACGATTTTCTCCAGGTGATTGACCCCCAGATGAATCGCCATGGTCGCGCCATGCCGGGCCAGGCTGCCGAACGCTTCGCCCGGCGGCATCGTGGTTTTGTCGGCGTAGCGGGTCAGGATGACGCTTTGCGAGATGTCCGGCAGCGTCAACTCGGCGCCCAGCAGCGCCGCGCACGCGGCGGTGGCGGTGACGCCGGGGATGATTTCAAACGGGATGTCCAGCTCGCGCAGGTGACGAATCTGCTCGCCGATCGCCCCATACAGGCTCGGATCGCCGGAGTGCACCCGCGCCACATCCTGGCCTTTGTCATGGGCGATTCTGATCAGTTCGATGATCTGTTCCAGGTGCAATTCGGCGCTGTTGACCACCTGTTCAGCCTGATGGCCTTCCAGTACGGCTTCAGGCACCAGCGAGCCGGCGTAAATGATCACCGGGCAACTGCGAATCAGCCGCTGGCCCTTGACGGTGATCAGTTCCGGGTCGCCGGGACCTGCGCCAATGAAGTAGACGGTCATGGCCGGCTCCTGTGAAAAAGGGTCAAAGCAAGGCTTCAGATGAAGATTGCTCATGATCGAAGGCGGGATTATCGAGGATTTTACGCAGCGCCGGCCAATGCAAACGTCGCCTGGGCATATTTTTGTCGCGGGATCAGCAATTTTGCCGGCGCCTCGGCCAGTTGCTCGGCGAGGGCCAGTGCAGCGCTTTCCGCTATGCCATAGCAACCGGTGCGCTCGAAGGCAATTTGCGAGTGATGGCTGAGTTGCGGTTGATAGCCGGCCAGTTGTTCACTGCTGAAATACATCAACGGCAGCGCCAGTTGCCTGGCCAACTCGATCAGGCCGGGCTCATCACGTTTCAGGTCGATACTGGCCAGGGCCTTGATCGTCTGCAATTCGATGTGATGAGCCTGCAACGCCTGGTCAAGTAGCGCGCGCAGCGTGCTGGCCGGGCAGCCGCGCTGGCAGCCCAGGCCGATCACCAGCGTTGGCGCTGCGCCCGTTTCACTCATGCGTGGTATTGACCATCGATCTTGCGGCGGAACAACCACGCGCTGATCAGGCCCATGGCCAGCCAAAACGCGGCGTTGGTCAGCTGCGAGGCGATCTTGAATTGTGCTTCGAGGGCTTCGGGCGCCAGCATCGAATGCACTTCAGGTTGTGGCGCGCCGATGATGTGCGGCACGGCCAGAATGGCAACACCGAGTACCTTCAGCAGCCAGTGCCGGGCGAACACGATCAGGGCGATACCGACGGCGGTGGAGGCTGCGGTGCTGATCCACCAGATCTGCCGTTGTGCCAGGTCTGCGGCGGCAGTGCCCGGCAATTCCGGCGGCAAGCCCAGGGTCGGTGCGAGGACGAAGGTCGCGTAACCGGCCAGACCCCAGAGCAGACCTTGAGAGGTGCGGGTCGGTGCACGCAGGGTGTAGAGACCGGCGAGCATCAGCGCAAAACCGACGGCGACCACCAGATTACCGCCGGTGGTCGACAGCACGCGCTGCCAGCCGTCTTCCGGCTCCCAGGCTTGCGCATCGTGGGTGTGACCCGCCATGGCGCCTTCGGCATGTTCATGGACTTCAGCCGCCGGGGCTTTTTCGTAGGTCTCCGCCTGAAGAATCAGCGGCGCGACCCAGAAACTTTGCAGCAGGGTCAGCAACAGGGCGGCCAGCAAACCGGTGAAACCTGCGGTCTGCGCAATACGCTTGATCATGTCGGCAGGTCTCAATGGCACGGGAAGGCAGAGCTGTGACGGGTATCGTGGGCGGCGTTGTGCACCGCGT
The DNA here is from genome assembly GCF_001874645.1 of Pseudomonas frederiksbergensis. Classification (NCBI taxonomy): domain Bacteria; kingdom Pseudomonadati; phylum Pseudomonadota; class Gammaproteobacteria; order Pseudomonadales; family Pseudomonadaceae; genus Pseudomonas; species Pseudomonas frederiksbergensis. The sequence continues at coordinate 5,150,816 of NZ_CP017886.1, forward strand.
CGATGTGCGAGAAACCGGCGAAATACACAAGGCACGCGCCCAGAATCGATGCGCCGATAGCGGCAACGAGGCGTTGGCTCAGGGTGGAGGTGCTGCTGGCGGTGGCGTGGCGAGTACTGCTGATGATCGACATGGCGCTTCCCTCTGGTCAGTCAGTGGGTGAATCGAGCGCATGAAAACCCCGCGAGCCAGGCACGCGGAAGCTAAAACAGCGCCCGCCCACCGCGGGTTTGTTATTCGTTGCCCTGTGTCGCAAGGCACTCTGTGTTGCGGGCCGGTCTCCGGGCTCACGAGGGGCTGGCATTCGCCGAACCTGCAAGAATCGCCTTCCCATGCCGAACTGGCACAGTGGATCTGATTCTTCGCTCGCTTACCGTTGCGGGGGCAGCACCGGACTGACATGGCTTTTGAGTAAAGCACATGATTCACCGGTTTCCCGTTTCACCCTGTGAAGGGCACCCGTAACAAGGCGTGTAGGAGAGCATGGGCGAGGGTAGGGCGTCAATTGGCAACGTTTCTCAGCTGCAGTGAACATTGACCCGCCCCGATGCGATGCGTAGCCTTGCGCTTTCGAGGTTCTTTGGCGCGTGCGCCGAAGCTAAGAAGGGAACGCGGTCAATGCCGCGGCTGCCCCCGCAACTGTGAACGGTTGCGTTTCTGCCATGCCACTGCGCTCTTTTGTTTTCAGGCGCGGGAAGGTGCAGAAACCGCCAGTCGAAAGACCGGCCCACCGTCAGCCAGGAGACCTGCCTCGATACAGATTCTCACTACAACCGGGCGGGGTGATCCGGTGGCGAACTCTTCCGCTTTGCGCGCTCAAGCGCCGCCGGTTGTCGTCCCGTATGCCCGCCACCTTGCCAAAGGGCATCCGATGAAAACACTGGCCAAACTCCCCGTCACCATCGTTACCGGTTTCCTCGGTTCGGGCAAAACCACTTTGCTGCGACACATGCTCGATAACGCCCAGGGCCGGCGCATCGCGGTGATTGTCAACGAGTTCGGCGAGCTGGGCATCGACGGCGAAATCCTCAAGCAATGTTCCATCGGCTGCACTGAAGAAGAAGCCAACGGCCGTGTTTATGAGCTGGCCAACGGCTGCCTGTGCTGCACCGTTCAGGAAGAATTTTTCCCGGTGATGCGCGAACTGGTCGCCCGTCGCGGTGATCTGGACCACATCCTCATCGAAACCTCCGGTCTGGCCCTGCCAAAACCGCTGGTGCAAGCCTTCCAGTGGCCGGAAATCCGCAGTGCCTGCACCGTGGACGCGGTGATCACCGTGGTCGATAGCCCGGCCGTGGCCGCTGGCACCTTCGCCGCGTTCCCGGACCAGGTCGACGCCCAGCGCAAGCTCGACCCGAACCTGGACCATGAATCGCCGCTGCACGAGCTGTTCGCCGACCAACTGGCCAGCGCTGACCTGGTGATCCTCAACAAGGCCGACCTGATCAGCCCTGCGGATCTGGCCAAAGTGCGCCTGGAAGTTGCCGAAGAACTGCCGCCAGCGGTGAAAATCATCGAAGCCAGCAGCGGTCGTCTGCCGCTGGACGTGCTGATCGGCCTGGGTGCCGGCTCTGAAGAACACATCGACAGCCGTCACAGCCACCATGACCATCACCACGATGGCGACGACCACGATGATCACGATCACGACGCTTTCGATTCGATTTCCATCGAACTGCCGCAAGCCGACGAAAGCCTGTTGCTCGATGCCCTGACCCAATTGGTGGTCCAGCACGGCATCCTGCGGGTCAAGGGTTTCGCCGCGATCCCGAACAAGCCGATGCGCTTGCTGATCCAGGGTGTGGGCACGCGTTTCGACAAGCACTTCGACCGTCAATGGGCCGCAGACGAAACGCGTAGCACACGTCTGGTACTGATCGGCCAGCAACTGGACGCTGCCTTGCTCGAAGCGCAATTGCGCGCCGCGCTCAGCGTTTAACCCATGCACCTGCTCAGGACCCAGCCCGGCGGTTTCGTCTCGGATGACAACATTGCCGACCTTGGCCAAACCCCCGCCGAGCTGGTGATTCTGTGCAGCGGCGACTCCAGTCTGGCGCTGCTCGCCGAAGCGGCGCAGCAGTTGCCCGAGGACTACCCGAGCCTGCGCCTGGCCAACCCGATGCAGGTGCAGAATCACGCCTCGGTCGACGTGTATGTCGACGAAGTGCTGCGCCACGCCAAGGTGATTCTGATCTCGCTGCACGGCGGGATCGCCTATTGGCGCTACGGCATCGAACGCCTGGTGGAACTCTCGCAACGTGGCGTGCAGTTGATTCTGGTACCGGGCGATGACCGTCCCGACCCGGAACTCAGCGACCTGAGCACCGTAGCGGTCGAAGACCGCGAGCGGCTTTGGCATTTCCTGCGTCAGGGCGGCATGGGCAATGCGCTGGCGTTGTATCGCTGCCTGGCCAGCCGTTGGCTCGGCCGCGATTATCCGTGGGCTGAACCGCAGGTTCTGCCACGTACCGCGATTTACCACCCACACAAAAGCAACGCGACGCTGGGCGATTGGCAAGCCGACTGGCAGGTTGATCAGCCCGTGGCGGCGGTGCTGTTTTACCGTTCGCACTTGCAGGCGGCCAACACCGCCTTCATCGATGTTTTCTGCCAGCGCTTGCAGGCTGCGGGGCTGAATCCGTTGCCGATTGCGCTGGCCAGTTTGAAAGAACCCGGCTGCCTGACGGTGGTCGAGGACTGGCTGGATGACGTGCAGGCTTCGGTGATTCTGAACACCACCGGCTTCGCCCAATCCAGCCCCGAAGCCCCGCACCTGCGGCCGTTCCGGCGCAATATTCCGGTGATCCAGGCGATCTGCGCCCAGGACAACGAACCCGGTTGGCGCGCCAGCGAACAAGGGCTCGGCCCACGGGATCTGGCGATGCATATCGCCTTGCCGGAGCTCGATGGACGGATCATCAGCCGACCGATCAGCTTCAAGGACCTGGCCTGGCGCAGTGAGCGCAGTCAGTCCGACGTGGTCTGCTATCGACCGCAACCCGAACGCATGGACTTTGTCGCCGAACTGGCGCGGCGTTGGGTCGAGCTGGCGCGGGTGGCCAATACTGAAAAACGTATTGCGCTGATCCTCGCCAACTACCCGACCCGCGACGGGCGGATTGGCAACGGTGTGGGGCTCGACACGCCGGCTGCGGCGCTGAATATCCTGCGGGCGCTGCACGCCGAAAGCTATCCGTTGCCCGCCGATTTGCCGGAAAGCGGCACCGCGCTGATTCAGCAATTGCTCGGTGGGGTCAGCAATGACCTGGAGAGCATCGACCTGCGCCCGTGCCAGCAAAGCCTGGCGCTGGACGACTATTTCTCGATGTTCAACGCGCTGCCCGAAGCCAATCGCGCGGCGGTGCTGGAGCGTTGGGGAGCGCCTGAAAACGACCCGATGTTCCGGGGCGGGCGAATGATGATCGCCGGGCTGCGGTTTGGCCTGACCTTTGTCGGCATTCAGCCGGCGCGCGGTTATCAGGTCGATCCGAGTGCGGTCTACCACGACCCGGACCTGGTGCCGCCCCACGGTTATCTGGCGTTCTATTTCTGGTTGCGTAAGGCCTATGGCGCCCACGCGGTGATTCACGTCGGCAAGCACGGCAACCTCGAATGGTTGCCGGGCAAGGGCGTTGGCCTGTCCGAAAATTGCTGGCCAGACGCGTTGCTTGGGCCGCTGCCAAACATCTATCCGTTTATCGTCAACGACCCGGGCGAGGGCGCGCAGGCCAAACGTCGGACTCAGGCGGTGATTATCGACCATCTGATGCCGCCGCTGACCCGTGCCGAAACTTACGGTCCGTTGCGTAGTCTGGAGCTGTTGGCCGACGAGTATTACGAAGCCCAATTGCTCGACCCGCGCCGTGCTCGCGAGTTGCAGCGCGACATCCTCAATCTGGTCCGTGAAACCCACATCGACCGTGAGTTGCAGCTCGACGAGAAGCTCGACAGCGACGCGGACGCGGCGATCTGGTTGCCGCGTCTGGACACCTATTTGTGCGACCTGAAAGAGTCGCAGATCCGCGACGGCCTGCATGTATTCGGTGAATCGCCGAGCGGGCGTCTGCGCATCGATACCTTGCTGGCGTTGCTACGCATCCCTCGCGGCGACGGTCGCGGTGCGCAATCGAGTCTGTTGCGGGCCTTGGCCAAGGCGTTCGCGCTGGGCTTCGATCCGCTGGATTGTGTGTTGTCCGACCCTTGGTCGGGCCCGAAGCCGGCCGAGCTGCTAACCCTCAGCGCTGAGGCGTGGCGCACCGCTGGCGATACTCGCGAACGCCTTGAGTTGTTTGCGGCGCAGTTGATCGAACAGGCGCTGAGCGCTGATGTCGAGCTGTTGGGTCAGCCCGGCTGGGGTGACGTCAACGCGATCATCGATAGCCTGCGCGAGGTGGTCGCGCCGCGACTGGACGCCTGCGGACCGGCAGAAATGCGCGGCTTGCTCGATGCTCTTGGCGGCCGGTTTGTCCCGGCTGGTCCCAGCGGCGCACCGAGTCGCGGCCGCCTCGATGTGCTGCCCACCGGGCGCAACTTTTACTCGGTGGACGTGCGTAACCTGCCGACCACCACCGCCTGGCGTATTGGTTTCCAGTCGGCGAACCTGATACTTGAGCGGCACCTGCAAGACCACGGCGATCATTTGCGTCAGCTGGGTTTATCGGTCTGGGGCACGGCGACCATGCGCACCGGCGGCGACGATATCGCCCAGGCCATGGCGCTGATGGGCGTGCGTCCGGTCTGGGCCACGGGCAGTCAGCGGGTCGACGACTTTGAAATTCTGCCGCTGAGCCTGCTCGACCGCCCGCGCGTGGACGTGACGTTGCGTGTCTCCGGGTTCTTCCGCGATGCCTTCGCCAACCTGATTCGATTGTTTGACGCGGCCGTGCAAGCGGTTGCCGCGCTGGACGAGCCCGATGATATGAATCCGTTGGCGGCCAAGGTCCGCAGCGAGCGTGAAGCGCTGATGCACGCCGGTCTGGACGAAGAGGCCGCCGCCCGACAGGCCGGCTGGCGGATCTTCGGCGCCAAGCCCGGTGCGTATGGCGCGGGCGTGCAGGGCGCTATCGATGGGCGTTTGTGGCAAAGTCGCGAGGATCTGGCCGAGGTCTACCTGAATTGGGGCGGCTACGCTTACGGCGGTTCCGATGAGGGCACGGCGGCTCGGCAGCAGTTTGCCCAGCGCTTGAGTCAGGTTCAGGCGGTGCTGCAAAATCAGGACAATCGCGAGCACGACTTGCTCGATTCCAACGACTACTACCAGTTCCAGGGCGGCATGCTCGCCGCCGTCGAAAGCCTCAGCGGCGAAGCGGCGGCGAGCTACCATGGCGATCACAGTCAGCCGGACTTGCCGAAGATCCGCACACTCAAGGAAGAGCTGAACCGGGTGATTCGTTCCCGGGCGGCCAACCCGAAGTGGATCGACGGGGTCAAGCGGCACGGCTACAAAGGTGCTTTTGAACTGGCGGCCACCGTCGATAACCTGTTCGCCTTCGACGCCACCACGCAGCTGATTGACGACCATCAGTATGTCTTGCTGGCCGACGCTTATTTGCTTGACCCGTCGACCCGCGAATTCGTCCAGCAGCATAATCCGCACGCCTTGCGCGACATGACCGAACGCATGCTCGAAGCTCAGCAACGCGGGATGTGGCAGGAGCCCGGGGCTTATCGGGAGGCGTTGGAGAATTTGCTGTTGGATATTGAAGAAGACAGTTGACCTTGTTGCAGCGGCCAAGCCTGGCAAGATCGCAGCCTGCGGCAGCTCCTACGGGGAAATGTGTTCGGCGTAGGCGCTGCCGAAGGCTGCGATCTTTTAACGAGGCCCCTATCACGAACGAGAAATCCCGATGACCGACACCCCGCATTTCCCCCTCTCAGCCGTGGTCGGCGCCGATGCCCTGAAACTGGCGCTGTGCCTGACGGCCATCGACCCGAAAATCGGCGGTGTGCTGATCGAAGGCCCGCGGGGCATGGCCAAGTCCACGTTGGCGCGTGGCCTGGCGGATTTGCTCGCCAGCGGGCAGTTCGTCACCTTGCCTTTGGGCGCGACTGAAGAGCGGCTGGTCGGCACTCTGGATCTGGACGCCGCGTTGGGCGAAGGCCGTGCGCAGTTTTCCCCCGGTGTGTTGGCCAAGGCCGACGGCGGCGTGTTGTATGTCGATGAAGTAAATCTGTTGCCCGATCATTTGGTGGATTTGCTGCTCGACGTCGCTGCCAGCGGCACCAACCTGATTGAGCGCGACGGCATTTCCCATCGGCATTCGGCGCGCTTCGTGCTGATCGGCACCATGAACCCGGAAGAGGGTGAACTGCGTCCGCAACTGCTCGACCGTTTTGGCCTGAACGTCGCCCTCAGCGGTCACACGGCGCCGCTTGAGCGCGGTCAGATCATCCGTCGCCGGCTGGATTTCGACAGCGATCCCCAGGCTTTCTGCGCCCAATGGGAAGCTCAACAGCAGGCATTGCGTGAACGCTGCCAGCGCGCTCGTGCGGCACTGGCGAGTATTCCTCTGGACGATCAGGCGCTGGCGCAGATCACCGAGCGTTGTTTTGCCGCCGGGGTCGACGGCTTGCGCGCCGATCTGGTCTGGCTGCGTGCCGCTCGCGCCCATGCAGCGTGGCGTGGGGCTGAGGCGATCAGCGAGGACGATATCGACGCAGTGGCCGAGTTTGCCCTGCGCCATCGTCGTCGCGACACGCCGCCGTCTGCGCCAAGCCAGAACCCTGCGCCAGACGCGTCCGCAGCCCAGCAACCGAACCCTGGCGAAGGCCAGGGCCAATGGGGAGAAATGCCCGCTCAGGCATTGCCCACTGGTGCCCGTCGTGAAGTGCCGAGCTGGCCAAAAAAGCCCTAGGCATTCGCCCTCGATCTGACGCGGGGGCGAATGCCAAACCCCGCGCAGGACACTTGAAAAACGGCAGGCAAGGCCAGCGTCGAACCACCAGCAGCGGCTCGATCAATTGGCCCGGCACGCTGCTCAACGGCCGTCCGCGTCAGCGCGAAGATCTGCTGTTTCACCTGCGCAGTCGTTCGCCCCATGAGCTGTGGCTGGTGATTGTCGATGCCTCGGCCTCGACCCGGCGTCATCAGGCGTTGAGCGACGCCAAAGGCCTGTTGGCGCAACTGTTCGACGACGCCTATCGCCAACGTGCGCGACTGGCGCTGTTGACCGCCAGTGGCGCTGCGCCGAAGTGGCAGGTGCAAGGTCTGAAAGCCTCGGCCAGCCTGCGCGACTGGCTCGACGCGTTAGGCGCGGGCGGTGGTACGCCGCTGCTGGCTGCCCTGGATGAAGCGGCGCATTGGCTGGCGTTGCGGCAAAAGCGTTTTCCGGCAGAGCAACAACGGGTGTTGCTGCTGACCGATGGCCGCCTCAAGGATCCGCCAGCGCTGGTCGCGCTCAATTGTCCGGCGTTGCTGGTAGACATCGAGCGCGGGCCGATTCGATTGGGTCGGGCGAAAGCCCTGGCACACCAGTTGAACGCAGACTATCGGCATATCGACACACTTTAATCTGCCAAACAGCCCACAGCACCTATGCTGTGGGTTCAGCCCATCACAGGAGTGAACCATGCGTGTTCTATCCGCTAACAGTCAGGACGATTTCCGCGTCAAAGCCTATGCCGGAACCAACGGCGTGTTGCTCGCCATGGACCTGGCCGAGCCCAGACGCAAAGGCCTGCTCGGTTTTGCCATCGAAAAACAACAGGGCAGCGGGCCCTGGGAGTTTCTGTTCAACAGCCTGACCTTCCCTGGTAAGGCCCACACTTTTCCTCAATACAATGCGACGCCCAGCGACAGCGCACCGTTGCAGAAATTTCGCTGGGCCGATTACACCGTCAAACCCGGGGTAACGATCAACTACCGGGTTCACCTGGCTTATGGCACGCCGGATGCGCCGCAATTGGGCGAGGCCCTGGCGGTGACGGTCACCACCGACAATGGCCTGCCGGCAGGCCAGCATGTCATTTTCAATCGTGCAGTGGCGGCCAGTCAGGCGTTCTCCCGAGAGTTTCCCGAACTGGATGCACAGCTGAGTGCCAACAAGAACCTGTCCCTCGACGACTGGCCCGCCGCGCCACGGCAATGGTTGGAGAACGGCTTGCTGGAGGAGATCACCGGTTTCATCGAACGCGCCGCAGACGGTCAATGGGCGCTGGACATTGCGATTTACGAGTATCAGCTGCCGACTATTATCGATGCGGTCAACGCGGCATTCGGGCGAGGCGCCAAGGTTAGGGTGCTGTATCACGCCAAGCCCGGCGATACCGACACCACCATGAATGAAGAGAGCCTGGCCAAGCTTCCCGCCGAAAGCAAACGGGGGCGGGTGACCCACGCGATCTTCCACGACAAGTTCATCGTCCTGAGCAAGGTCGATGGTGGTGGGGAGTATCGGCCAGCGTCGATACTGTGTGGAAGCACCAATTTCACCGACAACGGTGTCTATCGCCAGGCCAACGTGGTGCATGTGCTGGACAATGCCGCTGTGGCCACCCGCTACCTGCAAGTGTTCGAGCAGATCTGGGCCGCGCCGACCGATGTGGGCGCCACCCGTACGTGGTTGACCAAGAACAACCCGATGGACCCGTCGCAGCCATTGTTTGTCGGTTTCTCACCGCGTACCGGCCAGGCCGATCTGCAGCAATTCGTCGAGATCATCAATGCGGCGAAGAAGGACGTTTTGTTCGTCACCGCGTTCGCGCTGCCGGATGAAATTCTCAACGCCTTGCTCGGCCAGCCCCACGACGATGTGCTGCGTTATGGCCTGCAAAACACCGCCAGCCGCATCACCGGTTTTCACGCCGACCGCACGGCCGATTTCGCCGCCACCGCGTTGCTCAACACCGGCATCGAGGGCTGGCTCAAGGAAAGCATGAAAGGCCAGAAGGGCGATCTGCTGGTGCACCTAAAAGCTATCGTCGTCGACTTCACCACCGACGCGCCGACCATTATCAGCGGCAGTCACAACCTGAGCATCAACGCGAGTGAAGGCAACGACGAAAACTTCCTGATCATTCGCGGTGACACCGATCTGGCCGACCGTTACGGGCTGGAATTGCTGCGCTTCTACGAGCATTACCGCTTCCGCTATGCCGCCAAACAAGAGGACCTCAAGCAGGTTCCGCCACTGGCGGTGGATGACAGTTGGACCAATGACTACTACCTGGACGGCGACCTGCGAATGCTCTCGCGGTTGCGTTTTTCCGGGCGGTAAATGCTGACCGATTCAGCCTGGCCGTGAACGTCATGCCGCCGGTCTGCTTTCACAGGAATCGTGCGGCAGATTGACATCACTTGATCTACCGTTGCCAGCTGAGGAGTGCGCTCCTCATCCACGCGGTTTTTCAGGGAGATCTACCATGGCGAATGTACGGCGTGATGTATGGAATCTGGGTTCTGGCTGGAGCGATGCGTTGTTGTGGTATGCGCGCGGTGTCGGAGTCCTGCAGCAAAGGCCAATCACTGATCACACCAGTTGGCGGTTTCTGGCGGCGATTCACGGTATCGACGTTCCGCTTTGGCAAAGCGCCGGTTATCTGCGACCGAATGAGCAGCTGCCGTCCCAGACAGATCAGGACACCTACTGGAACCAGTGCCAGCACCAGACCTGGTACTTTTTGCCGTGGCACCGCGGCTATCTTGCTTCATTCGAACAGATCGTCCGCAAGGCCATCGTCGGTCTCGGAGGGCCAAGTGATTGGGCCCTGCCTTACTGGAACTACAACGAGAACCAGCAGACGCTGAATCTGCCCGCCTGTTTCGCCGAGACCACGTTGCCCAACGGTGAGCAGAATCCCTTGTTTGTGGCTCGCCGGTTTGGCCCGACCGGCAATGGGGTGGTGGTGCTCAACGAGCAGCGGATCAATCTGCGCCCGGCCCTCACCGATCATGATTTCGCCGGTGGTGCCGGTGGTGGCTCTCCAGGCTTCGGTGGTCCGGTCACGGTGTTCGAGCACTATGGCCAGGTCAGCGGTCAGCTCGAGTCGCAACCGCACAACTACGTGCACGTCGCCGTGGGCGGCCAGCAACAGGGCAGCCGGGTACCGGGGTTGATGATCGATCCGGATACCGCCGCTCTGGACCCGATATTCTGGCTGCATCACGCCAACATCGACCGGCTCTGGGATGTGTGGCTGCAGCGCGACCGGCAGAACCACAATCCGCTCACCAGTGCGTGGCTCAATGGTCCGCCGACCCCGGGTCGCGGCTTCGTGGTACCGACGGTCAGCGGCCAGCCGTGGCCGTTCAAGGTGTCTGACATGCTCGATACCCGGGCACCGAAGCTGGACTATAGTTATGAGGATACGTCCGACCCGCTGCACGGTACGCGGGCGTTTCAACAACGCTTGGAAACCCTGCGCGCAAGCCCCGAGCCTCTTGGTGCTGCAGCCGTGAAGGAAAAGTCCATGAGCGCCCAATCACCCGCCGAACTGCTCGGCGCCAACGACAAAGCCATCGCCCTGACCGGCGCTACAGTCGAGACGCCGTTGCAACTCGACCAGAGCACCTCGGGCACGCTGATGGGCAATCTGAAATCCCGGGCCTTTGCCCCCGCGGTTGCGGAGCATTCCCTGGATCGGGTGTACCTCAACCTGGAAAACATCCGCGGAAACAATGACGCGGCGACCTTCGACGTGTACGTCAGCCTGCCGGTCGAGGGACAGTTGTCGGCGCTGCCTGACCAATACGTCGGGTCGATCTCGCTGTTCGGCGTGCGCAAGGCCAGTAGTCCGGACAGCCAGCATGGCGGCAAGGGCGTGAGCCATGTGCTGGAGATCACTGATGTCTTCGACAAGCTCAGTGCCAGCGGCCACCCGATTCTGGCGAAATTGAAAGTGCGCTTTGTGCCGGTAACCGATGTTCAGGCCGAGGACAACATCACGGTCGGTCGCGTGAGTGTCTACCGGCAAGGCGACTGAAGATGGGGCCATACCTCATCCAGGTCGTGACCCGAGGCTTCCTGCCATGGCTGATCCTGATCAGCCTGGCAGGTTGGGGGCTGCTCCTCGGTTCGGTGCAGATGCTGTCTATCCCGGCGTTCTGCGGAGCCTTCGTGCCTCTTGCTTATGCCGCGAGCTGGCAGGGGATTGAACAGGTGTTGCTGTTCAATCCTCCCCGCCAGTTAGTGGTTTCATGGCTATTGATGTTGCTGGCGATGACCCCCTTGCTGCTGGTCCATCCGCTGACTTATGTGTGGCAGCGCAGTTTGCTGAGGAAGCGCTGGCAGGCGGTGGTGTTGTTTGTGCTGGGTTTCGCCAGCGTCTGGACGCTAGCCGGTCTGTTGCTCATGACCTCAGTAATAGCAGCGCGGGTGATGTTTGGGGTTTCGCAGGCGATGGCGTTTGTCGTCACTCTGGCCGTGTGCCTGGTGTGGCAGGCGTCGCCGCTCAAACAACGGTACCTGAACCGCTGTCATCACCAGCCAAGGATTTCGGCGTTCGGCTGGGGGTTCATCAGGGATTGTCTGGCCTATGGTGTGACCAGCGGTGGTTGGTGCATCGGCTCGTGCTGGGCACTGATGCTGTTGCCGATGCTGGCCGAACAAGTGCACTTGCCCATGATGTTGCTGGCGATGGGCTGGATGCTGCTGGAACGGTTGCAAAGAACCCAACCGGCGCGATGGCGCTGGCCGTTCCAATTGCGGCTGTTTCACTGACCCCCTGAGCTACCGCAGGCTGCGATCTTTTGATCTTGAAAATCAACAGACCGCAGCCTGCGGCAGCTCCTACGAGGAGTGCGTAACCATCAGTTTTTCGGGGCCGGGTTGACGGTCGCATTGCGCCAGGCGGTTTGCAGTTGTTCGTTCAGCAGTGCCGGTACGGTTTTGCCCGGCTGTTTCTCCAGGCTGATTTTCAGGCCATTGAGTGAACGGCCACTGAGGCGATTGCCCGCCAGGTCTTCACGGAACACCCGCTCGGCTTGCACGTATTGCCCCTGGGTCAGCAACGCATAGCCCAAAGACTCACGTAGTGTGTAATACCAGTCCGGCGGCTCGTTGTAGTCGAGCGCGTCCTGGATTTGCACGGCCTTGCGCCAGGCCGCGATGATCTGCGCATTGCTGTCACCCTCGAGGGCCTGGAGATCGGCGTTCAACTCCTGTTTCTGATCCTTGCCGAACACCTCCGTGCCGGCGTCCCTGAGTGCCGCCATATCGAGTGTTCCATGGCTGCTGCCCTGAGCTTTGTTGAGCAGGATCAGGTTGGCAATGCGGAACAGCTCCACGGCTTTGTTGCTGCCATACCTCAAGTCCGGATTCGTGCTCAAGGCTGCGTTGACAGCCTGCCAATAACCTTTGAGGGCATCACGAGCAGCGCTGCTGTCGAGGCCGTCGGCGGTCAGTTTTTGGTAGGCGTTGGCGTAGGCCGCCATGACCCGAGTGTAAGGTGCGGTCAAAGTACCGTATTTGTTCGCCGCAGCGCAGGTCTGGTTGATGGTTTGCAAGCCGGCGTTGATCTTCGGTTCGATTCGCTTCAGGGCTTCCCAGTCTTCGAAGCGTACGGCGAAGTAATAGGGCACGGCGTAGAAGTAGTCGGACTTGGTGGCGATCTCTTCGGGGTACTGCTTGCAGAGGAAATCCAGTGCGGCGTAGCGGGTGGTGTTTTCCACCAGTTCCTCGGCCATGTTCATCGCTTCGTTCTGGCGCCCCTCGATGGATAACGTCCAGGTCAGGAAGTGAATGTTATGTCCCAGGTAGTGCAGCGCGTACGGGCTCTGCGGGTCGACCTGATGGGTGTAGGCGCGGTCGACCGACACCGCCGTGTAGTTGGCAACGCTGGCCAGGGCATTGTTGCCGGTGCGTTGGTAGATGTGTGAAGCCATGTGCACCAGATGACCGATGGCCGGGTTCTGATCGCGAAAGCGCTCGGCCATGGGCAAGCCGCTGTCGGGGAATGGCGACTCTTCAATGGCATGGATATAGAAGTGGTTGGCGCCGATGTGCAGTTTGTCCTGCACCAGCACCCGGTTGAGCACTTGTAATGCCTCGTAGGCGGCGGAGGTGGGTTTCACTTCATCGGACACCGATTCATCACCCTCCCACCATTTCCAGGGACGGAGGTTGAGCAGGGCGTCGGCATACAGCGTGGCGGCGTCGAGGTCGTCGAAGTAGTTTTCCGACAGGGATTTCATCGCATCGGCGTAGCGCCGCTTGCCTTCGTCGGGCAGGCTGAGCTTGCCGTCCTTCTCGCTGTAGAGAGTCAGGAATGCCTTGGCGTAATCGACCTCGCGCTGCAATTGACGTTCGCTGAAGCGCTCTTTGGCGGCCGGGTCCTTGAGGCGAGCCGTGGCGTTGTCCAGGGCTATTTGTGCCGAGCGGTAGGCCAGTTGATCACAGCCAGTGGTGGCATCGCTGTTGATGTTGGAACTGGCCGACAGGGCGATGCCCCAATAGGGCATCGCCGCGCCTTCGTCAAAGCGGCTGGCCTGGTAAAATGCCCGAATCGCCTCGGAAAAGTTGAAGCCATATTGCAAGGCGATGCCCTGGCTGTAGAAGGCTTCGACGTGTTCGGCGTCCTTGAGGCTCACCAATGGATAGCGTGTGCCGCCGAGCCCTGAGAGCAACTGACCTTTGTCGGTGTCCTGCTGGCTGACGCATTGATGCAGCACCTCCAGATACGGTGTGTCGGGTGATGCCGGAGCAAAGCTTTTCAGGTTCTCGGTCGCACCGTGGCCCAGGGTGTGGGCCTGGGCAACGGGAAGTCCGGCCAGTAGCAGATTGCCAATCAGGGTGGCGCGCAGAAGGCAGGGTACGTCCATGAGGCGGTTGCTCCTTGAGTCCACCTGTGCAGGTGGACAGCGAAATCCGTTCGCGACGAAGTATTGCTGAACTTCGCTGAAATTCCAGTTTGCCATCACGCTGTTTCGGTGCCGCCATCCGGCTATTTCGAGAAAGCAGGCCTCACGCGCAAGGGGACGCCCGTCGCGGGCTTCGCCTTGCTGAGTTTCAATGGCTGTGTACATCGCCAACCTTGTTTTTATGTTGATTGTCCAGAATCACCCGTCCCCACGGACGGTAGCGCAAGGCGAACACGGCTGTCGGATGACAGCCGCTGGACGTGGTGTCCGGGGTTGCCGGTTCAGCGCGAAATGGCTGGCCTTCGGCGCTGACCTGACGGAATGCTTCACGCACGATACCGACGGAGCAAGGCAGAGCGCTGGCGTAACTGTTGCGTACCAGCGGCGGCAAGCGTCCCGTACCGGCACCGTCCTGCCACCAGACCTGAATCCCGCTGCGGGCCAGTTCACCTAGCCAGTTCGCATTGACCTGCGGCGCGAGCTTGCCGGCACTGAACGCGCTGATGTGCAGCGGCGCGTCGAGTTGGCTGGCGAAGTCCTGGAGTTGCCGTTGCAGGTGCTCGCGCCTGTCGGCAGCCATGAAGTGCGCGTCATCCAGTTCCAGTGGCAAGTACCAGCCGCTGACGGGCAGCTTCCAGTCCTTGCGCAGTTTTTGCTGCTGGGCCAGTGACTGCCCAAGTTGCGCTTGCCAGTAGGACGCCAGCCCGGCGCTGTCGAGCGGGTCGATACGCTGGTAATACGCCGGGTCCATGGACAGCCCGAGCACCAGTTTCAACCCCTGTGCCTGGGCCTCGCGCAGACTGTTGGCGAGCCAGCCGTTGGCTTCGCCAAAGGCTGAATCACCGTACGCCGTCCACTGCACGATGACCGTGGTCGCGCCTTGTTTGGCGCTGTCTTGCCAGACCTGTCGCCATTGCGCCTGACTGAGACTGGCGTCGACATTCAACGGCTGGTAGAAAATCCGCTCATCAGCGCGGACCTGTTGACTGCCAAGCAACAGCAGGCAGAGAAGAAGCATCAGTCGGCTCATCAGAAGTTCAACTCCACGCCCAACAGCACGCCATTGCCACCTTCATACAAATTGCCGCCCAGCGACTGCTGATATTCGGTGCGCACAGTCAGGTGCGCGCGGTAGGCGTTGTAGGTGTCGTCGTCGAACCACCATTGCCAGCGCAGACCGAGACCGGTGCGCAGGTCCTGACGCCAGTCGTTGTTCGGGTCCTGACTGGCGAACTCAAGGAAGCCATACGGCATGAGGGTTTGCGCGCTGTTGAACGGCAGCTTCCAGGTGTGCCCTTGCTGGAAGCGCGACAGCCATTGATGGTCACCGGCCTTGGTCCACCACGCCGCGTCGAGGTAAAGAAAACGTTCCTCCCAGTCACTTTCATCGACCCGCCAGTCGTTTCGGAACCGGCCTTGATCGAGGAACGAGGCGGTGGCGCGCAGCAAGTAGTCGGTGTTGGTGTGGCCATCTTTGCGGTGGTCGTTGAGCTGGTCCCGCAGCTGCCCGGGATTGAGAAGCTCACCGAGGCTCAGGCCATGACTGTCACCGGTGTCGAACGCACTCTGTGTGTAGATCTCGGCGTAGAGGTTGATGTTCGCGGTGCTCCAGGGCTTGTAGCGCAAGCCCAGCCCCGTGCCGAGGGATTCTGCGTAACTGGAGCGACCAGCGCCGCCCAGCAATGCCCGGCCATAGACCGAGAGCGTGCTGCCGGCGCGGCTTGGCTCATCGCCCAACGCATGGTCCCACATCGCCACCTGCACATTTTGCGAGGCGGGGTGGCGAGCAGTGCCTTGGGTGTTGTCGGGACGCAGGATGTTGTTGGTCGAAACCCCGGCCGGCGACCAGGTGCTGGCGAGGGTCAGGCTGTCGCGTCTGGAGAGGGTTTCGTGGGCGCGACGCTGACGATAACGGCGAGCTTCGAGGCTGCCGCTGTCGTCGTCAGCGGCCACCGGATTTTGTTCCAGGTCGATGATCCGGCGCAGTTCCTTGCGGGCCGCAGCGCTGTCTTCGACGTCGTCGTAGCGCCAGGCAAGGGTCTCGCCGAGGCTATAGTCCTCGGGGAAATTGTGGGTGGCGGTTTGCAGGTAGGGAATCGCGCTGGCTCGCTCTTGGCGGGTTTCGGCCCCAGCCAGGCGCATGCCGTAGTCGGCGCTGTAGCGCGGGTTTTTCGGGTCGCGACGCACGGCTTCGGCCAGCCACTCCGTGCTTTGCGGCAGATCACCAGCCTTTTGCGCGGTCACCGAGGCGGCATAGAAATGCCCGGCGTCAGGGGCTTGCTGCAATGCCTGGCGCTGACGCTCAAGTGCCAGTGCGTTATTGCCCTTGGCTTGGGCGATTGCCGCGCCAAGGGCCCATTCGTTGCTGCCGCGGGTGCGGCTTTGCTGCCAATAGCGTTCGGCGGCGTCGGTGTCACCGACGGTCAATGCGCTGCGGCTGGCAGTGAGACGGGCGTTTTCGGTGAGTTCGCGGTCCGGCACGCTGCGCCAGATGCGCAAGGCGCCGGTGGAGTCGCCGGAGGCTTCGAGGGCATAGGCCAGCGGCAAGCGGCTGCCGCGATCAGCGAGTTTCTCCGCGTTCTGGTAATAGACCACCGCTTCACCTGGCCGGTCTGGCATGGCGCAACGACCCAGGGCGCGGAATTCGTCGGCATCGGCAGGTTGCGCGCCGATCGCCTGGCGTACCGCATCGCACTGGCCGTTCTCTGCCAGTTGTCCGAGCAATTGGCCGCGCGTCGCGGCGTCGACCCGGCTTAACAACAAAATCATGCGTTTTTGCTGAGCCGGGGTTGTCGCCGACGACGAGCCATAGAGCCCGGCCAGACGTTGCAGTACGACCGACGGCAGGCGTGCGCCGTGGCGGTCAAAGGCATCTTCCAGCAATTGCTGCGCGTGATCACGCTGGCCGTTGTTGAACGCCAGGTAGGTGGCTTGATTGAGTGAGTCGAGGTTGCCGGTCTGCTGGTAATGCTGTTCCCACAGCGTTGTTGCCTCGCCGTTACGGCCCAGCGTCTGGAGCAGTTCGGCACGGCGCTTCAGTACGTCGGCGGATTGCGGTTGGCTGGCGAGCCAGGCCATGGCTTTGTCGCTCTGGCCCTGTTGCTGCCAGACATCGAGCAAGCGTTCGCGGCGTTTACTGTCCCAAGGTTCGGGCAGGCGCTGGTTTTGTAGCAAGTCGGTGGCTTGCAGGCGTTGCGCGAGAACCAGCCAGGTCTGCGGATCATCGTTTGGCGAGCAGCCACGTAATTGGGCGAGTGCGGCTTGCGGATCGCGACGGGACAGCCATTCTGCGGTTTCCAGGCACGGGCGCTGCAACTCGCCGCTCAGGCGTTGCACGGCCTGCGTGTCGCCGGTTTGCCGTGCCAGTTCCCACAGTCGTTGGCGCTGGGCCGGATCGGCAAGGTCGCTGGCCGGCAGTGATTGCATCCAGCGTTGAGCCTGTTGGAGATGGCCCATGGCAACCGCCCGGTCGACCATCGCCAGCCGCGCCTTGCGTGCCGCCTCCGGGGTCGGTGCCTGTTGCAACAGGTCCTGCAAAGGCTGTTCTTCGAGGCGTTGCACATAGGCGTTGGCCAGTCGTTGCCAACCTTCGGCGTCCAGTTGCTTACGCTCTGCCAGGGGTGCCAACTCCTGGATGACATCGTCCCAGTCATGCAATTGCTCGGCCCAGTTGGCGCGAGCCAGGTGCAGGACATTATCGTTGCCCTGGGCGGGCAGGTGGGCAAGCCAGTCATGGGCACGGGCCGCGCCACCCTGTTTGGCCAGGCTCAAACTGTAGGACTGCCAGAGACGGACCCGCTGGTTCGCAGGGCTGTTGGCGATCCAGCGCTCGACTTCGCTGGCCGCGGGCGGATCCTGTTCGATCCAGGTCAGGCGCAGTTCGAGCAGGGTGTCACTGTTGCCCGGGGTATCTGGCAGGGCCTCTACTGCGTCCTTGTATCGACGCTGTTTGGCCAGGGACTCGACCAGCATTGCACGGGCTTCTTCGTTGTTCGGCACCAGCGTCAGCAGGTGGCGCATCAACCGTTCGACTTCACTCCAGTTACCTTGTTTCGCTTCGCGGTAGCTGCGGTCCATGTACGGAAAACTGCGGAACTGCTCGAAATCGCTCAGCGGCGCCGCTTCTACCCAACTGGCAGCGCTCAGGCTCAGCAACAGGCTAGCGAGCACCAGTTGATGACGAATTCCCGGCTTCATTCGACCTCCCGGGCAATGCGGAAAGCCGCTTGCTGTTCAGAGGATTGTTCGGCCAGCGCCTGCTGCAGAATTTCCGGGGTGATCATGCCGCGTTCGATCAGGTGATCGCCCAGCGACATGTGCTCGGCGTCGAAGTCAATCAGCGCCTGATTGAACAGCGTTGCCGGGACCATACCGCGCACTTGCAGCAGGTTGCCGAGCAATACCTGGTGGTGGCCGACACGTTCCAACAGGGCTTCATCGTCCTGATGACGCTCAAGCACGTGCAGCATGTGACGGACTTCCTCGTTTTGCAGAGCGCTGGGATACCAGTAGCGGATACCCAGTGTGACTCGGCCCTGCGGCGCCAGACGGCAGCGAACCGGGCGTTTCAATTGGCGGCTGATGGCGCCCAGCGAAACCTGACTGACCGGACCTTCGGAGGTCAGCACCAGGGTTGTACCTTCTTCGGTGACAGGCAACACGCCATAGTGGGTGGCGACTTTGCGTGGCACGCGGTCGATCAGCTGTTTGTCAAGCTTGAACGGATTGAGCGGTGCCCACTCCAGGTCCAGTTGCTCGGCCAGGGTTTCGACCAGTTGGGTACTGTTGATGTGCCCGCGCAGCAGCAATTCATGGCCGAGGCGGCGGCGCACCGGGTTGGTGATCGCGGCTTCCAGTTGCTCTTCGGTCAGCAGGCCTTTTTCTACCAGTCGATGGCCCAGCGGTGTGCGTTGGGCCTCGGCCAGCGCCGGGAACTCGTGGGTGGTCTTGTCCCAGGCCACGCGGCGTGAATCACCCATCGCCATGACCTGGCGCAGGGCGCGCAGGTTGGCGAAGAAATTGACGAAGTTGCTCCACATCATCCGTGGTGCCGACAGCAGGCCCTGACCCAGACCGTAGAAACGGGTCACGAACCAGGCGCGCTGGAACAGCCGGTTGAGCAGCATCAGGCCGTTGAGCCAGAGCAGTGTCGACAGCAATGGACTGTCGGACAGAATAGACGGGAAACGCCAGGCCTCGGGGGAGAGCAGCGTCATCAGCCACATGCTCACCAATACCAGAAGCAACAGGTTGACCATAAAGCTCAGCAGGTAGGCGATCAGGCCCCGGCGGTCGCGCCAGAGAAAATAGTTCAGCGAACCCTTGCTGCTCCAGCCCAGATTCTTGGTGCCCTGGAAGACGATGCCGACAATCCAGCGCGATTTTTGCCGGATCGCATGTTGCAGATCTCGCGGGAAATGTTCTCGGACACAGATGACCTGGGAGAACGCGCGGTTCATACCCACGACCCACTTCTGCTCCAGCGCCAGTTCCGGGTCGGTGACCGAGTAGCGGGCGAAGATGCACTTCATGCCCTTTTGCTTGAGGCGAAACCCAATGTCGTAGTCTTCAGTCAGGCTTTGCACGTCGAAGGCGATGCCATCGCCATCTTCCAGCAGGGCGCTGATCGCCTTGCGGCTGAAACAGGTGCCCACGCCGGCGCTCGGCACCTGGCCGGTCAGCGCCTCGCGCACGATTACGTCCTTGCCGTGGTTCTCGGCGAATTCATCGACATAGTGCCCGGCGGTGAAGGCGTTCCATTGCGGCGCGTAGGGATAGACCGGAATCTGGATCAGGTCCTTGCTCGGCAGCAGGTAGTTGAAGAGGCGCAACTCCATCGGCGATATCACGTCTTCGGCGTCGTGCAGGATGAACCCGGCGAACTCGATTTTCGCGTCGCTTTCAAAGCGAAAAATCGTGTCGATGATGTTGTTCAGGCAGTCGGCCTTGCTGGTCGGGCCGGGGCGGGCGCAGACCACTTTGTGCACGTTGGGATAGTGCTGGCACACGGCATCGACGTCGGCCTGGGTCTCGGCGTCGTTGGGGTAGGTGCCGACGAAGATCTGGTAGTTCTCGTAGTCGAGGGTCGAGGCCGCGAGCCGGGCCATTTCACCGACCACGCCGACTTCGTGCCACGCCGGAACCATGATCGCCAGGGGCTTTTCGGGGATCTCATACAGCCGCTTTTCATCGGCACGTTTGAACTTTTCGTAGATCCGCCAGCGTCGGATCAGCGTGCGGCTCCAGTACACCAGGTCGATGAACAGATCATCGAGACCCAGCACGAACATCAACAAGGCCAAGGTGATCGCAAGGTATTTCAGGCCAAACAGTACATAGGCAAAAAAATCGACAAACCCCAGGCTCATACCGTGCTACTCGCCGAGTGCGCGCTCAACCAGGTACATAGACGTTTGGCGATGCGTTCACTGGCGTGCCCATCGCCATAAGGGCTGTGGACGCGGCTCATGCGTTTGTAGGTGGCCTCGTCATCGAGTAGCTGGCTGGCTTCTTTGACGATCTTCGTGGTATCGGTGCCCACCAGCAACACGGTGCCACCTTCGAGCACCGATGGCCGTTCGGTCACTTCGCGCAACACCAGCAGCGGTTTACCAATGGCGGGGGCTTCTTCCTGGATGCCACCGGAGTCGGTCAGGATGATGTGTGCACGGCCCATCAGCCAGACGAAATGCTGATAGTTCTGAGGCGCGATCAGATAGATGTTCGGCTTGTCCGAAAGTACGTCATACACGGCGCTTTGCACCCGCGGGTTCAGATGCACCGGGTAGACGAACTGGACATCGGGATAGCGCAGGGCCAGGTCGGCCAGGGCCTGGCAGATATTGCGGAAGCCTTCGCCGAAGTTTTCCCGACGATGGCCGGTGATCAGCACCATGCGCCGGTTGTCGTCGAGCACCGACAGCGCTGAGTTGGCGGCGGGGTGCCACTGGATTTCCTGCTGATGGGTGCGCATCCACATCAGTGCATCGATCACCGTGTTACCGGTGATCTCGATGTTTTCCAGCGGCACACCTTCGCGCAGCAGGTTGTCCTGGGCGTGACGGGTCGGTGGAAAGTGCAGGTCGGCAATCACTGCGGTCAGACGTCGGTTGGCTTCTTCCGGCCAGGGGGCGCGCAGGTTGCCGGTGCGCAGGCCGGCCTCGACGTGGCCGATCGGCAAATGGCGATAAAAAGCGGCGAGGGCGGCGATGAAGCTGGTGGTGGTATCGCCGTGTACCAGCACGATGTCCGGATGCAGGCGTTCGTAGCTTTTATCCAGGTTGATCAGCAGTTGCTCAGACAAGCCGTTGAGGGACTGGCCCTGAGTCATCACTTGCAAGTTTTCATCGACCGTCAACTCGAACGAGTCGAGCACCTGTTTGAGCATCTCCAGGTGCTGGCCGGTGGAACATATGTTCAGCTCGATACCCGGCCACTGACGCAGCACCCGGGCCAACGGGGCCATCTTGATGGCCTCCGGCCGAGTACCGAAAACCATCATGACTTTGAACGACATTGGCCCTCCCGAACCGCTACGTTGCTCGAACCTCTCGGTTTGAGCGAGCGCTTTTCAATCGGTCCATTAAAGGAAAGCAGTGGATCGGGGGGTTGTCCACTTCGCTTTTGAGCTTCTCAGGGATTTTTGTTGACAGGCGGGGCTCTGATTCAGGCGCTGCCGCCAAGGTGTTCCGATTCTTATGACAAGAGGGTAGAAGCCAGATGCTGTTCGGAGTGCCATTTTTAGCGCTATTAAAAGCACTTCAAGGAGCAGCGTTATGACACACATCGTGCTTTCTCAGGTTGTAGCGAGCATTTCCGAACTGAAGAAAAATCCCATGGGGACGGTCGCCGCTGGCGGCGGGTTGTCCGTTGCGATTCTTAACCGAAATCCCCAGGAATTCTCCGGCAGCCTATGGCACACTTGCTGCTGTCTATTCCGCTATCACATACCAAATTCCGGTATAGCGGAATTGGAATCATCCTGGAGTGCTCGTCGTGCAGCGTCGACTTTCCTTGTTTACAGCGTGTGTTTTTCTCTTTGCGGCCACAGCCTCTGCCGTGGGCATTGCCCAGGCGGCAGAC
This sequence comes from Pseudomonas frederiksbergensis, assembly GCF_001874645.1. Classification (NCBI taxonomy): domain Bacteria; kingdom Pseudomonadati; phylum Pseudomonadota; class Gammaproteobacteria; order Pseudomonadales; family Pseudomonadaceae; genus Pseudomonas; species Pseudomonas frederiksbergensis. The sequence continues at coordinate 5,172,693 of NZ_CP017886.1, forward strand.
AGCAAGCTCGACAGCGTATTGAAGCGCGGGCATTTGATCGTGGGCACGGGCAGCACCAATGCGCCGTGGCACTTCCAGGGCGCGGACGGCAAATTGCAGGGTTTTGATATCGACATCGGGCGGATGGTCGCCAAGGGCTTGTTCAATGACCCGAGCAAGGTCGAGTTCGTGGTGCAATCGTCTGACGCACGGATCCCCAATTTGCTGACATTCAAATGATCCGGTGAGAGTGGGGCGGTCATGAATCGCCCGGCTCAAGGTACTGCTGACCATGAACTATCAATTGAACTTTGCTGCCGTCTGGCGCGATTTCGACACTTTGCTGGCGGGGCTCGGTCTGGGCCTTGAACTGGCGCTGGTGTCGATCGCCATCGGTTGCGTGATCGGCCTGCTGATGGCGTTTGCTTTGCTCTCAAAGCACCGCGCTTGGTGGAGTTTCTCAAGAACACCCGTTTTTAACAGTCAATTTCGAATCAGGAGAAACACCCATGAGCATTACTCGTTACGGCACGGGTAGCACCGCCGGTGGCGGCCAGCCGCGTCCTTTCGCCCGCGCGGTCGAAGCCGATGGCTGGCTGCATGTGTCTGGCCAGGTGCCGGCGCTGGATGGTGAAATCATTGCCGGCGGGATCGTCGAGCAGACTCACCAGACCCTGCGCAACCTGATCGCGATCCTCGAAGAGGCTGGTTATGGCCTCGAAGACGTCGTGCGCACAGGCGTATGGCTGGAAGACCCACGGGATTTCTGGAGCTTCAATAAAGTGTTCTCCGAATACTTCAGCCCGGAACACGCACCGGCCCGGGCCTGCGTGCAGGCGAACATGATGGTCGACTGCAAAGTCGAGATTGATTGCATTGCTTATAAGGCGAAGAAGGCCTGATTTGTTCTTGTAGGAGCTGCCGAAGGTTCGGGCCGCGTTCGGACGATCTTTTGGCGTTTTTGGAGGTGCCGGAAGGGCAAGATCAAAAGATCGCAGCCTGCGGCAGCTCCTACGGGCGAATTTGAATGGGGACCCACTGAAATGACCGAAGACACCATCAAGCGCCGGGCTCGCGGTCTGGACCGGGCGTTCGATATCCTCGATTTCCTCAAGGAAGTCGGCCAGCCGCTGCGTCCGAACGATATCGCCAGCGGTATCGGCAGTCCGAAATCCACGGTTTACGAGCTGGTCGCATCCCTGCTCGAACGACGGATTCTCGAACCGGTGGGCAAGGAAGGTCACGTCTACCTCGGCCGGCAACTGTACTTTCTCGGTCAGGCGCATTTGCGCCATTTCGACCTGAGCCGCGAGGCCGATCACGCCTTGCAGGAGATCGTCAGCCAGACCCGCGAAACCGCACAGATGTGCCTGCTCAACGGGCGCAAATACACGGTGGCGCTGATGAAGGAAGGCGAGCGGCATTTCCGCATTTCCTCGGACATTGGCGAGAACGCACCGATTCCGTGGACCGCTTCCGGGCGCTTGTTGCTGGCGCATTTGAGTGACCAGGAAATCGTCGACCTGATCGATGAGGATGACTTCATCCTGCCTGGCGGCGAACGTCTGCCGCTTGAGCGTTTTCTGGCGGAAATCCGTCAGGCCGGTATCGACGGATTTTTCTCCTTCGACAGCGTCGCCGACACCTTTACCCATTGTTTCGCCGCCCCGGTGAAAGACCCGAGCGGCGTCGCCATTGCGACCCTGTGCATCGTCGCCCCAAGGGCCGATGCCAAGAACAATTACAACGACTATCGCCGGGTGCTGATCGACAGCGCGAACAACCTGGCCCGTCGCATCAACGAATAACAGTGGCCGATCGCGGCCGCATGTGAGGAGTTAGAACATGTCTTCTGCCTTGAACATCGCCGCCGTGGAAAAGGGCATCGGCAATCCGGGTGCCAACCTGGTGCGTGACGTCAGTCTGCCGGCGCTGGTGCTGCACCGCGAAGCGCTGGAGCACAACATTCGCTGGATGCAGGCGTTCGTCAGCAACAGCGGTGCCGAGTTGGCGCCGCACGGCAAAACCAGCATGACCCCGTCGCTGTTTCGCCGCCAGCTGGAGGCGGGCGCCTGGGGTATCACCCTGGCCACCGCAGTGCAGACCCGCGCCGCCTACGCCCATGGCGTGCGCCGGGTGTTGATGGCCAACCAGTTGGTGGGGGCGCCGAACATGGCGCTGATCGCCGAGTTGCTGGCGGATCCGGCATTCGACTTCCACTGCATGGTCGATCACCCGGATAACGTCGCCGACCTCGGGGCATTTTTTGCCGCGCGCGGTCTGCGTCTGAACGTGATGATCGAGTACGGTGTGGTCGGCGGCCGTTGCGGTTGCCGCAGCGAAGCCGAAGTGCTGGCACTGGCCGAAGCGATCAAGGCGCAACTGGGGTTGGCGTTGACCGGCATTGAAGGCTACGAAGGGGTGATTCACGGCGACCAGGCGGTCAGCGGAATCCGCGGCTTTGCGGCGTCCCTGGTGCGCCTCGCGGTGCAGCTGCAAGACAGCGCTGCTTTCGCCATCGACAAGCCAATCATCACGGCCTCGGGCTCGGCCTGGTATGACCTGATCGCCGAGTCCTTCGCAGCCCAGAACGCCGTCGGACGTTTCCTCAGCGTGCTGCGCCCCGGCAGTTACGTGGCTCACGACCATGGTATCTACAAGGAAGCGCAGTGTTGTGTGCTCGATCGTCGCAGCGACTTGCACGAAGGCCTGCGCCCGGCGCTGGAAGTCTGGGCGCATGTGCAGTCGTTGCCGGAGCCGGGTTTTGCGGTGATCGCCCTGGGCAAGCGCGATGTGGCGTATGACGCGGGGCTGCCGCTGCCATTGCTGCGTTACCGGGCGGGTGTGTTACCAGCCGTTGGTGATGACGTCAGTGCCTGCACCGTGACGGCGGTGATGGATCAGCACGCGTTCATGACGGTAGCGCCCGGGGTTCAGTTGCGCGTGGGCGACATCATCTCGTTCGGTACTTCTCACCCGTGCCTGACCTTCGACAAATGGCGAACCGGTTGCCTGGTGGATGAGCAGTTGAACGTCATCGAAAGCATGGAAACCTGTTTCTAGGTTCCAGACCGAGACGCGGCCATCGCGAGCAAGCTCGCTCCCACATTGACTGCAGTGTTTGCACGATCAGTGTGGGAGCGAGCTTGCTCGCGATGAGGCCCTACCAGACAACACCGAAACACCAGAGACCCCACAACCATGAACACCATCAGCCCCCTTGGCCCCAATACCCCGCGCATTGCGCTGATCGGCGAGTGCATGATCGAGTTGCAGCAGCGCGCCGACGGCAGTCTGCAACAGAGTTTTGGTGGCGATACCCTGAACACCGCGGTCTACCTGTCTCGCGAATTGGGCGATGGGGCCACGGTGGATTACGTCACCGCATTGGGCGATGACAGTTTCAGCGACGCCATGTGCCAGAGCTGGTCTGAAGAAGGCATCGGCCTGGACATGGTCCAACGTTTGCCGGGGCGTTTGCCCGGTTTGTACTGCATCCAGACCGATGCTTCGGGTGAACGTCGTTTCCTCTATTGGCGCAACGAAGCCGCCGTGCGCGATTGCTTCACCACGCCGGCGGCCGCGCCGATTCTCGCGGCACTGCCGGATTACGATGTGCTGTATTTCAGTGGCATCACCCTGGCGGTGCTGGGCGATGAAGGGCGAAAAAAGCTCATTGGAACACTGATCGAAGCCCGCCAGCGGGATGCGCGGATTGTCTTCGACAACAACTACCGGCCGCGTTTGTGGAGCACCGTCGAACAGGCGCGGACGGCGTACCGCGAAGTCTTGCCCTACGTCGATCTGGCACTGTTGACGGTCGACGATGAGCAGGCGCTGTTCCAGTTTTCCGATTGTGCGGCGGTGTTCGCGGCCTACGAGCAGATTGGCACGCCGGAAGTGGTGCTCAAGCGGGGCGCCGAACCGTGTCTGATTCGCTGTGGCGGTGAGTCGTTCGAGGTTCCGGCGCTGCGCGTCGAGCAGGTGGTAGACACCACGGCGGCGGGGGATTCGTTCAGCGCGGCGTATCTGGCCAGTCGGCTCCGTGGCGCAAGCCCCGCAGAAGCCGCAGAGGCCGGGCATTGGTTGGCGAGTCGGGTGATTCAGGTGCCGGGGGCGTTGATCTCCCGAGGTTGAATGGACCCACGTCGATAACGATCAATCCCGGTAAAACACCTGCACCAGGTGATAACCAAACTTGCTCTTGATTGGCCCGTGCACGACGCGCAGCGGTTTCTTGAAAATCACCGCGTCGATAGCGCCGACCATCTGCCCAGGCCGAACTTCGCCCAGGTCACCCCCGCGCTTGCCGGACGGGCAGGTGGAATACTTCTTGGCCAGCACATCAAAGGCCTCGCCCTTGGCGATGCGTTGTTTGAGCTGTTCGGCCTCTTCAGCGGTTTTCACCAGAATATGGCGGGCTTGAGCTTTCATTGGGGCAGTTACCTTGGAGCGGTTGTGTCGGCGGGGCGCGATTATGCCTCAAATCAACCGGTTCGGCGGATCATGTGGCGAATCTTGCCGGCCAGTTGTTCAAGGGTAAAGGGCTTGGCCAGCAGGTCCATGCCCTCCTCGAGAAAGCCCTGACGTTCGGCGGCTTTTTCCGCGTAACCGGTCATAAAGAGCACGTTGAGCCCTGGCCGATGCTGGCGGGCGATTTCCGCCAGTTGCCGGCCATTCATACCGGGCAGACCGACATCGGTCACCAGCAGATCGATGCGCAGGTTTGACTCGATCAACGGCAGAGCGTTTTTTGCGTCTTCTGCCTCATGAGTGATGTAACCCAGTTCGTTCAGCACATTGAGCACCAGCATGCGCACTGCCGGATCGTCTTCGACCAGCACCACCGACTCACCCGCCGTCGCATAGGGGCTGCCCAGGCTGACTGCCGCCGGCGAGGTGTGCTGAGGCGCGTTGTGCAGGCGCGGCAAATACAGGCGCACCGTCGTGCCTTGTCCCGGCTCACTGCTGAGGGTCACATGGCCGCCGGATTGCTGGGCAAAGCCATAAATCATCGACAACCCCAGCCCGGTGCCCTGGCCGATGGGTTTGGTGGTGAAGAACGGATCGAAGGCCTTGGCCAGTACGCGCGGGGTCATGCCAGCACCGTTATCGCGTACGCCGAGCATCACATAGTCACCGGCCTTGACCGGCTCAAGGGTGCTGATGTCGCTGCCATCGAGGTAGCTATTGGCGGTTTCAATCACCAGTTTGCCACCCTCAGGCATCGCATCGCGGGCATTGATCACCAGGTTGAGCAGGGCGTTTTCCAGCTGGTTGGCATCGGTGTTGACCGACCAGACTTCAGGTGCCAGCTGAAATTTCAGCTCGATATGCGTGCCCTTGGTGCGGCGCAACAGTTCTTCGAGCGAATGCACCAGCGTGTTGAGCTCAAGCGGTCGACGGTCCAGCGATTGCCGGCGGGAGAACGCCAGCAGTCGGTGAGTCAGGGCGGCCGCGCGATTGGCTGACGACACGGCCGCATCGGCAAAGCGGCCGATCTCATCGCTACGCCCATCAGCAATGTAGCGCTGCATCAGGTCCAGGCTGCCAATAATCCCGGTCAACATGTTGTTGAAGTCGTGGGCGATACCGCCTGTGAGTTGGCCGACGGCTTCCATTTTTTGTGCATGGCGCAACGCATCTTCGGCGCGCTCACGCTCGAACATTTCGTTTTGCAGGCGATGGTTGGCTTCAGCCAGTGCCTTGGTGCGTGTGTCGACCCGCTCTTCCAGCGTCTCGTTGAGGTTGCGCAAGGCTTCTTCGGTCTGTTTACGCTCGGTTTCGTCGATCACGAAAATGTAGAACCCATTGACCGCGCCATCGGGGCCAAAGCGTGGCAGGTACTTCATCAGCGCAAAGCGCGGTCGGCCGTCGCGGTGCGGCGAATAGGCCTCGAAACTGCACGCCTTGCCGGCCAGCGCTGCGCTGATCTGTTCGACGCGGGTGGCATAGAGTTCATCGCCGAGTATTTCGCGAATGGTTTTGCCGTACAGCTCCTGCGGGGTCAAGCCGTACCAGTCCAGGTACGCGCTGTTGTTCAGACGAAAGCGTTCCTCGTGATCGACATAACCGATCAGCACCGGCATGGCGTTGATGATCAGTTGCAACTCGGTCTGGCTTTGCCGTAATGCCTGTTCGGTGTGCTTGCGCTCGGTCAGGTCCAGGGCTGCACCGAGAAAACGCAGGGGCCGGCCGTGGTGATCCTTGTAGCAGCGGCCTCGGGCAAAGACCCAGCGCACTTCGCCGCTGGCTTGCAGTAGCCGGTACTCCTCGGCGTATTCACTGCCATGGCTGATGCAGTGTTTGATGCTGCGGGTGACCATGGCCCGGTCTTGCGGGTGCACGCCGTTGAGGTACGCGGTGATAGGCAGTTGGCTGGCCAGGGACGGATCGACGCCATGCAGCTGGGCGAAATGAGCGTCGGCAATGAAGCGGTCTTCGCCGATGTCCCAGTCCCAGGTGCCCACCGCGTCAGTGGCGGCAAGGGCCAGTTGCAGACGCTCTTCGGTTTCGTGCTGGGCCTTGAGGCTGGCCTCCGAGCGTTGCTTGAGCTCCAGGGCGATGCGTCGGCGCTCGTTGGTTTCAATGGCAGTGACCAGGATCCCGGACACCTGTCCACGTTCGTCACGAATCGGGCTGTAGGTCAGGTCCAGCCAGAAATCCGATTCGCCGCCATCGCGCAGCAGGCTGAAACGCTGCTCACTGTAGGAACGCACTTGGCCTTGTAGGACAGCGCTATAAATGGGGGTCGTGAAGTCTTTAAGTTCTGGCCATATCTGGTGCGTGGGTTGTCCGAAAGCCTGCGGATGCTTGTTGCCGGCCAACAGTGCAAAGCCGTCGTTATAGATCTGTGAGAGCTCTGGTCCCCATAACAACAGCATGGGCATGGGCGAGTGAATCACGATGTCCACGGCGGTGCGCAGGCTCTGCGGCCAGTGGCTGGCAGAACCCAGCGGGCTTTGTGTCCAGTCGAGTCGGGCAATCAAGGCCTGGGCGTCGCCGCCGGTAGGGGATCCGTTCATAAGGGTTCCTGCATCATGGCAGTGCTACATGTCTGTACTGAGGGGCATCTACTATTCTTCGAAGGAGTCGACGCTCGGACGCGTGAAAAGTGGCGTGCCTCGGCGATTTTCGTTCAATCGAAGGCTTAACGGATATCTTTTTGCCATGGAAATTCACTCGCTGCTAAAAATGCTGGCCAGCCAGGAGGGTTCCGATCTTTACCTGTCTACTGGCGCACCGCCTACCGGGCGGTTTAATGGTGTACTCCGAACACTGGCCAGCGAAGCATTCAAGCCCGGCGAGATCGCCCGGATTGCCGAGGCCCTTATGGACGCCGAGCAGCGTGTAGAGTTCGACCGCGAGCTGGAAATGAACCTGGCGGTTTCTCTGGTCGGAGTCGGGCGCTTTCGGGTCAACATCTTCAAACAGCGCAATGACGTATCGATCGTGGCCCGCAATATCAAACTCGATATCCCGCGCTTTGAAGACCTCAAACTGCCCGCCGTGTTGCTTGAAACGGTGATGCTCAAACAGGGGCTGATGTTGTTTGTCGGCGCCACGGATTCGGGCAAGTCGACATCGCTGGCAGCGTTGATCGATTACCGCAATCGCCACAGCAGCGGGCACATCATCACCATCGAAGACCCGGTGGAGTACATCCATAGGCACAAAAAATCGATCATCAACCAGCGAGAGGTCGGTGTCGACACCCGCAGTTTCCACGCAGCCTTGAAAAACACCCTGCGCCAGGCCCCGGATGTGGTGCTGATCGGCGAAATTCGTGACCGCGAAACCATGGAGCATGCGTTGGCGTTTGCCGACACCGGGCACCTGGTGATCTCCACCTTGCACGCCCACAATGCCAATCAGGCGCTGGACCGGATCATCAATTTTTTCCCGGAAGAACGCCGTGCGCAGTTGCTCAATGATCTGGGCAACAACCTCAAGGCCTTCGTTTCCCAACGTCTGGTGCGTACCCGCGACGGCCAGCGTCGGGCGGCGGTGGAGGTCATGTTGGGCACGCCAACCATTGGCGATTTGATACGGCGTAATGAACTGGCAGAACTCAAGGAAATCATGGAAAAGTCCGTGAGCCTCGGCATGCAGACCTTTGATGGTGCGTTGTTTGCGCTGGTGGTCGAGGGCGTCATTGATGAGGAGCAAGCATTGAAGAATGCTGACTCACCGAACAACCTCCGCTTGCGCCTGAAGTTGCACGCGGACGATTTACCAAAGGCCGATATCCCATCCACCGAAACCGGTGAATGGGGGCTGATGGACTGACATTCCCCCGTAGGAGCTGCCGCAGGCTGCGATCTTTTGATTTTTGGTGAACGTATCGGCGCTAAAAGATCGCAGGCTCCTACGCGGATTTTCAGTTCTCCAACTCTGGCCGATCCCGAAACTGCTCCAACGCTTCGGGATTGGCCAGGGCATCAGTGTTCTTCACGGGCTGACCATGCACCCTATTGCGCACGGCGAGTTCGACCACCTTGCCGCTGATGGTGCGCGGAATATCGGTCACGGCGAGGATTTTTGCCGGCACATGCCGAGGCGTGGTATTGGCGCGGATGACCTGGCGAATCTGCTGTTCAAGGTTGTCGTCCAGCGTCACGCCTTCACGCAGGCGCACGAACAGCACCACGCGCACGTCATCCTGCCATTGCTGGCCGATGGCGACCGAGTCCAGTACCTGATGGACTTTTTCCACCTGCCGGTAGATTTCCGCTGTGCCGATGCGTACGCCGCCGGGGTTGAGTACCGCGTCAGAGCGCCCGTGGATCAGCCAACTGCCATTGGGCCGTTGTTCGGCGTAGTCGCCTTGGGCCCAGACACCCGGGAACTGGTTGAAATACGACGTCCGGAGTTTTTCCTGTTGCGGGTCATTCCACAGGCCGATCGGCATCGCCGGGAAGTGCCGGGTGCAGACCAGCTCGCCTTTCTCACCGATGACCGGTTGGCCGGCCTCATTCCAGACCTCAACGGCCATGCCCAGGCCCTTGCACTGCATCTCGCCCCGGCGAACCGGCAGGACCGGATTGCCGGCAACGAAGCAGGAAACGATGTCGGTACCGCCCGACATCGACGACAGGCACAGCTCGCTTTTGATCTCGCGGTAAACATAGTCGTAGCTTTGCGGCGACAGTGCCGAACCGGTCGAGAGCAGGGCTTTCAGGCTGCTCAAATCATGGCTGAGGCGTGGCTGGATTTCATTGCTTTCAAGAGTCGCCAGGTACTTGGGGCTGGTGCCAAAGACGCTGATGGCTTCACTGTCGATCAGGTCGATCAAACGTTGCGGAGCGGGATGGAAAGGCGAGCCGTCGTACAGCACCACGCTGCTGCCGACCGCCAATGCCGAGACCAGCCAGTTCCACATCATCCAGCCACAGGTGGTGTAGTAGAACAGTCGGTCGTCAGGCCCGAGGTCGACGTGCAAGCCGTGTTCCTTGACGTGTTGCAGCAGTACACCACCGACGCTGTGGATGATGCATTTTGGCACGCCGGTCGTGCCGCTGGAGTAGAGAATGTACAGCGGATGAGCGAAGGGCACCGCAACGAACTCGGGCTCGCCACCCGGGCGATAAAAGCTGTCCCACAGCGCAACGTTGGCTTGGGTTTTGTAATCATCAACGCGGGCCTGTGGTCGGGCATAAGGCACGATGATCAGTTGCTGCAATGAAGGCAGGCGTTCGAGGATTTCATTGACCTTGGTTGTTTGATCGATCTCTTTGCCGGCGTAGCGATAACCGGCGCAGGTGATCAGCACTTTCGGTTCGATCTGGCCGAAGCGGTCGACCACTCCGTGCGTGCCGAAATCCGGTGACGAACATGACCAGATCGCTCCGAGGCTGGTGGTGGCAAGCATGCCCACCAGGGTCTGCCAGGTGTTGGGCATGCACGCCGCCACCCGATCACCCAGGCCAATACCTGCGGCCCTCAGTTTTTTTTGCAGACCGGCGACGTGCTCGGCCAGCTCACAGTAGCTCAAGCTTTCACGCTGACCGTTTTCGGCGATGGCAATCACCGCGGTTGCATCATCGCGACGGCGCAGCAGGTGCTCGGCAAAGTTCAGCGTGGCACCGGGAAACCACTCGGCGCTGGGCATCTGCGGACCTTCACGCAGCACCGTGCTCGGTGGCTGGTGAAAGTTGATCTCGAAGAAGTCGACGATGGCTTGCCAGAAATCTTCGCGCTGATCGATGCTCCATTGATGCAGGGCGGGGTAGTCCGCGAGTGCCAGGTTGTGCCGCTGATTGCTGAAGCGCCGGAAGGCATCCATGCGGGTTTTGCCGATGCGTTGGGCGCTGGGTTGCCAAAGTACTTCTGACATGGTTTGCCTCTTTTTTTTGATCAGATCGTTCCCACGCGGGAGCATGGGAACGATCATCAGGTGGTGGCTACTGCGCCAACCACCCACCATCAATATTCCACGCCGCGCCACGCACCTGGCTGCCGGCTTCACTGCACAGAAACAGCACCAGTTCGCCCAACTGCGGCGGAGTGACGAATTCCAGCGACGGTTGCTTCTCGGCCAGTAAATCATGCTGCGCCTGCTGTGGGTCAACCCCCGTCGCAGCGCGGTCATCGATCTGCTTCTGCACCAGCGGGGTCAGTACCCAGCCGGGGCAAATGGCGTTGCAGGTGACGTTACTGGTGGCGGTTTCCAGGCCGACTACTTTGGTCAGGCCAATCACGCCGTGCTTGGCGGCAACGTAGGCGGCCTTGCCGACTGAACCGACCTGACCGTGTACCGAGGCGATGTTGACGATCCGTCCCCAACCTTTGGCGCGCATGCCTGGCAGGCTGAGACGGGTGCTGTGGAAGACCGAGGACAGGTTGATCGCAATGATTGAATCCCAGCGCTCCACGGGGAAGTCTTCCACTGCAGACACGTGTTGGATACCCGCGTTGTTCACCAGAATATCGACGCCGCCGAACTCTCGTTCGGCGTAGGCGATCATCTCGGCAATTTGCGCGGGGTCGCTGACGTCGGCCGGATGATGGCCGACCTTGCCGCCGAACTGCTGCACCTGCGCGATGACCTGCGAGGCATCGCCGAAACCATTGAGAATCAGGTTGGCGCCGGCCTTGGCCAGACTCAGCGCAATGCCCAGGCCTATGCCGCTGGTGGAGCCGGTGACCAGTGCGGTTTTGCCCGAAAGAGTTGTCATGAATGCCTCACACAATGCCGGTGGCGTAGAAAGTACCGATGACTACGAAGACCGCCAGGGTCTTGATCAGCGTAATACAGAAAATGTCTTTATAGGCTTCGCGGTGGGTCAAGCCCGTCACTGCCAACAGGGTGATCACCGCGCCGTTGTGCGGCAGGGTGTCCATGCCGCCACTGGCCATGGCGGCGACCCGGTGCAGCACTTCCAGTGGAATGTTCGCCGCATGGGCCGCGGCGATGAAGTCATTGGCCATCGCCGCCAAGGCGATGCTCATGCCGCCCGAGGCCGAACCGGTGATACCGGCTAGCAGGGTCACGGTGATCGCTTCATTGACCAGTGGATTAGGGATGCTTTTCAGCCAGTCGGCCAGCACCAGGAAACCCGGAAGAGAGGCGATGACCGCACCAAAACCGTATTCCGACGCAGTGTTCATGGCCGCCAGCAAGGCGCCACTGACCGCGCTTCTGCTGCCCTCGGCGAGCTTGCCGCGGATCGCCTGGAAGCCGAACACCAGCACCATGATGATGCCCACCAGCAACGCGGCCTGGACCGCCCAGATCGCGGTGAGTTTGGCGATTTCGGTGGTCACCGGCGCGGCCATGCCCGGCAGGCTCAGGCTGTGGGTCTTGCCGTACCACAGCGGAATCCAGTGGGTGAACAGCAGGTTCATGATGCCCACCAGCAGCAACGGCGAGAGCGCGATCCACGGGTTGGGCAGCTTCACGTCTTCGGCGGTTTCCGGTTCATTGCGCAGGACCAAACCATAGCCTTCACCGCTGAGCTGGGCCTTGTTGCGCTGGCGCTGGAGGAACAGCATGCCGGCGCAGAACACGAATATCGCGCCGATCAACCCCAGCCAGGGCGCCGCCCAGGCCGTGGTGTTGAAGAAGGTGCTGGGGATGATGTTCTGGATTTGCGGAGTGCCGGGCAGGGCGTCCATGGTGAAGGAAAACGCGCCGAGGGCGATGGTCGCCGGGATCAGCCGTTTCGGGATATTGCTCTGACGAAACATCTCTGCGGCAAACGGATACACCGCGAACACCACGACGAACAGCGACACGCCGCCGTAGGTGAGCAGGGCGCAGACCAGCACGATCACCAGCATCGCCTGGCGCGTGCCGAGCAGGCGAATGGCTGCGGCGACAATCGAACGTGAAAAGCCCGACAACTCGATCAGCTTGCCGAACACCGCGCCGAGCAAAAACACCGGGAAGTACAGTTTGATGAAGCCGACCATCTTCTCCATGAACACGCCGGTGAAGGCCGGCGCAACGGCGGAAGGGTCAGTGAGCAGGACCGCGCCAAGGGCGGCAATCGGAGCGAAGAGAATGACGCTGTAGCCACGGTAAGCAGCGAGCATCAGCAGCGCGAGGGCTGCCAAGGCAATGATCACACTCATGGTGTGTCTCCTGAATTGTTATTTTTGTAGGGCGAATCTTTTGTGGCTGTGGGCTTAGCGAGTTTCGTGCCATTAGGTTAAGTGATTGAAATATATTGAGTTTTTTAAATTGTTTGGATGGCTTGGTCATGGATTATCTCTATATGGAGACAGTCCATATGAAAAAAGATCGCAGCCTGCGGCAGCTCCTACAAGAAAATACGAGTTCCCACCGTAGGAGCTGCCGCAGGCTGCGATCTTTTGATCTTTAATAAGTTGTCTCCATATGAAGACTAATATCTCTTTATAGAGACTCGGTAATCCCCAACGCCACCATTTTCTTATACAACGTCGAGCGCCCAAGCCCCAGCCGCGCTGCCGCTTCGACAACTTTGCCGCCACAGTGCGCGAGCATGCTTTCAATCAACTGCCGGTCGAAACGTTCGCGTGCAGCACTGAAGGTCTCATTGGCATGCGTTTCAATGGCCAGTGGCGCGGAGCGCTGTACCGGAACAAAACTGCCAATCGCCGCGCGAATTTCCGCAGCATTCAGGATCAGGTCATCGCTAAGCAATGCGGCGCGTTCCAGCACATTGCGCAGTTCGCGAATGTTTCCCGGCCAGGCGTGTTGACCCAGTAACTCCAGGGCCTGGCTGTCGAGCTCATGCTGACTGCGCAGTTCTTCCAGGATCGCTTCGCTCAGGGCCGGCAGGTCGTCGAGGCGTTCGCGCAGGGGCGGTACCTGAATGGGCAACACGTTGAGGCGGTAATACAGGTCGGCACGAAACTCGCCGCGTTTGATCGCCGCTTCGAGGTCGGTGGAGGTCGCGGCGATCACCCGCACATCGCTCTGAATCACTTCGTTGGAGCCGACCGGTTCGAATTCTTTTTCCTGCAAGACTCGCAGCAGTTTGCTTTGCAACGGCAGTGGCATGTCGCCGATCTCGTCGAGAAACAAGGTCCCGCCCTGAGCGATCTGCAATTTGCCGGAACGACCCTTGCGATCTGCACCGGTAAAGGCGCCGGGCGCGGTGCCGAAAAATTCGGCTTCAAGCAGTGCTTCGGGGATCGCTGCGCTGTTGATACTGACGAAGGCTTTGTGCGCCCTTGGCGAAGCACCGTGAATCGCCTGGGCCAGCAATTCTTTGCCAGTACCGGTCTCACCCAGCAACAAGACCGGGGACTCGGTGCTGGCGCTACGTCGGGCGCGGCGTTTGACTTCCAGGCTGGCAGCGCTGGTCCCAATGAAGTGGGCGAAGGTGTATTTGGCTTGCCGGGCCCGTAGCAGCGAACGCGTGGAAGCAAGCTCTTCCTGCAGGCTCAGGTAACGTTTGAGCATCGGCGACAGGCTGCGCAACTCATCGAACAGCGCGAAGCCGATGGCACCGATCACCGCGCCGGCGTCGTCGTGAATCGGCAGGCGCATCACCACCAACGGCTCTTTGGGCGTGTCTTGCATGTCCAGCAGAATCGGTCGGCCGGTACGCACCACCTCGCGCAACAGGCTGCCGGGAATCACGCTTTCGCAGGGTCTACCGATCGCCACTTCGGCTGACGCCAGACCAAAGCGCTTGGCGTAACGCTCGTTCATCCAGACAATGTTCGCGTCTCGGTCGACGATCACCGTGCCTTCGCTGGACTGCTCGATGATTTCGAACAATGAGCGGATCGCCAGCATCCGCACACGCTGGTAGTCCTTGAGGCTTTCGGTGGTGTTCATTCGCAGTTCCCTGGACGGGTGACAAAAGGTCAAAAGATCGCAGGCTTCGCCAGCTCCTACACGGGGGCGGGTGTAGGAGCTGGCGAAGGCTCGGGCCGCGTTCGGACGATCTTTTCCGGGGCATTATGCCCAGCCCGGATGCGCTGCCGCCAACAGCTCTTTGGTATAGGGGTGCTGCGGCGCGGCGAACACTTCATGGCTGGCGCCGCGTTCCACGACTTTGCCGTCCTTGATCACGATCATGTCATGGGCCAGGGCGCGAACCACGGCCAGGTCATGGCTGATGAACAGGTAGGTCAGGCCGTGTTTTTCCTGAAGCTGGCGGAGCAGGGCAACCACCTGTTTTTGCACTGTGCGATCAAGCGCCGAGGTCGGTTCGTCGAGCAGGATCAGTGCCGGTTTGAGCACCAGGGCGCGGGCGATGGCAATCCGTTGGCGCTGGCCTCCGGAGAACTCGTGCGGGTAGCGGTGACGGCTTTGCGGGTCGAGGCCGACTTCTTTCAGTACCTGGATGACCTGGGCTTCGCACTCGGCTGCACTCGACTGGCTGTGGACTTCCAACCCTTCGCTGATGATCTGTGCCACCGACATCCGCGGGCTGAGGCTGCCAAACGGGTCCTGGAACACCACCTGCATCTGCTTGCGCCATGGCCGCAGCTGCTTCTGGTTCAGGCTGTCGAGCGCCTCGCCCTGAAAGCGGATGCTGCCGTCGGAGTCGAGCAGGCGCAGGATCGCCTGGCCAAGGGTGGACTTGCCGGAACCGGACTCGCCGACGATGCCGAGCGTCTTGCCGCGTTGAATGCTGAGGCTGATACCGTCGACCGCACGCAACCAGGTTTTACGCTGGAACAACCCGCCACCCAACGGAAAACGCACGCTGAGGTCATTGACCTCCAGCACGGCTTCGCGCTCGTCACGAGGCAGGGCTTCACCTTCCGGCTCGGCGTTCAACAGCAGGCGACTGTAGGGATGTTGCGGCTGGTTGAAGAGACGCTCGCAGTCGGCTTGCTCGACGATTTCGCCGCCGCGCATGACGCAGACACGCTGGGCGATGCTGCGCACCAGATTGAGGTCGTGGCTGATCAGCAGCAGCGACATGCCCAGGCGTTGTTGCAGTGATTTGAGCAGCAGCAGGATTTTGCGCTGCACCGTCACGTCCAGTGCGGTGGTCGGCTCGTCAGCGATCAGCAATTCAGGTTCGCAGGCCAATGCCATGGCGATCATTACCCGTTGTCGCTGGCCACCGGAGAGCTGGTGCGGATAGGCTTTCAGGCGCTCTTCAGGCTTCTGGATGCCCACCAGTTCGAGCAGCTCAAGGGTGCGTTTTTGCGCCGCCTTGCCACCCAGCCCCTTGTGCACCAGCAGGGTCTCGCCAATCTGTTTTTCGACGCTGTGCAACGGATTGAGGGAGGTCATCGGCTCCTGGAAAATCATCGCGATGCGATTACCGCGCAGTGTTCGCAGAGCCCCGATATCCGCGCCAATCAGTTCTTGGCCTCGGTAGCGAATGCTGCCCCAGGTTTCCGTGCCGCCATCGGGTAACAGTTGCAGGATCGAATGTGCGGTCACCGATTTGCCCGAGCCGGATTCGCCGACCAGCGCCAGGCATTCGCCGGGGCGGATGTCCAGGCACAGGTTGCGCACTGCGGCCTGGCCACTGAAGGTCACGTTGAGGTCACGGATTTCGATCAGGTTGTCGCTCATATCAATAGTCCGCTTCAAGATCGAGGGTCAAGACCGCGGCTCAAGAGCGCGGATCAAATGCATCACGCAATGCTTCACCGATAAACACCAGTAAAGAAAGAATCAGCGCCAGGGTGAAAAACGCCGTCAGTCCAAGCCACGGTGCTTGCAGATTCTGTTTGCCCTGACCGATCAACTCGCCCAGCGAGGCGCTGCCGGCGGGCATGCCGAAGCCAAGGAAGTCGAGGGCGGTGAGGGTCGAGATCGCCCCGGTGAGAATGAACGGCAGGTAACTCAAGGTCGCGTTCATCGCGTTTGGCAGAATGTGCCGCACGATCACTTTACGGTCGGTCAGGCCCAACGCACGTGCTGCTTTGACGTACTCCAGATTGCGCCCGCGCAGGAACTCGGCGCGCACCACGTCCACCAGTGCCAGCCAGGAAAACAGCGCCATGATCCCCAACAGCCACCAGAAGTTCGGCTCGACGAAACCTGAAAGGATAATGAGCAGGTAAAGCACTGGCAGCCCCGACCAGACCTCCAGCAAGCGCTGACCCAGCAAGTCGACCCAGCCACCGTAATAACCCTGCAAGGCGCCGGCGGCGATGCCGATCAGTGTGCTGATGAAAGTCAGCGCCAGCGCAAACAAAATCGATACACGGGCGCCGAAGATCACCCGCGCCAACACATCGCGCGCCTGATCATCGGTGCCCAGCCAGTTGACCTTTGAGGGTGGGCTCGGCGCGGGCTGGTTGAGGTCGTAGTTCGGCGTGTCGTCGCTGAACGGGATCGGCGGGAACAACATCCAGCCGCCATCCTTATGGATCAGTTTCTGCACGTAATCACTGCGGTAATCGGCTTGGAACGGCAGGTGACCGCCGAACTCTATCTCGGTGTAGCGCTTGAACGCCGGGAAGTACAGCGAGCCCTGATAGCTGAGTACCAGCGGCTTGTCGTTGGCGATCAACTCGCCGCCGAGGGTCAGGACGAACAGGCCGATGAACAACCACAGCGACCACCAGCCGCGACGGTTTTTCTTGAACCGTTCGAAGCGTCGGCGCGCCAGGGGCGAGAGATTGAACATCAGGCGTTCCTCGCGGCGAAGTCGATGCGCGGGTCGACCAGGGTGTAGCAAAGGTCACCGATGAGTTTTATCAGCAGGCCGAACAAGGTGAAGATGAACAACGAACCGAACACCACCGGGTAGTCCCGGGACACCGCCGCTTCGTAACTCATCCGCCCCAGTCCATCGAGGGAAAAGATCACCTCGATCAACAGGGAACCAGCGAAAAACACGCTGATGAACGCCTGAGGAATGCCCGAAACCACCAGCAGCATCGCATTGCGAAACACGTGGCCGTACAGCACCCGGCGCTCGCTCAGGCCTTTGGCGCGGGCGGTGACCACGTATTGGCGGGTGATTTCGTTGAGGAAGGAGTTCTTGGTCAGAATGGTCAAGGTGGCGAAACCTCCGACCACCAGCGCGGTGACCGGCAGGACCAGGTGCCAGAAATAATCGGTGATTTTCCCCAGCGTCGATAGCTGCTCGAAATTCTCCGAGACCAGGCCACGAACCGGAAACCAGTTCAACGACGTACCGCCGGCAAACACCACAATCAGAAACATCGCAAACAGGAACGCCGGCATCGCGTACCCGATGACGATTGCGGTGCTGCTCCAGATATCGAAATGGCTACCGTGGTGCACGGCTTTGCGAATGCCCAGCGGGATCGATACCAGGTAAGTGATCAATGTCGCCCAAAGCCCGAGGGAGATGGTCACCGGCATCTTTTCAAGGATCAGGTCGGTGACCGTGGCACCGCGAAAGAAGCTCTTGCCGAAGTCCAGCCGGGCATAGCTGGTGATCATCAGCCACAGGCGTTCCGGTGCCGGCTTGTCGAAGCCGTACTGTTTTTCGATGTCCTTGATCAGTTGTGGATCAAGACCGCGACTGGCCCGCGAGCCGTGACTGAGGGCGTCACCGGAAGCCCCGATGCTTGAGCTGCCGATGCCTTGCAGGTGCGCGATGGCCTGCTCGACCGGGCCGCCCGGGGCGGCCTGCACGATCACGAAGTTGACCAGCAGAATGATCACCAGCGTCGGAATGATCAGCAGCAAACGTCGAAAGATATAAGCCAGCATCAATGAGGCCCTCCGGGTCTGCCACGGCTGATGCGTTCGGCGGCCATCTGTTCGTTGGTCAGCGGAGTGGTGCTCATTTCCCACCAGCTTTCGATGGCTTCGTCATTGCTTGCTTGTACCGTCGGAATGCCGAAGCGGTTCCACCACACGGTCGAGGAGCCTGGCGGGTAGTAGTTGGGAATCCAGTAGTAGTTCCATTGCAGCACCCGGTCCAGTGCGTGGGCGTAACGTAGCATGTCGGCCTGGGTGGTGGCTTTGACCAGACCGGTAATCAGCGTGTCGACGGCCGGGTTTTTAAGCGCCATGTAGTTATTGGCGCCGGGGTCGGTGGCGGCGGCCGAGCCGAAGTAGTTGTACAGTTCGGTCCCCGGCGAGGTGGTCACCGGGTAGCCGGTGACGATCATGTCGTAGTCACGGCTCATCAAGCGGTTTACATACTGCGACGAATCGATCCGGCGGATGTCCAGGTTGATGCCGATCTGCGCCAGCGTGCGCTTGTACGGCAGTAGCAGACGGTCCATGCCGTTCTGGCTGATCAGGAAGGTAAACGCCAGCGGCTCGCCCTCGGCGTTGACCAGTCGGTCGCCATCAGGTTTCCAGCCGGCTTGCTCGAGCAGCGCCAGTGCCTGCAATTGTTTGTCGCGGATCAGGCCGCTGCCGTCGGTCTTCGGTGCTTCGAATACCTGGGTAAACACCTCGTCCGGAATCTGCCCGCGCAAGGGTTCGAGAATCGCCCGTTCGCCGGCATCGGGCAATTGCCTGGCCGCCAGCGTGGTGTTGGAAAAGAAGCTCTGCTGGCGGATGTACAGGTTGCGCATCATCTGCCGGTTACTCCACTCGAAATCCCAGAGCATTACCAGGGCCTGGCGTACGCGGCGGTCCTGGAACATTGGCTTCTGCAGATTGAACACAAAGCCCTGGGCCGGCTGCGGTGCCTCTTTGGCCAAATGGGCCTTTTGCAAGCGGCCGTCGTTCAGCGCCGGACCGTCGTAACCGATGGAATAAGCGGTGGCCGAGAACTCACGGTTGTAGTCATAGGCGCCGCCGCGCAGTACCTGGCGAGCGACATCGGTGTCGCCAAAGTACTCAATACTGAAATGGTCGAAATTGTACAGGCCGCGGCTAACGGGCAGGTCCTTGCCCCACCAGTCGGCATTGCGTTCGAAGGTAATGCTGCGTCCCGAATCAATTTTGCCGACGCGGTACGGGCCGCTGCCCAGCGGTGCTTCGTAACCGCCGCCATTGGCGAAGTCGCGGGTTTTCCACCAGTGCTCGGGAAACACCGGCAAGGTCGCGATGTCCAGTGCCAGGGTGCGGTTTTCGTTGTTCTTGAAGTCGAAGCGGATGGTGCGCGGCGACTCGACTTCGACGCCTTTGATGTCGGCGAATTGGGTGCGATAGCGCAGGCTGCCCTGGGTCATCAGCAGGTCGAAGGTGTAGCGCACGTCTTCGGCGGTGATGGGCGTGCCATCGGCGAAGATAGCCTTGGGATTCAGGTAGAAACGCAGCGACAAACCATCGTCGGCGCGCTCCATTTTCTCTGCCACCAATCCGTATACGGTGTAAGGCTCATCCAGCGAACGCTGGGCCAGCGGCGAGTAAATCATCCCGTCGAGCTGAGTTACGCCAATGCCTTTGTCGATGTACGGCAACACGTGGTCGAAGCGGCCGATTTCAATCGCCGAGCGGCGCATGCTGCCGCCCTTGGGGGCTTGCAGGTTGGTGTAGGCAAAGTGACTGAAGCCGGCAGGGTATTTGGCCGGTTCGCCATACACGGTCAAGGCGTGTTGTGGAGCAGCGTTAACGCCTGTGGTGCTCAGCAGCAAGGTCAGGGCCGTGATGATCAATGGGGGGAAAGCCAGTCGCATTGTCAGCCTTAAGAGCCGGGTGATCGATAAGCACAATTTGTACGCTAGCGGCGCGTGACTCGCCAGCCATAATCATTCGATACAAACGCAACGGCCCACCAGAAGGCGGGCCGTTGTTTGAGCAAATCGCGGATTGATCAGTCCTGGCGGCTGGTCACTTCCAGCAGGTGGTAACCGAACTGGGTCTTGACCGGACCTTGCACCACGTTGATCGGGGCGCTGAATACCACGGTGTCGAATTCCTTGACCATCTGGCCTGGACCGAACGAACCGAGGTTGCCGCCGTCACGGCTCGACGGGCAAGTGGAGTTGGCTTTGGCGATTTCAGCGAAATCAGCGCCACCTTCGATTTGGGCTTTCAGTTCGTTGCACTTGGCTTCGGTGGCAACCAGGATGTGGCGGGCAGTGGCTTTGGCCATGAGAAAATACTCCGTTCTACGTTCAATAAAGTGCTGAGCCTACCGGATTCAGTAGTCTATTTCTCGTCAAAGTTCCGTGAATCCATTGTCTGCTTTCGCAGCGTCTTGCCGTCGCGGTCGTCACCCAACATCAACAGCCCTTAGAGACCGATGCCTTTCAAGCGTTCGGCATGCAGCAGATACAACTCGACGGGGTCGATGTCTTTGCGTACCAGGCCTGCCGTTTGATTGATCGCGTCCAGGTGGTCCATCGGGTAGTCAGAGCGCAGGACCGTGCCCAGGTGCGAGCTGAAGCGGCCGACCATCCCGTCGTTGTGCTCAGTCTCTTTAGTGAAGAATCTGGAAAACCCGCGACAAAACGCGTGCAGTGGATCGAGCGCATGCAGCCCTTCATCCAATGGGTTGCCCTGCAACGTGCCACTCCAGGAGTAATAACGAACGCCGTTGACCTGTGCTTCGCCGTTGCCACCCCAGGTCTTCGGCAGGCCTTGAGGGTATTTGGCATTGAACGCAGCGACGCCTTCAGTCGTTAAAGCGTTGAGCGCAGCGATGGCATGCTGCGGGATTTTCGGAGTGCCGCTGATAAACGACAGGAATTCGACGAACAGGGTCGAGGCCGCCACCGCGACGTGTTCTGGCAGGTGCCCAGGGGTCAATGCCTTGCGCAAGCAGTCGGCGAGCTCGGAGCCATGGTTCGGTCCGCTGACCGAGGTCACCGAAGCGACGTTTTGGGGCGCTATCGCTGCGGCATAACGAGCGGTCAGTGCACCTTGGCTATGGCCGATCAGATTGACTTTACTCGCACCGGTGCCTGCCAGCACCCGGTCGATTTGCGCCAGCAGTTGCTCGCCACGGACCTCGTTGCAGTGAGTGGCCGAGAGGTTGGGTATGAATACTTGAGCCCCAGTGTTCCTCAGTGCCTGTTTGACGCCATGGAAGAGTTCCAGTTTGCCGATACTTTCGAATCCGAAAAGGCCGTGGACCAGCAGGATAGGGTGTTGCGTGATTGCATTCCGTTGCATGTGCGTACCTGTATTCCGTCAGTTCGAGTGGGGTTCAGGTCCTCACTCTAATGCAGGGCGGCAGGCGAGCGGTGTGCGAAAAAACCGCTAGAAACTGTTGAAAATGGAATAAAAGTAGCGGGAAAGATCAGATATTGGCGAGGCATTGCTTGGAACATTTAGAGAACTTTTGGTCCGTGATTGGGTGTGCAGCCGTTCCAGAGGTGCCGCTGGAACGGCAGTGCCAGGCAATTGATCGTTGAGTGCGTGTATTCCGGTTGTTCAGATACCCGCTTCAGGCACGCGCAGTTTCAGGCTGGCGTTGCGCAACAACTGCTCGGTCGCCTCCCAGCCCAGGCAGCCGTCAGTCACCGACACCCCATAGCGAAGTGACTGGCTCAACGGTTGGCAACCCTCAAACAAATGGCTTTCAAGCATCATGCCGATCAGTGAGCGATTGCCGTTCAGGCGTTGCTCAAGCACTTCATTGAACACGGCTGGCTGGCGCAACGGATCTTTGCCGCTGTTGGCGTGACTGCAATCGACCATGATCCGCGACGCAATCTTCAGTTTCTGCAGGTCATTCTGTAGGTGAGCGACGCTCTGGACGTCATAATTTGGCCCGCGATGGCCGCCGCGCAGTACCAGGTGTGTATCCGGGTTGCCCTGAGTCTGAATGATTGCCGGGTGCCCCTGGCTGTCGACACCGAAGTGCCGATGCGGATGAGCTGCCGAGCGCATGGCATCAGTGGCTACGCCGACACCGCCATCGGTGCCGTTCTTGAAGCCAACCGGCATGCTCAGGCCGCTGGCCATTTCACGGTGAATCTGTGATTCAGTGGTGCGCGCGCCGATCGCGACCCAGCTCAGCAGGTCATCGAAGTAGCTGGCGGCCATGGGTTGCAGCAGTTCAGTGGCGATCGGCAAGCCGAGGCGGAGCATTTCACGCATCAATTCACGGGAGAGGGTCAAGCCACCGACCATGTCGTCGCTGCCATCCAGGTGCGGGTCGTAGGCCAGGCCTTTCCAGCCCACCGTGGTGCGAGGTTTTTCGATGTAGGCGCGCATCACCACGAGCATTTCATCGCTGACGTCGGCCGCAAGGCGGGCGAGCTTGCCAGCGTATTCGAGGGCGGATTGCGGATCGTGAATCGAGCAAGGGCCGACGACGATCAGCAGGCGGGAGTCTTCACCGTTGAGAATCGCACGGACCGCTTCACGGTGGGCCGCGACCTGCTGGGTCAGCGTATGGGTGAGCGGCAATTGCTGCTTGAGTTGCAACGAGCTGGGCAGACGCAGGGTCAGCGCTTCATTGGCTGGGCTCAAGGTGGACAGCGGCAGAGCAGAGATGGACGAGTTCATATTCGGGCTTCCTGGGCTGGCGGCGGGTTCAGTCCCGCGCGCTCGGCCCTACTGGGGTGTTCGACAATTGGCCGGGTTGGCTTCGAGTGTGTGCATGCCACCTGTGGGTGACCGATCGGAGGCGGCAGGCTGTCCCGAGCGGAGGCTGGTAAATCGCCAGGCGGAAAAACTGTCGTAGGTGGCGTAGTTCATTTCGTGATTCCTTGAAGTCAGTGATGTCGCTGAAAAATGTGTGGGGCTGAAAAAACAAAACCCCCGGTCGGGAGGCCGACCGGGGGTTGAGAATTCTCTGGTAGGCGACCCTTGAGTAGTGGGCGCCGTGTGGGTATCAGGCGCGCCAGTGGCTAAACCAATACCCAAAATAAAAGTTTACCGGTGCGCAGACGCCATTCACCCGTGCAGCCGCAACCGAGCGCGGGGCGCTGGCGATACGAGGCTGTGAAGGGCTATGCAACATGGTCTGTCTCCGATGAATGGACCGAGCTTACTAGAGGCGGGTGCGCAGATTCAATCAGAAAATGCTATCGGTGCGGTGGCCAACTTCTATGAGTTAAGCACAGTGCAGCTTTGTGACACACTCCGAGATTGCTCGCGGGCACTCATCAAGGAAAACGCAGATGACGACACTGACCATCGCCGCCGCTCAATCGATCTCGATTGCCGGGGACCTTCACGCCAATATTGCTCGGCACCAACACTTCATTCAGGTCGCCGCTGAGCAAGGCGTGCAACTGTTGGTGTTCCCCGAGTTGTCACTCACAGGGTACGAGCGCGGGTTGGCGGCGCAATTGGCGATCGCACCGGATGCAGCGGTCTTGCAGCCACTGCGGGATCTGGCTCGGGAGTTGAGTGTCACCACCGTAGTCGGAATGCCGATTCGTCTGTCGGCCGATTCGCCGGTACTGATTGGCGCGCTGGTACTGGCTGCCGATGGTTCGCTGGGAGTTTATACCAAGCAGCATCTGCACTCAGGTGAGGAGGTGGCATTTGCGCCGGGTTCGGGCGGCTCTTTGCTGACCTTGGGTAACGATACGATCGCGTTGGCGGTGTGCGCTGACTTTTCGCATGCCAGTCATGCCGCTGCGGCCGCTGACAAGGGCGCGAACTTCTATGCAGCCGGAGTGCTGATTACCGAAGGTGGTTATGCCCCGGACACCGCTTTGCTGCAGGGGTATGCCGGCGAGCACTCGATGGTGGTGCTGATGGCCAATCATGGCGGTGCGACGGGCGGCTGGGAGTCGGCAGGGCGTAGCGCAATCTGGGCGTCGGACGGTTCGCTGATAACGGCGGCCCCGGGAACCGGGGATTTACTGGTGATCGCCCGCCGAAATGCCAGCGAGTGGAGCGGGGAGGTCGTGACCGTGGTCAGTACATGAGGAGGGCAAATGGATTTTGAGCTGCGGCTGGCCTCGGCGGAACATTTGCCGTTTGCGCGAGCATTGACGTGCCAAACCATGCTTGGCTATTACATTCGGCATGACCTACCGTGGATCGACGAGGCCTTCGATGTTGCCTGGGCGGGTCGGGAAAACTGGCTGATTTGCCAACATGCATCGGTGCTGGGTTTTACCAGTCTGAGCCGCGACTCGAAGGCCCTGTACATTCGCGAGTTGCATGTGGTCGAGGCCTCTCGCGGTCAGGGTGTTGGCACCTGGACCCTCGAGCAGGTGTTTTCGAAAGCCTGTGCAGAGCGCCGTCCGGCGTTGCGTTTGACGGTGTTCAAGGACAATCCCGCGCAAGCGCTTTATCAGCGTATGGGCTTGCAGATTGTCGGGCAGGACGACTGTTTCCTGAGGATGGAGCGTAAATGTCCCCGCTGAAACGTCTGTAAGGCGTGTAGCTCAAGCCATTCAAGACGAATTGAAACTTTTTATATAACGCTTGCTGCTAGGTCTGTCGGATGCTTTTTGCTAAGGTGTTCGGCAACCAATAAGACCATTATCGCGAGGTGTCTGCTTGATTAGGGTGCTAGTAGTCGATGACCATGATCTCGTTCGTACAGGTATTACACGAATGTTGGCTGACATCGATGGTCTGCAAGTAGTCGGCCAGGCTGAGTCGGGGGAGGAATCCCTGCTTAAAGCGCGTGAGTTGAAACCGGATGTGGTGCTGATGGACGTCAAGATGCCCGGGATCGGCGGTCTTGAAGCCACGCGCAAGTTGTTGCGCAGCCACCCGGACATCAAAGTCGTCGCTGTGACCGTGTGCGAGGAAGATCCGTTTCCTACCCGGCTGCTGCAGGCAGGTGCTGCGGGCTATCTGACCAAGGGCGCAGGGCTTAATGAAATGGTGCAGGCGATTCGCCTGGTATTTGCCGGGCAGCGTTATATCAGCCCGCAAATTGCCCAGCAGTTGGCGATCAAATCGTTCCAGCCGAGCAATGATTCGCCCTTCGACGCACTGTCAGAGCGGGAGATCCAGATCGCCCTGATGATTGTCGGCTGCCAGAAGGTCCAGATCATTTCCGACAAGCTATGCCTGTCACCCAAAACCGTGAACACCTACCGTTACCGCATTTTCGAGAAGCTTTCGATCAGCAGCGATGTTGAGTTGACGCTGTTGGCGGTTCGTCACGGCATGGTCGATGCCAGCCTCTGACAATGACCGACCCGTTTGATCCCAGCGCCTTTCTGTCGACCTGTAGTGGGCGCCCCGGTGTGTATCGCATGTTCGACAGCGATGCGCGCCTGCTGTACGTGGGCAAAGCCAAGAACCTGAAGAAACGTCTGGCGAGTTATTTCCGCAAGACCGGCCTGGCCCCCAAAACGGCTGCATTGGTTGGCCGAATCGCCCAAATTGAAACCACCATCACCGCCAACGAAACCGAAGCGCTGCTGCTTGAGCAGACGCTGATCAAGGAATGGCGGCCGCCTTACAACATCCTCCTGCGAGACGATAAGTCCTATCCGTACGTGTTTCTTTCGGAGGGTGATTTTCCACGCCTGAGCATCCATCGCGGTGCGAAAAAGCTGAAGGGCAAGTACTTTGGTCCTTACCCGAGTGCCGGTGCGATTCGCGAAAGCCTGAGCCTGCTGCAAAAGACCTTTTTTGTTCGTCAGTGCGAAGACAGCTACTACAAGAACCGCACGCGGCCCTGCTTGCAGTACCAGATCAAGCGTTGCAAGGCACCCTGCGTCGGCCTGGTCGAGCCGCAGGTGTACGCCGAGGATGTGCGTCACTCGGTGATGTTCCTCGAAGGTCGTAGCAATGCGCTGACAGACGAGCTGTCTGCAGGTATGGAGCAGGCGGCGAGCACCCTCGATTTTGAGCGGGCGGCCGAGCTGCGGGATCAGATTTCCCTGCTGCGCCGGGTGCAGGATCAACAGAGCATGGAAGGCGGGACGGGGGATGTCGATGTCATTGCGGCATTTATCAATCCGGGCGGCGCCTGCGTTCATCTGATCAGCGTGCGCGGCGGACGGGTGCTGGGCAGCAAGAACTTTTTCCCGCAGGTGGGTATTGAAGAGGATGTTGCAGAGGTTATGGCGGCGTTTCTTGGCCAGTACTTCATCAGCAGTCCTGAGCGCGACTTGCCGAGCGAATTGATCGTCAATGTGGTCCACGAAGACTTTCCGACCCTGATCGCGGCCATTGAAGAGCTGCGTGGTCGTGAGTTGACCATCAGCCATCGGGTTCGCGGCACGCGAGCACGTTGGCAGCAACTGGCCGTGACCAATGCCGAGCAGGCGCTTGGGGCGCGTCTTGCCAATCGTCAGCACGTTGCCGCACGGTTTGAAGCCTTGGCCCAAGTGCTTGACCTGGACGAGCCGCCACAACGGTTGGAATGCTATGACATCAGTCACTCGAGCGGCGAAGCGACAGTGGCGTCTTGCGTGGTGTTTGGCCCGGAAGGGCCGCTGAAGTCCGACTACCGCCGCTACAACATCGAAGGCGTCACGCCAGGCGATGACTACGCAGCGATGCATCAGGCGCTGACTCGACGCTTCAGCAAGCTGAAGGACGGCGAGGGCAAGTTGCCGGACATCTTGCTGGTGGACGGTGGCAAGGGGCAGTTGTCCATGGCGCGTGATGTGCTCAACGAGTTGGCCGTGCCTGACCTGATTCTTCTGGGCGTGGCCAAAGGTGCGACGCGCAAGGCCGGGTTTGAAACGCTTTATCTCAATGACGCCGCCCATGAGTTCACCTTGCGCGGGGATTCTCCGGCGCTGCACTTGATCCAGCAGATCCGCGATGAAGCCCACCGTTTTGCAATTACCGGTCACCGCGCGCGACGTGGCAAAACTCGCCGCACTTCAACGCTTGAAGGCGTTGCCGGGGTAGGGCCGACACGGCGGCGTGATCTGTTGAAACATTTTGGTGGATTGCAGGAGCTGTCTCGTGCAAGCATCGAAGAGATCGCCAAAGCACCGGGGATCAGTAAAAAGCTCGCTGAGTTGATTTATGCAAACCTGCACAGCGAGTAGAATGCCCAACTCACCTCGTAGCCAGTTGTGCCGATGAATATCCCTAATCTGATCACCGTTCTACGCGTTCTGCTTATCCCGATCTTCATTTTGCTGTTTTACCTGCCGTACCAATGGAGCTACCTGGCGTCCGCCTCGGTCTTCGCATTCGCTGCGGCGACGGACTGGCTGGATGGCTATTTGGCCCGTCGCCTGGAACAAAGCACACCGTTCGGGGCGTTTCTCGATCCGGTAGCCGACAAACTGATGGTCGCGGTGGCGCTGGTGCTGCTGGTGCAAGAGCACGGTAACGTGTGGCTGACATTACCGGCAGCGGTCATCATCGGTCGTGAAATCGTCGTTTCTGCTCTCAGGGAGTGGATGGCCGAACTGGGCGCGCGTGCGCATGTTGCCGTCTCAAACCTGGGCAAATGGAAAACCGCTGCGCAGATGCTGGCGCTGGTGATCCTGCTGGCCAATCCGTCGGACTTCAGCTTTTGGGTCCTGGTGGGTTACACCTTGCTGATGGTCTCCGCAGGCCTGACGTTGTGGTCCATGGTGCAGTATCTGTGTGCTGCCTGGCCGCATCTGAAAACCGATGTAGAAAAAAAATAAAACTTTTTTGAATCAAGGGGTTGACGAGACTTCCAAATTCTATAAAATGCGCCACACCAAGACGCGGGAATAGCTCAGTTGGTAGAGCACGACCTTGCCAAGGTCGGGGTCGCGAGTTCGAGTCTCGTTTCCCGCTCCAAATACAGAAAAACGCCACTCAATGAGTGGCGTTTTTTTTGCGCGTCATTTTGTTGTCAGCATTGAAAAAGAGGCTTTGGCCTCTTTTTTCTTCTGGCTATTTCTACCGAAAATCACCTCCTGCCACACTTTTTTTGTACCTCAAAATGTACATCGAAATCCGGGTCTAAGATGTGCCGGTGTTCATTTGCGCCCGTCAGCAGGATCAGTCCAGAGTCTGGACCTCGGCGACTGCTTGATAACTCATAAGCAGTCGCCTTCGGGCTATAGGTTGTTGCCGAAACGGAATGAGGCTCCGTAAGCCGAATCGGGTAAATGACTGCTGCCATCTTCCCTTAGTCTGGATCTGAAGGTTCCACTTTGCGGTTCGGTTCTGTAGAGGCCGCGCTTCTGTAATTCGGGAATGATCAACTCCACGAAATCTTCAAGTGTGCCGGGACTGATCAATGGATTGATCATGTAACCGCTGGTGCCGGAAATACGCGCGTGCTCTTCGATACGGTCGGCTACCTGTTGCGGGGTGCCCACCAGGATCAGGTCGCTGCCGCGGGTGACCTTGGCAAAACGTTGCTTCACATCCCCGGCGGTCAACGGTTTGCCACTGCCATCGGGGTGCATGACATAAGACGTCAGCCCTTCGGTATGGGTCGACAGTGCATCGCTGTCGGCGTAGCGGCTGATGTCGATACCGGTGTCGCCCGCATAACTGACCAGTTGCGCCTGAAGATGGTAGTTGCTTTGCAACACGTCATATTTGCGCTGAGCTTCAATCTCGGTTTTGGCAGTGACAATCCGCAGCACGGTCAGGGACTTCACATCCTCACGCTGGCGGCCTCGTGCCTGGGCCTTGGTCCAGATGTCCTCCAGGCCCTGGCGGATTTCCAGAGGGTTGGATTTGGCGATGAAAATCAGCTCGGCGTGCTTCGCGGCGAACTCGCGACCTCGACCCGACCAGCCGGCCTGGATCAGCAGCGGTGTGCGCTGCGGCGACGGTGAGGTCAGGTGCGGTCCAGCCACCCGATAGTGCTCGCCAGCGTGATTGATCGGCCGTACCCGATCACCTCGGGCATACAATTGACGAGCCTTGTCAGCGACCACGGCGTCGTTGGCCCAACTGCCTTCCCAGAGTTTGTACACCACATCGAGAAACTCTTCGGCGCGTTCATAGCGGTCATCGTGTTTGATCATCTGTTCAAGGCCAAAATTACGCGCGGCGCTGGACAGATAAGAGGTCACGATGTTCCAGCCCACCCGGCCATTGGTCAGGTGATCCAGGGTGCTGAAACGCCGGGCATGGGTGAAGGGGTGTTCATAGCTGGTGGTGACCGTGACGCCGAACGCGAGGTTGTCCGTTACCGCGGCCAGGGCGGGAATGATCATCAGCGGATCGTTGGCTGGAGCTTCCACGGCCCATTTCATCGCGGCATCGGCATTGCCGCCAAAGACGTCATAGAAACCCAGCACGTCGCCGAAGAACAGCATGTCGAGGTTAGCCTGGTCAGCAATGCGCGCCAGGTTCGACCAGTAGCCCAGGGAGTTGATTGCCAGACGCTCGTCAGCCGGGTGCGTCCAGAGGCTCGGCGCACCGCCGCAGCCCACACTGGCTTGTTCGTAGAGTGCAAACAACAGAGGTTTTGGATCGGACATCGTAGCTCCCAAAAAAGGTAGTTGAAGGGACGGACTCACCGCTGGTTCTTGAACCCTTTGCCGAAATGTCGCTCAAGGCGCACCTGTATCAACTCCAGGCCGATGGAGAGCAGCCAATAGATGACGGCCGCGGTGGTGAGCATTTCGATATAGCGATAAGAAGACCGGCCATACGACTGCGCCAGGAACATCACCTCCCAGACGCCCATGACCGAAATCAGTGACGAGTCCTTGAGCATTGAAATGAACTGACTGGTTGTCGGTGGAATGATCGTGCGCATGGCTTGCGGTAGGACGACGTAGAGAAACGTCGCTGTGGGTCTGAGGCCCAGGGCCGCCGCCGCTTCGCGCTGGCCGGGTGCTACGGCCATGATGCCCGCGCGAAAGATCTCGCTGAGGTAGGCCCCATAGTTCAGCGAGAGCGCAATGATGCCTGCGCTGATCGCTCCGGGGACCACACCCAGTTGCGGCAGCCCCAGATAGATCAGCAGTATCTGGATCAGCAGCGGTGTACCGCGAAAAAACGAGGCGTAGAAACTGGCAACGCCGAAAGCCACTGCGCTGGATGACAGGCGCGCCAGCGCCGTCACGAAGCCAAGAAGCAGCGATAGCCAGATCGAACAAAAGCACAAAAACAGCGTGAGTGCGGCGCCCTGCAGAAAGCCGTTCGGTCCCAGATGCAGGCCGACAAGGTTCGGCCACTTGTCCAGAATGATCGAGAACTTCAGATCGAAGCTCATGAAAAACATCATGCACAGTCCAAGCATGATCGCCCAGGTCAGATAAAGTCGGGTCCGAAAGCTGAATAGATGGCGCCAGCGACGTGGCTTGATGTCGGGTGCTGACGTCGCGCGTATCGGGTTTGGCTCAAAGGCGGTCATTGGCTGATATCGGCACCGATCCACTTCTGCGAAATCTTGCTGAGCGTACCGTCGGCCTTAAGCTGGGTAACAACCTGAGTGACTTTGGCATTCCATTCGGCATCGCCTTTTTCGATGGCCACTACGTTGGGTTCCGCATAAAGAGTGTCGCCGGCGATTTTGAAACGAGGGTCCTGGACAATACGTTCGCGGGCGGTGATGAGGTTGGTGACCATGGCATCAAGGCGCACGCCAGTACCCAGGGCGAGGTCCTGGAAGGCCACGGTTTCATTGTCGTAGGGCGCCACCTGAACCTGATCGAACGGGTAGTTCAAAGGCTTGTCCTCGGCCCCCTCGATCACCAGATCCTTGTTCAAATAAGCTTCGTAGGTGGAGGCGCTGATCACGCCGACTTTCTTGCCCGACAGATCCTTGCCCGAGACGATGTCATTATCCTCGGCGTTCACCACGATGACTGCCGGCGACTGGTAATACTCCACCGGGAAGTCAAACACTTCGGCGCGCGCTTTGCTTGGGGTCATCGAGCAGACACAGATGTCATAACGTCCGCTCCAACGGCCTGCAGCGATGACATCCCACGACGGTGTTTCCAGATGCAGCTTGACCCCAAGGCGCTGTGCCACGGCTTTGGCAACATCGACGTCAAAACCGTCCAGTTGGTTTTGCTCGTTAAGGAAGGAGAACGGCGGATAGTTTTCCATCAAGACGCCGGTCAACTCACCTTTTTTTGTCACTCGATCAAGAGTGGAACCGGCGAGTGCTACGGAGCAGGTAGCAAGCAGAGCGAGACCAAGCGGAAGAAGGGCAGTTGTTTTCAAAGGCGAGTACTCAGGCGGTTATTTAAAAAGAACTCATAGATTGAAACGCACTATAAAATCTATGTGTACTTCTTTAATGGAATAACAGGCGTGTATCGGGCTATATCGAGTGGGTGACCTCGAGTGCTCAACGTTCTGTCAAGAACCGAACCTAAGCTAATGCAAATAAGATATTTATTGCCGGTTTTTAAGATCGTTTAGCTTCAACAGAACGCGAGAGGAAGATTGGGTCTACAACTTTTTCGCTGATTTCCGTTCTTTGCCCGTATCGTCGAGAACGCCCTGGACGAAGTCGACAAGGGTCGGATCGAAGCCATCCTCGCCATGGGCGGTGATGTTCGCCATGTGATCTTCAAGGTGCTGCTGCCTGAAGCGCTGCCCGCGTTGCTGGCGGGCATTACCTTAACCTTGGTAATGCTGATCGGATTTTCTTCAATGGCCGGTGTCATTGGTGGTGGTGGGCTAGGTGATCTGGCGATCCGCTACGGCTACCAGCGTTTCAACAACCAGGTGATGGTCGCCACCGTGGTGGTGCTGGTGATCCTGGTCCAGGGTGTACAGAGCCTCGGTGACCGGTTGGTGCGCTCCCTGACCAGCCTGGCGATAACGGCTAGAGCACGATGCATTAGCCGTAACACCTGAGTCAGAGCCTTTTTTCAAAAAAACACGGCGTTATTTAGACCGATTATTTCTTTCGGTTATTTAAATAGACTGCAGTTGCATATCAATAACCGAAAAAACCACGTTGTGGTTTTTATAGTGTCTGCGATAAAAACCGAATATTCGTTGCAGCAGAAATGTATGTTTTGTCCACCGCACTGCCGCTGCCCCAACATCAACTCCGGCTGTTTGATCGTCATCTTGTCTCGCCTGGCCCATTCCTTAGAATCCGCCCCATCAGCTTTGCCCAACTATCCAATCCTTCAGGTTGTTTGGTCTCGGCGCCTCCTGGGGCGGCTACGAAAGCCTGATCACCGTCGCCGACATCAAGGCGCGCATCAGCGCTGCGGATCGCCCATGGAATCCGGTGCTGCGATTGCACATCGGGCTTGAGGATGTCGAGGCGTTGATAGAGGATTTGAAGCACGCATTCGCTGCCGCAACGTAAGCCAGAGGTGTCTCGAAAGCTAAAATAGAGATGCCAGCCAGGTGATGACAGAACCCTTATGACCGCTACTGCAGGGATGGAGCGGATGCGATTATCCTTCGTTCGAGCCGGCCGCGCACGGACGCCAGGTAGTCTGCACGGTACTGGCGCAAAATGTAGTCTTGGAAATTCCTCTGCTCTAACTCTCGCCACGCAAGTCCCTTGGCATCATTTGAGCGTTCAGTGGCGGTCACCAGCGTGTGAGTATCAAATGCGAAATTAGCATTCGTCATCAGCTCATATCCATATCGCAACATGAACTCCTTTGCCAAGGTCTCGATAATTTCGATTTCATGAATGTTCAGTTGCACTTTAAATTTGTCGATGTTCGCAGCAATAGGTGGAAAGCAGTTTGATGACCAAAGCGCTGATATCTGTGAGAGCTGTCTTGCCTCCTGCGATTCGGAAATTTCCAGCATGTTGTCCAAAAATTGAATGCCGAAGAAATTGCATATCCGTTTAAGCGTAGTCTCTTGATCAAGCAGAAAGTCCTCATAACGTATTGTCAGCACGCGCTCCGGGTATCGCTCGATTAAGGACTGGGCTGCATGATGCGCAGCAACCCATGTCTGCGTGTTAATCAACGTGTCGAAGTCATGAATGATTGCGCGGTTCATCGATGCAACTTGAGCGCGTGGATCTCGCACGACATTCAGAAGTAGCATGTGTGGAAGCATCTGCATCAGTTCATGAGCGTAGTGCACATTGTCGAGAGACTTGTCCATTACCACGTGCGCTTGATGCTGTTCAGCAGAACGTAGCAGCAGCTCCCAAACAATTCGATGCACACTTCGTGGCTCCTCGTAGCGGACCCTCTCGAAGATATCGATCGGGTCGAAGGAAGCGCCTGGCCATTTGACGATACTTGCTGCCTGCAGACCGACTACATCGACCACCATGCGAAAGTAAGCATTGTCATCTGCGAGATCACCGTACAGGGGAACAACCGGCATGAAATCAGCGATGTGCACTGGATAAGGTGAATGGAACTGTGGATTAAGATTGAGGCGTAGCCGCAACGCGTGACTACCGCACCGACGCAATGGAATCATCAATATGGGCCTTGGACGTGCGTTGCCGTCGGACACATGTTTATTAACGATCTTCATATCCTTCTCCTTTGAAGTGCAACGGGTTCAACATGCTTCGAAGCGATTGAATTTAAACAGCACTCTTGTGGCAAGCGGGAATGAGTCGGGCGCAAGTAGCGATCCATGGCAGGACCATGATCCTGCTATACTCACTCTCCTTTGAGTGTGTTATCCAGCAATAAAGAGGGGGCAGCGCAGAAGTCGGAAAGCTCTCCAATACCAGCAGTTTAACCACCTTCCAATTCACTGAATAATGTTGTCGATGGACGAGCGTGCCAGCCACCTTTGTACCCGATGCAAAAAATAGATCTGTCCCGACTGCGCCTCCCGGCGCGTATCCGAAAAGAAGAACCCGTAACGGCGCCCTCAATGAACCACCACCGACCCCCGTTAAACCAACGAAAAAGCCGACCACTAAACCCGACATGATGAATTGGAGGGTGGATGCCATTTCCGCTCCTTGTTTAACACTAATCAAAGAAATTTGGCTTCCGTGCCTTGGCATACGGGATCATTGGAAGTCGACTTTCTCCTCAGGGTTCATGAGTGGTGGGGGGAGATACCCCAGCTTGATCAGGGTGGAAAAAATCAACTCCACCGCCTGGCTCACACTTAAACATGCGGTATCAATCTGCAAGTCGGGGCAAAGAGGCGGTTCATAGGGAGCATCAATACCGGTCATTCCCTTTAATTCCCCGGCCCGCGCTTTGGCATACAAACCCTTGCGGTCACGCTGCTCGCAGACCTCCAAATCCGTAGCCAGGTAGATCTCAAAAAAGGCCGTCTTATGATCTATGGCCAACTCTCGGCATGCCTGGCGTGTGCTTGCATAGGGTGAAATGCACGCACACAGCGCGACACCACCGGCCCGAGCGATCTCTACCGCCACGAAGCCAATACGTTCGACATTGGTCTCACGGTCTGCTTTTGAAAAGCCCAGGCCCTTGGAGAGTTTTTGTCTGAGAACATCGCCATCCAGCAAGCTGACGACCCGTCCTCCTCCCTCCCGCAGTCGCACGGCAACGCCATTGGCGACCGTCGATTTGCCAGCGCCAGACAGCCCTGTAAAGAAGAGGACAAATCCTTGCTGTTGTTTCGGACGATAAGACTGACGTAATTCCGCCACGATATCGGGTGCACTGAACCAATTTGGAATCTCGGCGCCGCTGGCCAGTTTTTCCCTGAAGGCAGTTCCCGACAAGCTCAGCACGTCTGCGCCAGGCGGCACCTGCGAGGCAGGGACATAACGCTGCTCTTGTGCGAGATACAACATTTCCTCGAAGGCAAGAATATGCAGGCCGATTTCTTGCGCATACTCCAGTGCCATCTCTTGGGCGGCATAGGGGGCGTAAAACGCCTTGCCGTGCTTATCATTGCCAGGTCCGGCGTGATCACGGCCCACGATAAAGTGCGTCGCCCCAAAATTCTTGCGAATCAGGGCATGCCAAATGGCTTCGCGGGGGCCGCCCATGCGCATGGCCAGCGGCAGCAATGACAGCAAAACAACGTCAGGGGCGTAAGACTTGAGTGCATGCTTGTAACACCTGACACGGGTGTAATAATCAATGTCGCCAGGCTTGGTCAGTCCCACTACTGGCTGTAGCAACAAGGCAGCATTGGCCTGTTTCATGGCTCGCTGCGTTAACTCCACATGGGCACGGTGCATTGGATTACGTGTCTGAAAGGCGACGACTGCCCCCCAGCCGCGACGTGCTATTTCGTCCCTGACTTGAATGGGCGACAAACGCAAGTCAGTAAAATCATAGTGTGTAATGGGTTCAACTTTTTTAAGGGGGCCGCCGACATTGAAACGATGCTGGCGATACAACGCCGCTACGCCCGGGTGGTCTCTGTCGAGGGTGCCCAGTACCTCTAGCGCTTCGATGTCATGGTCTGGTTGGTAGATTGAATCAACGGTCAGTACGGCAAGCGTAACCCCTTCCGGGTCACGCAGAGCCAGCTCCCCGCCCAGCGTCAGCTCGTGGGCCAGTGCTTGCGGAATATCCAATGTGATGGGAATTGGCCAAAGGGCGCCAGAAGTTAATCTCATATGGCGAACAACGCAGACATAGTCGTCTTCGCCCAAAAAGCCTGCCAACGGGGAGAAGGCACCGTTAAGGATCAACTCCAGATCGCAGAGCTGCCTTGCAGAGAGTACCCAGAAAGGAAGGGACGACACCCGTAATTTCTCTTTATGGTTTATCACGGTGTCTCCTTTTTATAATCTAATGGGTAGGCTTCTGCGCGTCGTTATAACGGTGGTGCACGAACATTAAGATCATCATAAAAACACAGTGTGGGTATAGCGTAGAGCATGAGCGGTAATCACGGGTCAATTTCTTGTCTGCCGTTTACAGCGATGTGGCAGTCTTTTCTCTCAAGGTAGTCGGTCTGTCGCAATGTGCAATATTTCTCCATAAATGCTCTTGCAATTCAATCGATTTGGTCATGAGGTGGATGTCGTTCAGTATTGATTTTTTAACCTGCCTCGGCTGACTGCAATAACCCGGAAGCGTGTGAGTGTAGTCGGCACAGACAAAATTGCTTAAGTGTGGTTTTTTGTTCCATTGTTCTCCCGTTCCTTCCAGAAAACAGGGCGTTAGCTGGTAAAAGGTGAGGTGCTCGGGTGGGTCGTAATGGCGGAAACTAAATTAAAGTCTACCGTTAATGAATTGATAGTTGTCTTGAATTTCCGTATCGATTATTTCGAGAGCGGCACGCCAGGGCGGAGGCCAATGAACAAGCCCCCGTTTTTCGAGACCGCACAGCTGACCCTGTATGTCCATCCGTATTAGTTGAAAAAAAATTCTACCCCGGCGAAATATGAGCTACGCTTGTCTCGATCCTCTGTCTTAGGGGTGAGACTCAATGCTGACAAAAAAAGCCTCATTTTTTGCCACCGGGTGGGCCGATACCAAACTCAAGGTCGGTCATGTAGTCCTCTTCGTTGCAGTAGTGTGCTTCTCACTCATCGCGATAAGCATCGGGGGGGCTTCAACTCCCTGGAATACCATCTGCGCGACAAAGAAACCGAGACGTCAACTCTC
This sequence comes from Pseudomonas frederiksbergensis, assembly GCF_001874645.1. Lineage (NCBI taxonomy): Bacteria > Pseudomonadati > Pseudomonadota > Gammaproteobacteria > Pseudomonadales > Pseudomonadaceae > Pseudomonas > Pseudomonas frederiksbergensis. Next base: position 5,209,209 of record NZ_CP017886.1, read on the forward strand.
TCCAAGACCTTGTCGTCTAATATCGAGGCCACTATCATCCCGGCGGATACGGTGCTGTAAGGCGTGAAAGAACGCCTGGAGTCTGAAGGTAATGGCGCGAAAGTCTTAAAAAGACTAGATGGATTACTTAGAGCCCAACAAAAGCGCCTGCCTCAAATACAGGGCTTTCTATGTATGATGAACAAGGGCGCCGACTACTTAACTCAAACGATAAAATTCCAGTCGGCGCAAACAACTCAGGTCGCTATTTTTTCTACCATCGGGACCATACCGACCTCGGTCCTTATCTTGGCCCTTCGATCCGTAGTCGCTCAACAAATGAATGGATCATGCCAGTATCGCGCCGAAGTCAACCAGAAAAGCGCCACATTGGAAGTAGAGGGTTGACTCAACTCATCGCCGACTCAAGGCGGTAAACATCTTCCCATAGGTGCAGGGGTTATGCGATGGCAGCGACTCCGGGCGAGGCCTCTGCATCAGGTTTGGGAATCCGCGATTGCGAGTCGGATCATCGCTTGCGGATCGACGAAATAACTCGTTTGCGTTCTTGCAGACGGGAAAATCCCTGCTTAACTCTGAGCCTCTGGTCAGTCAGTGACTGATCAGTCATGAATGCCGTCTGGGCAGTCGCTCATGCTGTGCGCTTAGTCCAATTTGTTCAGGGAAGAAAATGACATGATGCCGAAAACTGCCATCGTCGAGATTTGCAAGAAGTACAAGGTTTATACCGAGCACTATCTCAACGCCGCCGCTGACAAGACGATCATTCTGGTCAACGGCTCGCTGGCAACTACCGCATCCTTTGCCCAAACGGTGCGTTACCTGCAGCCGCGATTCAATGTGGTGCTGTACGACCAGCCTTACGCCGGTCGATCGAGACTACACAACCTCCATGGCCGACCGATTCGAAAGGAAGACGAGGCGCAGATACTGCTGGAATTGATCGAACACTTTTCCGTGCACCATGTGCTGTCCTTTTCCTGGGGCGGTGCGGCTACCTTGCTGGCGCTGGCCCAGCGGCCGCGACGAATCGAGAAGGCGGTGATCAACTCATTTGCAGCGCGGATCAATACCCCGATGCGCGATTACCTGGAGAGCGGCCTGAACTTTCTCCAGGCCTGTGATCGGCTCAATGTCGGGCGCTTGATCAACAGCACCATCGGCAAACACCTGCCATCGTTGTTCAAGCGTTTTAATCACCGCCATGTCAGCAGCCTGGCCGAACACGAATACAGGCAGATGCATTTCCACGTCAATGAGGTCCTGACCCAGGACATCCACTGCTACGCTGCCTGTGCCGATGCGATCGAAGTCCCGTTGTTGTTTGTCAACGGCGAATGGGATGAGTACACCTCGGTGGAAGACGCCCGGCTTTTTGCAGCTCATGCCCGTCAGTCCCGGTTCCATACGATCAAGAACGCCGGGCATTTCCTCGATATGGAACACCCGGCGGCCTGGCATGACACACAGCAGGCCTTACTCGGCTTTCTGCAGCCGGCTTGCGGGACACCGGGCCAAGTCCGTAATCTCTCTTTCAGTAGAGAATCAGCACCGATTTGAGCTACGCCAGGACAATGTGTTTCAGCTTGGCGTTCAGTGCAGCAAACGCCGCTTCGGTGTTGGCCTTGTGGTTGGTGATGAGCACGTCGATGCGTTCTGGCGGGCAGAAGGCTACACGGCTCTCCACGCCGATCTTGCTGTAGTCGGCGAGGATAACCACGCGCTCGGCATGCTCGGCCATGGCGCGGGCCACTTCGGCTTCACGGTGGTCGTAGTTGCTGGCACCGCGCTGGGCGTCGATGCCGACGGGCGACAACAGCGCGAGGTCGGCCCGATAGCGGCCAATTTCCGCCACTGTGATGCCGCCGACCGTAGCGGGAGCACGGTCGTCGAGCGAACCACCCAGTACAATCACCTCGTTGTGCTGGCCGCCCGGCGCGGCGGGATTACGCAAATGCAGCGCCACGTTGAACGAGTTGGTGATCACGGTCAGCCCGCCCAGCTTGGCCAGCTCTTCGGCGAGGATGACGGTGGTGGTGCCCGCGTCGATAAACACGGTCTGTCCGTGCGACAGCAGGCCCACCGCTGCACGCGCGAGGTCACGCTTGAATTTGACGTTGCTGTGCGCCCGCTCGGCGATGGGGGCTTCGTCTTCGACGCGAATGGCACCGCCGTGTATCCGCTTCAACTCCCCGAGGTCTTCCAGAGCGACCAGATCACGCCGCACGGTCTCGCGTGAAACATTCAGCTCCGTGACGATGCGGTCGGTGGTGACGCGCTGCAAGGTCGATAGCAGTGCGCGAATTCGCTGGTAACGCTCTTCTTGCCACATGCCGGGTGTCCCTGCTGTTTGAGTCGCTGTCCGAACACGCATTGTGGAGGGGCGTCGGTCACTGTCAAGTTCGACCCGGCCCCCATCAGCATTGTTCAGGCGCAGCCTGCGAATCATCAAAATGTAATATTGTGGCAATATTGTATTTTTGTGTGTTTGAAGATAGCCTCGTCGCGGGACGGTTTTTCCCCCTCGTCCTTATTTCGAAACACGCTTTCGCCATCGCCTCGGTTGTAACCTATCGTCTAGAAGTAGGAGCTATACCATGCAGCGTCGCCAGTTTCTGAACACCCTCGCTACCGTTTCCGTCGTAACCCCGCTGTTGTTGTCCTCCCGTATAACGCAAGCCGCCACGCCCCCGGCCACACCGAGCGCGCTGGATCCGGCGCGCTGGTCGCCGCTGAACACCCAGCGCCTGCAGGCGGTGATCGACCAGCACGGCGTCAAAAGCGCGTCCTACCGTCCAGAGCAACGCCCGTACGCGGTGTTCGACTGGGACAACACCTGCATCATGAACGACTGTGAAGAAGCGCTGCTGGTCTACCAGATCAATCATCTGCAGTACAAGCTGACGCCCGATGAGTTCGCCGCCGTGCTGCGCCAAGATGTGCCGAACGGCGCGTTCATGAAGGACTACACCACGGTGGACGGCAAGCCGGTCAACATGGAAGACATCGCCAGCGACGTGGAAGCTGACTACCGCTGGTTGCACGCCAATTACAAGGGACTGGCTGGCGACAAAAGCCTGGAAGAGATCCAGGCCAGCGAGCAGTACAAGGACTTTCTCGCCAAGCTCTACTTCATGTACGACGCGATCTGCGACAGTTACCCGGTGGAGATTGGTTACAAGTGGATTCTGTACTTCTACAAAAACATGACCACGGCCGAGTTGCAGGCCATGGCCGAGGCCTCCAACAACTACGCCATCGGCGACGCGTTGCGCAAGGTCAAGTATGAGAGTTCACGCACGTTGCCGGGCAAGGCAGGGGTGGTGGCGGACACGCACTTTCATGGCATCCGTATCCATGAGGAAATCCGTGGCCTGATGCACACGCTGCGCGCCAACGGCATTGACGTGTATGTCAGCACTGCCTCGATCGACGATGTGGTGCGGGTGTTCGCCGGCCATTCCAATTACGGCTACGGCGTGCCGCCTGAGAACGTGATCGGCCTGCGCCTGGCGATGGAAGACGGCAAGTACACCAGTCGCTATCAGCCGGACTGGCACTTCAATTACGGGCCGGGCAAGACCGTCGGCATCAACAACGTACTGGTGAAACAGAAGGGCTATGGCCCGGTGTTGGTGGCTGGCGACAGCGACGGCGATGCCTGGATGCTGCGTGACTTCAAAGACACGGCGGTGGGCGTGATCGTCAACCGCATGAAGAAGGGCGAGATCGGTGCTGACAGCCAGCAGGCTGCCGCCCAGTTGGGCAAGCCGGACGCCCGTTTTATCCTGCAGGGGCGCGATGAGCACACGGGCCTGATGATTCCGGACGAAAAGTCGCTCAAATACGGTAAAGACGAACGTAAACTGCTGGCTTGATGGTACTGGCTCGCGGGTGGTCGACGGCCATCCGCGAGCCGCAGTGCAGCCGATTTCATAAGCGTAGGGTCATGTTTCCGTTCGTCGTTCGTTCTGAACTACAGGTAGCCGCTTTTGTCAGACAATCTGTAAAAAACGAACCCTCACGGAATCAATCATGCCTTTAAAAAACAAGAAGCTAGCTGCGGTTTTGTCGTGCGCGTTGATGCTTGCTGCCGCGCCGCTACTCCCTGCCGAATTGTCGATCATGGGCACGGCCTATGCTAAAGACGGTGGTGGTCACGGCGGCGGTGGTGCTCATGCGGGTGACGGTCACTCAGCGGGTGCCAAGAGCAATGGTCGCGCTGAAGGTCAGGAAACCGATCACGATGGCAGGGCTGTTCGAGACCATGGCGTGAGCGGTAACCACCTTGGACGTGATCGCAATCATCACCATCGTGGTCATGGGGCGGTCACTTCGGGTATTGCACACTCGAAAGCAACACGAGGGGTGACGAAAGCTACTGCTATCTCGGCGACTACGCCCGGAGATCACAATGCAAAAAGTTTGAGTAAGGCAGTGACTTCGACCGCCGACAAAATCCGCTAAGCGCAAAGCGTTCAAAAAGCCGGGAAAACCATGGGTTGCCCGGCTTTTTTATTGAAGCAGAACCAACGCCTGTGGTCGCCGATAATTCGGATGACCTGATGGAGAGGGATCGGCGCGCTGCTGCTGTTTCGCGGTGATTTGGTTTTCTGTGGGCATGAGTCGAGGTCATTGGCCGGGGATCGGCTACAGTTGAGAGGTCATCGATAGGGAGATCTCATATGAAGTGCTTAATTTGTCAGGCTGCCGCGAGGACTGTTCACGCGCTGGGAGACTGGTCAGAGGTCAAATGCCCAGCCGGTTGTGGACACTTCAGGGTCTCGGCGAATCTTGTTGCTAAAATGACGTTGAAGCACGAGTCCTTTGACCTCGAGCGCACAAGGCGATGGCTTGAGATGGCTCGGAATGATGAGCCAGTGCCCTTGATATCGACCTACGATTACAACGTTTCCTTATTGCATCGCGACGCCGAAGAGAGAACGGCCGGCCTGCCAAATCGCTCCAGGCAATCGGTAACGTCGGATTAGAGGGAGGATGTTGTTGCTTCAATCGGGTGAGGCAGCCAGCGCAATCAATGCACTTGGCTGCTTTTTACGGTTGTTTGCCATCCTTGCTAATTTGAAATGACGGTCCTGTTTCTTCCGCTGGACTTGGCGATGTACAGCGCTTTGTCGGCGATATCTACCAGGCCCTCTGCCGTATCGACTTCCAGTTCGGAAAGTGAACTAATGCCAATACTAATAGTGACCACCCCTAGCGGAGACTCACGGTGTTGTATTTTACTCTGCTCTAAATCGAGTCGGATCTTTTCGGCCAGCAGGAAAGCCCCAACATAATCTGTGTTTGAAAGTACAATGGCAAATTCTTCCCCGCCGTACCGGGCGGCAAGATCGCCGATTCGGTTGACATGCTTTCTGATTATTGCGCCCACGGCCTTCAGGCACTCATCACCCTGTACGTGGCCATATAGGTCGTTGTAGAGCTTGAAGAGATCAACGTCGATCATGATCAGTGCAGTACCGTCTAACTTCTTGCGTTTTTTCCTGGCAACCTCGGCCTCGATAAAAAAATCAAAATGACGTCGGTTGGCAAGCCTCGTAAGTCCATCTTCGAGGGCCATTAAGCCAAGGATTTTATTGGCTTCAATGTAGTCTTTTTGGGAGGCTTGCAGTTCTCTTTGCGCTTGAATTTGCTGGCTCATGAGCGTGATGAGTCGATAGCCAATAAAGCTGAGGATTATTAATAATATGGAGGATATGATCAGGCTGGCAAGGGATTCGCTCCGCCAGTCAGCCAGTACTTCATCTCTATCAAATGCGGCGACGACAATAAGAGGGTACCCATTAATGCGTCGAAAGCCTATGACCCGCTCTACGCCGTCTATATACGATTTTATGGTCGCCGTGCCTGACTTTACGTCAGGCTTTAGCAGGGCGAACACCTCTCCTTTTGATATGTTAATCCCGATGTCCTGGTCGCGAAATGGTTTGCGCACCACAATGTTACCGCTGGAGGTCACCAGATTGATGAGGCCGTTCGTTCCGATGTCTACACCCTCGTAAAGACTGAGGAAGTAGTTGAGATAAATGGTCGCTATCGTGACGCCGGCAAAACTCCCATCTGGATGATTGACGCGGCGCGATACAGTCATGATCCATTCATTTGTTGAACGACTGCGTATGGAAGGGCCCAGATAAGGTCCTGGGTCCGTATGATCGCGATGATAAATGAAATAGTCGCGGTCTGAGTTGTTTGCACTGGCGGGGATGACGCCGTTTGAATTCAGCAGCCAGCGTCCCTGTTCATCATAGACAAAGAAACCATGTATTTGAGGCAGGCGTTTTTGTTGTATTTTAAGTAGTTCTTCCAGTTTTTTTAGGTTTTCTGCGTCACTGCCTTCAGTTTCCAGCCGTTCCTTGACCCCTATAAGTACCGTGTCGGCCTGAGTAAGGGTTGCCTCGATATTGGACGATAAAGTCTTCGAGAGATTTGACATCTCGGTTTCCTTGTCGTGCAAATGGTACTCCAGGGAGTTGAAAACTCCCCACGTGCTTATCGCTATTAGTGAGACGCATACGACAGCAACAAAGAGGATGACATGTCCGACTTTGAGTTTGGCATCGGTCCACCCGGCGGAAAAAAAAGAAACCTTCCTTGTCAACATGAAATCCTGCCATCAGACGTGGGTATCAATGGTTAGCGTATTCTATTTTTTTTATATCGTTGAGATATTTTCAGCTTGGGTATTCGTTTTTGCCATATGCCCATCTTGCTTATTGCCAAATGCGCAGGTTGTCAAGTGACGACAGCGCTATTGACCCTGAATTACTCCCGCCCTCACGCTCCACGCAGAATCGGTCAGTGCAATGACTTTAATGCTATGCCCTGCTGCCACTTCAGCCGTGGCAATCACTCTCGGTCAATTATTATGTGCAAAAGCATTGGAAGGGATCATGAGCCACGTTTTTCACCGCAGCCTTACGCAGAGCTATCCAACGGCCATCAAGCCAATGGTTCCGGATTCTTCCAGCACGGCCACACGTACATAGGGCATGCCACGGCTTGCGCCGCGGCGCTTGCGGTACAGAAAGTCATTGAGAAACGCGGCTTGTTGGCTCGGGTCAACGAACTGGGGCAAGGCTTGCAGGAACGCTTGATTGAATTGTTGGGCACCCATCCGAACGTGGGAGATATTCGGGGCAGAGGTTTGTTTCAGGGTGTGGAACTGGTGGTCGACCGTGCAACCAAAAAGCCTTTTGACCCTGCACTCAAGCTTCACGCGAGAATCAAGAAAGCGGCCATGGCCGAAGGTCTGATGTGCTACCCCATGGGGGGGACCGTTGATGGACAGTACGGTGACCACATTCTTTTGGCGCCACCTTTTATCCTTGATGACAGCCATCTGGACGAGATAGCCATGAAGTTGGTCAATGCCATTCGCAGCACACTGAAAAGTCTTTAAGGAAACTCTGAAAAAGACTTTCAGATTTGGTGAAATAGCCGCCTGATCCGAACACGACGGTTGAGCCCCGATGAAACAGATGTCCTTCGCCGATGCCGAGTACGCCGGCAAACGTAAGCAGACCCGCCGCGAGCGTTTCCTGATCGAGATGGATCAGGTCGTGCCCTGGAAGGGTCTGATTGCCTTGATCGAGCCGAATTATCCGAAAGGCGAAGGTGGTCGTCCGGCGTATCCATTGATGGCGATGTTGCGGGTTCATCTGATGCAGAACTGGTTCGGCTACAGCGATCCGGCGATGGAAGAAGCGCTGTACGAGACCACTATCCTGCGCCAGTTTTCGGGGCTGCATCTGGATCGGATTCCCGATGAAACCACGATCCTCAACTTCCGACGTCTGTTGGAAAAACATGAGTTGGCCGGCGGGATTTTGCAGGTCATCAACGGTTATCTGGGCGACCGTGGCCTGATGTTGCGCCAAGGTACGGTGGTCGATGCGACGATCATTCATGCGCCGAGTTCGACCAAGAATAAAGAGGGTAAACGCGACCCCGAAATGCATCAGACGAAGAAGGGGAACATGTATTTCTTCGGGATGAAAGCGCATATCGGCGTCGATGCCGAGTCGGGTTTGGTGCATAGCCTGGTGGGCACGGCGGCCAATGTGGCGGACGTGACGCAGGTCGATCAGTTGCTGCATGGCGAGGAATCATACGTGTCTGGCGATGCCGGTTACACCGGTGTGGACAAGCGTCCTGAGCATCAGAATCGCAAGATGATCTGGTCGATTGCCGCACGGCCCAGCAGCTATAAAAAACACGCGAAAAAGAGTTTGATCGGGCGCCTGCGGCGCAAAATCGAATATGCGAAAGCACAAGTCCGGGCGAAGGTTGAGCATCCATTCCGAGTGATCAAGCGTCAGTTTGGCTATACGAAAGTGCGCTTTCGCGGCCTGATGAAAAACACCGCGCAACAGGCCACGCTATTTGCCCTGTCGAACCTGTGGATGATGCGAAAACGGCTGCTGGTCGCGGGAGAGATGCGCCTGTAATGCGGGAAAAGCGCCTTGAAAAGGCGTCGCTCAAGGGTGAAACGATGAGTTAAGAATAGGAAAGGTCTGATTTCTGACCAGCCAGCGTTTTTTGAACCTCTACCAACGAGGGCATCAAAAATCGCTGACTACTTCAGACCTTCCTTAAGGAGTTTGGGGTATGGCCATTCAATCACGCCTCGGCGCGCTTGCTGAAGATCAGATGGATGATGCTCAACGCGCCGTTCTCAAGGAGATTCTCAGTGGCCCCCGGGGCAACCTGGACGGTCCTTTCCTGGCCTGGATTCATAGCCCGGAACTGGCGAACCATGCGCAACGACTCGGTGCGTTTTGTCGGTACAGCACGCGTTTGGAGTTGCGCCTGACGGAGTTGGCCATCCTGTTTACTGCCGCCTGGTGGCAGTCTCAGGCTGAGTGGCAAATCCACGAACCTATTGCGCGTAAGGCTGGCGTTTCGGATACGGTTATCGAGGCGCTGCGGCAACAGGCTGCACCTGATTTCGAGCGTGAAGACGAGTCGCTGGTGTATCGCGTCGGCAAGGCACTCTATGTGAATCGTCGTGTTGATGATGCGCTGTACGCCGAAGCCATCGAGGCATTTGGTGAGCCGGCGGTGGTCGAGTTGATCGGTGTCCTTGGCTACTACGCACTGGTGGCGATGACGTTGAATGTCTTTGCTGTGCGGCGTGACGCCGATGCACCACTTCCATTTGTCGAGCCATGACGCTTGAGCTGGGGTTGGCCGGCTTTTGAGTCCCGCGCGGTTACTTCGCTATTCTCGGCAGTGATGCGCAGCCCGTATCGGTATGGAATCTTGGGGATTACTGGAGTAAAAAATACCTTACCTGCCTCAATCCAGAGGATGTGCAAATGGTCATTACTATCAAAGAGCGCGATGAGCATCACATGTCTCATGAATCAACTAGCGCGGGAGTCAGGATGTGGGATGTATTTCAAGGCGATGTTCTCGTAGGCGTCTATCACAGTGAAGCAGATGCGTTGAAGTACAAGGATTTGCTGGAGAGTGGTCGATTGGATAGCCCTAAAAAACCTCCGAAAAGATGAAGTCAACGGAATGACAAAGCCCAGTCGGATACTGGGCTTTGTTGTCTTTGGGATTCGTGAGTGCGGAACCGGCTGCACGATGCCTCGGCGACAGGGTGAGTGCTGTCGATGCAGCGCCAAAGGCGTTGGCCTGTCCCTGGAAAACTCTCCTTTTCGTCGAGGTAGCGTGACGGTTGGAAAAGGTCTATTAATTGGCAACCTGCACCGTGAAGGTCGGCGAGAAGTCAGCGCCTGGAAGACGTTCGGCGCTGCTCGGCGGTACGGTATTGAGTTGGCGGCCAGATTGCCTGGTCGTGGAAACAGACAGATGCTTGGGAGTGGCTCATGTGGTGCTTGATCTGCTCGGAAGACGCGCGATGTATTGAGTCCGGAATGGATGGCGTTGAACTGATTTGCCCTGAGTGCGGGCATTTCGGCGTATCTGGCATCGTCATGAGGGAAAGTAACGAGCGAAAATTTGATGTCGAGCGAACCAAGGTCTGGCTTCATCGCGAGCGCGAGATTAACCCTGATCGGTGTCCCGTCATCAATAGCTCGAACGTTATCTGGGCGTCAGCGCCCTAACGGTTGAGATCCCAAAGGTTATTCAGTGGAGTCCGCTGGTTGGGTGTAATCCCAGTCCTTGGGCGTGTACGAGGTGATTGTCCTGCGCTCCGACGATCAGGTGCAGCGCAATGTGCTGTTGCGCATCGATGGACGGGATTTCGAAGTTACCCACGATTTGAAGGTGTCGCTCACTCAGTCCGGTCGACTTTTCTTCGTTTACCTTAGCCATTCTCGCGTGGTTCGCTGCGATTTCATTGAGAGTTGACACGTGACATCTCCGGTGACTGACCAAGCGTATCGCTGAAGTCCTTAAGCATTAATTTTGATTGCCGCCGCGTCAGAATTACGTCGTTCTGGGGCCGCTACGGGCGTACTTAGCAATCCTTAAGCCAGGCATGGTCGCTTACCCTGCGCCACGTTTTCATAGGCGACGAATGGTGTCGCGAAGTTATCCATGAACAACGTAAAACACATCCGCCATGAGCTGCCGGCGGGGTTTGCGAGTTTCTTGATTGATGTCAACGGCATCAGTTGGCCTGCTCTGTATTCTCCGGAGAAACCGACAGCTTCAATGGCGAGGCTGGTTTGTCGAACGTGTCCAGCCCCTGGTGCGAAAATACAAGGCCTATTGCTCATGAGTGAAGTTACGCTGACTCACCTCGACTCTCTGGGGCGTGCGCGCATGGTCGATGTCACGGATAAAAGCGTGACGTCCCGAGAGGCGGTGGCTGAGGCATGGGTACATATGCTTGCCGAGACAAGGCAACTGATTGTCAGTGGTGCTCACCCTAAAGGTGACGTGTTTGCGGTAGCGCGCATTGCTGGCATTCAGGCGGCCAAGCGCACGAGCGAGTTGATTCCGCTATGTCATCCACTGCTCTTGAGCAGCGTCAACGTCGAGTTGAGTCTTGAAGGTGACCATCGCGTACGCATTGTTTCGCGGTGCAAGTTGGCCGGGCAGACCGGTGTCGAGATGGAAGCGCTGACTGCTGTCAGTGTGGCGGCCTTGACGCTTTATGACATGTGCAAGGCTGTGGACCGGGGCATGAGTATCGAATCTGTGCGGTTGTTGGAGAAACGGGGCGGCAAGAGCGGTTGGTATCAGGCGCAGGAACTATGAAGCTGAATGTTTTGTATTTCTCGCGGTATCGCGAAACGCTGGGATGTGGCGAGGAAACGATTGAAGGTGACTTCACCTCTGTCGATCAATTGCGCCAGCACTTGGCCAATCGTTCCGGAGCCTGGCGGATACTGGCCGAACAGAACCTCATGTGCGCCCGCAATCAGGACATGTGTGGCCTTGATGAGCCGTTGAGCGACGGTGATGAAGTGGGGTTTTTCCCTGTCGTGACGGGGGGATAAATCGGTGATTCGAGTCCAGACAGGCAACTTTGACCCCGGCGTCGAAATCAACACCCTGCATGCGTCGAACCTGAGTATTGGCGCCGTGGTGAGTTTTGTCGGGTATGTGCGTGACTTCAATGCCGGACAAGAAGTCGCCGGGATGTTTCTTGAGCATTACCCCGGCATGACCGAAAAGGTACTTGGCAAGATCGCTGACGAAGCTCGGCAGCGCTGGCCGTTACTTGGACTGGTGCTCATCCATCGAATCGGAGCGCTGCAACCGGGGGAGCCGATCGTCTTTATCGGCATCGGCAGTAGTCATCGCCAGGCGGCCTTCGAGGCCTGTGCGTTCGTGATGGACTACCTGAAGACCCGTGCGCCATTCTGGAAGAAAGAGCGGGTGGCCGAGGGCTCCCATTGGGTCGAGGCTCGCAACAGTGATCGCGAGGCGGCGCAACGATGGGATTGACGTTTCTCTCTGCATGAGTGAGCCGCGCCCCGCTGAACTGAAGGCGAGAACTCCATGATCTATCTGCTGTTTCTGACATTGCATCTGTTTGCCGCGCTGATTTTTATCGGCACGGTGTTCTTCGAAGTCCTGTTCCTGGAAAGCATCCGCAAACAATTGCCCGTCAAGGTGATGCTGCTGGTCGAGCAGGGCATTGGTCGACGCGCTCGCACGCTGATTCCGTGGGTTCTGCTGGTGTTGTTCGGTGCGGGGCTGGGCATGGTCTGGCTGCGTTATTTGCCAGCCCTTGCATCACCACTGGCCTCATCGTTCGGCACATTGTTGATGGTGAAAATCATTGTCGCCATTAGCGTCCTGCTGCATTTTCTGGCCGCCATGTTTTTGTTCAAAAGCGACCGAATGAGCGCTCGATTCCTGCATTTCATCCATGGCAGTCTGTTCTGCCATATGGTCGTCATCGTACTGCTGGCCAAGGGTATGTTTTATCTGACGTGGTGACCGGCCATGACCGAAGGTGTGTCTTGCAAGCACCAGGCTCGTGCTTGATGCAAATCAAGGAGCATTGATCGCCAATCCCGGACACTGTTGATCCGCAGCCAGTCTCGGAGACCCGTCATGCTCGATTTGTTTCACAACCCCGGCGAGCTGAGCGTTCGGCACGATCAAGGTGTGCTCGACCCCAACGGCCATGTCGACACCCAAAAGTTTCATGACGCCATTGGCTCTCTGGATTTGCTTCGTGCATTGCGCGCCAGTCGGCAGAAGCGACGTCCGCTGTCCCTGAGCGTGCAGTTACCTTCTAACGTCAAACCTTCATTTTGTTCCCCTCGCGATAGTTCATGCGAGCACAGCGGTATCGAACAGTATCTTCAGCGTCTGGAACATGAGATCGACCTGGTCGGTTGCCACCTGGGTGCCGAGCAACGGGTCGAGCAGTTTCATCTGGGGGCGGAACACCCGCCACCGCCCATCTAAAGCGGTTGATGAATCATCTGCGTGATCGGTTCAATTTTCTTGAACATGAGTGCGGCGACTACAGTGTTGAGGTGGATCTTCACCATACCGATTGGTCGACCATGGGCGTACTGCGCGACCAGGGATTCAACCGCGTGAGCATCGGTGTTCCGGACATCGGTGCGGACAGTGAGATGTCAGTGGCCTGCTACCAGAACCCGGCACCGATCCATTCGCTTATCGATGCCGCTCGAACCTTTGGCTATCGATCCATCAATGTTGATCTGGGGTTTGGCCGTGCCTGGCAGACGCCAGAGAGTTTCTCGCTGAAACTGGCGACGATCATCGAACTGGAGCCGGACAGGCTGCTGGTGTTTGACTATGCCCGGCCACCACAACGCTATCGGCCGGTGACTGGGGACGAAATCAGAGAGCTGTGCTGCCAGGATGATAAAGGCGCGATGCGCCAGATCTGCTTTGATCAGTTGATTTCAGCGGGTTATCACTACATCGGCCTGGGGCAGTTTGTCCGGCCCGATGATGATCTGGCGATTGCTCAAGAGCGAGGCCGGTTACGCCGCCACTGTCAGGGGTTTACCCGTCATGGGTATTGCGATCATGTCGGGTTCGGTCTGGGTGGTATCAGTCAGATCGACGATTTGTATACGCAGAACACCGACGCACTTGAACGTTATCAGCAGCAACTCGACATGGATCAACTGCCGACGTGTCGTGGCTGGCGCTGTGAGTCGGGGGGGCAGGTCAGGCAAATGGTCATGGAGCGACTGGCGTGCGATCTGGAGCTGGATATCCACGCCATCGAGACGCGCTATGGATTGATTTTTCGCCAGTACTTCTCATCCATCTGGCCTGTGCTGGAGCAATTGAGTCGCGATGGGTTGATTGAGCTGTCGGACCGTTTCATCAGCATTCTTTCTGCCGGTCGGCCGGAAGTGGATACCATATGCAACCTGTTTGAAAAGGATTTGGGCGGTGCGAGGCATTAACCCAACTACGAGTTGATTGATCATGAAGCCTTCATTCGATTTCAATCGCGCCCTGGTCGAAAAGTATGACCGCCCCGGGCCGCGTTATACCTCTTACCCGACCGCGCCGCAGTTTCATCAGGCGTTCGCCGTCGATGACTATCAACGTGCCGCCTCCGACAGCAACCTGGCGGCTGTGCCAAAGCCACTGTCGGTGTATATCCACATTCCATTCTGCAAGAGCCTTTGTTACTACTGCGCCTGCAACAAAATCATTACCCGCAAAACCCATCGCGCCGTCGAGTACCTGACGTACCTCAAGCGTGAAATCGTCATGCAGGCCGCCTTGTTCGACAGCACACGCAAACTCACGCAACTGCACCTGGGCGGTGGCACGCCGACCTATTTGACCAGCGAGCAACTGGCTGACCTGATGGACTGCCTGCACCAGGCGTTTGACATGGATGACAGCGATGACCATGAATTTTCCATCGAGGTCGACCCTCGTACCATCACCGCCGAGCAGATCCAGTCGCTGCGTCAGCTGGGGTTCAATCGTCTGAGCTTTGGCGTACAGGACTTCGATCCCGACGTGCAGGCCGCGGTCAATCGCCAGCAAAGTGAAGAGCAAATTCATGCGTTGGTCGCTGCGGCGCGCCAGGCGCAGTTCAAGTCGGTCAGCGTCGATCTTATCTATGGCCTGCCACTGCAAACCGTGAAAAGTTTCGATGTCACCCTCGGCAAGATCATCGCGCTGCGTCCGGACCGGATTGCGGCGTACAGTTACGCTCATTTGCCGGAGCTGGTGCGCGCGCAACGGCTGATTCGTCCGGCAGACATGCGGCCACCGGAGCGCAAACTGGAGTTGCTTGAACTGACCATCCGCCGTCTGACCGACGCCGGTTATGTTTATATCGGCATGGATCACTTTGCCTTACCGGACGATGAACTGGCGCTGGCCCGGGCCAATGGCACGTTGCAGCGCAATTTCCAGGGCTACTCAACCCATGCCGACTGCGATTTGATCGGCCTTGGGGTGTCTTCGATCGGCAAGGTCGGCGACAGTTACAGCCAGAGCGTCAAGGAACTCTCGCAGTACTACGCCCGTCTGGATCAAGGCTTGTTGCCAGTGCATCGGGGTTACCGTTTGAGCGCGGACGATTTGCTGCGTCGCGAGGTGATCAGCGACCTGATGTGTCACGGTCGGATCGACTTCGGCAAGTTTGAAGTGCGCCATGACATCTGCTTTACCGAGTATTTTGCCGATGCACTGGCGCAACTGGACGAGCATGTTCGCGACGGATTGCTGCAGATTCACCAAGACGCGTTGGTGTTGTTGCCCCACGGGCATTTGATGATGCGCAGTGCGGCGATGGCATTTGATGCCTATCTGGGCGGTGATCAAAAAGGCCGGTTTTCACGCACTGTTTGACGCAATGGATCGAGGCTTTGGCGGGACGTTTTTCTATTGCTGATCAGCATTCCATTTCTCCTCAGGCAAGACCTTTGCGATGTGCTGGAACGGCAGCGCAGAACGCAGGTTCTTAGTGCGCTGCAAGGCTATGCCCGAGCAGGCCAATGCTCGCTTGACGGCGATCAAGTTTGCCGGCCATGTCACTTGCCAGGTTGTCGCAGGCGCCCGTAGCGTGTTCCTTGAATCCGCTTTTGGAACAGGAAGCCCATGGACCGTATCCCGTCTTGCGAACCCTTCTACCAACCGCTGAACAATGAGCAGGTGCTGTTCGAACAAGCCTGGCGACACGGCATGCCGGTCTTGATCAAGGGGCCAACGGGATGCGGCAAAACCCGTTTCGTCCAGCACATGGCCCATCGGCTGAAACTGCCGCTGTACACCGTGGCTTGCCACGATGATCTGAGTGCTGCCGACCTGATTGGCCGCCATCTGATTGGTGCCCAGGGGACCTGGTGGCAGGATGGACCGTTGACCCGCGCGGTGCGAGAAGGGGGCATCTGCTACCTCGACGAAGTGGTCGAGGCGCGCCAAGACACCGTGGTGGTGCTGCATCCGCTGGCGGATGATCGTCGGGAGTTGTTCCTGGAACGCACCGGCGAAGTGTTGCAGGCACCGCGCTCATTCATGCTGGTGGTGTCTTACAACCCCGGTTATCAGAACCTGCTCAAAGGCATGAAACCCAGTACCCGACAACGTTTCGTGGCGATGCGTTTCGGCTATCCGCCCGTGGCCGATGAAGAGCGCATTGTCGCCCGGGAGGCTCAGGTGGACAGCGCGCTGGCGGCGCAAGTCGTCAGGCTGGGGCAGGCCCTGCGCCGGCTCGATCAACATGATCTGGAGGAAGTCGCCTCGACGCGGCTGCTGATTTTCACGGCGCGAATGATCCGCTCCGGCATGAGCCCGCGTGAGGCGTGCATGGCTTGTCTGGCCGAGCCGTTAAGCGATGATCCGTTGACCGTTGCGGCGCTGATGGACGTGGTAGATGTCCACTTCGGCTGAAGCCAGGGGTGTTTCCCGTGGCCACCTGCCAGGCGATCTGGCGATGTGGTTTTTCATTCTGGCCGAGCTGTCGGTGTTCGCCATCCTGATTCTGGCGTTCGCCGTGACCCAGGCACTCAAACCGCAAATGTTCGGCGAAAGCCGTCAGTTGCTCAACACCTCTACCGGCCTGGCGATGACCCTGAGTCTGCTCACCGCAGGGCTGTTCGCTGCACTGGCTCAAGAGCAAATCAGGTACTCACGACCCCGCCACGGCGCCATCTTCCTGTTGGCAGCGTTGCTGGCCGCCAGTGTCTACGTGGTGCTGAAGCTCACTGAATACCGACATTTGCTGGGTGCCGGGTTGGGGATGGAGCACAACACGTTTTTCACCCTCTACTGGATTCTCACCGGTTTTCATTTTCTCCACGTATTGCTCGGCATGTTCATTCTCGGCTGGCTGGCCGAGCGCTGTCGCCGTGGCCTGCACAATGCGAGCAACCGCAGTGGGTTTGAATCGGGTGTGCTGTATTGGCACATGGTCGATCTGATCTGGGTCGTGCTTTTTCCACTGGTCTACGTTTTGAATTGACGGAGGGCATTTTGTGTCAGCTTCCAGTTTTCTGTTGGCCTGCTGGACAGCGCTGGCCACGTTAAGTGTCTGCACGGTGGTGCTGGCACAGGTGGGCGCGACGTGGCGGCTGTCCATTGCCATCTTGCTGGTGGCGGTCGGCAAGGCCTGGCTGATCGCCGACGGCTTCATGGAGATGCGTCGGGCGCCGCGACTGTGGCGCCGGTTGATACTGAGCTGGGCGCTGGTGTTGGCGGCAGTGGTGGGCTTGACCCTGATCCTGTGACCACGGCTGTCGGACCGGACGAATACCTGACCAAAACCATCGGAGTTTCTTGATTGCCATCAAGCAGGTTTCCACCCTGCGCTTCCTAGAATGGACGGGCCAAGCAAAGAGGAAGCGACCATGTCAGAGACCTTCACAAAAGGCATGGCCAGGAATATCTACTTCGGGGGAAGTGTCTTCTTCTTCCTGATATTCCTGGCCTTGACCTATCACACGGAACAGACCTTTCCCGCCCGCACCAATGAAGCGCAGCTAAGCGAGTCAGTGGTGCGCGGCAAGTTGGTCTGGGAGCAAAACAACTGCGTCGGCTGCCACACGTTACTGGGCGAGGGCGCCTACTTTGCGCCTGAGTTGGGCAACGTGTTCCAGCGTCGCGGCGGGGAGGAGGGCTTCAAGCCTTTCCTGCATGCCTGGATGAAAATGCAGCCGTTGGGCGTACCGGGCCGGCGAGCGATGCCTCAGTTCAACTTGAGTGGCCAGGAGGTGGATGACATCGCCGAGTTCCTCAAATGGAGCTCGAAAATCAACACCAATGGCTGGCCGCCAAACAAGGAGGGCTAAGAGATGAGTATCGCTAATCCGCATCTGAAATTTGCCTCGCAAGCCGTGGCCAAACCTTACTTCGTGTTTGCCCTGATCCTGTTTCTCGGTCAGGTGCTGTTCGGTTTGATCATGGGCCTGCAATACGTGGTGGGGGACTTTCTGTTCCCGACCATTCCCTTCAACGTGTCGCGGATGGTGCACACCAACCTGCTGATCGTATGGCTACTGTTCGGCTTCATGGGCGCTGCTTACTACCTGATTCCGGAAGAGGCCGACCGTGAACTGCACAGTCCGAAGCTGGCAATCATCCTGTTCTGGGTGTTCGCCGCCGCGGGTGTGTTGACGATCCTGGGCTATCTGCTGGTGCCTTATGCCGGGCTGGCCAAGCTGACCCACAACGAGCTGCTGCCGACCATGGGTCGCGTCTATCTGGAACAGCCGACCATCGCCAAGATGGGCATTGTGGTGGTGTGCCTGGGCTTTCTCTACAACATCGGCATGACCCTGCTCAAAGGTCGCAAGACCACGGTAAGCATGGTCATGATGACCGGGCTGATCGGGCTCGCAGTGTTCTTCCTGTTCTCCTTCTACAACCCCGGAAATCTGGCCCGCGACAAGTTCTACTGGTGGTGGGTGGTGCATCTTTGGGTGGAAGGCGTCTGGGAGCTGATCATGGGCTCGATGCTGGCTTTCGTGCTGATCAAGATCACCGGGGTAGACCGGGAAGTGGTCGAGAAATGGCTCTATGTGATCATCGCCATGGCGCTGATTACCGGGATCATCGGTACGGGCCACCACTACTTCTGGATCGGTGCGCCTGAGGTCTGGATATGGGTAGGTTCAATTTTCTCCGCACTGGAACCGCTGCCCTTTCTGGCCATGGTGATATTCGCCTTCAGCATGGTGAAGAACCGTCGTCGGCAACATCCGAACCGCGTCGCGACGCTGTGGGCCAAGGGCACCACGGTGACCGCCTTCTTCGGCGCAGGCGTCTGGGGATTTCTGCATACCCTGGCACCGGTCAACTTCTACACCCATGGCACGCAGTTGACGAACGCTCACGCGCACCTGTCCTTCTACGGTGCTTACGCGATGATCGTGATGACCTTGATCAGCTATGCCATGCCACGCTTGCGCGGGCTGGGTGAAGCAGCGGACGAGCGCTCGCAGACCATCGAGATCTGGGGCTTCTGGTTGATGACCCTGTCGATGGTGATGATCACGCTGTTGCTCACCGCTGCCGGTGTCGTACAGATCTATCTGCAACGCTGGCACGCCGACGGGATTGCCTTGCCGTTCATGGCCACGGTCGAACATCTGCAGGTGCTGTTCTGGGCCCGTCTGGCCAGTGGCGTCGGTTTCCTCGCAGGGCTGCTCTGTTACTTGTTCAGCTTCAAGCAGCGGGGACGCGCCGCTTTGCGTGCCCCGGCGGCGGTGGTTCCTTCATGAGCCGGGATAACGGCTAGAAAAGGTCGGCCCGGCTGATACAGCGGGCCGTTTTTTGGCTTTCCAAGAAGGGTAAACAGCATGGCCTTTACCGTCGAACTGGAAGAGTGGGTCGGCAGTGTCTGGCATCGCTTCATCACCCGGCGCGCCAGCCCGGATTTCCCCGAAGCGCGCGTCGAACTGGCCAACCAGCAACGCCTGCTGGCGCTGTTGTTTCGCGCCATGGGCGGCGCCAATGGCATCAGTGTGGAAGCGGCCAGTGACCGCGACCTGTTGCTGCGGCGCAACGTACTGCAACAGATCGCCGGCACCTGCAAACAAGTGCCATTGGCGTGGTGTGACGAGAATAGCCTTCGGCTGCCGGCGAGCCTCGCGGTTTTCCCTGAAGTCGCACTCAATGAGGAGCTCTATCGTTGGCTTGCGTTGCTGGCAGCGCAGGCCGGTCAGATGCGGCACTGGGGTCGTGACAACCAACGCTGGACGCAACGGCTGTTGCGGCGCTATCCAGCGCTGCGTACCCGCTATAAACGCCTGGTCGATGCCCATCTGCAATTGCGCCCGGATCCGGCCTCGTTGAACCGCAGCGAAGCGGCACTGGAAAGGGCGTTATGCCAGGCGCTGCGCGAGCCGGGCAGTGTCGAACATTTTCCCCGTAGCGAACGGGCGGCCTGGCCGCTGCCGCTGTGGTTGTACCCGCCGCAACATCTTGCCAGCCCGCAGGCTGCGGATCTGGGCGAGGACTCGGAAGAGTCTCTGGCTACGCCTCCCGGCGAGCAGAAAGGCGGGCGCAAGCGCGCCACACGGATTGATGAAAGCACCCGAGCGGGCGGGCTATTGGTGGTGCGTCTGGAGAACCTGTTCAGTTGGACCGAACACGTGGATCTGGATCGTTGGTCGGATGACAGCGAAGACCCGGACGCCGCCAGGGTCGCCGACGATCTGGACGAGTTGACCCTGTCGCGTACCCGGCTGCGCAAGGGCGGCGGCTTGAAGCTGCACCTGGATTTGCCACCCGCCGATGTCGACGATATTCCCCTGGGCGAGGGCATCAAGTTGCCTGAGTGGGACTATCGCAAACAGCAGATGCAGGACGCCTTCGTCAATCTGCAAATGATGGTGCCCCGTGACTGTGAGGCGCAGCCGCTGCCGCCACGGCTGAAGGCCTCGGCACAGCGTCTGCGGCGTCAGTTTGAGCACCTGCGCAATGATCGCCAATGGTTACGCCAGCAAACTCAAGGGTCAGAACTGGACATGCAGGCCTGGCTGGATTTTCACGTTGAACGCGAGCATGGCCAGTGCGCTGAACGCGGTCTGTTCATGGAGCAACGCCAGACTCGCCGCGACCTGGCGTGCCTGTTGCTGGCTGATGTGTCGATGTCCACCGATGCCCACCTGAACGATGAGCATCGCATCATTGATGTCATCCGCGACAGCCTGCTGCTGTTCGGCGAAACCCTGTCGGGGCTGGGTGATGATTTCGCCCTGTACGGATTTTCCTCGCTGCGTCGTCAGCAAGTGCGCCTGCAGGAACTCAAGTCTTTCACCCAGCGTTATGACGATCACAGTCGAGGTCGTATTCAAGGGCTCAAGCCTGGGTACTACACGCGCATGGGCGCGGCGATTCGCCAGGCCACGCAACTATTGGGCACGAGCAGGCGGCGCAGCAAACTGTTGCTGCTGCTGACGGATGGCAAACCGAATGATCTGGATCTGTATGAGGGCCGCTACGGTGTTGAAGACACCCGCGAGGCAGTGCTGGAGGCTCGGCGTCAGGGGCTGACGCCGTTCTGTATCACGATTGATCGCGAGGCCGGGGATTACCTGCCGTACATGTTCGGCGCCAATGGCTACACCTTGATCCGCCAGCCTGAACAACTACCCCTGCGCTTGCCGCAGCTGTATCGCCAACTGACCCAGCCTTGAGCCCGGGTTTGAATCAAGCAGCATCAACTGATGCTGCGCGGCAGCCAGAAAAACATCGCGACGCAAAAGATCGTCAGGCCGATGCAGAACCACCTGAACCGGCGCAGTCGACGTTCCTGGACGCGTTCGGCCATCACCGGCAGCGGCATGCCGCATTGGCGGCATTCGGATTGCTGTGGCGGATTCGTGTGTTGGCAATACAGGCAGACGGGCATGGCACTCACTCGAACTGTTCCAGGCGCAGACGATCAAGAATGGCGATTTGGCGGCCGTCCTGGGTGATGATTTTTTCATCGATCAGGCGCCGGATGATCCGCGAAAAGGTTTCCGGCTGGATCGACAGATGCCCGGCGATCAGTTGCTTGGCCATCGGCAGTTCGAATTGGCTTTCTACGGTTTGCAAGCGCACCAGCTGCGTCAGCAGATAACGCACGACCCGGTGGGTGGCGTTTTTCAGGGACAGGGTTTCGATTTCGTTGACCCGTTGATGCAAACGAACACAGAGCTTGCCGAGCAGCGCAAAGGTCAGCCGGCTATTGCTCTGAAGCAGCTGCATGTAGGTGCTGTTGGATAACCGGTAGAGCTGAGTAGGGCAGACCGCCTCTGCCGAGGCCACATAGTTCGGGGTGTCCATCAACATCATCGCCTCGGCGAAGGTTTGCCGATCGCCGATGACTTCAAACACTTTCTCCTGCCCATCAGGTGTCAAACGGTAGATTTTCACCGCCCCTGCGATCACGAAATAAAACGAGTCGGCCGGTTCGCCCTGACGAAACAGCGGTTCGCCTTTGTCGATGCTCAGCAGGTGGCTGGTACTCATCAATTCATCCAGCTGTTCTTCGTTCAGCGGCTCGAACAAATGATGACTGCGCAGAATCTGGTGGTGGACGCGATGAAGCACCATGGAAGTTCATCCTGAAGGTTGAGGAAGGGGAGGTTATCCCGTCAGACGAGGCCCAGAGAGAGACTGCTGGCCAGGGCCAGGATTGAGCTCAACACCACAAACCAGGCCAGTGGCTGGATGAGTTTTTTCATGACGACTCCGGGTAATCGAGAGGGGGCGAAGGTTTCTATAAGGTTGCCCATGCTGAGCAAGACGCGGGCCATGCCCCCAAGCCGTTGTTTGCTTGGGCTCATCAAAATATGAGGTAAAAAAGACCATGTTTTTTAGGGTTTAAATAACCATTAAAGGGTCATTTGTACCCTAAATGGATGGCTGCGCTGACAACGCAAGCCAGCCCCTGCACGGATCGGTGCCGGAGGCACGGCCCTTGCACTCTTGATCTGCGACAAAGGCGTTTGGTTGCGAATAACCAATGATTGCCCGCGGATTTACCTCGACGCTTGCAGGTGGGTGTCAGGTCAGCAACAAGGCAGAGGAGTGGCTTTATGCAAGTGCTTGAGCGCCGTAAAGCGATGGCGATCCCACCGCTGTTACGGCTGGCCTTTCGGCCATTTTTCCTCGCAGGCTGTCTGTTGGCGGTGCTGGCCATACCGCTTTGGCTGGCAGCCTTCAGCGGCTCAGTCTCAAACTGGACGCCTGCGGGCGGTTGGCTGGGCTGGCATCGGCATGAATTGCTGTTCGGGTTCGGGCTGGCGATTATCGCGGGCTTTCTGCTGACCGCCGTGCAGACCTGGTCCGGTCGCCCCGGCCTCAGCGGCAAACCGTTGGCTGCCCTGGCGCTGCTGTGGTTGTGCGCACGAGTGGCGTGGCTGGCCAATCTGCCGTGGCCGTTGCTCGCGGCGCTGGAGTTGGCGTTTCCGCTGGCGGTGGCGTTTCTCATGGGCTTGACCCTGTGGAAGGTGCGGCAGAAGCGTAACTACCCGATTGTGGTGGTGTTGCTGCTGTTAGCCGCGGCCGACGGGCTGTCCCTGTGTGGCTTGCTCGAAGGTCATGAAGGCTGGCAGCGCCAAGGCGTACTGACCGGCATCTGGCTGGTGGCGGCGATGATGGGTTTGATCGGCGGGCGGGTCATTCCGTTTTTCACCCAGCGCGGCCTCGGTCGGGTCGATGGCGTTGCCCCTTGGCCCTGGCTGGATTGGCTACTGTTGGTGGGCTCACCGCTGGTGGCGTTGTTGTATGCGGTGGGGCCTGCGCTCAACCCCAATGTCTGGGTGGGTTTGCTGTTCGCCGTGTTGGCCGCAGGGCATCTGGTGCGCCTGGTTCGCTGGCATGATCGGGCACTTTGGCGCGTGCCGTTGCTGTGGTCGTTGCACCTGGCCTATGGCTGGTTGGCGCTGGCGTGTCTGGGGATGGCGCTGTGGCATTTCGGCGTGCCGCTGAACCCGAGCCTGGCGGTGCATTGCCTGACGATAGGTGCGATGGGGGGCCTGGTGCTGGCGATGATCGCGCGGGTCAGCCTGGGGCATACCGGCCGCGCACTGGAACCGCCGTCGGGCATGACCCTGGCGTTCATTTTGCTGAATCTGGCGTGTCTCAGTCGGGTCGTATTGATCAACTTCTTTCCCTTGCCGGCGTTGTGGCTGGCGGGTCTGTGCTGGGCGCTGGCGTTTGCGCTGTACGCCTGGCGTTACGGGCCGATGCTGCTGCGAACCCGGGTTGACGGTCATCCGGGATGATCAAGTGAACTGATGGAGGCTACCGGTGATGTATCCCTTTTTACTGGTGACACACCTGCTGGCGGCGATTGCCTTCATCGGGACGCTGTTTTTCGAGGTCATCATCTGGCATCACGCGCGCCAGCAGTTGGCGGATGCCGGGCAAGCGACGGCGGATCAAGCGATCGCGGTGCGCTCACGCAAGGTGCTGCACGGTGTGGTGTTGCTGTTGTATGGCGCCGGCATCAGCTTGGCGTGGCAATACCGGGGCGCATTGAGCCAGCCGCTGGCCAGCAGTTTTGGCACCTTGTTGAGCCTGAAAATCTTGCTGGCCTTGAGCATCATCGGCCATTACTTTTTGCTGGCGTATTGGCTGAAAAGCGCTCAACTGACCACCACCCGGGCGAGCTGGATTCGCCGCAGCATCCTCGGGCACATGGTGTTGATCGTGATCCTCGCCAAGGCGATGTTCTATTGGCATGGCTGAGCGCAAAAAGTCCCCGGCAGACAAAACCCGCGGCAACCGGTTGGCTGGCGCGGGTTTGGTGTGAGCGGCAATCGGTCAATGGTGAGGGTTCAAGGCGTTTACGAACAGCACATTGTTTTCCAGATGGATGTGCTGCATCAGATCGTCTCGAAACTCCAGCAGCCCGCGATAAAGGGCACGCCAGGTGTTACAGGCATCAGCCGGCGGGGTGATGTGGTTGGTCAGCGCGAGCATCTTCTCCAGGGCTTCACCATGTTGATCGTGTTCGAAGCGCAGCACCTGGATCGGCGGAGCAGCCTGAGGCCCGATGCCCTGTTGCAGCATCGGGAAGAGCACTTGTTCTTCCTTGAGCATGTGGCCTTCGAGTTCTTGTTGCATGTCCGTCAGGTGATCGGCCAGGCCGTTGGGGCAACTGCTGCGCGCCCCGTGGACGTGCTCGACACGGCGGGCCAGACGGATCAGTTCCGGCAGTTGCTCGCGGTGGCGGGCGTGATAGCGCGTCAGCAGGTGGGCGATCAACGCCTCCGACGGTTCGTTGCGCCAGTCGTGCTGAGTTTCGCCGGCGTCTTGCAGAATGTGCAGGGCATCGGCAATCAGTAGCGGGTCGAGGTCTTTGGCAAGGGCTGCTTCACGCAGGCTTTTATGCCCGCCGCAACAGAAGTCCAGTTTGAAGGTGTGGAAAATCCGGGTGGCACCGGGTATGTCGCAGGCCAGTTGGCCGAGGCTTTGTTCCAGTAAGGTCTGGCTCATCAGGGTTCCTTGTTTGGATTTCAACGGTTCCCCAAGGTCATTGCATTCGGCATGCCATAGTTAAGTAATTGATAAATATGAATTAATTTTTAGTTGTGGTGATAGTCACCCTGAGGCTTTAGGGTGAATCCAACCATATAGGGTGATTACTACCATGCTGCGAGAAAGCCTGGCAGCCGACCTGATCGTCGAGTTGCCCAACGCCGTACGTTTGCAACGACTGGTCCAGACCCTGCGCGAGTACTTCAATAGTGGCGCCGTGGGATTGCTGCGCCTGGATGAAGACAGTCTCAGACCGGTCGCGACCGTGGGATTGGTCCATGAAGCGTTGGGGCGCCGGTTTGTCATCGCCCAGCATCCTCGACTGGCGGCGATCATGGCGTCGCGCGAGCCGACCTGGTTCGAGCCCGACAGTCGCCTGCCGGACCCCTATGACGGCTTGCTCGACAACCATGTTGGTGAACCGTTGCCGGTGCATGACTGCATGGGCGTCAGTCTGTATGTGGAGGGACGGATCTGGGGCGCGATCACCCTCGATGCACTGCATGCCGGAACCTTCGACAGTCGTGCGCGGGAGGAACTCAAACGTTGCACCTTGCAGATCGAAGCCGCCGTGCGCGTCACCCGGCTTGAACAGGAAAACCGCAGCCTGCGGTTGTCCCGCAGCGATCTTCAAGACGTGCGCATGCCCGCCGATGAAGGCGAAATCCTCGGGCAGAGTGAGGTGTTGCACCAGTTGCTCAATGAGCTGGATGTACTGGCCGACTCCGATCTGCCGGTGTTGCTGTTGGGCGAAACCGGCGTCGGCAAAGAGCTGTTTGCGAGGCGGCTGCATCGTCTGTCACGGCGCAGCCACAAACCGTTGGTACAGGTTAACTGCGCCGCGTTGCCGGAGTCGCTGGCAGAGAGTGAGTTGTTCGGGCATGTCAAAGGCGCCTTTTCCGGCGCCACCAGTGACCGCGCCGGACGTTTCGATGCCGCCAACGGCGGCACGCTGTTTCTCGATGAAGTCGGTGAATTACCGCTAAGCGTTCAAGCGAAGTTGCTGCGCACTTTGCAAAACGGCGAGATCCAGCGACTGGGGGCGGACAAGCCGTTGCATGTCGATGTGCGAATCATCGCCGCGACCAACCGGCATCTGCCGGACAGTATCCGCGACGGCCTGTTTCGCGCCGATCTGTATCACCGGCTCTCGGTGTACCCGGTACCGATTCCGGCGCTGCGTGAGCGCGGTCATGATGTGTTGATGCTGGCCGGGCATTTCCTTGAACTGAATCGGGCACGACTCGGCCTGCGCGGTTTGCGCTTGTCGCCCGCGGCCGAGCGGGCGTTACTGGCGTATAGCTGGCCGGGTAATGTGCGCGAACTGGAGCATGTGATCAGTCGCGCTGCGCTGAAACAGCTCAGTCGCGGTACCAGTCGCGCGCTGATCATGACGCTGGAGCCGCCAGTCCTCGATCTCGACAGTGCGGCGGGCGCGGCGGGCATGATCGTCGAGCGGCCGCTGGAGGTGACATCTGATGCGCCGTTCCAGGCCTTGGGCGACGCCGTCGACGATTGTCAGCGACAAAAAATTCTCCATGCCCTGAGTCTTTCCGGGGAGAACTGGGCCAGTGCCGCGCGGCTGCTGGACGTCGATCCCAGCAATCTGCACAAACTGGCCCGGCGGCTTCGCCTTAAGTAAGCCGGGGCGGCGCGGCATGTTGATGGCGATCAAGGTGGCTTTGCCCAGTGGCTCGCACACTGCGCAAAACCCTCCGGAGATCACCGCGATGCCCCTTTCCCTGGCCCAAATGCGCCGCAACTACACCCTTAATGGCTTGCAGGATGAGGCTGCGCTGGACGATCCCCTGGCTATGTTTCGACAGTGGTTGCAGCAGGCACGCGACACCGAGTGCGCGCCTGTCGAGGCCAACAGCATGATGTTGGCGACGGTCGACAGTGAGGGGCGTCCGCACTGCCGGGTCCTGCTGCTCAAGGGCTTGAGCGACGACGGCTTTACGTTTTTTGGCAATTACCAGAGCGACAAGGGCCTGCAACTGGCCGCTAACCCGAATGCCGCCATGACGTTTTTCTGGCCGGGGCTGGAGCGTCAGGTGCGTATTGAAGGCCAGGTGTCCAGGCTCGATCCGCAACTCTCGGATGCGTACTTTGATTCTCGCTCGGTGGCCAGTCGCCTGGGCGCCTGGGCTTCACCACAGAGCCGGCCGCTGGCCAGTCGGGCAGCGCTTGAATCTTTGTTGGCAGACACTATCAAGCGTTTTGTTGGCCAGAGCGTGCAGCGACCCGAGCATTGGGGTGGCTACTGCCTGCACCCAGAGCGTCTGGAGTTTTGGCAGGGGCGTGCCGACCGCTTGCATGACCGTCTCGATTACCGCTTGCAGAACGGCGAGTGGTGTCGCACCCGCCTGGCGCCTTGAGCGCGCAAAAGATCGCAGCCTTCGGCAACTCCTACGCCGACCAGGGCATGCCTTGATACTGAGGCACGCCACACTCCGTAGGAGCCGCCGAAGGCTGCGATCTTTTTGGGGCGCTGAATGCTTAATTTACCGGCACTCACTCAATGTCCCCGTCGAGGTACCTCCATGGAGGAATAGGCTCGGTCTGGATTCCGGTTCAGGCTTGGCCAAACCCTCATCTACGGGAAGGCTTGGATATGGCCCATTTGGCGCAACGCACGTTTGAACCTCTGAACATCGCCGTGCTGACCATCAGCGATACGCGGACCTTTGACACCGATACCTCGGGGCAGACCCTGACCGATCTGCTGCAAACGTCCGGGCATGTGTTGATCGATCGTGATCTGGTCAAGGACGACATTTATCAGATCCGCGCAACCGTCTCGCGGTGGATCGCCGACCCCAAGGTGCAGGTTGTACTGATGACCGGCGGCACCGGTTTCACCGCTCGCGACAACACGCCGCAAGCGGTCCTGCCACTGCTCGACAAGCATGTGGAAGGCTTCGGCGAACTGTTCCGGCAGGTGTCCCTGGCAGAAATCGGCATGTCCAGTTTGCAGTCACGGGCATTGGCCGGGATGAGCAACGGTGTGCTGGTGTGTTGCGTTCCGGGCTCGCCGGGGGCCTGCCGAACGGCCTGGAACATGATCCTGCTGGAGCAACTGGACAGTCGCACCGGCCCGTGCAATTTTGCTCCGCATTTGAAGCCGCAAGCGCAGCGGGGCATCGACGCCTGCGAGACGCGCTCATGACCGGTCGGGTGTGCGACCTCGGCAACCTGATGCCCGTGGACGAGGCCATCCACCGTCTGTTGGATCAGGCACCGCCACCCCCCTGACGCAAATGATCGGTCTGGATCAGGCCTTGGGCTGGGTTCTGGCGACGGACATTCATTCCCCGGTGAACCTGCCGGCCTGGGACAACAGCGCCATGGACGGTTATGCCCTCAGGGCAGCTGACCTGTCATCGGAGGGTGGATATTTGCCGATTGGCGGGCGAATTGCGGCGGGGGATCAGGCGTGCTCACCCTTGCTCGCGCATCAGGCGGTGCAGATATTTACCGGCGCGCCATTGCCACCGGGTGCCGATACGGTGGTGCCACAAGAGCAATGCCGAATCGAAGGCGAGCACGTCTGGTTCCCGTCTGTGCGCGATGGCGATCATGTGCGCAAGGAGGGCGAGGAAGTTCGCCGGGGGCAGCTGTTGCTCAAGGCCGGCAAGCGCTTGCGCGCACAAGAACTGGGGTTGCTCGCCGGCGCTGGCGTAGCGCGGGTCGAGGTTTATCGGCCGTTGCAGGTGTGCTTGCTCAGCAGCGGTAATGAGCTGCGCGAGCCGGGTGATCCCTTGGCGCCGGGGCAGATTTACAACAGCAATCGCTATTGCCTGGCTGCGCTGTTGCGCGGTTGGGGCGTCGAGGTACACGACTATGGCGTCATGGCCGATGAGTTGGCGGCCAGCCGGCATGCCTTGAGCCTGGCGTCTTCGGAATGCGACCTGCTGCTGAGTTCCGGTGGCGTGTCGGTCGGCGAGGAGGACCACCTCAAGCAGGCGATCGAGGAATTGGGCAGCGTGGATTTCTGGCGGCTGGCCATTCAGCCCGGTAAACCGCTGGCTTTTGGCGAAGTCGCCGGCAAACCCTGGATCGGCATGCCGGGCAATCCTTCGGCGGCGCTGATTACCGCGTTGGTGGTGGTGCGTCCGTTCCTGCTCAGGGCCCAGGGCGTGACTGACGTGCTGCCGGTGCCATTGGCCATCCCGGCCGGGTTCGACTGGTTGCAGCGTAACAAGCGTCGGCAGTACCTGCGGGCAAGGCTGACCCCTGGCACTGACGGCCAATTGAGCGTGGAACTGCACCCTCAGCAAAGCTCGGCGATGTTGACCGCTGCGTGTTGGGCCGACGGGTTGGCGGTGATCGAGTGCGAGCAGCAAGTGCTCAAGCACGACAACGTGATGTTCCTGTCCTTCGCCGACCTGATGCATTGATCGCAATTGATTGCCATCAAGGCCGTGCCTGCCGGTCTCGCTAGACTGGCAGCGCATTTTTCGATCGGCCCGGACCCTCGCGTCACGGGCATCAAACGACGGTCGAGACGCATTTTTTCATGAGGATTACCCATGCAACTGGTCTGCCCGGCAGGGAATCTGCCTGCGCTTAAAGCGGCAGTGCGCCAAGGCGCCGATGCCGTCTATGTCGGCTTTCGCGATGACACCAATGCCCGGCATTTCGCGGGGCTGAACATGGACGACAAGCAGTTCGACGCAGCGGTCGCCCACATCCGCCAGCATCAACGCAAACTCTACGTTGCGGTCAACACCTACCCGCAACCCAACGGCTGGGAACGCTGGCAACGGGCAGTGGATCGTGCCGCCGATTTCGGCGTGGATGCGCTGATCGCCGCCGATCCCGGGGTGCTCAACTATGCCAGTCAGCGTCACCCGCAACTGGCGTTACACCTGTCTGTCCAGGGCTCGGCGACCCACGCCGCGGCGCTGGAGTTTTATGCGCAGCGCTACGGTATTCGTCGCGCCGTGCTGCCACGGGTGTTGTCGTTGGCGCAGGTCCGCCAGGTTGCTGCGAGCAGCCCGGTGCCCATCGAAGTCTTTGGCTTCGGCAGCTTGTGCATTATGGCTGAAGGGCGTTGCCATCTGTCCTCCTACATTACCGGCGAGTCGCCGAACCTGTGCGGTGTCTGTTCGCCGGCCAAGGCCGTGCGCTGGACCGAAGACGCCGAAGGCTTGAGCGCGCGCCTCAGTGACGTCCTGATCGACCGCTACACCCCTGACGAACCGGCCGGTTACCCAACCTTGTGCAAAGGCCGCTTTCTGGTCGATGGCAAACGCTTTCATGCGCTGGAGGAACCCACCAGCCTCGATACCCTGGACTTGCTCCCGGAACTGACGGCCATCGGTGTCGAAGCAGTAAAAATCGAGGGTCGCCAACGCAGTCCGGCCTATGTCGAACAAGTCACCCGCGTCTGGCGGGCGGCACTGGATGCCCATCGTGGTTCCCCAGGCAGTTTTCGGGTCAAGGAGGAATGGCGTCAGGTTCTGGCCGGCTTGTCCGAAGGCAGCCAGACCACCCTGGGTGCTTATCATCGATCATGGCAATGAGGGACGGAACATGAAGCTCAGCCTGGGACCGGTCCTGTTTTACTGGGACAAAGAGCAACTCAGCAACTTCTACGCCGAGATGTCGGCGTTGCCCCTGGACGTGATTTATCTGGGGGAAACCGTGTGTTCGAAACGCCGGGCATTTTCATTGGATCAGTGGCTGGGGCTGGGACGCGAGTTACAGGCGTGCAGCCAGGCACAGTTGGTGATCTCCAGCCTGACGCTGATCGAAGCCGCGTCCGAACTCTCCAGCTTGCGCCGGCTCTGCGACAACGGCCAATTGCTGGTGGAGGCCAACGACATGGGCGCGGTGCAGTTCCTGGCTGAGCGCAAATTGCCTTTCGTCGCAGGTCCCGCACTCAATCTGTACAACGGCCACACGCTGGCGCAATTGCTGGACTGCGGAATGACCCGCTGGGTGCCGCCGGTGGAGTGTTCGGCGGCGCTGATTGGCGATGTGATCGAGCAAGTGCGCGAACTCGGTCGTGAGGTGCCGGAAGTGGAAATCTTCGCCTATGGGCATTTGCCGCTGGCCTATTCCGCTCGCTGCTTTACAGCCCGGGCGGAGAACCGGCCCAAAGACGACTGCCAGTTTTGCTGTATCAACTACCCCGACGGCCTGGCGCTGACCAGCCAGGAAGGACAACCCTTGTTTACCCTC
This sequence comes from Pseudomonas frederiksbergensis, assembly GCF_001874645.1. Classification (NCBI taxonomy): domain Bacteria; kingdom Pseudomonadati; phylum Pseudomonadota; class Gammaproteobacteria; order Pseudomonadales; family Pseudomonadaceae; genus Pseudomonas; species Pseudomonas frederiksbergensis. Next base: position 5,240,295 of record NZ_CP017886.1, read on the forward strand.
AACGGTATTCAAACGATGTCGGCCGAGGTGACCAATCTGTTGGCTGATTATTCCGGGCTGGTGGCCTGCGGTGCCGATCTGTTGCGCTTGAGCCCTCGCGCTCAAGGCATGGCCGAGGTGATTGCTGCCTATCAACGGGTTCGACTGGGCGAGACACCGCCGCTGTTTGTCGAAGGTTGCAATGGCTACTGGCATGGTCAGGCCGGCATGCTGCGCGTCGAGGAGATCGGCCTGTGTTGAACCGAAAAAAATGGCTGTTGAAAGGTGCCGACCGGTTGCTGCCGCTGGTACGCCGGGTGCCGTTTGTGGTGCAGCGCCTGGCGTTGCAGCAGGCGCTGAATCGCTGCCTCGCCGAGCCGTTGCGCGAGGGTGAGTTCGACGTGCTGCGCGGGCGTTGGCTGTGCCTGCGAATTCCGGATCTGCGCTTGTCCTGGTACCTGACGCTCAGCCGTGAGGGCTTGCGGATTGCCGAGCAGGCCACGGCGCAGGTGACCATCAGCGGTAACTGGCGAGAGTTTCTGCTCCTGGCCAGCCGCCAGGAAGATCCGGACACGCTGTTTTTTCGCAGACGCCTGGTCATCGAGGGCGATACCGAACTGGGGCTGGCACTGAAGAACCTGATCGACAGCCTCGACCCCGACGTCTTGCCTGTCTGGCTGTGGCGTAATCTGGAGCGGGCAGGGAAGGGGTTGGCGGCGGGGTAGCCATTAACGTCAAAAGATCGCAGCCTACGTCGAACGAATTCCCTTGTAGGAGCTGCCGTAGGCTGCGATCTTTTGGCGGCTGCCAAAGCGCTAATGCCAGACTCAGGCCATTGGCGAAGCGGCATAAACAGCTTGCTGCTCCTCCTGAAGATCCCCCTTGCCAATCAACTGCTTGATCCCTTCAAACAACTCATCACTCTGCGCCTGCGTACAGTCCTCGCCGTATCGTTTGCGCAGCCCGTAATGGCTGAGAATCAGGTGCACATCAGCATGCAAGCCATGCTGTTTCAGGCAGTTTTCAACGCATTGCAGCGCGCAGCCGTCGAGCGCGAAGATCCGCCGTCCCGAGCGTGCCTTGTTGACCAGTGCCGCCACGTGGCCGCCGACCCCGACGATGCAGGACATTTCAGCCAGACCGCTGCGATCCAGCCGCACGGCCAGGGTATTGGCCAGTTGGGCCACGTTGGAGCAGCCGGAGCAGGAGTAAACCAAAGGCAAGGTTGAAGGGGACATTGACACTCTCCATTGATGGGCTCCTCCAGTGTGCAAGGTAGGTGGTATTGCGCCTTGATTGCGGTCAATTCCGCTTATTGGAACGCTGCGAGATCCTGTTCGGCGAGGATGCTGATAGTGCGTCGTTCCATGGCGATCAGGCCGCTGTCCACCAGGCGGTGCAAAATCCGCGAGAAGGTTTCCGGTTGAATCCCCAGCTTCGAGGCCACCAGACGTTTGGATACCTGCAGCACAATCACACCGCTGACCGGGTGACGCTCCTGGAATAGAAAGTTGATCACCCGACGGCTCGCACTGGCCATGGTCAGGGTGTCGATGTCCCGCAGACGCAGGTGCAGGTGAACGCTCATGCTCGCGAGGATGGCCAGGCAAACCTTCGGCTGGTCTTCGAGGGCGCCGCGGTAGTGGTTGCCCTCGATACTCACCAGCACGCTGTCCTTCAACGCCGTGGCGCTCACCGGGTAGCACCGGGCCTGGCTGAACAGCAAGGCTTCGGCAAAGGTCTGGCCGGGCTGAATGATCTCCACCAGGTTTTCCTGGCCTTCGCCGGTGAGCCGGTACAACTTGATCTGGCCGCTAACCAGCAGAAAAAAGCGTTTGGCCGGATCCCCTTGATGCATGAGCGTGCTGTGACACGGCAGGCGCTTGAGCATGGCCAGGCCGCAGACTTCCTCGAAGACCTTCTCCGGCAGTTGGCTGAACAGGTGATGACGGCGCAATGTTAAAACAATTGAAGGGTGGGTCAGCATGGGGTACCTCCGCTAACGGTCATAGTAGTGAGCGCGAGCCGGATGACCTATGCCTCTGCAGGCCTACCTCGGAAGAGGCATGCCGTCAGCCCGCACTGCGCAGATGCTCCATGGCCCACACCGCCGCCTCGACCCGCGAGCGCAAGCCGAGTTTGTGCAGCAGGTTCTTGACGTGAACCTTGACCGTCCCTTCGGTGATGCCCAGCTTGTGCCCGATGACCTTGTTGCTGAAACCGCTGGCGATGGTTTTCAACACTTGACGCTCACGCTCGGTCAGTTCCACCACGGGCTGGCGTGCAGGAGCGCGCAGTGCCTGCGCCATGACCTGGGTCAGCCCCGGGCTGATCACCAGTGCGCCGTTCAGGGCATCACGGATGTACTGAATCAACAGTTCGGGCTCCATGTCCTTGAGCAGATAGCCATCGGCATCCAGGCGCAGTGCGTCGCGAATATCGTCTTCAGCGTCCGACACGGTGAATAGCAACACCTTGCCGGTGTAGTGCATCGCCCGTAACCGGCGCAGGGTTTCAATGCCATTCATCTGCGGCATGTTGTTATCAAGCAACACCAGATCCGGTTGCAGCGGCTCGATCAGGCCGAGTGCTTCTTCGCCGTTGCCGGCTTCGCCGACGATCTCGAAATCATCTTCGAGCTCAAGCATCTGGCGGATGCCGTGACGCATCATCGGATGGTCGTCGACCAACAGGATGGTGTGTTGCAGGGATGGGTTCATGTGACGCTACCTTCTGTGTGCTGTCCGAGAAACTCCGGTTGGAATTCCAGTTGGACGCGGGTGCCTTGCGGCTCCCTGGAAAATATCTGCAGCTGGCCGCGCAAGCTGCGCGCGCGTTCATCCATGATGTTCAGACCGTGGTGTTCGCGCTGGTCGACGTTGCCGCTGAATCCACGCCCGTCGTCTTCGACGATGAGTCTGACGGTTTCGCCGTCCTGGCGTAGTTGCAGCCAGGCGTTTTGCGCATGGGCGTGGCGCAGACAGTTGGAGAGCGCCTCGCGGGTAATCTGCAAAATGTGGATCTGCTCGCTGGCCGAGAGCTGAAAGGCCAACGCGTCGACGTGCAGGTGCACCTGGAACTCCCCGCGACGGGAGAACTCTTCTGCGGTGTCCTTGAGCTCCTGCACCAGGCCCGCATCGTGAATCTGCAAGCGGAAGGTGGTCAGCAGTTCGCGTAACTGGCGATAGGCATTGTTCAGCCCTTCACGCAACTCGGCGGTGACGGTTTCCAGGGTTTCGACCGGTTCGCCACGGCGCAGCAGGGTCTGCATGCGGCTGACTTGCAGCTTCATGTAGGACAGGGCCTGGGCCAGTGAGTCGTGCAGTTCGCGGGCGATGATCGTGCGCTCTTCGAGCAGCAGCAGGCGATGATCCTGTTCCCGTTGGCGTTTGAGTGAGAGCGAAGTGCCAATCAGGTTGGCCAGGGCCTGGATCAACTGGGTTTCCCAGGCTTGCGTTGGGTGCCCGTCTACAAAATGAGCCTTGAGCTCACCCAGTTCGCTGCCCTGGTTGCTGATGCTGAAGGTTTGCGTGCTGGTTTTGTGGTGTTTCTGGCAGGTGGAGCAATCGCTGCTGGCGCAGACATCCCGGCTGTTTTCGCCATGCAGGGCGAGCAATTGCTGGGCCGGCGCCTGCAAGTGACCTTGTAGACACAGCGACAGACGCAAGCCGGGCAGGCGTTGCTGGAAGCGCCGGATCAATTCATCCAGCCCTTCGGCATTGGCCAGGCGCGTGGCCAGGCTTCGGCTGCTTTGATACAGCAGTTCGAGGGCGGCGTTTGCTTGTTGCAGGTTCAGGGTTTTTTGCTGGACCTGACTCTCCAGCGTGCGATGCGACTCTTCGATGGTCTCGGCCATGGCGTTGAAGCTCATGGCCAACTGGCCCAGTTCGTCCTGGGACTGATGGTTGACCCGCACCTTGAAATCGCCGCGACGAAAGCGCTGGGTGGCGTCTACCAACTCTTTCAAGGGCGTGACGACGCCGTACTGCAATTCGTATAACCCAATCAGCAGGACGAACAGGGTGGTGAACAGGGCCAGTCCCTGAATCATCTGTTGCCAGCCTTGCTTCTGTTCGCTTTGGCTCTGCAACAAATTGACGAACTGGTTCAGTTGTTCAACGAATGGCAGGGCCATGGCCTGAAATGAGGCTGCATCGCCGCGTTCAAGTGCCGGGTGCAAATCCTCGTTCCACTGTTGCTGGATTTGCCCATAGCTGATTTGTAGATCGGTGGTCGGGCCATCTTCCAGCACCGCTTTAAGGGAATGGCTATTGAGGCGGGTTTGCAGGCTGTCGGTGATGGCGACGATTTCTTCGCGGGGGGCGCCTGCGGCCAGTTTCCAGCTCAGGTGGTAAGTCTCCATGCGCACCGACCCGGCGGTGTTGATGGCGGCTGCATCGCCCTGGCTGAACCAGGCGATCAAACCGGCGCTCAATGAACTGGCGAGGGCGAGTATGGCGATGAGAATCACCGCCAGCCCGGCGCGAGCGGGCAGGGAGCTGCGCAACCAGCGCATCATTAGCGCAGATCCTGGGGAAAGGCACGAAGACTGAGCATGAGGCGCCCCGGAATGCGGTTTTGCATCCAGTCCCGGGTGCGCTACCTCTAAAGAGTTGTCGCCGGCTCCTTGTCAGCAATGGTATGGCTGGAAAACCTTAAGAGGCTGATAAATAAAGGTTTTCAAGGTGTCCATGAGCTACCTCCTTAGAGGTAGACGGCACAAGCATAGGCCTACACCCCCTTGGGCTTCGTTGACATGGATCAAGTTTTTGCGGGGTTGGCCTCTCTAGTCTGCCGCCATGGCTAACTGACTGGAGAGCATTGTGACCCCACCGCGTGTACGACAAGGCTTGGTGTTGGGCATGAGCACGCTGGCCTTCACCGTGTGTTTCATGGTCTGGATGATGTTTGCCGTGCTCGGGGTGCCGATCAAGGAACTGCTCCAGCTCAACGAAACCCAGTTCGGCCTGTTGGCCGCAACCCCGGTGCTGACCGGCTCGCTGGTGCGTTTACCGCTGGGCCTGCTGGCTGACCGCTTTGGCGGACGCAGCGTGTTCTTCCTGCTGATGCTGACCTGCGTGACACCGCTGTACCTGATTAGCCACGCCACCGCCTACTGGCAGTTCCTGGTGCTGGGCTTGTTCGTCGGCCTGGCCGGTGGCTCGTTTTCAGTGGGGATTGCCTACGTCGCCAAATGGTTCGACAAGGAGAATCAGGGCTTCGCGATGGGCATCTTCGGCGCCGGTAATGCGGGGTCCGCAGTGACCAAGTTTCTCGCCCCGGCACTGATTGCTGCCGGCAGTTGGCAGCTGGTACCGAAAGTCTTTAGCGCCATCCTCTTTATTACCGCGTTGTTGTTCTGGTTCCTCAGTGCCGAAAACAAGGACCACCGCAGTGCTACCGGCGCCAGCCTTCGTGAGCAATTGAACTCGCTGAAGGACCCGGCGGTGTGGCGCTACTGCCAGTACTACTCGATCGTCTTCGGCGGCTATGTAGCCCTCGCATTGTGGATGACCAAGTACTACGTGCAGGAATACGGTTTCAGCCTGCAAAGCGCCGCGTTGCTGGCGGCCTGTTTTTCTCTGCCCGGTGGCGTGTTGCGTGCCGTCGGCGGCTGGATGTCGGATCGCTGGGGCGCGCAAAGCGTGACCTGGTGGGTGCTATGGGTCAGCTGGATCTGCCTGTTCCTGCTCTCGTATCCCCAGACCCAACTGCAAGTGCAGACCCTCAACGGCCCATTGGATTTCCACATCGGTCTGAATCCCGCGCTGTTCACCGTGCTGCTGTTCGTCATGGGCATTGCCTTCGCGTTCGGCAAAGCCTCGGTCTTCAAGTACATCGCCAATGACTACCCGCAAAACATGGGCGCGGTGTCCGGCATCGTCGGCCTCGCGGGCGGTCTGGGCGGCTTCGTGCTGCCGATCCTGTTCGGCGCCCTGGTGGACCTCACCGGCGTGCGCTCTTCCTGCTTCATGTTGATGTACGGCGTGGTCTGGGTCTCCCTCACCTGGATGTACTTCAGCGAAATACGCAAGCGCCCGTTGCTGGGCAAACAGCCGCCAGCGACCTCGTCCCCGTTTTCCAGCATTGCCCAAGGAGAAGAACATGTCCGTTCTGCAAAAGCCTGACAAAGGCCCGGTCATTCATGACTGGCGCCCCGAGGACCCCGCGTTCTGGGGAAGTAGCGGCAAACAGACCGCCACCCGTAACCTGTGGATCTCCATTCCCGCGCTGTTGTTGGCCTTTGCGGTGTGGATGGTCTGGAGCACGGTGATCGTGCGGTTGAACGCCATCGGCTTCAGCTTCACCACCGACCAGTTGTTCTGGCTGGCGGCGTTGCCGGGGCTCTCCGGTGCGACCTTGCGGGTCTTCTATTCGTTCATGGTGCCGATCTTCGGCGGCCGGCGCTGGACCGCCGTGAGCACAGCGTCACTGTTGTTGCCGTCGATCTGGATGGGCTTCGCGGTGCAAGACCCGAGCACCTCGTACAGCGTGTTCGTGTTGATCGCCTTGCTCTGCGGTTTTGGTGGCGGCAACTTCGCCTCGAGCATGTCCAACATCAGCTTCTTCTATCCCAAGTCCCAGCAGGGCACAGCCCTGGGCCTGAATGCCGGGCTGGGTAACCTGGGCGTTTCGGTGATGCAGTTCTGTGTGCCGCTGGTGATTACCTTCGGCGTGTTCGGCTTCATGGGCGGTAAGCCGCAAGTGCTGGCCGACGGTGGTCAGTTGTGGTTGCAAAACGCCGGTTTCATCTGGGTGCCGTTCATTGTGTTGGTGACGGTGCTGGCCTGGTTTGGCATGAATGACCTGTCCAGTGCCCGCGCGTCGTTCAGCGAGCAGGCGGTGATCTTCAAACGCAAGCACAACTGGCTGATGTGCTGGTTGTACCTGGCGACCTTCGGCTCGTTCATCGGCTTTTCCGCGGCGTTTCCGCTGCTGATCAAGACCTCCTTCCCGGACGTCATTGCCTTGAAATTCGCCTTCCTCGGCCCATTGGTAGGTGCACTGGTGCGCCCATTGGGCGGTTGGCTGGCGGACAAGCTTGGCGGTGCGAAAGTGACCTTGTGGAACTTCGTGCTGATGATCCTGATGGTCTTCGGTGTGCTGCACTTTTTGCCCCAGAACGGTTCGGGCGGCAACTTCTACGGCTTCCTCGGCATGTTCATGCTGCTGTTCATCACCACCGGCGTGGGCAACGGCTCCACCTTCCGCATGATCCCGGTGATCTTCCGCACCCTGCATGAAAAATCCGCTGCCGGAAAACCAGCCGCCGTGCGCGAACAAGCACTCAAGGATGCCGGCAAAGAATCGGCCGCCGTCCTGGGCTTCAGTTCGGCCATGGGCGCCTTTGGTGCGTTCTTCATTCCCAAATCCTTCGGCACTTCGATGGCCCAGACCGGCGGCCCGGAGATGGCCTTCTACATGTTCGTCGGCTTTTACCTGAGCTGCATCGTCGTGACCTGGTGGTGGTACGCGCGCAAAGGCGCCGCGACACCCTGCTGAGACGACCCGAATCCAACCATTGCGTGGGCGGGGCACAGAACCCCGCAGCAAGCCTGAGAGGTGTACACCGTGAGTCATTTACTGGACCAATTGCGGTTTTTCAATCGCAAGCAAAACGAGTTTTCCGACGGCCACGGAGAGACTCGTAAAGAGTCTCGCGACTGGGAGAACGTCTACCGTTCGCGCTGGCAGTACGACAAGATCGTGCGCTCCACCCACGGGGTGAACTGCACCGGATCTTGCTCGTGGAAAATCTACGTCAAGAACGGCCTGATCACCTGGGAAACCCAGCAAACTGACTACCCGCGCACCCGTAACGATCTGCCCAACCATGAACCCCGTGGTTGCCCGCGTGGCGCCAGTTACAGCTGGTACATCTACAGCGCCAACCGGCTCAAGTACCCGAAAATCCGCAAGCCGTTGCTCAAGCTCTGGCGCGACGCGCGGCAGACCCTGGCGCCGGTCGAAGCCTGGGCCAGCATTGTCGAGGACAAGGTCAAGGCCGACTCCTATAAAAGCAAACGCGGCATGGGTGGCTTCATTCGCTCCAACTGGGAGGAAGTCAACGAGATCATTGCCGCAGCCAACGTCTACACCATCAAGCAATATGGCCCCGACCGCATCGTCGGCTTCTCGCCGATCCCAGCCATGTCGATGGTCAGCTACGCCGCCGGCTCGCGTTACCTGTCGCTGATCGGCGGCGCGTGCCTGAGTTTCTACGACTGGTACTGCGATTTGCCGCCAGCCTCGCCGATGGTGTGGGGCGAGCAGACCGACGTGCCGGAATCGGCCGACTGGTACAACTCCAACTACATCATTGCCTGGGGTTCCAACGTTCCGCAGACCCGGACCCCGGACGCGCACTTCTTCACCGAAGTCCGTTACAAGGGCACCAAGACTGTCGCGATCACCCCGGATTACTCGGAAGTCGCCAAGCTCACGGACCTGTGGCTGAACCCTAAACAAGGCACCGATGCGGCGCTGGCCCAAGCGTTCAATCATGTGATCTTCAAAGAATTCCACCTGGACAAACCGAGCGCCTATTTCACCGAATACGCCAAGCGCTTCACCGATTTGCCGGTGCTGGTGCTGCTCAAGCAAATGGTCGATGTGGCACCGGGTGCCGGCTACCAGCCGGACCGCTTCCTGCGTGCCAGTGACCTGACCGACAACCTCGGCCAGGAAAACAACCCGGAATGGAAAACCATCGCCCTGGATGTCAGCGGTGAACTGGTCTCTCCCCAAGGCTCCATCGGCTATCGCTGGGGCGAGAAGGGCAAGTGGAACATCCTTGCCCGTGAAGGCGGCGAGGGGCGTGAGATCGATTTGAAGCTGAGTCTGATCGGCGATGATGTTGCCGAAGTGGCGTTCCCGTATTTTGCCGGCGAGTCCCACGAGCACTTCCAGCACGTCGCTGGCGATGCCGTGCAATACCGCCGCGTGCCGGTGCATAACGTGGTGCTGGCGGACGGTAGCGTCGCGAAAGTGGCCACCGTGTTCGACTTGTCGGCGGCTAACCTGGCGATTGATCGTGGTCTGGGCGGCGCCAACGTGGCCAAGGATTACGACGATGCCTCGGTGCCGGGTACCCCGGCCTGGCAGGAGAAAATCACCGGCGTCAGCCGTGAAAAAGCCATTCAGATCGCCCGTGAGTTTGCCGACAACGCCGACAAGACCAAGGGCCGCTCGATGATCATCGTCGGCGCGGCGATGAACCACTGGTATCACATGGACATGAACTACCGCGGGCTGATCAACATGCTCATGCTCTGCGGGTGTGTCGGTCAGACCGGTGGCGGTTGGGCGCACTACGTCGGCCAGGAAAAACTCCGTCCACAATGCGGTTGGTTGCCCCTGGCGTTCGGCCTGGACTGGAACCGTCCGCCACGGCAAATGAACGGCACCAGTTTCTTCTACGCCCACAGTTCGCAATGGCGCCACGAGAAAATGAGCATGCACGACGTGCTCTCGCCATTGGCCGATAAATCACAGTTTCCCGAACATGCCCTGGACTACAACATCCGCGCCGAACGGGCCGGCTGGCTGCCCAGCGCACCACAACTCAACACCAACCCGCTGCACATCTGCCGCGATGCTGCCGCCGCCGGCATGGACCCGAAAGACTACGTGGTCAAATCGCTGCAGGACGGTTCGCTGCGCTTCTCCTGCGAACAGCCGGACAGCCCGGTGAACTTCCCGCGCAACATGTTCATCTGGCGTTCCAACCTGCTGGGCTCCTCGGGCAAGGGTCACGAGTACATGCTCAAGTACCTGCTCGGCACCAAAAACGGCGTGATGAACGAAGACATCGGCCAGGTCGGCGACTGCAAACCCGAAGAAGCCGAATGGGTGGACGAGGGCGCCATCGGCAAGCTCGATCTGGTCACCACGCTGGACTTCCGCATGTCGTCGACCTGCGTCTATTCCGACATCGTCTTGCCGACCGCGACCTGGTACGAAAAAGACGACATGAACACCTCGGACATGCACCCGTTCATTCACCCGTTGTCGGCTGCCATCGACCCGGCGTGGGAATCGCGTTCCGACTGGGAAATCTACAAAGGCATCGCCAAGGCGTTTTCCAGCATGTCCGAAGGGCATCTGGGCGTTGAAAAGGACCTGGTGACCATTCCGCTGATGCACGACAGCGTCGGCGAACTGGCTCAGCCGTTTGGCGGCACCGACTGGAAAAGCGACGGTGTGGCTCCGGTGCCGGGTAAAAATGCACCGAACCTGCATGTGGTCGAGCGTGATTATCCGAACATCTACAAACAGTTCTCGTCGCTCGGGCCATTGCTGGAAAAACACGGCAACGGCGGCAAGGGCATCAACTGGAACACTGAAGACGAAGTGAAATTCCTCGGTGAGCTGAACCACCACGAAGGCGATGCTGGCATCAGCCACGGTCGGCCGAAAATCGACACGGCCATCGACGCCGCTGAAGTGATTCTGTCCCTGGCGCCGGAAACCAATGGCCAGGTCGCCGTGAAGGCCTGGGCCGCGCTGTCGGAATTCACCGGCATCGACCACAGCCACCTGGCGCTGTCCAAGGCCCACGAGGCGATTCGTTTTCGCGACATTCAAGCCCAGCCGCGCAAGATCATTTCCAGCCCGACCTGGTCGGGTCTCGAAGACGATCACGTCAGCTACAACGCCGGCTACACCAACGTTCACGAGGCGATCCCATGGCGCACCATCACCGGCCGCCAGCAGTTCTACCAGGATCACCCGTGGATGCAGGCGTTCGGCGAACAACTGATGAGTTACCGGCCGCCGGTCAACACCCGCACCATTGAAGGGGTGAAAGGCAAACGCAGCAACGGCGAGATCGAAATCGTCCTGAACTGGATCACCCCGCACCAGAAATGGGGCATCCACAGTACCTACAGCGACAACCTGCTGATGCTGACCCTCAGCCGTGGCGGGCCGATTGTCTGGCTCTCGGAGAACGACGCGAAAAGCGCCGGTATCGAGGACAACGACTGGATCGAGTGCTTCAACGTCAATGGTGCGCTGACCGCCCGGGCGGTGGTCAGCCAGCGGGTCAAGGACGGCATGGTGATGATGTACCACGCCCAGGAACGGATCGTGAACGTGCCCGGTTCCGAAACCACCAAGACCCGTGGCGGCCACCACAACTCAGTGACCCGTGTCGTGCTCAAGCCGACCCACATGATCGGTGGCTACGCCCAGCAAGCCTACGGTTTCAACTATTACGGCACCGTCGGTTGCAACCGCGATGAGTTTGTCGTGGTGCGCAAAATGTCCAAAGTCGACTGGCTCGATGGTTCGTCCGGCGATGACCTGCCGCGTCCGCTGCCGACCGATATCGAGGAGAACTGAGATGAAGATTCGCTCACAAATCGGCATGGTTCTGAACCTGGACAAATGCATCGGTTGCCACACCTGTTCGATCACCTGCAAAAACGTCTGGACCAGCCGCGAAGGCATGGAATATGCCTGGTTCAACAATGTTGAATCGAAACCGGGCATCGGCTATCCGAAGGAATGGGAAAACCAGGACAAGTGGAAGGGCGGCTGGATTCGCAATGCCAACGGCACGATCAACCCGCGCATCGGCGGTAAATTCCGCGTGCTGGCAAACATTTTCGCCAACCCGGACCTGCCGAGCCTGGACGACTATTACGAACCGTTCGATTTCGATTACCAGCACCTGCACACCGCACCGCTGGGCGAACACCAGCCAACGGCGCGCCCGCGTTCGCTGATCTCCGGCAAACGCATGGAGAAAATCGAGTGGGGCCCGAACTGGGAGGAAATTCTCGGCACCGAATTCGCCAAGCGGCGCAAGGACAAAAACTTCGACAAGATCCAGGCGGACATTTACGGCGAGTACGAAAACACCTTCATGATGTATCTGCCGCGCCTGTGCGAGCACTGCCTCAACCCGACGTGCGCGGCGTCGTGCCCGAGCGGCGCGATCTACAAGCGCGAAGAGGACGGCATCGTCCTGATCGACCAGGAAAAATGCCGTGGCTGGCGCATGTGCATCAGCGGCTGCCCGTATAAGAAGATCTATTTCAACTGGAAAAGCGGCAAGTCCGAGAAGTGCATCTTCTGCTACCCGCGTATCGAAGCCGGGATGCCGACCGTGTGCGCCGAAACCTGCGTCGGGCGTATTCGTTATCTCGGTGTGCTGCTGTATGACGCCGACCGTATCAGCGAAGTGGCGAGCACCGCCAATGAGCAGGATCTGTACGAGAAACAATTGGAGATCTTCCTCGATCCGAACGACCCGGCGGTAATCCGTCAGGCCTTGGCCGATGGTGTACCGCAGTCGGTGATCGATTCTGCGCAGCGCTCGCCGGTCTACAAAATGGCCGTGGACTGGAAACTCGCGCTGCCACTGCACCCGGAATACCGCACCTTGCCGATGGTTTGGTATGTACCGCCGCTGTCGCCGATCCAGAACGCCGCAACCGCCGGCACCGTGGGCATGAACGGGGTGATCCCGGATGTCGACAGCCTGCGCATTCCACTGAAATACCTGGCCAACCTGCTGACCGCAGGCGATGAAAAACCGGTCAAGCGTGCACTGAAACGTTTGCTGGCGATGCGCGCCTACAAACGTTCCGAGCAAGTCGATGGTGTCCAGGACTTGCAAGTGCTCAAGGATGTCGGCTTGAGCGTGGCCCAGGTCGAGGAGATGTATCGCTACCTGGCGATTGCCAACTATGAAGACCGCTTCGTGGTCCCGAGCGCCCACCGTGAAGACGCCATGAGCGACGCCTTCGCCGAGCGCTCCGGGTGCGGCTTCAGTTTTGGCAGCGGTTGCAGTGGCAGCTCCGACACCAACATGTTTGGTGCGAAGAAAGCCAACCGCCGCGACATCCTCAAAACCGTGCAGTTGTGGGAGGAATGAGCATGCAAATTCTCAAAGTGATTTCGCTGCTGCTCGACTACCCGACCGAGATGCTGACAGGCGGGCGCGACGAACTGGAGCAAGCGATTATCCAGTCCCGGGAAATCAGCCCGAAGCAGCGCGGCGCATTGTTCGAGTTGCTGGAACTGATCTGCGCCAATGACCTGATGGACGGGCAGGAGCACTACGGTGCGCTGTTCGGCCGGGGGCGCTCGCTGTCGCTATTGTTGTTCGAGCACGTGCACGGCGAATCCCGCGACCGTGGCCAGGCCATGGTCGACATGATGGCGCAGTACGAAGCCGCCGGTTTTGCCATCGGCGTCAAGGAGCTGCCGGACTATATCCCGCTGTACCTGGAGTTCCTTTCCACTCGCGAAGAGATCGAGGCCCGTGAGGGCCTGGCGGATGTTTCGCACTTGCTGGCCTTGCTCGCGGCGCGTCTGGAGGAGCGTGAAAGCGCGTATGCCAGTTGCTTCCGGGCGCTGCTGCAAATTGCCGGAGCCGAGCCCCATCAGGCGGTGGCCGACCTTCGCGCACAGGTCGCCGCGGAACCTCGCGACGACTCCCTCGAAGCCCTCGACAAGATCTGGGAAGAGGAGGCCGTGGACTTTCTCCAGGCCGAACAGCAGGACCGTTGCAGTTCGCTGCCAAGCGCACCGGGCAAGGCCCGCGAGGAAAGCGCGGTGCCGTTGCACTGGGTGGATTTTCAGCATGAAGGGCTGGCCGCCGTGCCAGCCGGGGAGGTAGGCAATGTCTAAATGGAATCTGTTGTTGTTCGGGATCTATCCCTATGTCGCCCTGGCGATTTGCCTGATTGGCAGTTGGGCACGCTTCGATCTGTCGCAGTACACCTGGAAGGCGGGCTCCAGCCAGATGCTCAACCAGCGCGGCATGCGCGTGGCGAGCAACTTCTTCCATATCGGTGTGTTGTTTGTGCTGGCCGGGCACTTCGTCGGCCTGCTGACCCCGGCGTCGGTTTACCACCATGTGATCAGCACTGAGAACAAGCAGTTGCTGGCGATGGTCTCCGGCGGGATCTTCGGCCTGCTTTGCCTGGTGGGTCTGCTGATGCTGATCAAACGGCGACTGACTGACCCTCGGGTTCGCGCTACTTCCAGCCCTTCTGACATCCTGATTCTGCTGGTGCTGCTGGCGCAGTTGCTGCTCGGCCTGCTGACAATCGTCGCGTCCACCGAACACATGGACGGCTCGGTGATGGTGATGCTCGCCGATTGGGCGCAGAACACTGTGCTGCTGCGGCCGATGGAAGCAGCGGCGTCCATTGCCCCGGTCGGGCTGACCTACAAGCTGCATGTGTTTCTCGGTTTGACCTTGTTCGTGCTGTTCCCCTTCACCCGTCTCGTACACATGATCAGTGCACCGGTCTGGTACTTGGGGCGTCGCTATCAAATCGTTCGGCAGAAATTCTGAGGAGACAATCATGTCAGGTGGATGTGGATGTGGCGGCGGTAACGGGGGCAGCGGTGGCTGCGGTTCTTCCAAGAAAGCGGAGCCTGAGGTAGTCGACATAGCGCCGGCCGGGGCGGTGCAGTTTGACGCACTGCCGGTTGAGCCAGCGGTCAATGACGCCCCGGCGCAGTTGATCGCCAGTAGCGAACAGGAGTGGCCGATCATCAGTGTCAACGAGGTGTCGATCACCCCGGAAGCGATGGCGCTAGAGCTGCAATATCACCCGGCGGAAAGCCGCGAAGAGGCGGTCTATCTGGCCGCCCGGGCGCTGGTGATCCGCGAGTTGTTGCAGCAACGCATTGCCGAGCTCGGCGTGTCGATGGAAATCGGCGCCGGTGAGAACGAAGAAGAAGCGGCCACTCGATTGTTGCTCGAACGTGAGGTGCAGGTGCCTCAGTGTGACGAGCAAACCAGTCTTCGTTACTACGAAAACAATCGCGGGCGCTTTCACAGCGCGCCGTTGCTGGCGGTGCGGCACATCCTGCTTGAGTGTGCACCGGATGATGCCGAGGCCCGTGCCCTTGCGCATGTCCAGGCCGAAATCCTGCTGCAGCGGCTGGCGGATTTGCCCGGCAGTTTCGCCGAGCTGGCAGTGAAATACTCGGCTTGTCCGTCGAAGGCTCAAGGCGGTTCTCTGGGGCAGATCAGCAAGGGCCAAACCGTGCCCGAGCTGGAACGTCAGTTGTTCACCCTGGCACCGGGGTTGGCCAGCAAACCGCTGGAAAGCCGTTACGGCTGGCATGTGGTCAGTGTCGATCAGCGGATCGAAGGCATGCCGTTGCCCTATGAAGTGGTGTCGACGGCGATCCGCACGCAGTTGCAGCAAGGCGTCTGGCAAAAAGCCCTGGTGCAATACCTGCAAACCCTGATTGGCGCGGCGGATATTCGCGGTATCCACTTGCAGGGCGCCGACTCACCGCTGGTGCAGTGAGCATTGGGCCAAACGGGGAGATGTGATGAACGCTGTCATGCAGGATGGTTTTGGGCGGCAGATCGACTATCTGCGGATGTCGGTGACGGACCGTTGTGATTTTCGCTGTGTGTATTGCATGGCGAAAAACATGACCTTCCTGCCGCGTCAGCAGGTCCTGACGCTGGAAGAATTGCAGCGCCTTGCGACGCTGTTCGTCGGCCTGGGTGTACGCAAAATCCGCCTCACCGGCGGCGAACCGCTGATCCGTCCCGGCATTGTCGGACTGTGTCGCAACATCGCCGCCTTACCCGGTTTGCGCGAGCTGGTGATGACCAGCAATGGCTCGCAACTGGGCCGTTTGGCCCGGCCGTTGGCGGAGGCAGGGGTCAAGCGGATGAACATCAGCCTCGATAGCCTGGACGGGCAAAAGTTTCGTGCGATCACCCGTAATGGTGATCTCGATCAGGTGCTGGGCGGCATTGAAGCGGCGCGGGGCGCGGGGTTTGAGCGGATAAAACTCAACTGTGTGGTGATGAAAGGACGCAATTTCGATGAAGTCCCGGCGTTGGTGCAATACGCCATCGATCAACACATCGACATCAGTTTTATCGAAGAAATGCCCTTGGGCGATGTTGGCCGTTCACGGGGCGAGTCGTTTTGTTCCAGCGACGAAGTGCGGGCGCTGATCGCCAGTCATCATCGGTTGCTCGACAGTACCGAAAACAGCGGCGGACCGGCGCGCTACGTGCGCCTGGAACGCCATCCCGATACCCGGATCGGTTTCATTTCACCCAACAGTCACAGCTTCTGTGGCAGCTGCAACCGGGTGCGAATGACCGTTGAAGGGAAGCTGTTGCTCTGTCTGGGGCAAGACGACGCACTGGATTTGCGCGGTTTGCTGCGGCGGTATCCGCTGGATGATCAACCGCTGATCGAGGCGGTGCAAAAAGCCTTGCGCGGCAAGCCATTGCGTCACGATTTCACCGCGCAAGGGGAGGTGCAGATCGTACGGTTCATGAACATGAGCGGTGGTTGATCCTGGATGTTAAGGCAACGACGCGTTCCGTAGCAGCTGGCGAGCCCGCGAGCCTGCGTTCGGCTGCGAAGCAGTCGCAAATCAGATCATCGCGGTTTATCTGTAATACCGCAGTGCCTGATTTTACGACTGCTTCGCAGCCGAACGCAGCCTCGCAAAGCTCGGCAGCTGCTACGAGGGAATGTGCAAAGCCAGAAATCCTTAAGCCGCCTCTGGCGGTTTTTTTTCGCCGCGCAATCTTGATATCGATCAATTGCACATCGGCACTTTGTCCGTAGTCTTCACTGCATGTTGTGTTTTTTACTTTGTAAAAATCTATATGTAGTATTTGGAGGCCGAATGCAGAGCACGCTGATCTCAGTGGGATGTAACCGTTTGCACAAGCGCGACGGCAATCTGGTCGCCTTCGATGCCGACAAAATCCGTCAAGCGTTGATCGCCGCCGGCAAGGCCACCGGGGAGTACGCCGAGGTTGAGGTTGAAGGTTTGCTCAAGGCAGTGCTGACCCGGTTGGAAGGGTTGCCGAGGCTGCATGTCGAGCAAATCCAGGACCGTGTCGAAAGAGTGTTGATGGACGCCGGTTATTTCCTCGCCATGCGCGCTTACATCGTCTACCGCGAACAGCACGGGCGTTTGCGTCGCGACCGCCGGACCCTGGTCGAAGTGGCGACCTCGATGAACGAATACCTGGACCGTGAAGACTGGCGAGTTCAAGCCAACGCCAATCAGGGCTACTCCCTGGGCGGGTTGGTGCTGAACGTGTCGGGCAAGGTCACGGCCAACTACTGGCTGGACGAGGTGTACAGCGAGGCCATCGGTCAGGCTCACCGCGAGGCGGATTTGCATGTGCACGACCTGGACATGCTGGCGGGTTACTGCGCTGGCTGGTCGTTGCGCACCTTGTTGCACGAGGGCCTTAATGGTGTCCCCGGGCGGGTCGAAGCCGGTCCGCCGAAGCACTTGAGCAGTGCCCTGGGGCAGATGGTGAATTTCCTCGGCACCCTGCAAAACGAATGGGCCGGCGCGCAGGCCTTCAGCTCGTTCGATACTTATCTGGCGCCTTATGTGCGCAAGGACCAACTGAGTTTTCAGGAGGTGCGTCAGGCGATCCAGGAGTTCATCTACAACCTCAACGTTCCCTCGCGCTGGGGCACCCAAACGCCTTTCACCAACCTGACCTTTGACTGGGTGTGCCCGCAGGATCTGCGTGAGCAGATACCTGTCATCGGCGGTGAGGAAATGCCGTTTGCCTATGGCGACCTGCAAGTCGAGATGGATGTGCTCAACCGCGCCTATATCGAGGTGATGCAGGCCGGCGATGCGAAAGGGCGGGTGTTCACCTTTCCGATCCCGACCTACAACATCACCCATGACTTTCCCTGGGACAGTGAAAACGCCGACCGCTTGTTCGAGATGACGGCGCGTTACGGCCTGCCGTATTTCCAGAACTTCCTCAATTCGGATCTGCAACCCAATCAGGTGCGTTCGATGTGCTGCCGGTTGCAACTGGATGTGCGTGAGTTGCTCAAGCGTGGTGGCGGCTTGTTCGGCTCGGCGGAACAGACCGGATCGCTCGGCGTGGTGACGATCAACTGCGCGCGCCTGGGCTATGTGTTCAAGGGCGATACCAGCGGTTTGCTGAAGCGTCTGGACACGCTGATGGAACTGGCGATGGAGAGTCTGGAGGTCAAGCGCAAGGTCATTCAGCACCACATGGACGCCGGTTTGTACCCTTACACCAAGCGTTACCTGGGCACCTTGCGCAACCATTTTTCCACCATCGGCCTCAACGGCCTGCATGAAATGCTGCGCAATTTCACTGGCGACGAGCAGGGTATGCACACCGAGCAGGGCCGGCAGTTTGCCCTGAATCTGCTGGACCATGTGCGTGCCACGTTGCTGCGTTTTCAGGAAGAAACCGGTCATCTCTACAACCTGGAAGCGACACCGGCGGAAGGCACTACCTATCGCTTCGCCAAGGAAGACCTCAAGCGCTACCCCGACATTCTCCAGGCCGGTAGCCCGCTGGCGCCGTATTACACCAACTCCTCGCAACTGCCGGTGGGCTACACCGATGACCCCTTCGAAGCCCTGGAGCTGCAAGACGAACTGCAATGCAAATACACCGGCGGCACCGTCTTGCATCTGTACATGGCCGAGCGGATTTCCTCGACCGAAGCCTGCAAGCAACTGGTGCGCAAAGCCCTTGGGCGCTTCCGTCTGCCATACCTGACTGTGACCCCGACGTTCTCCATCTGCCCGGTGCACGGCTACCTCGATGGCGAGCATGAGTTCTGCCCCAAGTGCGACGAGGTCCTGCTGCTGCAAGAACAGAAACGCGGCACCGTTCATTGATTTCGATCCACTCAACCGCAAGGAGCTTCACTATGACTGCATCGCAAACACTGCCCCAGGCTCAACGTCAACGCTGCGAAATCTGGACCCGGGTGATGGGCTATCATCGCCCGGTATCGGCGTTCAATTCGGGTAAACAGTCCGAGCACCGCGAGCGGGTGCACTTCACTGAAAGCGCGGCATTGGCCGGGCGCCAATGAGTCGAATGCTTCGGGTTGGGGGCATGGTGCCCCTGACCACTATCGACTATCCGGGTCAGCTCGCCTGCGTGCTGTTTTGCCAAGGTTGCGCGTGGCGTTGTCGTTACTGTCATAACCCGCAGTTGATCCCGCCTCGTGGTACTGACGAAGTGGATTGGCGGCGGGTGCTGGCATTTCTGCAACGACGTCAGGACTTGCTCGATGCTGTGGTGTTCAGCGGCGGTGAGCCGACCTTGCAAGACGGCTTGCTCGGCGCCATGGAAGAAGTGCGGGGGATGGGATTTCGCATCGGACTGCACAGCGCCGGTATCAAGCCGGCGGCGTTTGCCAAGGCACTGACCGGCGCCGATTGGGTCGGTTTCGATGTCAAGGCGTTGCCTGAGGATTGCCAGGCCATCACCGGGGTCGAGGGCAGTGGAACGGCGAACTGGCGCAGCCTTGAGCATCTGCTGGCCAGTGGTGTGGATTACGAATGTCGTACCACTGTGCATTGGCATCTGTTCAAACCGGCACGTCTATTGATTCTGGCGCAGCGCTTGAATGAACTCGGCGTCAAACGCTTCGCCGTGCAACGGGTGCGCACCGAGCAGATGTTCGATCCGCTGCTGCCGAGTGTTTCGGCACACGCCTTGCTACCGGGTCTTTGGGAAGCCATGCGCGAATTGTTTCCAGTCTTCGTGTTGCGGGGCTGACCGAGGCGGCGGTTCAATATCCGGACGCTGGAATACTCAGGCCCAGCCCCAGAATTGCAGCCACCAGCCGAATCCGATCAGGCCGTTGGCGAGCAACAGGCAAACGCTGCCGGACACGCGCCGCGTCAGGGCAATACTTTCTCGATCCAGCCGTTTCCAGCCCAACAGCAGACTCCAACTGATTGCGGCCAATAACAGGCAGGCCCTGGCCGGTTGTACCCATTCCAGCAGCAGGCCTTCATAGCGCAGCAATTTCACGGTGGTTGCCGACAGCCCGAGAAACAGTCCGGCACCCCCCAGGGGCGTGAGCGCCAGCGCCAGGGGCCAATACAGTGCACGATCACCCGCCAGGCGGGCCGTCAGGCGCAGGAGGATCATCAACGTGGTGCCGAGCAGCATCGAACTCAAACCCAGATAAACGACAATGCTGAAACCGTCGAGCCAACTGAAGCTGTCGTTAAGCTGAGGGTAATGGGTGAGCAACCACCACGGGGCATTGTCCTGCAACGCCCAGAGCAGGTCGCGTTCGATCAGCCATTGGGCGAGGGTCTGTTTGAGGGCAACGAACCATGGGCTGACCGTCCACTGAAACGCGCCCATAGCCAGGCCGATGACGCCGAACAGCAGTAACCGTGCATCCCAGCGAGACAGCGTCTGCGCCGTCGCGTGAAGAATTTCCTGATTGCTGGAACGGGCGATCAGCTGAACCGCGCCGCGTTGCCCGCTGCAGCGTCCGCAGGCATGGCAGTCACTGGCGCCTTGCAGGCGGCGGATATCGAGCAGCGGGGCGCAGTTGGGCGGCGGCAGTCGGGGTGCGGCATTGTCCATCCAGCGTTGTTCATCGACCTGAAAATGAACGGGAGCCAGCCGGGCGAGCAGGGCAAAGACCCCGCTGACCGGGCACAGGTAGCGGCACCAGACCCGTTTGCCCCGGGCGAACAATAACCCGACGCCGACCGCCGCCACGGTCGAGCCGCCAAGAATCAACAACGCCGCCTGAGCGTAGTCATAAACGCTGATCAACTGACCGTAGAGGGTCGTCAGGCAGAACGCCAAGGTTGGCCAGCCGCCCCAGCGCAACCAGCGCGGCACACCCAGGCCTGTACCGTAATGGCTGGCCCATTCGCTGAGGGAACCTTCCGGGCACAGAACACCGCACCAGAGTCGGCCGAACAGCACCATCGACAGCAGCACGAACGGCCACCAGATACCCCAGAACAAAAACTGCGCGAGCACGGTCAGGTTGTCGAGTATCCGTGCCTGGCTGTCCGGTAGTGGCAACATCGCCGGTATCACCACCAGCAGCGCATAGAAAAGTACAACGGCCCACTGCACCGCGCGAATGACGGGCGCATGGCGACGCATCCCGTCACCCAGGCGCTGCAGCCATCGATTACAGCGACTCAGGTCGGGCATGGGACGTTTCCCGTATTACGCTGCCGCAGCCAGCCGCCGACGGACAGCCAGTAACCGCCCCACACCAGCAAGGTCATACCACTGGGTGTCGCTCGATAACCGGCAAAGCCGGCAAGAAAGCCCCCTAATCCATGGCTGTCGCTCAACAATGCGCCGCTGTCCCAAAGCGCTTCGCCAATGACGCTGTAAACTTGCTCCGGCAAATCGAGGGCGAGCAGTTGACCGCCGATTCGCTCGGTGCCGCTGACCAGCAACGCCGCGCCGAGCATGAGCAGGATGACTTCGCTGATCGCAAAGAATCGCTGCCATGAAATGAACCGGCGACTGCTGTGCAGCAGGGCAAGGGTGAGTGCTGACAGCACCAGTCCCAATACGCCGCCGACCACAAACAAACCGAGTTGCGGGCCTCGCAAGCGAGCGCCGGCACCATAGAGGAACACCACGGTTTCGCTGCCTTCGCGGCTGACCGCGAGCATTGCCAGCAGCAACAGCCCTACACCGCCCTGTCGGGCCAGGTGAGTATCGGCGTGTCGTCGCAAGTCATGCTTGAGCGTGCGCCCGTGGCGATGCATCCAGCCGACCATTTGTACCATCAGCAGGCTGGCAACCAGTGCCAGTGCGGCCTGGAACCATTCACTGGCAGAACCGCTCATGGCCTCGCCGGCAAACAGAATCAGCACTGCGAGCAGGCCCGAGAGCATCAACCCCAGCATCACACCGGCCCACAGGAATTTGACCAGTCGATTACCCCGGCCTTGCTGGCTGGCCCAGGCCTGGAGAATGCCGATCACCAGCAGCGCCTCGACGCTTTCGCGCCAGACGATGAACATTGATTGATTCATGGAAACTCCGTGCATGCGCGGGTTATTTCGCGAGGATGCCGCCCTCGGGCAGTTGCGGATTGTACTCGTCGAAGAAGGGGTAGTGACCGGGACTCAGGGGGTGAATGACCACGAAGGTTGTCACCCCCGGCGACAGGACTTTTTCAACCCGCAACGGCGTGCTCTCGAATTCGGCTGGTCCTTGACCGCTGTTTTTCAGGACAATCTTGAAGCGCTGTCCGGCCGGCACCTCCAGTAAGGCAGGGGTGAAGTGGCCATCGCGCAGGATCAGTTCGTAGCTCGGTAACTCGGCACGGACGGTCAACGGCGCAACGGCTCCGGCCACCATCAGCCAGGCAAGAGGCAGGCGCTTCATTCAATAGCCACCTTTTTTACCGATGCCGGCGTAGATGAACTCGTAGTGCAGTTCGCAGCGTTCGAACCAGGGCGCTACACCGGTTTCCTTATCGGTATGGCGCCCGAGGGAGCCGTGACCGCTGGGCGGCAGGACGGTCAAGGTCAGCCGATATTTGCCCGGCCCCAGCAACTTCACATTGTCGCCATAGTGTGGGCCGTCATTGGCGACCATGGCATGGAAGTCGCCCTTGATTTCGCCCGGGTTGCCTGCTCTGCTCAAGTTGAACGAAACATTGAGGTAGGGCACGAAACTGCCTTCCTGAAAGCCTTGTCGATTATCCGCGGTGGCCCGAATGTCAGCTTCCAGGTGAACATCGGAATCAGCAGTGGCCCGCATCATGCCGACAGGCTCCATCTCGATCGGTTGCAGATACACCGCCCCGACTTCCAGCCCCGGACACAACTGTGGCTCCCCGATCGGATATTCCTTGGCGTGAGCCAGTGGTGAGAGCAAGAGGAGGGCGAGTGACAACGAAAAAGGGGTACGCATAATGTCTTCCTGAGCACTGACGAGTAGGGACCCGAGTCTAGGAAGACTTCCTGCGAACAATAATGATTGTTATCAAGTTTTGTGCAATTAAACCGACGGCTCGTCACTGTGGGCCTTCAAAAAATATGAGTCTTCATGGTTTATAAAATCAATAAGTTGCGCACTTATTTTGACAGGACTGCTTCATGAGGTTTTCAGTTTTGTTGACAAAAACCTTTGAAATTTTCGAAAAAAATGAACCAGCTTCGGCTGGTTTTTTCCGTCTGTGCGGACCTTGCAGGTGTCGTAGCATCTTCAGTTCGTGTTGCCGAGGGCTGAAGGCACCTATCGGCCCCATAGCAGTCATCGAGGCTGCCAAGCAGTTACACCGAAGACGCCAAACCTCACCACGAGAAGGGTCCTACCGGCCAGAGGTGAATACCCGGAGGATTCTGGATTTCCCGGTTTTGTTGGCAACCATGCTAGCCGGGTGGAAGCAACCCTCGGCTATTACGTCTCTCCAGTCCTTGCTGCGTCAAAAGCGCCTTCAGGCTATAAACTAAGGCTTCAGTCAGCTTGACGCCCCCAAAATGCATACACTATTTCACGTAGATACAGCGGACATAAAAGCCCTGAACGACGAGCAAGCGCGCGCACTGATCGCAAGATTGTGTCGGGCTGAGATTCGCAAGCACGGGGGCTCCGAGTCGGCCGTCACCTGGGGTGGCGATCAAAGAGCAAAAGATGGAGGGGTGGATGTCAGGGTAGAGATAAATCCGCCACTGGGGATATCTGGCTATCTGCCCAATGACCACACAGCCTTTCAGGTAAAAGCCGAAGTGTTCCCCCCCAGCAAGATACCTGGGGAAATGGCGCCCAAGGGAGTGCTAAGACAAGCAATACGCGACCTCGCTACGACCAAAGGAAGTTACGTCATTGCCGCGACGCGAGACGACACCTCCGAGTCCGCTCTCGATCTACGTCTTAATGCGATGAGAGATTGCTTGTCGGCCAACGGTCTCGGCTCCTCGCCGCATGTTGCCTTCTATGACGCAAGAAAGATTGCAGACTGGGTCGAGCAACACCCAGCGATCGTAGCTTGGGTCAAACACCAGCTAGGCAAGCCACTGGTGGGTTGGCGCCCATACTCGGGTTGGGCCTACCAGGAGTCGACCGTCGACTCAGAATATTTACTCGATGATCGAGTCAAAGTGTTCACGCCTGACGCAGAGAAGGGCATTAATGTCTCGGCCACCATTGATCGCCTGCGTATCGACCTGTCGAAGGGGGCAAGCGTACGCATTGTCGGCTTATCTGGCGTCGGCAAAACGAGATTAGTACAGGCGCTCTTCGATCCGCGTGTACAGGCGAATCAGGCTGCACTGAGTGCTGATGACGTGCTGTACACGGACCTTTCAGACGGACCTTCACCTCAACCGTCAGCGATGCTCGAAGCGCTGATTGAAGACGGAAGTCAGTGTGTTCTCGTCGTGGACAATTGCGGAGCTGACACACATCAGAAGCTCACCGAGCTGCTTAAGACATCTGGCAACAAGATTGGCCTGGTTACAGTTGAGTACGACGTTCGAGACGACTTACCAGACGCCACGAGGTGCTACCGTCTTGAAGGCTCCTCCGATGATGTAATCAGGCAGCTTCTTCAGCGGCGCTATCCGGTCCTATCAATCAGTGATGTTGATACCATCACGGCATTCTCAGACGGTAACGCTCGCGTCGCGTTTGCGTTGGCAGCGACGGTAACGACGACTGGTGAACTTGCACGGTTGCGAGACTCCGAGCTGTTCAAGCGTCTGTTTCATCAGAAGAACGTCGAGAATGAAGATCTCCTCAGATGCGCGGAAGCGGCCAGTATCCTTTACTCGTTCGAAGGCGAGGACGATGGCCCTGGGTCAGAACTCAACAAAATTGCCGCTGTTGCTGACGTTTCATTGATCACCCTACAGAGGAAAGTGGTTGATCTACAACGAAGAGGTCTCGTACAGGCGCGTAGCAAATGGCGTGCTGTTTTGCCACACGCGATTGCCAATCGACTCGCAGCCCAGGCACTAGAAGTGATACCCAAATCGCAAATCGTGAATATCTTTGTCGATACCGCTAGCGACCGTGTTGTCCGGTCGTTCTCGCGGCGACTTGGTTACCTACATGAAAGCGCAAAAGCCGCCGAGCTCATACGGGACTGGCTCTCGCCATCCGGGCGTTTTGGCGACCTAACGGCTCTCAATGACATTGGCCATGAGATCTTTCACAACATTGCACCTGTATCTCCGAGGGTTGCCCTAGCGGCGATTGGACGGGCCGCCAATATCCCTAGCTTCCTTTCGGACGAAAACAGCAAGCGTGCTCAGTATGCGCATACGTTGAAAGCCATCGCATTCGAAGAAGAAGATTTCGATATCGCCGCCGATATTCTTGTCCGGTTCGCCTTGGAAAATCCCCAGGGAAATAGGGGACAAGAATCTATTGTGGAAATTCTGAAGTCTCTGTTTTTCTGCGTGCTATCCGGTACGAATGCCCCCCCAAAGCAAAGAGCAGCGTTCGTCAGAAAATTGCTTGAATCCGGCGATGCCGAGCGAGAGCAGTTGGGGCTGTTGGCGCTCGATGCGGCGCTTGAGGCAGGGCATTTTACCTCCGTGAGCAGACTCGATTTCGGAGCTCGAAAGCGGAGCGATGGATGGGCTCCGGTATCCCGCTCAGACGTTGAGGCATGGTTTATGCCATTCATCCGCATGGCACTCGACATTGGTAAGCAGAAGTCCGACCTTGCTGAAAGTTGCAGGTCTATTTTGGGTCGCCGTTTAAGAGGACTTTGGGTTGGCACGAATCTGAGGCCAGAAGTGTGTGCAGCCGTAATAGAGCTGGCTTCAGTCGTGAGCTGGCCTCAAGGTTGGTTTGGAGTCAAAAGCATCCTTCGCTTTGACTTGGGCAAATGCGACGAGTCAATTCAGAACGAGCTGCGCGAGCTGGAGAATTTTCTCAAGCCGAAGGCTATACCCGACATGATTCGAGCTCGACTTCTAGAATCGAATCAATTCGACCTATATCTTGATGACGATGATGCAGATCAGCGCGCTGAAACGGCTGGTGAGCGCATCCGCAGATCAAACCAAGCCGTGGAGGAGCTTGGGGAGGCTGCTGCCACCATTGAAGGCCTTCTCTTGGAGCTACTCCCGCAATTGATCTCAACCAAGGCAGGAGCCAGTGCATTTCATTTGGGGGTTGGGGTTGGAAAGCAGATTGCGGACCCGAGCTGGATTTTGGATGCGGCCAAGGAACATATCGCCACTGCCACGCCCGGAACAGTCGGTGTCTTGTTCCTTCGCGGCTTGCTCAACGGCTGGCATCAAGCATCTCCCGCTTCTGCCGAGAATTTCCTCGACAGCGCGGTGAGTGATGCAATTTGGGTCAAGTGGATCATGGACCTGCATTGCAGCATACCGATGAACCAAGCGGCTTACGCTCGAATCCACCAATCAATCAAGGCTGGAAGTACTCCTGCCTGGCAATACTCCTATCTCGGGATGGGCAGACAAACTGATTCATTTTCTGTTGCAGAGATTGGCGAGCTGCTTTCTGCGATAGCACTGCTGCCTGATGGTGGTGTCGTTTTTCTCGACGTCCTTTCCATGGTCGTCCACTGCGCGGCAGATCACGATGATGCATATAAGGAGTCCTTGGCGGCAACCTGCCTAAATCTTCTGGGCGCAGCCGAATGGGGAAAGGCTCTGGGGGATCGTGCCAATAGCGGTTACCGCCTTGAAAGCATATTGGAGTTTTCGCTGAAGCGATTAGCTTCTTCCGAAGCAGCGCTGGAGGTATTGAACGGTCTAGTTGCCTTTGCGCGCACGACGGAATGTAGTTATTTCGATAGGGATGCCATCAAAGACGCCATCTCGCCGTTCCTCAGGCACATGCCGCGACGAGCGCTCGACGCAATCTATGTTCCCGGTGAAGAAGCTCACTTCGGTCAGATGTCGCCGGTGATTGGGCACCCTCACAGTAATCGGAAAGAGACAGCACTCAGCGTAGTCCCAGTGGATGTATTGATCGATTGGTGTAATACCTCGCCGTCTGATCGTTACGTGTTCGCGGCACAGAGCTGTAAGCTGTTCGATACTCGAAATCGAGCGAGTGAAGAGCATGCCAACATCGACTCAGTGGACGATTCTGAGTTGGTTATTTCGGAGGCCGGGCTCGCAGTGCTCGCTAATGCTCCTGATAAGAAGGCTGTAGTCGAGTGCTATTTAATGCGATTTACGCCTTCAGGCTGGTCCGGTTCTTTGGCCGAAATCCTGAAGAAACGGATTCCGCTTCTCGATGCACTGAATCTCGGCAACGCGGAAGAGCTGAAGCCAGTATTGGCGACAGCTAGAGCGAGCCTCGAACGAAGAATTGCAGCGGAAGAGCTTCGCGAGGACGAAGAAGAGCGCGAGCGTACTGGTAGCTTCGAATAGGCTAGCCCGACGGTTCCATTAGCTGATTGCTGCCCGTCCTAACCGGCAGCAATCGGCCAGAAGTGAACATCTGTTGGTGTGCATCAAAGTAAAGGGGTAGGCGCAATTGCCCTACCTTTTGCCCGGGGTTTTAACGTCAGAAATGTTGATGTTTGAAAGCACTGCACTTGAATTTAGGATCAGCTGAGATAGGAGTAATTACATGTGGTGGGAAAAAACTGTCGAGTACAGGTTTGTTGCCGATGTCGTGGCAAATGGGATGTGCGACTTTGCGGCACCTCTGTCAGGACGCTATGAAAGGACTGCTGGTGATGCAATTTTTGGCAAGGGCAGTGGGCTAGTACTTGTGGAGTTTAAGCGCAGCCTTTCAGACGTCCCAACTGAAGAAACTCTCTTCGAAAACTATGGGGATGCTCAAGCTGCTTTAAGTCAATACAAGCATCATTTCATCGTGTTTGGTGAGCTCGCCATGGATAGTCATACGAATTTGGAGCTTTTGGCCCAGCGATATTTTGTAGCTGGTGTCTATTTTGACGGGATAACAGTTTTACAGCATGGGGTGAGCAAGCTCGTTTTTGATGAGTATCTACATGCTTTGGCTGAGCATAAGGAAGAGGATGGCCGTGGTCGAGGGTTAGGGCACGTAACGGCGCAGGCAATGTCTGCGGTAATCGGTGTTTCAGCTGACGGGCTGATGGTAGGTGCAATTTCACTGCATGAATATGCACCAACGCTTTTCCCTGGACCGGTACTGCTTCCGCCACCAGCACCCACCCCCACATTCAGTCCTTCGGGGCCTGGAAGGTAATTCCACGGTTTGCAGGCTGCCCTCTCGACGTGGGT
This sequence comes from Pseudomonas frederiksbergensis, assembly GCF_001874645.1. Classification (NCBI taxonomy): domain Bacteria; kingdom Pseudomonadati; phylum Pseudomonadota; class Gammaproteobacteria; order Pseudomonadales; family Pseudomonadaceae; genus Pseudomonas; species Pseudomonas frederiksbergensis. Next base: position 5,268,264 of record NZ_CP017886.1, read on the forward strand.
ACTCCATGCGGCTAATTCACCACCTGGTAAACCTATTTTACGCGCTGTTAACCACCGCAGTTAACAGCGCATAAAAATGAGTTACACACGACGGTATGTAAGGGTCACGCGGCTGTACCTGTTGAATTTCTAGTCACAGTTGCTTTGACGCCTGTACGGGGATTTCCTTCCAGATAAATTGTGTTCAGCAGGTGGACATCTGGGAGGCTGGAAAATTTTTGCGCCAGATGACGGGCCAAACTGTCGCTTGCAGTCGTCAGGATCAGATTCATGTTCGGCATTGAGGTTGCGACGAGCCTGAAAATATCCAACATGGCTACACGATTGAGGTCATCCAAATGAGCGATTGGCTCATCCAAGAGGAAGCTGCCACCGGTATTTTTTGCTCTGGCAAGATAGAGAGATAACGCCAAATCTTGCCGCTGCCCTTGACTGAGTTTTTCCTCTGCCTCCAACGGTGCCTCATGACCTTCAGCAAACACCATCCAGTTCAGGTCGTTCCCAGAAACACTCAGTTGGTGATACACCTCATTCGCGTGCATCCGGGAGAACAATTCAGTCGCTGGCACCAGGAGAGGGGCAAGGCTAGACACGGTCGCATTACGAACATGATCGCCATATTGAGTAATCGCATTGTCTGCTACCAGTATGTGGCTCAGGCCCGTCTGGAGCTTTTCAGCGACCACTGATTTTTCTCTCTGAAGCCTGATCAACTGCTCAGAGTCAGAATCGATATTCAGGGAGATCTGACACTCACGGAGCTCTGATTCGTACCCCTCGGCTCTTCGGAGTTCTACTTCCACATTTGCATGGGTGGCAGTGTGCAAGTCCTTAGAGATAGGGAGAATACCAATGACTTCGTTCCATTGACTTTGAAAGCGATTCACCACTTGAGAAATTGCTGCAATGCTAGAGTTGACCTGGTGCGCCTCTCGGGTTTTGGCCTGAATACTTTCGAGCTTCTCCATCACTGATCGGGCGAGACTTGGCTGCTCAGAACTGGCTGAATCAAGTTGTTGCTGGAAGTGCTGGGTGTATCTCTCAAGCACCTCACGCGCTTCGGCAATGCCAGTGTTTGCGTTCGGTGAGGACGGAATCTGAAAGAAATCCTCAACTTGGGTCATAACTTCAGCGATTTTCTTCGCACCAATCGCGCACTTGATACGCGCCAGAAGGTGTGGAAAATCGTTAATATCAGAGTCTGAAAAATCAGGCTTACCCATGATGCTCAGATAGCTTGTTCTTTCCTCAATGTGCTTCAGTTTATCGTTCGCAGATTTAACACGAGCGGTGTAAGTCTCAAATGAGGATTGCTGCAGGTTGGCGTTGTGTACTGTCGTTACCCAGAGCTGTTCATTCGACTGAGCATCCACTAGCTTGCGGCTTGCTGTCTGCAACTCGGGCGTGAGGTTGGCAGTGGAAAGCTGCCCCCGTAGTGCATCAGCCGATTTCCAGTCATGGTCGCATAGAGGGCAGTGGCCGCTCGTAAGGGAATGTGCCGCTTCGTGCCCCAATGCCCTCAAACGATTTATCACATTTGAAAGAGCGTCGAACTCCCCCTGCGCTGTAATCCTCGCCTGCTTAGCCTCATCGGCAGATTTCGATAGCTCCACCATATTGACCGGCGGCTGGACGATATTGCTGGATAGATCTCGTTTGACCTTAAGGAGATCTAACAAGACATCCCCATTGCTGATCAGGTATTCAATCGAATTCAACCAACGCTGCTGTTTGTCACTGTCCCAGGCATACTCAACGAAGTTTTGCTCTAAGAGCTGGAAACTTAGGTCAGTTTGAGGGAATGCACGAGCGAAGGCTGGCTCCGAAGTGATGGCTTCCCAGGCCTTGAGCGCATCAGTGTTTTTTCTTGCCCAATCAACGCCTATCTTACCTTGTGCTCTATTGGTTTCGACAGTGGCGAGTTGTTCAGCTAGTCGACGATGGTCATTGGTCAAGGTGGTGCTGGTCTGGGTAATGTTTGCTAGCGAACTCCGACTACTTTCGAGCTGTTGCAGGCTAGATTCGTACCCTGACCATCCCTCCAGCAGTTCGCTCAGTATGTTCTTTTGGCGCTGAGCGGCCTGCAGAAGCTTGGCGACTTCCAATTGCGCTGTTTTGAAATCATCTAGAAGATTGCCTGTCACCGGAGTACCAGGAAACCCTTCTAGTATCGTGCTCAACTTGAAAGCGACTTGCTCGCGCCCGGATTGGCTTGCTTTCAGCTTTTCTTCAAGCGCATGAATTTCAGCAATGAGATTCTGCAGCTTCGTTTCCAGTCCGTGAACTCTGGGGAGGTCACCTCGGTATTCCTTCAGATTGCTAAGCGTGCTCGCAAGGTGGCCCAACCCAAGTATGTCAGCAAAAATTTGCTGCCGGAGTTCCGACTTGCTGTTGTCAACAAGCAGGGCCAATGAATTTGCATACAACCACCGGCAATTGCGGAGCCAGTCGCGACGCGCCTTGGTCGTGGCTTTAGTGCTACTACCCAAAACTGAGGACGGTGTGAGCATTTCAAGCAGGGCGGCATCCTTAATCTGCTTTTTTCTACGTTCCCCATGCTTTTTGATTGAGGCTTTCCCGTTGACTCGCTCCAGATGATGTAGCTCGCCATTTATCTCGCAGTCAGCACTGACCGAAGTTTCACCTAACCCCCACTGACAGGAAAAATCTGTGGTTGTTGGAAGGTCGTCCACTTTGTTGGTGAGCAGCCACTCTAATGCATAGCAAATGGTGCTTTTACCTGTGCCGTTCGCTGCATGAATAATGGTCAACGGTGCGTTGAGTGGGATCTGCAGAAAATCAGGAACGCCACGAAAATTCCTGATCTCCACTGAAAGAAATTTGATAGGTAAGTTACTCATTCAGATCCCACTTCTTTCCATGATGGCGCGCTAGCTCCTTCCCTTTTGATGTCGCAAGGGATGCCAAAAGATCAGTCATTTGTTTATTTTCAGGCACAAACCCAGAATATTCGGCCTGCTCCGTTGGGCCTACCAGCCCCAACGGTGTGATACGTTGGCAACGCTGCCAGCCATTAGCATTCTGGAAGACGACGTGTTTCCTTACGAAGCGTGTATCCCTCTCAACATCATTGATGAACTGCTTGAGTTCGTCAGTCAACGTTGTCAACGCCAGGACAAGATAACCATCAACCACTGACCCCTTTCTTTCGAGTCGTAGGAGTGCAGCATCCAGAAAAGCTTCCGCATGCCTCGTTTGTATCCAAGCCTCTTCGGGCGTTTTGCAGTCGATTTGTATAAGCAGAACCGACGCGAATTTTGTCGACCAATACTTCACTTGTGTCGTCAAAGGAGGGCCAGGCCAGTGCGGGTCATCAGCGAATACCAGGATATCGTCTTCGGGGGACGTGAAGCCCGCGTCGATCGCGCGCTCATCCAAGAGCTTTATCAGTTCACTAAGCATCTAGGTGTTTCCTGCGAGATGATATGTCATCCATGAAATCTTCAGCCGATATGGCATCAGCCTCGTCGTACATTGACTCAATCTCATTGAGGGCAAAAAAGTAGACTCTGTTTACCATTGCGACGTCGGTGAAGGAGCCTTTCACACTAGGCGCAGTCGCGATGTCGAAACGCTCTCGGCTAGATTCGTTTGAGTCACTGGGCTCACTGGGCTTTTCATCTTTAACCTTCCCAACACCATTAGCGAATACGACGAGCTGTGGATGGTTGGAAGTATCTCTCGCCCATCGATAAAGATCGTTCGCCATATGCCTTACACGATACTCGTCGTTTGTCCACGCCAGTACGTTGTAATCACCCTCATTGGGGTCACTGAACTGCAGATGGCCCTTTGTCCCTGGCTCAGTAATCCATGCCGAATCCTTGTGGGATTTGAGGTAGCTCAGAGCTTGCACCGCCTTCATCACATATCTTCCGGCGCACGCCAAATCCTCCAATGTGAATTCTTTCGCTGATGTCACCCCATACCGGGTCTGATAGGCAAAGTCCTTTGAGTCCTTGATACCTTCCGCTTGGATGAGGTTATTGAGCTGTGCGAGTTCCTTCTTAACCACGTCGAGGCAATCAGCGTCAGGCGGATGTCGATCGAAGAGTTCGTGAAATTCCAGCGTTGCCGGCACTAGATCATCTTGGACGACGCCTCCTTGTAATCTATGACCCTTCGCACATTCCAGCGTGAGATTCGCATCCCACGTTAATGTAAGAGTCAGACCACCGCTGGTGCTCCTGCGCATCACACGACTTGGTGGCTGCATTGCAGGTGGGCTCGAACGGGTATTGTATTCGCTGTCTGTAGAAGGAAATACGCCTGTGGCGCTGTGAAGCTTCAACTGGCAATCACGTAGCCGCTCACTGTTAGCGGCCGCAACCGCAATTGGGGACGCTAATCGACGTGCGTGGTAGTCCAAAAGAGATTTCACGACATCTGTTAGGTCAGAGATGTGCTGAGATGCCAGAATCAAATTTGGACGTTTGAGTCTGTCTTCGGCTTGGCTTGCGATGATTCTGCGCAATTGGGAGTTTTTGCTCAGGACTGAGTTGGTAAAGTCATTTCCTAATGTTGGCCAGACGATAACGTCTTTGAAGGCCAGTCGTAGAGAAACACTACCGCGACCAAAGCTCGCATTTTTAGGCTCGTTTTCGACCAAGATATAGCAGTTGATGATTCCTTCGGCAGGGTCGGTAACCCAGCACCATCCCGCTTTGAATTTCGGTGCTGCAGCTGGTTTCCAGGAAGGATCTATCCAAGACATTCCATCGGCTGTTTTCCAACTGAGAAGCACGGAGCCGGTGACTTCTCCGCATCCGACCATGAACACGAGGGGGTTCGGATAGGCTTTCACCAATTCGTTTATGTCGTGCCATTGTGTGTGAGTTGCAGCCGCTGATCCCGCTGTCAGTACCACAGGGCGATTGCCGAAATTCTGTTCAAAGGCTCCCTCTTCTGGAGCAAGCATGCCTTGCAGGAAGGGGATCAAATCGGTGCCTTGGATGAGGCCAATATTGAGCTGGTCTCCCTCACGTAACTCTTGATCGACGTACTCTGTACGAATCTTCTGAAGATAGGCCTCATCAGCTCCAGAAAGTGTTCCACCTTGGGATGCTAGATACTGACGAATGACCTCGATTATCTCGGTAGCATCTGAATCCAGTTTGAAATAGGTACTCCTCACCTTTGGGTGCTTGCGCACCAAACTGGAGAGGCTATCTTTTTTCAGGATTTTCGTTTCTAAAAGGGGTATCCACTGCCACACAATCTCGCATAGCTGTGCGGGAGAAAGGCCTTTGAGAGTTGGATTTTTTTGAAGCGTTTTGGAGTTTTCGAGAATTTTTCCGCATTGCTCTTGAAATGAGGAAAGTTTGTCGTCGAAACGCTTCTGCCCCGATTCCTGCAAGAACTCGAAAGCGTCCTTGGTAACGCTATCGGCGACTGCGAAGAAGTATCTAAAGGCAGTTCCAGGCTGAGGGGCAATTTGGGGTCTGATGTGTGCATACAGAAAAAACTTGCAGATCTCGTAAGTGACCGAGGCCAAATCAAGATTTTTTTTAAGACGTTTGCACTGTATTACTCCTGTCGGGATTCCCCCTTTGTACATGACAACGTCTCGACCTTGGTCGGCGCCATCATTCAGGCGGCTTACAGTGTCATACCAGTTTTGAGTGCCATCCTCATGCTCGGCTCTGTAGATATCGGCTACCAAAAGCTCGAAATGAGCATCACCCATGCGTTCGAAAGGAAGCTGCCCGCAGTCAAAAGTGAACAGTTCGGGAGCGTTTGTCCTGTCCTCTCTTATCGCGGTTTCTTCCTCTGAGGTGACGAATGACACTTCTTCTACGGCCAATTTTCGCTCCTAGCGTTGAGTGACTGGCATTGTGTGGATAGCGCGCTTTCCTTGCGGACGTTAGCCCTTGAGGACGATACAGTGAAATGTGGGCCTCAAGATCCATCTCGCGTTTGGATAGCTACGCAGCCCAGAAACGCTTCTGTCGACGGCGCGCGCAATGCCAAGCTGCCAGCATCATAATTCGAGTAGCGAGGAGTAGCCAGACGCTCTTGGCGGGGAAGGGGCTTGGTTGATTGAATGCCGGCTCCGACAGTCGACGTAATGGAGCATTGGTGAGAATCCAGTCACCTTTGTTCAACTGAGTATCCAGGACTTTAAACGATGCCAGTGCCCGATAGGCGAGGGTGGGTGCCCTACAACTAATCACAGTCCATCGCCGTCAACACAGCACTGTCGCCCCATAGTTGCTGAGCAACATCCTCACGACAAGCCAGTTCTGATGGCTCTGGCCATGTCAGTTGACCTCTAACCAACGACGCATAAAAATACCCTATGGGCGGAACGATTCGCCCCAGCGCCAGGTCGGCCAGGACCTCTCCAGCCTGAATACGCATGTTCTCGGCGAAGTAGGGGCTTAGTGCCATGGCTGGTTCCGGTAGCGTGCCGTTCGGCAAATTGCGTCCCAGGCCGGTACCGGGGGTATAGCCTGGGTTGTACGCGATAATCCGCAAGCGCCGAGCCTTGGCCTCGTTTGAGTTGGCGAAAGTTAAGGCCGTCAGCAGGTTGCACAGCTTGGACGTAGCATAGGCTCGGAAACCGGACTCGAATGCCACCTCGCCACGCGGGCCTTTACCGAGGTCCTGATGCGCGAGTTGTTGTGCATCAACAAACGCAAACGGCGCGACCGGGCTGTACCGCGGATCATGAGTATTGCTGGTGGTTAGCACCACGATTGCATGGCGCGCCAGTAACGGTGCTAGTAGACGCAGTAGTAGATAGTGCCCCAGGTGATTGACCGCGAACGTGGTTTCGTAGCCGTCTTCCGTGCGCGCTACGGTCGGGAAACTCAGCCCGGCATTCAGGACCAAGGCGTTGATCCTGCTCTTGCCCAGTGTGTCGAGCACTTGCCGGGCGAATCGCCTGATACTGCTCTGACTGGCGAGGTCGAGCGGTATATGGGTTTCTCGGCCACCAATGATCAGCCGGGTGTCAGGGGACGCGCTCAAACGCTGCGCGGCCGCCGCACCGAGTCCAAAAGTCCCGCCGGTCATGATGATCGTATTCATGCTCAAAACACCTCGACCATTACCACTTCGGTATCGTCGATGGCCTCTACCACCAGCAACGCCTCGTCGGTCATGGCCACGCCGCTGCCTGCGTCGACCCTTTCGCCGTTGACCCTCACTGCCCCGAGCGTCGGCACCAAATAGGCGTGGCGAGCCATAGCGCAAACGGTGCTCAAGCTCTGACCGGCTTTTAGCGTCGCGCCCAGCACGCGGGCGTCGGCGCGGATGGGCAACGCGCGTTCATCACCGGGCATCCCGCTGGCCAGCACGGCCCATTGACCGGCGCGATCACATCCCGAGTCAATCACTGGAGATTGGCGATGTCAAAGCGATATCATTGCGTGAAGAAGACGCCCCAAATCGCCATTTACTGCACAGGGAGTTTGGTAGTGACCACGAGAGACAATTTTACCGCCGCCACTAAGACAGCGCTTGCCCTCCGGGCAGCGCACTTTTGTTCCAATCCGCGTTGCCTCAAGCTCACCGTCGGACCGTCTTCGGTGCCGACCAAAGCCCTGACCACGGGCCATGCTGCGCATATTCATGCGGCTTCCAAGCTAGGCCCCCGCTACAAGGCAACGCAAACCCCTGAAGAGCGTGTATCGATTGAAAACGGCATTTGGCTGTGCAGGGAATGCGGAGTCATCGTAGACAGCGATGAACTCGGACACACTGACAACCAGCTTAGAAAATGGAAGACAGACCACGAAACCATGGTTTCGGAAATTCGCACCGAAGGGTATTCGCGCAGTCTCGCATTGCTCCAGAGCGGTCGCATGGAGCCGCAAATTGCGAAGAAAATCATCGCTTCCATGGAGGATCGCCGGTCGCTGTGGGTCACTTTCGACGCCGAATTTCCCGACCGCGTCAGACAATCGTTGGACGATCTTCGCTCGCGATTCACTGCCATTCGCTCCGAACTGCTGGATGGAACACCACTTGATGGAATTTTGCTGTCACTGACCAAGACCATCTTGGCATTCTTCAATGTGGTTGAATCATCAGACCTGAGGACATTGCGCTGTAATGGGGGTGATCCTGAATGGCTTCAGTTCAGCGATGCACTGGCAACGCTTAGGAATGCCATCGGACTGCAGATTGCCAACCTCTCAGATGCCTATGGCATTGCGTTGAGCGAGGATCTGCAACGTATTGCGCCGCTCAGGGCTTAATTGCACAACAACACATATTTGCGCAGCCGCATCGTCGCGTCGGATTTTAATAAGGTTGACGTCTGCCGACATGGAGTGAGGGGGGATAAGTGAATCAGGATCAGATCGAATTCAACAAGACTTTGGGCCAGAAGCAGAAAGAGGCTAGTGTCAAAGGGTGCTTACGCGGTGGAGATGAGCAAGCGGGATGCGCCGGTAAAATTGTGCAGGCCCATTCCATTCAGCGGGGGAAAATTCTCGCATCTATCGCGGATGGCGGTTCAGGGAAGGTTTATTACCTGGGTCTCGCTCCCGCAGACGACATGACATCAATGATTCCAGAGTTCAAGCTGGAAGGAATCAAGAAATTCAGTACCTTCAGTGGCTTCTGCGGGTGGCACGACAAATCAATATTTCAGCCCATTGAGGATGTGGTGTTCACCGCAACGGCTAAGCAAAAGGATATCTACGCTTACCGCGCTGCGGCCAAGGAGCTTCATGCCAATCTTGAGTCGAAGAGACTTTGTGAGATCCAACTGGGAGACAAGCTTGGCGTAGAAGATTTCCCGCCCCACCTCCAGGCGATGCTTCCGCTGATCCTGCAAGGCCTCGTGGAGGTGCCACCCTTCATTAAGAAAGCGATGCTGGAGGGCGCGGCAAAGCAGCAAATTAAGATTAGGCACAAGCAGTGCGAACACAACATCGCGGAGCTGCGCCAGATTTGCGACGACCTGACGGGTGCGATAGACCATGATCACCCATCGGAATTCGAACATGTTTATCACTCTCTCGAGGGAGCCTGCCCAGTAGCTTGCTGCACGTCGTATATCCCGTACTTCGACCACGATGGTAATCGCATCATCTCCGAGCAGGATGAACGGCGGATGGCTCTGTCGCGCGCGACAAGATGCCTGGAAATGAAAAACGTAATGCTCAATGTTTTTCCAGAAGCTGGCAGGACGCATTTCATCTTTACATTCTCCAAGGGAAACCAAACCTTCAAGGATGCGATTGAGCGCCTGCTCAAACTGGATAATGGATCTCTTAGAATTGGTCTTTCCAACATCCTGCTCAACTACGCCGAGAACTCTGCCTACGGTCCCAATTACATCGAGGAGAACTTTAGTCCGGAGCAAATCACGGCACTCAAGGAGGCCTTTTCGAGCACCGTGTTCGATCCGAGTGCATTCCGAAAGGGCAGCATTAATCTGTTTGTCGAAGCGATCTCTGTGCCCCCCAGTAATCGTTGACCAAAAGCTCACCGCGAAGCGCCAAGCAGCCGCTGCGGTGAGTCGTTCAAAAACATTTGGCTCTGGTGCGGGCTGGCTAGCGCTGCCGATCAGCCCTCAGCTCACCGTTCACATCGTAAATTTTGGGCTTGTTGCAATGAATAACGTTACTGAAATGTCATCCGATGCCGTCCCCATGGCGGCCCCTGCGCTTACATCCGAATCCCTCAACAACCTGTTGAAGATCACAGCGCCTACTGGCTCGGTCACTGTGAAAGGGATTGCCACCGAAGTGCATTATTGGAAAAAGCCAGGAGGCATTCGGGCTTCGAAAATTTATGGGCGCCTAGGCGGGCTCGGTGATGCCTCCATCCGATTTGAGCTGCAGCCGTATGTCAGCATCCAAAACAACGAGCCGGTGATTCTGCATGGCACCTTGCGCATCAAACCCTCAGAAGCCTTACGCACCACCCATGAGGTGATTTTGGTGGGCGACAAGGTCGGCAACTGGTTGCCTGAAGACGCTTCGCAGGACGATGGACGGACCAAAGAGGCTCTCGCCCCGCTCGCCCGGCATCAGCCGCGCTTGACGCTTGAGGCGGCGGTCGCCAGGCATGGCCCAAGCGCGGTGGCATTCCTCACCACGGATACCGCCTGGCAGGACCTGACTAATGCAGCTTCAGCCGTGCCAGCGATTGTCAATTGTCGGCACGTGGTAACGAACTTCATGAAGCCTGGCTGCTTCATTGAGGACTTACTCGAGGTCTGCCGTAATCCTGCCATCAAGGTTTTGGTCATTTCCCGCGGCGGAGGCGGCGGACTGACAGCCATTGGTGACTCGTATGAAGTGGCAGCCGCGCTACTGGCGAGTGGTCGAGCTTTCTATACCGCACTCGGCCACGACAAAGATGTGCTGTTACTGGACAAACACGCAGACCAAGCGTTCGCCACACCATCGGTGTTGGGGCAGACATTGGCCGACGCGATTCGCACGGTTACTGAGCGGGAGGCGCTGGTCGAGCGCACACGCACCCTGAGCGAAAACGCAGATATCCTGACTCGGGAGAACGCTCAACTGAGGGAGCAATTGGCGATGCTAAGTGGGCATGCCAAGGGAAAAACCGAGTATGCGGCACGGGAGGGGGTGCGGCACTATGCAACTGGCCGGCATGCCCCTGACACCCCACCCCAGACTGGTCGCCCGGCCAATAGGTATGTGCTTTGGGCGTTGTTGGTCGTTGTAGTCTTCCTGGTAGGCCGCTGCTCCGGCTAGATTCCTGCCAGCAACCATGTTCAAGAGGCTCTACGAGGTCACGGACGTCGAATGCAAATCCGCAACACGACTGACTGCCTTCCTCAATTAATGGCTCAGCGTTCGACAAACGACTCCGCATACTTCGCGATGCAGTTCCACGCCAACCTTTGAATCACCCTCGTTTCGTTGATAGATCAAACGTCCGCTTATGACCGGTTTCTGCTTGTGGAGACCGGCTGAAAACGGCGTAAAGTGACCAGTCGCCCGGCGCGTGTGGGATCACTGAGTGTGCAAAAGGAGCAGTTAGGCTGTCCGCCGATTGCTTAAGTATTTTCGAGTTCGTGATGGCACAATTCGAGAGTCGGGTGAACCGTCCAATGTAGACGGCTGGCGAATAAATCAGGATAGGGAGATCTCAACTTTGCGCATCAACTATCTCAGCCCCAAGGGTGTCCTGGAGGTCGAGCATGCCGCCTTGCGCGAGCTCGAAGCGAAGTTACCCCGCGAATGGGGTGCGTACGCAGCATTTCGGTTGGTAACGCGAGGCTCCAAGCAGCCGCTGGATATTGATCTGCTGCTGCTGACAACCAATCGAATCCTCGTGGTCGAGTTGAAGAACTGGTCCGGCGACATCTCGTATTCGTCCGGTCAGTGGCTCCATCGCGGCGATCCCATGCCCTCACCGGTCGATACCACAGACAATAAAGCCCGCGCCTTAAGGCAGTTCATTCAGGCGAAGAATTCCTCCCTGAAGCTGCCCTTCATTGAGTCGCTGGTGGTGCTGTGCCACCCCAAGTGCCGGTTAATCAACTTCCCGGACGAGCAGCGCCGCTTCGTTGCAATGCTCCCGGACTTCGTGCATGCGGCCTCCGACGCGACACGCTACAACAAACGCTTCCCCGACATCCCGCCGACGTGGAGCTATCGGTCCGCGGACCCCTTGCCGCAGCGGCAGCAGTACAACGCCATCTTTTCCACTTCCAACCCGGCGGTGCTCAAACGTCGCACCGTGCTGCATGGCTTTGAGCAGATCGATGACCAGGCTGACTACATCCATCCCCGAAAAATCTGGTCGGAGTTCTTGGCTGAGCACCAAGAGAGCCGAAGCTCAAAAGCGTTGCTGCGAAAGTGGAATTTCGAAGAGCTCGCCGGCGGCGGCACGTCTACCGTCGAGCGACAGACCATCGGCCTTCGCGAGCTGCGCTTGAACGAGACGCTGCGCGTCCAAGCACCCGAGCTGCATGAAGACCTGCTAGAACCGATCGGGTCCGCGACGGCAGACGACATCACCACCAACTTCGTCGAGGCGTACCGTCTTCCCACTGGCATTGCGCGTCTCTCCGAGCACCTAGACCGCAACAGCAACAACGAGCAAGACCGGCGCTTGCTGGCAAAAAGTATCCTGGCACGCTTCTCGAAACTACACGCATTGGGAATTGCTCATCGCGACATTACCAAACGCACGCTGTGGGTGCTCGAACCGGCCCGTGTGATCCTATCGACGTTCGCTGCCGCACGCGTCCCGCAAGCCCAGACCGTAGGCGTTCATCGCCTCGAGCTAGAGACCGGATCCATCGAACTGCCGGAGGATGAAGGCGTCGCTGCGCAGGCTCGTTCTGCTGATCCCTTCGCTCGCGACATGTTCCTGCTGGGGGTACTAGTCTATGAGATGCTGGAGGGCCACGAACTAGAGCGTCTCGACAATGTGCCGGTCTACGACGACACAGTCACTCTCGGCGTACCAGCGCTGGCACCTTGGTACGCCAAAGCTATGGACCTGGATCCTAAAACGCGATACCGCAACGCTTCCGAGGCACTCGACGCGTTGAATGCTTGTTTGGCCGTCGATGCTGGGCCGGACGTCTGCGCCGAAGACTTCGAGGGCTACGAGACCGATGCCAGCCCGATTACCCTCACGCCTAAGCAAATGATCTTGTCTACGCCTTCCAAGATGGTTTATGAGTCAGAGCAGAACGGTGACCGAGTACTGGTCAAGTGCTGGCCACAGCTCAAGTACGACCCGAAGTATCTAGCGCGCAATCTAAGGTTGCTTGCGTTCCTCCAGCAAGCTAGGTCCATGCGACAGTCAGGGTTCGACGCCGCCCCAGAAGTTTTGGATTTTGGCTTGAGCATGTTTGGCCTGATGCTCGTTACGCGATGGACTGAGGGTCAGACGCTCACCGATTGGCTGGCAAGTAACCCAGAGGGGCGTCATCGCGCGCTCGTCGCGCACGCTGTGCTCAACGCTGTGCAGCGCCTCCACATCTTGGGACTGTCCCACGGCGACGTAAAAGCGGACAACATCATCGTTTCGCAGACGGCAGAGGCGCAGCTGCCACAGATCGTGTTGGTGGACATTCCAGACCTAAGCGCCGATGGTGATGAAGGAGTAACGCTTGGTACGGTGCCGCCGGCTCTGGAGAGCGCATCCCCGCTTTACCGTGACGCGTTTGCCGTGTGTACGCTTGTACTGACACTGTTGCCTGAGGATTTCGCGGGCACGCGAAACGACGTGAATCGAGCCATCGAGCTAGTGGATACACTGCCGCCGCTAGACCTGCTGGCCGAGACACTGCAGGACGAACTTCACCCGAAACAGCGCTCAATCTCGACTTTCCAGGCAGTCTTAAGGCCTCGCGGCCGCAGTGATACTTCGTCGTTGGACCTGGTCTCCAACAATGGCGAGTACTCGGTGCGCGCGACCCGGCATACCGAGACTGGACACGTTCGATTCAACGTCGTAGGGATGCGGCAAGAACTTTACATCAAGTACGACCCGGAAGAGGACGCTGTACTTGACTGCGCAGTTAAGGAAATCGACCACATCGAGTTCGTCAGCGCCCACCGGCGCAAGATGTTCTCGCTAAATGGTGAGATTCATGTCTCCTTTGCGGAAGAGGTTAACGTCGCATTGCTGGCCGATTGGTTGTACCAGCTCTACTGCGCGAACGTTCCGGATGATCTGGAAGGTAACGAAGCAGTCGCTCTCGGTGCCGACCCTTACGCCCGTCAGTCCGAGCGTGCACCCTATCAAAGGGTATCGGCAACAGCACTCTGGACCGCACTATCCGACACCGATGAAATGAACGTCACTAAGATCACGGTGCGGAATGGGGCGAAGCAATTCTCGCCGGATAGCGACGAGTGGCTCATCCCCTTCGACTGCGAGGGGGGCGTGCTCGATTTCTCTGAGGGCGAAGAAATCGAACTACTGGAGCGCGGCGTGGACGCTACTGACGGCAGCGAGCGCTGGTTTACTGTTGGCTGGGTCTCACCCGACCTCGGACGCGACGTGATGCGAGTGCGTGCCAAAAACATGCGGTTCTCGCCGAAAACGGGAGACGTCATGCACGTGCGCGGTACCTTCGAAAAGGTGGCGTCTGAACGGCGGGTCGCGGCGATGAAGCGGGTACTTGCGGGCGGTGGCCTCATACCTTCGCTTGTTGACTACTTCGATCCAGACACTGAGCGAATGCCGAAGCGCAATGTCGCGGTTGATCTGGGTGACCTCAGCAACTACGACCTTAACTCCTCCCAGGAAGAGGCCTTGCGGATCGCTCTGTCTTATGGCCCGGTTTCACTGTTGCAGGGACCGCCAGGAACAGGGAAGACCAAGTTCATCGCGTCGTTTGTACACCTGCTGCTGTCGCGAGGGCTGGCTCATAACATCTTGCTGGTCAGCCAATCGCATGAGGCCGTGAACAATGTCATGGACAAGGTGGCGGGTTCGCTGCGTGCGTCGAGTATGGATGTGCCCATGGTGCGCGTCGGTCTGCAATCGATGGTTTCGCCCGGACTCCGTAATGTCCAAGAGGATTCGTTACGTCAGCGCTACCGCGAGAGCTTTGACGCGGAAAGCATGGATCGTGTCCGAGCGGTGGGCGTGGCCATGGGGCTTCCGGAAGGCTACGTGCGTTCCGCGACGAAGCTTCACATCACACTGGGCCCGTTGCTCCAAAGTATTGACCGCCTCATATGCACCATAGACGAGGCCGATGGTAAGGACCCCTCGGCTAAGGAGCATCTGCGGCGGCTCAGGCAAGTGTTCGTCGAGGTCGCGGAGCGCCAGTTCGGCATCCACGCATCGACCAGCGACGACGCAGCCAATTTACGCGATCTGCTGGGCCAGAAACTTGAATCCTTGGCTCACCAGCACGGTTCGCCGAGCCCGGCTAAGTGCGCTCGCCTGGAACAGATTGCTCTCCTTTCTACGGAATTCTCCCAGGTGCTACGTAGCCCGCGCTCTAACTACACCGCGTTTCTCGCTCGCAGCTCCAGCATTGTGGCGGGCACCTGCGTAGGCGTTGGAAAGCAGGCGCTGGGTATTACGGAAGTTCCTTACGACTGGGTAATCGTCGACGAGGCCGCGCGGGCATCGCCAATGGAGCTCGTCGTCGCGATGCAGGCGGGAAAGCGCGTGCTACTGGTGGGCGATCACCTACAATTGCCGCCTTCGTACCCCCGCGCTGTTGAGGACCAAGCGTCGGCCCTACTGGGAATGCCGCGCAAGGACTTCCGGCGGATGAACAATTTCCAACGTGCGTTCTCATCGAATTACGGCCAGTCGGTGGGAAGAACATTGCGTGTGCAGTACCGTATGGCGGAGCACATCAACCGACTCGTGTCGCATTGCTTCTACGGAGATGCACTTGAGGTTGGACGTACTCCTCCGGGAGCAGAGTACGAGAAGCTGCCAGCATTCCTCGCCTCGCAGGTAGTGTGGGTCGACACCCAAGATCAGGGACGCGAGGCCTTCCACCGCTCGGCTGGCACCCATGAAGGTGCGCTCATGAACGAGCAGGAAGCCTTGGCCGTCGTGGAAGTGATTCGGGCAATCCTTACGTCTGCTAGGTTCCTGGAACAGGTTCAGAAGAAGGACGGTGACCATGAGCCCATCATCGGGGTCATCGCCATGTACTCCGCTCAGCGGGACCTAATCCGAAATAAGCTCGAGCAGGCTGAATGGGCGTCCGGGCTTCGTCACTGCTTCTCAGTCGGTACAGTGGACAGCTACCAAGGCAAGGAAAACCGCATCATCATACTCTCGGTGGTGCGCAACGACACCAGCGAGAACATTGGCTTTTTGAGCGATCCGGAGCGCATCAACGTGGCCATGTCTCGATCGAAGGACCGACTGGTGATCGTCAGTTCCTCCTCGATGTGGCGGACTCGGGCGGCCACGCCGATGAAAAGCGTGCTCGATGAAGTCGAACGCCTCGCAGAGAGACACCTGGCCCTGTTTGTGCCATCCAAGGAACTGAAGCGGAGCCTGTCCAATGCGTGAGCGTTTCAATACCATCGCAGTTGCGATTCCTGCGCAGCTTTTCAACGTACGCTGTCATGTCTCCGTCGACCGTCAGGTGCCAGTCATGACGGACTTCGCGGTGCGCTTACTGCACCTGAGCGGTCCCTTGGAGGTCGGCGCACTACGGGAGTACTTCGGCCTCTCCGCGGGCGAGGTACGGAATCTGCTTGAACTCTTACGAGAAGAAGGCCTCGTCGGCGAGATCAACGGCCGTATCTCGTTGACCTCCTATGCCGAATCGCGCTTCGCGGGGTCATCAGACGGAATGCCGCGTTTCACAAGAATCGCCGAGCGGCAAAGCCGCCCCGTCTTTGAGCTATTGAGTTACACGCCACTGCCCAAGGCGCTATCGAGCAGCTACTGGGACAACGCTTTGGAACTGAAGTGGAACACCGACGATCCCGCTGTAGGCAAAACCATTGATAGGGCGGAGGCAGCGTTTCACAAACACTTCCACGACATCGAACGCTTCGAACAGGAAGATGAAAACCGGCGGGCTTACGCTTGCTACAAAGTGGACGAGATCCGCGCCGGGCGCCCATTCAGTGTGCCACTTCCTGTCCACTTCGAAGTCGATGTCGAGGGCAACGTCGCGTTTGAAATCGACACCCAGCTTGAACTTCTTCCTGAGTCTCTGCGCTCGCAGGTGCGGACCCTGACATCCGACCGGATCGCCGCCCTCTCAACCCGGACCAACCACCTGCGTGCCTTCATCGAGCTCTTCGACGATGAGCTGCTCACGCGGTATCTGCTGACACCGCCGATCAGTGGGGAGAGGAGCGTATTGATTAAGCCCAATGGGCAAATGGGCCTGCGCAAAGACCAAGTAATCGACTTCGGGCGGTATGTACACGATGTGCATGGACAGGTGAACGGCGAAGTGTACGACGCCGGGAAGAGCCAGGCGCTTCTTGGCGCTCCCTATATGCCAAAATGCCGGTCGCGCCTTTTGAATGGGCTGAGTAAGGCGCTCGCGGCATTCAAGAGGACGACGAACACCGAGCGGCCAGCGGCCATCTTCTGGGTGATCCCGGACTCCGAACTATGGGGGCGCACTAGCCTGGTTCGTGACCTCATCGACGATATCCAGGCCGAGCTCAAGGAGGGCTTGGGTACAACGCTGGAAGTCGTCGCCATTGCGCCCTGTCGCCAAGACGAGAACAGGGATGGGCTCGTCAAGCGTGCACGCCATCTGCTCGATGCGGGTTTCAGCCGTGTGTTCCTAGGAACATACCAGCCCAAGCAGGAATGCTTCGAAATTTTACTGATCCCAGGGTTCTTCGGCGCGGCAACATACCAATGGGTGGTGCCGAGTGCCGACCGGTACAATGTGCCCTTGGGGTTTGTGACTCAGTCTGAAGCGAAGCTGCGAAAGATGGTGGAATTTACTCGGGCTGCCTTGGCGTCGTCGCTCTACGGCTCAGGTCGGGGAAGCGGTAGCACACCTGAAGGGCGCAAGCTCTGGTTCAACGACGCCGACGTAAGTGATTTCTCTTTCCTTGATCGCTATGTCACTTCCCCACGATCCCTTGCTGACTGACCTGCTAGGTGTTCAGTCCCGGAAAGTCATGGTGCATCCTTAACCCCTCAAAAGGAGGATGCATTTTGGAAGGACGTATCCATGGCTCAGCCCGAACGACGCCGCGAATTAGAGCCGAGCTCCAAGCGTCGCAAGAGTCGAATCGAAAGCTTGCCACTCGCTACAGATTGAACGTGAAAACTGTTGCCAAGTGGCGAGCTCGCTCAACAACCCAAGACTCACGAATGGGGCCTGCCAAGCCCAGTAGTGCCTGCCTCACTGTGTCGGAAGAGGCAATGGTGGTCGACTTCCGTCGTCGCACGATGCTGCCATTGGACGACATGCTGGGACATCTTCACGAGAGCCTTCCCCAACTGAGTCGCAGCGCCCTGCACCGTTGCCTAGTTCGTCATGGCATCAGCCGACGGGCCAGCAGCACCAACGAAACCAAGCGCGGAAAGTTTTCACCGGTTGAGATGGGGTATCTGCACATCGATAGTTCCGAGCTACGCCTGGAGCATGGTAAACGGCATCTGTTCGTCGCTATCGATCGAGTCACCAAATTCACCTATGTGGCTTTTTTCGATGCGGCGACGAAACGTAATGGCGCAGCTTTTTTGCGGGAAGTCGTTGATGCCTTTCCGTACAAAATTCATACGGTGCTGACTGATAACGGAGCTGCGTTTACTGAGCAGCCCAGGTACCGAAGCGGGGCTACTCACCGTTTCGGCGGGCATATCTTTGATCGTGTCTGCCATGAGCACGGTATCAAGCACCGACTGACCAAGCCCTACCACCCGTGGACTAACGGCCAAGTCGAGCGCATGAATCGCACGATAAAAGAGGCCACGATCAAGGCTTTTCACTATCCGGATTGGGGCGCACTGAAAGCCCATACACTGGCCTTTATTGCGGCCTACAACTTTGCCAGACATCTGAAGGCGCTGAGATGGCGAACGCCCTTCAGGGTGATCTGCGAAGCCTGGACTCTGACTCCAGAGCGCTTCAAGATTAATCCGCACCACCTCATTCCGGGACCACACACCTAGTATTTCTATCAAGTCAGCCAATGTCTCAGGGGAGGAACATTCGAATTCTGCTTTAAGGTATTCGTCGTACGTATCAGTTACATCCGCTCCACGGCGGTGGTACATCAACGTTAAAAGGTTATCAGCCATGGGCGTTGCAAGAATTAACTTTTCTGTTGCGACATGAAATACGCGTTCGGTTCTTTCGAAGTGATCATTAACCGCTTGTAGTTTCAGCGTCACCTTATGGTTCAGAAGGCGCATCGATGGTTTGACTTCGAACCATCCGGTGGTGCCGTCTATAAAGCTGACACACACGTCCGGAATGTACTTTGTTTCCAAGCTGCCTATGGACAGTACCTCCAATGACGGCTGGACTTCGTACTTGAGAACATCTGGGGAAAGCTCCAACAGCCGCAGGAAACTAGCTTCCAGTTGAGATTCCCAGGCAATAGGAAGCCCGTTCTTGCGGGATGGGTGATATCCCCTGAAGTGATTAGATCTTCGTGTTACGACTTTTCGTACTGGTATCTGTAACTCCCTCACGAGCGAGCGACTGCACAATGCTCGACAGGTGCATTGGACTAGAGGCTTTCGAAGGGCAACACTTCCCCGTCGAGTGGCCTCGCTGAAATCGAAGTTATGGGAGGGGGTTGACAGGCGACGAAAAAAAGGAAGAAACTACTGGCACCACACCAGTAGTAGCTTTTTGTTTCGTCGCGGTCTTAACCCCTCAAGGTTGGCCGCGTTTTACATTCTGGAACCTCCTCTTCTATTAAAGCCAGGTAGTGAGTCTAAGACTCATTTCTGGTTTTTTTTCGTTTAGATGACGAACGGCTTTGCGATCTCCAGCACGGCTAGAGTCTCGAACTGACAATCCTTTACACGTAGTAGTAAAGCTCCTCACCTTTCGGTGACGGGATAACGCGTAAGCATAAACACTGTGCATACCTTTCGGTGGATAACATGTAAGTGTAATGCAGGCGCATGCCTTTAAAAGTGCTAACACGTAACTGTACTTTTTCTTCCTGACAACATATGAGCATAAGCACCTGCGCGCCGAAATAGGTCGGCGCGCCGATAGGGTTGGATCTTAAAACATAGAAAAACGCGCTGGCAATGCCTTTCTTTAAGTGAAGCCCGTTTATTTTCTTCGCGGCGAGGTTGTTTATAAGTAACTGTTACTAATTTTTTATTGTGTTTTTTTGTTATGTGAATGTGCAGTGCGTAATGTGCAGTGCGTAGTGTGCATTGCGCATTCATGGTTACCGTTGATTTAAGTTTCGCGTTTTGTCGTAGATGGATATTTAGCAGATGTAGAGCATTGCTCAAGTTTCCCTGGCGGCAGCGAATAGACGTGGTCGTTCGCGCGATTTCCGGCACCAACCAGATTTAAAATTTCTACATAAAACAGTTGGTTAATGAAAAAAATGGATCATTTATTTGCCATTTTTCTCATTTTTTTTGAAAACCTACAGTCACGTTTGCGAAATCGCCGGGCGCGTTCGATGCTGTGGGTCATCTGTGCTGCCGCTTGAGCGGTCAAGGGATGCTGGGTAAAACCGGGTCTGGGGGAAACTTGATATGCATCAAGGCTGGCTTTGGGCAGGGGCTGTAGGTTGGGAGAACGCCTCTCAATGATCGGAGATCGGTATGGCCAAGAACTTCCCCGTCAACCCTAAACACCCCGATCGGATCTGTTGGGGTTGCGACCGGTATTGCCCGGCGAAGTCCTTGGCTTGCGGCAATGGTTCCGACCGTACGATGCATCCGGCCGAGATGTTTGGAGAGGATTGGCCTCAGCCTGTCGATTGGGGCATTGAGACGCTCATCACGACAGACAAGGCGCCGGATGACGGCGGGTAGGCTTTGGACCTTGACGTATCAGTCCACGCTCGGATTGCCCTGTCTTCCTCAGGGCACGCCGACAGGGATGTCAATCACATAACCCGCGCAAGCGCTTTACCCTGCTTCCCTCACCAAGCATTATGGGCCGCTCGCACTCATGTCAAAGGTGCCGGACATTCGTGGTGAAAAGGAACTGCAGTTGAACGAACAGACATTGTCCATGCGCCTGGAGCGCGTGGCGGCGCATATGCCAGCAGGTGCGCGCCTGGCCGATATCGGCTCGGATCACGGCTACCTGCCGGTGGCGTTGATGCGCCGTGGCGCCATCGCGGCGGCGGTGGCCGGCGAGGTGGCATTGACGCCGTTCCGCTCGGCCGAACGCACCGTGCGCGAGAACGGCCTGGACCAGCGGATCACCGTGCGCCTGGCCAATGGCCTGGCGGCGATCGAGCCGGGAGACGGGATCACGGCGATCAGCATCTGCGGCATGGGCGGCGAGACGATTCGCGACATCCTCGACAGCGGCAAGGCGCGTCTGAGCGGTCAGGAGCGCCTGATCCTGCAGCCCAACGGCGGCGAGCAGCCACTGCGCCAATGGCTGATGGAAAATGGCTACCGCATCCTCTGCGAGGAAGTGCTGCGGGAAAACCGCTTCGACTATGAAATCATCGTCGCCGAGCGCGCCGGGCCGGTGATGTACACCGCCGAGGAGCTGTACTTCGGCCCGCTGCAGATGCAGGTACGCAGCCCGGCGTTCCTGGTCAAGTGGCAGCGCAAGCTGCGCCAGAAACAGCAGACCCTGACCCACTTCGCCCGGGCGGGGCAGGCCGTGCCCGAGGAAAAAGTGCAAGACATCGCCCGGCAGGCCCGGTGGATCACCGAGCTGCTGGCTGTGGATTCAACCGGGCGACACTTCATTGCTATTTGATGAATGCCTGCATATCGCTGTTCAGCTTCTTGATCGCCGCTTTGAAATCGTTGGCGGTAACCTGTTGGCTTGCATTTTTCAGTTGTTCACCGAAGACCTTGCGCACCACTTTAGCCACGGTCTGGCCGTTGCTCGCGTCGATCATCTCGGCCTCGATGTACAACTCGGTCTCTTGATCGCGGTGGCCGGTGGCTGCCTGAGTCGCGCCTATCGCGGCCGCGACCGGAACCACTTCGTACCATTTCATGCCTTCGTTGGACGCGCTGACCCCGGTAATCGCGGCGCGTACGATCAGGACTTGAGAACCGGCAGGGGCCGATTGAAGGTTCGGTACCACGCGGTACTTTTGGCTCAGTACACTCTTGGCATTGTCTGTCATGTAGGTTTGCAGTTGGTCCAGGGTCTGACGGTTGACCCGTTCATTGGGCTGTGGCGTCGGGTACAGCTCCAGTCGCTTGAAGGCCACCGTGTCATAGGCGTTCGGGTTCCAGGACGGAGTCACCCAACGCATGGCCTTCTCGCCGCTGGAGGTGGTGACTTCCTGCAGGTTGTTGTAGTTGGGAAGAAACCCTGAGTACTGTTCCTTCTCCGTGACTCTTGAGGTGCAGCCGCCGAGCAGCAGGCTGGTCAAGGCAATACCAACAAGCAATTTTTTGGACAGACTCATATTGTGTACTCCATGGGTTAAGACGTTCTATTCGGTTGCAGGGCGTCAGAAACGCCAGGTTGCCGGTCACGGCTTGAATCCAGGCGTTATCGAACTGCCCGGATGTGGCCGCTTTCTGTCTGTCGCTACTGACTGGTTTGGGGCAGCTGCCGTCCTTCTTGATCGGGCCGGGGACGGTCAGAGGGGGTCACTAGCACTGTCGATTAACTCCAGGCTGAGCACGGCGGAACCGCATGGAGTCGACGGCAGTGATAGGGGGTAGGGCTAAACCTGCACGCTAGATTCCTTATGAGGGGGCCTGCATAGAGTGCCCCGTGTCCTTTGCTGGAAGATGTCCAGCTTATTTCGATACAGTAAAAATGTTACTCAATTGAAATGCAGGGTCTGAAGAGTTTCTGGCAGGCAGGAAAACCTATGGCCGGAACCGCCGCGCTCCGCAAGAAGTTTCAGTCATTCAACATTCGGTGGTGCGCATTAGGTACTCCGGGTGCCCGGTTTGTTCATCGGTCTGCTCGCACGTCACAACAAAACCTTGTGATAAATAAAACGCACAGCTGGCGGTGTTGCTTTTGTAAACCCCAAGAGTCAATTCAGTTCGCAGGGCTTTGGCATGAGCAAGCAGCTGTTTGCCGAAACCCTTGGCCTGAAACTCAGGAGCAATGAACAGAGCGGCAAGTTGATTTTCATGCAGCGAGCAGAAGCCCACCACTCTTGATTCCTGCTCAATAACGTAGGTCTCCGAAGCCGGGATGTATAGGCTTCGCATATTCTCGACTTGTGAATGCCAGAAAGAGGCGTCAATAAAGTCATGGGCGACCAGTGATGCTTTTAACCAGATGTCCAGCACGGCTTCTACGTCGCGTGCTTCAAATGCTCTGATCATGTTTAGTTCGATATCCGTTATGTCTCATGCCACGCTCAAGCCAGCAGCTTGCCAGTACGAGAGCCCAAGAGCGTTGACCTCCATCATACGCCGCCGAGAGGCATAATTCTGACGCACCAAAACCTGGGCACAGCTCCGAGGCTTCAGGAGTTTGTACGGGCAAGAAAAAGCCCAGTCTAGTGCTGGGCGTTTTTGCTAGGTGTGGGACTCGGATGGAATGAGAACGACCAGATCTGTATCGCCTACGTCGATACCCGCTTGTGAAAGCAAGGTAGTAACTTGTCCGCGGTGATGGGTCTGATGGTTGAAAAAATGCATGACCAGGCTATAAAAGTTCTTATCAGCGGGTACGCCTTTCATGCTGGTGTAATTGAGGGTGTGGTCTAAATCGGGCTCTGTAATGGAACGAGCCCATTCGATGATTATCCGATCGAGCTCTTCCCGGTGCACTGAGAGCTCTCGAAGGTTAGAGAATAATAATTGATCGAGGTTTTTCGGATCAGGACGCTGTCGAATTGGCTCCAGAGCCAAGTAATTCGCGGGGTGCTTGGCGAATCGCTTTAGCCAGACTGCATCTCCGGCTGCTACGTGGTTCAGAGTCCCGAGAATAGAACCAAAGAACGCTTTCCTGTCCGTTGAGAGCTCTTCATCGGGCAGGCTTCTGGCCGCCTCATAAACCTGTGCGTTCATCCACTCGTTATAGGTCGCCATCAGGCAGATATGGCGGGTGCGGCTCATCGTGTTCATCCTTTGAGTGAATATGTGATAAGCGATCTATGCTCATCTCGAAGCCCCATGCTAGAGCAGGGTTTTTCGTATCTAAAGCCACGCCATCACGCCACCCTGTCGTGAGCGCGCACCGCGTCGATGCTGGCTAAAACTGTAGGTGTTGTCGCGACACTTGGCGGTTGCGCTCTTCTGGTGGCAGCCTCTAGGGCGAGCGTGTTTTTTATTGTCTTTTCCTGTCTCGTGCCAGCGGAATCGACATCTGGTGTCTGAAAAGATTTTTAGGGTCTACCTGGTTTTTCAAGAGAATTAACTCCTCTACCAATCCCCTGTTTCCATAGTAAAGCTCAAGCCAACTGTCGTTAGGTACGCCGTTTACTAATAACATGTCTACGTCTGGATAGTTTATGTAGCAACCTTCATATCGACCATCGACGCCAGGTCGTTTATTAGGTTGGCTTGCGTAGACGTCTTCGTAAATTTTACTGATCCATGCGAGTTGAACGTTATCTTGTGCAGGGTCGGTCCAGTACGTTTGATACTGAGACTTCAATAAGGATTTGCGCTGCGGTACGGCAGTATCCCCTTGACCAAGGCTATTGATTTTTCCACCGTAAGAGTCAATCTGAACTAGCGATTGACTGAAGGTCCCGTCTGTAGAGGGAACGCTGAGGTTATCGTAAAACGCATCACACTCAACGTCGGTAAAATCGTCCACTTGGTAGGCGGATTTGTATTTGCCTCTTTGGTTGTTGCCGGATGCATTAATCATCTGGGTGATGTAAAACCAGTCCATAAGAAGCCCTGGCGAAGCTTTGGTTATAGTACTGCCAGCCATGCTATGAGGCCTTGGGGCGATGTTTGGTAATACGAAACCGTCATACAGTTTGCCGTGGCCTGGCGCTGCGCTGTTTATCGCGGAGAGAAAATTGTTAAATGGAGCATCTCGCTCATGATCACCCACCATGCCATCACGTCCTGTGTATTGGATGGCCAGAATAACTTTAGGGTTGGAGTCGATGTGATTAAGTTTCAGCAGAGTGAAGAGCCCCCCGTTTGCTGTTGACAAAATATTGGAGGTGGCGTTCGAGTCGTTTTTGGCGAACCAGGCGTAGTAGCCGCGCAAGAATTTTCTAAAGCTGATTTTGTCGAAGTCCGACCATTCCCAAGAGAGCGTTGTCCAGTAAGCTTTTTGTGGGGCCTCGGGTAGATCATTGAAGTAGTATCGAATGATGATGCCAAAATTGCCGCCACCCGCACCGCAGCAAGCCTTGAAAAGCTCGCGATGTGTTTTAAGTTTTGAGTTTGGGCTGACGTGGACAGGGACCAACATCTTTTCGCTATTGGCTGGGTCTGGGATTAAAATATCCACTCCAGTCACCCAGTCGACGGTCAAACCCTGAAGGCGGGACAGTAAACCGTATCCGCCGCCGCTAATGTGACCGCCGACCCCGACGGAGTAGCATGAGCCGCCAGGTATTGTCTTGCCACTTTGTTTATACATTGCCACATAGCCGTCCCAGTTCTGATTGCCTGTGAAAGCGGCGTATTTATACTGTGTGGGTTTGTGGCTGTCATGCTCATATAAAGGCTGAATTTCGCCATCAGCGTCATGAGAAAAACCTTTGAGTTCGCCCACGTCAATAATGGCTAAATTTTCGTTGTTTAACTGATTTGATACAAAACCTTCATAGCAATGTGCTCCGCTCCTAACGGTGATCCGAAAGTCTTGCGATAGCGCTTCATTCGCAGCGTCCAGCACTTCCTCTGGTGTTTTGCATACGTAGATTCGCTTAGCGCCCGTTCCGGTGCTTGGGGGCCAGCGGAGATTGAAACCTTTCTGTAGGGTTGAAAATGTCTTGCTGTCTTCAGTTATTGTAATGAAGTCCGAACTACCCTTTGTTGTTTTCATGGACGTACGCTTCCTTGCAGAAAAATTGTGCGCTCATGCTTTGCGCAAATGCCCTGAAATCTTCTCGCCCCAACGGCGTTGAAATGCATGCTTCGTTGGGAGTCATCTCACCTTAGTCGACATTTTCAGGCTGTCCATGTCTCCAGTGTGTGAATTAACGTTATGTTGCTCCTGTGTTTATATTTAGGATGGTTATAGATGATTGCCGGATTTGGTAGTGGCAGATAATGGCAGGATGTACTACATATCCGTCTCTCTGGAGCGGGGCGGTTCGACAGGCTCAAGCGCCAGTTGAATTTTATGGATGTGAATTTTTCGCGATGCTTTTAGTGAAGGTGGTTGTGTTGGTTAGTAGCGGCTAGGGGCGCAGTGTCATCTTTCGATTGTTTTGGGCGGCGGAGTCGACTGAATACCCAAGAGAGGTCTGTGAGCAGGCCTTGGCACCTGTGCGGCAAGACCAGGTGGAGGTGGCCTATTTTCGCGGGGATTTGTTTGAGAAACGTCAAGCCATGGTGTCGGATTGGGCCGTATTCGTGACTCAGTCTTCCGACGAATAAATCGCTTCATGTCTCCTCTCATGCATCGAAAGAATGCATGCCACCACATTATGTTGCCTTGAGGGGCCGCTCCTGGCCGATGTCTGCCTGTTACGACTGAACTGTTTGGGGCGTTACCTTCCATAAAAGCACGCATGCATTTGATCCGGTCCAAGATTGTCCCTATTTTGGAAATAATGATTATGGGTTTTAGGTGATTGTTTCTGTTTTATCCAGAGCCTACATTAGGTTCCAAGCCGGTAGCGCACCGCCTCCAACGAGAGTACGCACCGAGCCTTGCAGTCAATCGAACTCATTCATCCTGAACACCGACATCAAAAGGAACACGCCATGTCTATCCGTGAATTGCTCAACCCAACCAACTCCGCTCTGATCCTGATCGACCACCAGCCGCAAATGTCGTTCGGCGTGCAATCGATCGACCGTCAAACCTTGAAGAACAACACCGTTGCGCTGGCCAAAGCCGCGAAGATTTTCAACGTGCCGACCATTTTGACGTCGGTCGAAACCGAAAGCTTCAGCGGCTACATCTGGCCGGAATTGCTCAGTGTGTTTCCGGATCAGCAGCCCATCGAGCGCTCCTCGATGAACGCTTGGGAAGATAAAAAGCTGGTGGAGGCGGTGAAGGCCACCGGTCGCAAGAAGCTGATCATGGCCGCACTGTGGACTGAGGTGTGCTTGACCTTCCCGGCACTGGAAGCGCTGGCCGAAGGCTACGAGGTGTACATCGTCACCGACGCATCGGGTGGGACCACCAAAGAAGCTCACGACATGTCGGTGCAGCGGATGATTCAGGCCGGTGCGGTGCCGGTGACCTGGCAGCAAGTGTTGCTTGAGTACCAGCGTGACTGGGCGCACAAAGAGACTTACGACGCAGTGATGGGCCTGGTACTGGAACACAGTGGTGCTTACGGCATGGGCGTGGATTACGCCTACACCATGGTGCACAAGGCGCCGCAACGTCAGGTCAAGTGAGCCGCAAAAAAAACAGAGGCTCAACGGCGCAGTTCGCTGCGCCGTCACAGCCAAGGGCTATCGTGAGAGAGGCCTTCACGCCACGGATTTTTCAGAGAGTCAGGCCATGATCTCCACCTCCACGTTTTCCAGTAACACACCGGCCGATTGGGCCTTGCTCTGGCTGCGGATCACGGGCGCAGCCTTGTTGCTCTGCGTCCACGGTCTGCCCAAGCTGCTGAACTTCCAGCATGAACTGGGCCTGATCGAAGATCCCTTTGGGCTTGGAGCGCATTTGACGTTGATGCTGGCGATATTCGCCGAAGTGTTTTGCCCGCTGCTGATTGCGTTTGGGGTGCTGACGCGACTGGCCAGTTTGCCGATCCTTTTCCTGCTGTTGGTTTCACTGGTGCTGGTGCACCCGGAGTGGAGCCTGGGCGAAGGGCAGTTTGCCTGGTTGCTGGTGATTGTATTCGGAGCGTTGTTGATCGGCGGCGCAGGGCGACTCGCTTTGGGCGAGCGTTTGACGCGTCGTTATGTATTCATGTCTCGGGTGACCCGTCTGTTTGCAAAATGGCTGCAGCCGAGATCCGGCTCATGAGCGAGACCATCGACAATCACGTCACAACACCCGTCCGTTCAACCTGGAGCTCTTAGCGCCATGGCATTTTCTGCGGTTTGTGGCTAGCCAGTATCGCGTCGAATATCGGTACCTGGATGCATGAGGTCGGGGATGGTCGTCCCTGCCCCCAGAATTGGTTCCCGGTGACGAGTTGCCGGCGGCGATTGCCTTGAGCAGTGTGGGCACCAATGTGGCACGTGCAGTGGGCCCCGCCAGTGCCGGGATGTCGCTATTGCCATTGATTGTGCGGGGAGAGTTGCACGGCAGTGCCGCGCAATGTGCTGCTCGGTTGCGTTGGAATTGGGGCGGTACTGGGTGCGATGTTTTTGCCGTGGTTGCGTCGTCACCTTCCGGTCGAACATGGTCGAGTCGCTGATCGTTGCCTGCGGCGCAATGCAACGTTGCGCCACCGCGGGATTCTCTGAGTCAGTGTGCAGGCCTAACGTGAAGGCCTGAACACCTTCAACGGAGACCACCATGAAACGCCAAGCATCCCTCACAGATATTCAAGTGACCTATGATTTCATCTGCCCTTGGTGCTGGATTGGCGGTGAAAATCTGGATCGTGCTCTGGCCGTTACTGGCCTGTCAGCCACTCGCCGCATCACTTATGTCCCTTATCAGCTCAACCCGAACATGCCGGCGCAAGGAATGGATCGCAAGACCTACCGCTCGGGCAAGTTCGGCAGTTGGGCGCGCAGCCAGGCCATGGATGCACAGGTCACCCAGGCCGGCCGCGCGGTGGGCCTGGTCTTTGACTACGAGCGCGCTGAGAAAACCCCGAACACACTCGCGGCGCACCGGTTGATCTGGCGTCAACAGCAGATCGGCACGGATGCGTCCGGACTGGTGAAGGCGATTTTCAAGGCCTATTTCGCCGAAGGGCGTGACATCGGGGACGTTGACGTGTTGGTCGACATCGCAGGCGAAAACGGCCTTGATCGCGACTTGACCCTGAGTTTCCTGAAGTCCAGTGAAGGCATCTCTGAGGTACTGGCTCTGGAAGCGGCGGCCAAAGCCCGCGATGTGCATTCGGTCCCCCACTTGCGGATGGGGTCAGACGTTATCAGTGGTGCCCAGCCGGTGGATGTGATCAGCCAGAGCCTGCTCGCGGGAGAACGTTCATGAGCCTTGCAAACGCACCCAAGGCCCTGGTGATCGGCGGCTCCCTCGGCGGCTTGTTTGCCGCCACGGCACTGCGGGCCATTGGTTGGCAGGTCGAGGTGTACGAGCGCTCCCCTGCGGCGATGGATAGCCGCGGCGGTGGCATTGTGTTGCAACCGGATGTCCTCCAACACCTGCGCTTTAGCGGAATAAAACCGGCCAAGGCATTAGGTGTGCGCTCCCATGACCGGCTCTACCTCGATCGCCTGGGCGCGGTGCTCAGTCAACAACCGATGCCGCAGACCCAGACCTCCTGGAACACCCTCTACAACACGCTGCTCGCCGGGTTTCCGGCCGAGTCCTACCACCGTGGCATGAAGCTGGTCAGTTTCGCCCAGCACAACGGCCGGGTAACCGCTCGGTTTGAAGATGGCAGCAGCGCCGAGGGCGATTTGCTGATCGGTGCCGACGGGGCTGGTTCGACCGTGCGCAGCCTGTTGTTGCCGGGCATGGGGCCGTCGTATTCGGGCTATGTGGTCTGGCGCGGGTTGGTCGAGGAACCGCGCCTTCCCGAGTTCGCCAAGGCGCAGATCTACGAGGACTTCGTGTTTCAGCATGACCCCGAGTCGATGATGCTGGAGTACATGGTGCCGGGAATCGATGGATCGGTAACTCCTGGTGAGCGTCGCTTCAACTGGCTCTGGTACCTGAAAGCGGAGCAAGGGCCGCAACTGGACAAGGTGCTGACTGACCGCGACGGTCATCGACGCAGCCACTCCATTCCTCCGGGTGCACTGGCGGTAGAACAAGAGGCGTGGATTCGCGCCAAGGGCGAAGCGTTGGCCAATCCGGCCTTTCGCGAGCTGATTCGTCAGACCGACGATATTTTCGTCCAGGCGATCCTCGATTTCAGCGTGCCGCGCATGGTGTTCGACCGCGTGCTACTGACGGGTGACGCCGCTTTCGTACCGCGCCCGCACACTGCCGGCAGCACGGCCAAGGCAGCGTCCAATGCTCTGGCGCTGGCCCAGGCCCTCGATGGAAAAACCGACCTGGATGCTGCGCTGCATGCTTGGCAGCACCAACAGCTTGACGAAGGCGGGCGCATGGGCGAGTGGGGCGTGCGGATGGGTAACCGGATTATGGGCATAGCCCAATAACCTCTACATGAAGCCCAGGGGCGTTGAAGCCCCCGGGTCCACTAAGGTCATGGCATTTCAGGCAGTTCCTGAGGCCGCAAATCGAACACCAGCACCTCGGCATCCACGCCGTTGCTCAAGGTCAGCGCCTGCTCATCCCGGACCCGCACGCCGTCGCCTTCCTGCAACTGCACACCGTTTAGCTCGACACTGCCCCGGGCCACATGCACATAGGCGTAGCGATTGGCAGCCAGCTCCAGGGTAGCGTTTTCCTTGCCGTCGATCAGGCCGGAGTAAACCCGGGCATCCTGACGCACCCGCAGCGAACCGTTGGCCCCATCGGGGGAGATGATCAGTTGCAAGCGACCGCGTTTCTTTTGCGTACTGAAGTGCTCTTGCTGATAGCGCGGTTTGGCGCCGCTGACCTCCGGCACGATCCAGATTTGCAGGAAGTGCACCGGCCGGGTCGCCGAGTGGTTGTATTCACTGTGTGCCACTCCGCTGCCGGCGCTCATCAGTTGCACGTCACCGGTGCGGATCACCGAACCGGTGCCCAGGGTGTCCTTGTGTTCCAAGGCGCCTTCGAGCACATAGGAGAAAATCTCCATGTCCCGATGAGGGTGCTGGCCGAAACCTTTGCCGGCTGCGACCCGGTCGTCGTTGATCACCAGCAGGTCAGAAAAACCCTGCTCCCGCGGATTGCGGTAGTTGGCGAAGGAAAAGGTATGGAACGACTTCAACCAACCATGATTGGCCGCGCCGCGATCAGAGGCTTTACGAAGGGTCAACATGATGAAATCTCCTGTGGGGACGAGAGTTCGTCCGAGTGAGGAGAAGGTTAATGTTTACCGGTTTGTGCAATAAGTAGGTGAAAGTTGAAATACTGTCTCACTCAGGTTGACAGTTTTGTGCGGAAAATCACGTATTTTTATCCGACGATCACGCCACACTTGGCCATACTGTTCGGTGTCGACGTGACGCGTCTTTTTCTTTGATATCAGTGATTTCCAACCCATGAAAACCGTGGCAATGGTGCTGTTTCCAGACTTTCTTCTGCTCGACATGGCGGGGCCTATTGAGGTGTTTTCAATCGCCAATCGTTATCTGGAACCGGGCGAGCACTATCAACTGTTGATGCTTGGTACTGAGCACGGCGCGCTGCGTGCTTCCAATGGCGTCAGCGTGCAGGCCGATCTGCATATCGATCAGGCGCGTGACGGTTATGACCTGCTGTTGGTGCCGGGTGGCCCGGGGGCGTACAACGAAAAACATCCGTCGCTGCTTGCCTGGCTTCAGGGTGCCGTCGGCCGGTCGACCTGTTATGGCTCGATCTGCACGGGCGCTTTCGTGCTGGGGCATGCCGGTTTGCTGGACGGTTATCGTGTGACGACCCACTGGCATTACACGGAGCGGTTGATCAAGGGCTTCCCCTTGGCAACGGTCGAGACCGACCAGATTTACGTTCAGGACCGCAACCTGATGACCTCCGGCGGTGTCACCGCGGGCATCGACCTGGCACTGGCGGTGGTCGCTCAGGATCACGGCAAGAAAGTCGCCCAGGACGTGGCCAAGGTGTTGCTGGTGGTCATGAAGCGCCAGGGCGGACAGGCGCAGTTCAGTCCGCTGATGGCTGCGGTGGCGCCCCATGAAACCCCGGTCACCCGGGTGCAGAAGCGGGTGCTCGAACACCTTGATGAAGCCTTCAGCGTCGAACGCATGGCCAGCCTGGCGAACATGAGTGCGCGGCACTTCGCCCGAATGTTCACTCGTGAGGTGAACATGACGCCCATGGAGTTTTTGCAAAGCGCGCGGATCGACTGCGCCAGGAATCTGCTGGAAACCAGCGACTTGCCGCTCAAGACCGTGGCCTACAAAAGTGGTTTCGGCAGCGTGCGGCACATGCGTTTTCTGTTCAGTGAAAAGCTCGGCCTGACCCCCTCCCAGTACCGCGAACAGTTCAGCTAGAGCGTTCTTGTCCGTTCCATGCACCGCGATGGCTGTCACGCTCCTCCCGTGGTGGTTGTACCGTCACCCACGCCTGCCAAGATACCGGTGAACTTTTGCAATGGAGGTGCGGGAGCCTGGGCGAACTCGCGCAACGGATGATGCAGTACGTTGGGCCGGGCCAGGTTTTCAGCACGTGAGTGTGCATGAACAGCCTCAGCGATTTAAACAGCGATGCGGTGCTGCGGTTTGGCCCGTACGTGTTCCACTTGCAGCAACGGCTGATCTTGGACGGTGATCGGCCGTTGCGCATGGGTGGGCGAGCCCTGGATATCCTCCGGGTGCTGGTCGAGCGCGCCGGCAACGTGGTCAGCAAGGGCGAATTGATCGCTCGCGTCTGGCCGACCTCGGTAGTCGAGGAAATCAACCTGCGTGTTCATATAGCGGCCCTGCGTCGGGCCCTCGGCGACGGCCGGAGCGGGCAACGCTACATCGTCAACATTCCGCTGCGTGGTTATTGTTTCATCGCCCCGGTGCAGCGCGAGTTGGACGGTGCGCTTGTCTCGATCGAGACCGTTCAGAAGCACCAGCACAACCTGCCTGTACGGCTCACGCCGGTCACCGGTCGAGACTCGGTGGTCGGCAGTCTGGTCCGGCAGTTGCCGGTTCGCCGGTTCATGACGCTGGTCGGTCCGGCGGGGATCGGCAAGACCACGGTCGCGTTGCGCGTGGCCGAATTGCTGTTGCAGCACTATCGCGACGGTGTCTGGGTCATTGACTTTGCGGCAATCGAAGAACCGGCGCAGGTCGTTGATCATCTGATTCACACCCTTGAACTGGACATTGGTGTGGATGCGTTGGCACCACGGCATGCCTTGCTGGTGCTCGACAATTGCGAGCATCTGCTCGAACGCTGTCGAACAATGGTGGAGGCGCTGTTGGTGTCGGCGCCACGGCTGTCTATCCTGGCCACCAGCCGTGAACCGCTGCAGGCGTTGGGGGAAACAGTGCAGCGTTTACCGGCCCTTTCGGTGCCTCCGGCTTCGTCGTTGCACAGTGTGGCCGAGGTCATGGGCTATTCGGCGGTACAGCTGTTTGTCAGCCGCGTTCGAGCCCGCCAGCAAGGGTTTGCCCTGCGTGAGCAGGACCTCAAAGCCGTGCGCGAAATCTGCCGTCGGCTCGATGGTTTGCCGTTGGCCATCGAACTGGCGGCGGCGCAGATCGATGCGCTGGCGCTGGTGGGGCTGCAAGCCCAGTTGGACAACTGCTTTCAACTGCTGACCCAGGGGCGGCGCACCGCCGCTCCACGGCATCAGACCCTGAAATCCGCGTTGGACTGGAGCTATCAGCGGCTGAGCCCGCTGGAGCAAACCGTGTTGCAGGGGCTGGCGGTGTTCAAAATGGCCTTTACTCTGGACGCGGCCATCGGCGTCATCAGCTGTGAGGTGCTGCGGCCCACCCGTCTGGTGGAGGTGATGGAGCGACTGGCGCGCAAATCGCTGCTGTCGGTTGAGCAGGGCAATGGCATGACACGTTACCGCTTTCTCAATACCACCCGCACCTACGCGCTGGAGAAGCTTGAACGCAGTGGGCTGCTGCGGGTGTTTGAAATGCGTTATGCCCGCTACATCAGCAGGGCCCGCTGGGGTTCAGGCGGGAAGGTGTCGCTGCAGATCGTCGAGCAATTGATGGACGTTGGTTAGGTCCGGCGTGGCAAAGCCTTCGGTGAACCGGGCGTAGATCGGTTGAAGAAGGTCATGGGCTTGCTGGAAGTGGCCCTGACGCTGCCAAAGCTGTGCCAGTGAGGTGGCGCTGCGCAGTTCCCAGGCTAATGCGCCTTGGGCCTTTGCCACGTTCAATGCCTTGAGCAGAACAGTCTCGGCCGCGCCCGGACAATTGTCTGACAGCAAGGCGTCAGCCCTGGCACGAAGGATTTCCGCCGTGCTCCAGCCCGCCGTGCCGGTTTCGGCGCGTTCCAGCAAGGCGTCATCGATGAAACCGCTATCCAGGGTGACCATGATTTCCTTGATAAGTCCGGTAGCGGGTTGCGAGGTCGGGTGCGCATCGGCGCTGTCGATAACCTGCGCATAGTGCCGGGCCCACGTGTAGAACAGCAGCACCGAGTGCTTCTGTGCTTGCTCCAGCAGCAGGCGCAAGAGCTCGCGGGCGGTCCGAGTGTCGCCGTTGTAGTGGGCAATCAGGCAGCCGGACAGTGCCAGGGTGTAGCAGATGGAGGTGCCGTGGTTGATCTGGATCGCGATGTCCAGGGCCTGGCGAGCGGTGTACCAGGCTTTTTCCGGGTGGCCTTGCAGCCAGAGGATCCGCGCCAGAATCGTCAGGGCGGCGACGCTCTGGTCGTACTGCACGCCAAAGCCACGGGTGAAGCGATTGAGGTGCCCGCTCTGGGCCATTCGCTGGATGACCAGCTCGGCGTTTTCCCGGGCCAGCCGCTGATCTCCGGCAAAGTGCAGGGCCAGCACTCGCAAGCGGTGGGTGCTGAGGGACAGCACCGCATTACCATGCGACCCTAATCGATCGAATTGCAGGCTTTGCTCCAAAGCCATTTGATAGTTGCCGCAACAGAGGTTGACCGCCATATGCCCGGACACCGCCCTGAGCTGACCGGCCACATCATCGCAGCGTTCGGCCAGGATTCTGGCGGTCACGAAGGCTTCGACAGTTTCGGCGGTGCCACCCTGGGCGTGGTAGCAGGAGCTGCCAAGGGCGAGCTTGAGGGCCATGGTCAAACGAGGGCACGGCTCCGGTGCTGCATCAAGCAGTGCCAGAGCCTTGCGCACATACACGCCGTGTTCCTCGAGCAGCGACAGCTCCTGCCACAGCGGCGCGGAGGCCGCGGCCAAGCGGATCGCCAGCACCTGCGGGCCATGGGCATTCAAGCCCCAGTCGAGAGCCGCACGGATGTCTTCCAGACCTCGGGCGTAACGCTCGATCCATAGGCCGGACGGGGTTTGCTCCCAGTCATTCTGAGCCTGATGCATCAAGGCCAGGCAACGTTCGGCGTGACGCTCGCGGGTATCCGGCAGTTCAGCGGCCTGGTCGAGTTTTTCCAGGGCATAGCTGCGGGTGGTGTCCAGCAGGCGATAAAACACCTCTTCGTCCCCCACTTCCACGTTCAGCAATGACTTGGCCACCAGTTGCGTGATTGAGGCAAACACGGCGCTGGGCTCGATGTGTTCGCCAACGATCACCGCCGCCGCTGATTCAAGGGTGAAGCCGCCCCTGAAGACACCCAGTCGGCGCAGGCAGGTCTGCTCGCACGGGCCGAGCAGCGCGAAGCTCCAGTCCAGCGTCGCGCGCAGGGTCTGATGACGGCCCAATGTGGTTTGGTAGCCCTTTG
Organism: Pseudomonas frederiksbergensis; assembly: GCF_001874645.1. NCBI lineage: Bacteria > Pseudomonadati > Pseudomonadota > Gammaproteobacteria > Pseudomonadales > Pseudomonadaceae > Pseudomonas > Pseudomonas frederiksbergensis. The sequence continues at coordinate 5,303,446 of NZ_CP017886.1, forward strand.
CTAGCAGGCGAAAGCTGCCCTGAAGTTGCTCCAGCAGTCCGCTCAGACCAAGGTTGCCCACTTGCGCGGCCGCCAGTTCGATGGCCAATGGAATACCGTCCAGACGGCGGCAAATCTCAATCGTCAGGGGCAACTCTTCATTGATCAGTTCGAAACTGTCGTGGCTGGCCATTGCCCGCTCGACGAACAACTGCAAGGCCGAAAAGGTCAAGGCCTGGGTGCGATCCAACACAGCGATGGGCGGCGGGCAGTCCAGCGATTCGAGGCGCTGAACGGACTCACCTTCGGCCCGCAAACTCTCGCGACTGGTGGCCAGAATATGCACCTGTGGGGCGCCGCGCAGGATGCTTTCGCAGAGCAGTGCGACGCTGTCGATCAGGTGTTCGCAGTTGTCGATGACCAGCAGCATTTGCCGCTCGCGCAGGAAGGTTGCCAGGCAACTCATGGGTTCGGCGTTGTGCAAGGACAGATCGAGCAGCGTTGCCAGGTGAGTGGTGATCATTGCGGGGTCGTTGATCGGCGCCAGATCCAGCAGGCGAATGCCGTCTCGATAGCGGCCGATCAATTGCTCGGCGACACAAAGGGCAACGGTGGTCTTGCCGATGCCGCCAGGGCCTATCAGAGTTATGAAGCGCTGCTGCACCAGTTGCCCTACCAGGCTGTCAACCAGGGCCTGGCGACCGATCATCCGGGTTCGACGGATCGGCAGGTTATGGTCACACGGGCCGTCTGAATCACTTTCCGGAGGGTGTTCGACGGGCTCCAGGGAGTACGGCGCGACAAAGCTGTAACCGCGCTGAGCGACGGTGATGATGTAGCGCTGGCCAGCCTGACCGTCGCCGAGGGCTTTACGCAGTGCGGCCATATGCACCCGCAGGTTGATGTCTTCCACCACACTTTTGGGCCATACCCGAGCGATCAGTTGCTGCTTGCTGACCACATTTCCGGCGTGCTCCAGCAGGATCAACAGAATGTCCATGGAGCGCCGACCCAGGCGCAGGGGCTGGTCACCCTCCATGACCAGACGTTGTCCGGGGTAAATCCGGTAGGGGCCGAAATGCACAGCCTGCTCGGGGGAAAGGGTCAACGGGTCACTCCTGTTGCGTCTCTGATGGTCGTCACCCGTTGCACGTTGGCGGGGAGGGTGGATCAGGGGCAGGTGTTATGTCTGACCCCCGTCTGTCACGCGGTATCCGAGCATGTTCCTCAGGTTTTTTCGTCAACGCAATGTGCTGACGGGTTGACCTGCACCGGGTCGCCTTCCCGTTACCGTCGACAGGCTCCGTATTTATTGGGCTTGTAGCAGCGAATAGGGGCGTCGGGGCTTTTCGCGCACCGTTGAAAATTAACAACGTTTAACTCGTCCTGTGCCGGTCTACGCTCAAAAATCCAATCTTTCAAGTTCAACGCAAGCCTTGGCCTTCTTGCAACAAAAGGACGAACACTTCTGGAGGATGCCGGAATGAGCAACGTGGTGGTGGTCTATCACAGTGGTTATGGGCATACCCGGGTCATTGCCGAGGCCGTGGCCCTGGGCGTGGAGCGGCACTTGGGCAGTACCTGCTGGCTGATTCCGGTCGAGGATGTGGACGAACACTGGGAGCGCTTGCACCACGCCGACGCGATCATCTTCGGCGCCCCGACCTACATGGGCAGCGCCTCGGCGTCCTTCAAAGGGTTCATGGAGGCCACCGCGTCGTTCTACCTGGCCCAGCCCTGGCGCGACAAACTCGCTGCCGGATTCACCAATTCCGGTTGTCTGTGCGGCGACAAACTTAACACCTTGCTGCAGATGGCGGTCTTCGCCGCTCAGCACTCAATGATCTGGGTTGGCCTCGACTTGCTGCCGGCACGCTCCAGCGCCGGCATGTTCGATGGGCAGCTGAATCGCCTGGGCAGCTCCCTGGGGGCGATGGCCCAGTCTAATCTCGAACAGTCCCCCGATCATGCGCCACCGATCGAAGATCGCTGCACCGCCGCGCACCTTGGCGAGCGGGTGGCGCGCCTGGCCGAACGCATGGGCCATCCAACGGTTTGATTCACCCAAACACCCCGACCTTAGTCAAGGAGCAAGCGCTATGAGCACATTCACCACCCGCGACGGTACCGAGATTTACTACAAGGACTGGGGTACAGGCCAGCCCATCGTCTTCAGCCACGGTTGGCCGCTGAATGCCGACAGCTGGGAATCACAGATGATCTTCCTGGCGTCAAAGGGCTACCGGGTCATCGCCCACGACCGCCGCGGGCATGGCCGCTCCAGCCAACCCTGGTTCGGCAACGAAATGGATACCTATGCCGACGACCTGGCCCAGTTGATCGAATTGCTGGACCTGCAGAACGTGGTGCTGTTCGGCTTCTCCACCGGCGGTGGTGAAGTGGCGCGCTATATCGGTCGCCACGGCACCGGCCGGGTCGCAAAAGCGGGGCTGATTTCTTCGGTGCCGCCGCTGATGCTCAAGACCGAAGCCAACCCGGGTGGCCTGCCGATCGAGGTGTTCGACGGCTTGCGTCAGGCCTCCCTGGCCGACCGTTCGCAGCTGTATAAAGACGTCGCCAGCGGGCCGTTCTTTGGTTTCAACAAGCCTGACGCCAAACCTTCGCCGGGCATGATCGATTGGTTCTGGATGCAAGGCATGATGGCTGGCCACAAAAGCGCTTATGACTGCATCAAGGCGTTCTCGGAAACCGACTTCACCGAAGACCTGAAGAAGTTTGACGTGCCGACCCTGGTGGTACACGGCGATGCTGACCAGATCGTGCCGATCGAAGCCGCCGGCATCGCCTCGGCCAAACTGGTCAAAGGCTCGAAGCTGCTGGTCTATCCGGGCGCGCCCCATGGCCTGACCGACACCCATAAGGATCGGCTTAACGCCGATCTGTTGGCGTTTCTCAAGGGCTGAGTCGTCCGGCAACACCGTTCCACCCATGAAAACGCCTAGAGGTTCTGCCTCTCGGCGTTTTTATTGACGACTATCGAGCATGTAACTGATCGGCATAGGACGGGCGGCGAGCGCTGCGCTGTGCAGTCACGTCGTTGAGGCGAGGGGTGGTGAGCTGTGCGCGGCAGCGCCAGGCAAACGGATTGATGCCTTCGCTGCGTGTGAAGATGTGGCAGAAGTGCGCCTGATCGCAGAACCCGCACTCCAGGCTGATTTGTGTCAGGGTCAGGTCGGTGTTCTGGATCAGTTGCTTGGCCCGGACGATGCGCTGGCAACGAATCCAGTCCTGAGGCGACAGGCCGGTGCTGCACTTGAAGGCCCGGGAGAAATGACTGCGGGACAGGGCGCAGGCCCGAGCGAGTTCGGTGACTTCCAGGGTTTCGCTCAGGTGCTCGAGAATCAGCTGTTTGACCAGGCTTTCCCGCCAGGGGGCGAGGCCACCAGTGGTGGCTTTTTGCGTTTGCGTGACTGACGCCCTGACGGCGTTGTGCTGAACGTGGGCCATGACAAAATTCCGTGTCGGTGGGAATGCGCTGGCGCACTGCACGGCTGGTCAGCACCTTCCCTCTGGAAAAACAGGTATGCGCAGAGGGCTTCATTCTTGGACGCGGCGCGCTGGCTAGCGAGTTAAACGTTGTTAATTCCTTGGTCTGGTCTGGACGAAGAAACAACGCCAAGTCAGCACATCGCTGCAAGTGTGGAGGGAGGGGGCGGGTGCAAGATAGGTGTCATGTGGCGTGCTTTCCGGGCCGCTTTTTTTTGTCTCTATCGAAGGTGAAGGTATGAAGCATTCTCGGGTTGGAACGCTCGGCGGGTTCGGCTTGGCATTGGCGCTGACATCGGTTGGCGCCCTGGCTCAGGCACCGGCCCAAGTGGCCACTCAGGTGCCCGGTTACTACCGACTGGCGGTGGGCGATTACGAAGTGACGGCGCTGTTCGATGGCTACAATGATCTGTCGCCGAAGTTGCTCAATGGCCTGACCGAGAGCCAGGTCCGCGCGTTGCTGGCTCGTCGCTCGATTGAAACGCCGGGGGTGCAGACTGCGTTCAACGCCTTTCTGGTCAATACCGGTAAGCAACTGATCCTGGTGGATACCGGCGCGGGCCAGTGCATTGGCGCTACTGCGGGCATGCTGTCGGCGAACATGAAAGCTGCCGGCTATCAGCCGGAACAGGTCGACACCATCCTGCTCACGCACCTGCATCTGGATCACGTTTGCGGTCTCGTGAACGGTAAGCAACAACCGGTGTTCGCCAACGCCACGGTCTACGCCGCCAAGGAAGAAGCCGACTACTGGCTCGACCCCCAGGCGATCGCCAAGGCACCCGCCGGTGCCCGAGAGTTCTTCAAGATCGCTCAGGATTCCACCGCCCCTTACATCGCAGCGGGCCGTTTCAAGACCTTCGCGGCCGGTCAGTCGCCGGTGTCGGGCGTCGATGCCGTGCTGGAAGCCGGGCACACGCCGGGCAGTACCACGTACCGTTTCACCTCGCAGGGCCAGAGCATTCTGTTCATGGGCGATCTGGTGCATAACCTGGCAGTGCAGTTCGAGCATCCCGAAGTGTCGATCCGCTTCGACGTCGACAGTCAGCAGGCGATCAAGAGCCGCACCAACGTCTTCAATGACGTGGCCACCAGCAAAATCTGGGTGACGGCGGCGCATTTGCCGTTTCCGGGCGTGGGGCATATCACCACGGTGAACGGGCATTTTCAGTGGGTGCCCATCGAGTACGGGCCGTACAAGCGGGCAGCCAACGTGCCGATGATCGAGTAACGCCCGACAGGCGTTTGCCTGGCTGAAAACACATGGGGACTGTGCTGATGAACCGTAACGCTCTGCGCCGCGTCGACATGAACCTGCTGGTGATTTTCGAGGCCTTGATGTTCGAAAAGAACCTGACCCGGGTCGCCGAAAAACTCTTCATGGGCCAACCGGCCGTGAGTGCGGCATTGGGGCGCTTGCGCGATTTGTTCGACGATCCATTACTGCTGCGCAACGGTCGGGGCATGGAGCCGACGGCGCGGGCACTGGCAATTCTCAAGGAGCTGCAACCGGCGATGGACACCATCTCGGGGGCCGTCAGCCGGGCCAGGGAGTTCGATCCGGCGACCAGCTGCGAGGTGTTTCGCATCGGCCTCTCGGACGATGCCGAGTTCGGCTTGTTTCCGCCGTTGTTGAGCCAATTGCGCGAGGAAGCGCCGGGTATCGTGGTCGTGGTGCGCCGGGCCAATTACCTGTTGATGCCGGCCTTGTTGGCATCCGGGGAGATCTCCGTTGGGGTCAGTTACACCACCGAATTGCCGGCCAATGCCAAGCGCAAGAAGCTGCGGGATATCGCCTGCAAAGTGTTGCGCGGTGACAACCGATCGGGCGAGCTGACGCTCGATGAATACTGTGAACGACCCCATGCGATGGTGTCGTTCTCCGGTGACTTGAGCGGCAATATCGACCTCGACCTGGCCAAGGTCGGTCGCACCCGTCGGGTGGTGTTGGGGGTTCCGCAATTCAGTGGTTTGCGGGCGTTGCTCGCCGGCACCGAAATGATCGCCACCGTGCCCGACTACGCTGCCTGCGCCTTGGTGGAAGGGTGCGCCTTGAGAGCCGAAGATCCACCGTTTCCCATTGAAGCGGCACAACTTTCGATGGCCTGGAGTGGGGTGCACGACAACGACCCGGCCGAGCGCTGGTTGCGTTCGCGGATTAGTCAGTACATGTCCGAACCCTTGAACATCACCACCCCGTAGGCGGTACTGACGGTCCGGTCGCAATGAGAGCACGTGCGTTCAATTTTTTGCGCCCAGGCACCGGCACTATCGAATCTGGTATCGGCGAATCAACGTCGGTGTTTATTCAACTGGGCTGGCGCTCAATGATCGTTTCGCCGGAGCTTTCCGTTATGCCTGATTCCAATCGCCTCGATACTGCAACCGCTCGGCCGGGTTTCGATGAGGTCGTGACCTTAATCGTCAAGCACCGGGTCAAGGCTGGTTTTGAAGCGCCTTATGAGGCCTGGCTGCGGCGCATTGTCGGCGTGGCGGGGCAAAACGTGGGGCATCTGGGGGTGGATGTCATTCGCGGCAAAAACGCCGGCCTCGACATGTTCACGTGCGTGCTGCGCTTCTGCTCCACCGAGGCGATGCAGCGCTGGCTTGATTCGCCGCAACGGCTGGAGCTGATCAACGAAGCCGCACCGATGCTCGCGGATGGCGACCAGACCGAGGTCCACCCGATCAACGAATTCTGGTTTTCACCGCTGGCGAATGCCGCCTCACCACCACCGCGCTGGAAGCAGGCGGTGCTGACATTGATGGTGATTCTGCCGCACACCCTGCTGGTGCCGCTGATCTGGGGCCCGCTGCTCAAGCTCAACGCCTTTCTGTCCAATTACGTGGTCGCCACTTTTCTGATCACCGTGACCATCGTGGTTTCGGTGGTGTACCTGTTCATGCCCAGGGCGACCCGACTGTTCGCCCCCTGGCTGACAGCCGACCAGTCCCATTCCACTCTGTCTGAGGAAACGCGATGAACGCCGATCTGATTCTATTCAATGGCCAATTTCATACCGTTGACCGTGAGAACCCCCTCGCCAGCGCGGTAGCCATCAGCGACGGACGCTTCGTCGCCGTCGGCACCGATGCGCAAGCCATGGCGCTGCGCGGTTCAGGCACCCAGGTGATCGACCTCAAGGGCCGCTGCGTCATTCCCGGCCTCAACGACTCGCACCTGCACCTGATTCGTGGCGGTTTGAACTACAACCTCGAACTGCGCTGGGAAGGCGTGCCGTCCCTGGCCGATGCGCTGCGCATGCTCAAGGACCAGGCCGACCGCACACCGACGCCGCAGTGGGTGAGGGTGGTGGGTGGCTGGAACGAATTCCAGTTCGCCGAAAAGCGCATGCCGACCCTGGAAGAACTCAACCAGGCGGCGCCTGATACGCCGGTGTTCGTCTTGCATTTGTACGATCGTGCGTTGCTCAACCGCGCCGCGTTGCGGGTTGCCGGCTACACCCGCAACACGCCGAACCCGCCGGGTGGCGAGATTGTGCGCGATGCCAACGGCGATCCGACGGGCATGCTGGTGGCGCGTCCCAATGCGATGATTCTGTACTCGACGCTAGCCAAAGGGCCGAAGCTGCCGCTGGAGTATCAGGTCAACTCGACGCGCCAGTTCATGCGTGAACTCAACCGACTCGGCCTGACCAGCGTGATTGATGCGGGCGGTGGTTTCCAGAATTATCCGGACGATTATCAGGTGATCGAACAGTTGGCCAAGGACCAGCAACTGACCATTCGCATCGCCTACAACCTGTTCACCCAGAAGCCGAAGGAAGAGCTGACCGACTTCAAGAACTGGACCAGCAGCGTCACCCTGCACCAGGGCGACGATTACCTGCGACACAACGGGGCCGGCGAAATGCTGGTGTTCTCGGCAGCGGATTTCGAAGACTTCCTCGAACCGCGCCCGGACCTGCCGCACACCATGGAAGACGAGCTGGAACCCGTGGTCCGCCACCTCGTCGAGCAGCGCTGGCCGTTCCGTTTGCACGCGACGTACAACGAATCGATCAGCCGCATGCTCGACGTGTTCGAGAAGGTCAATAGAGACATTCCGTTCAACGGCTTGCCATGGTTTTTCGATCACGCCGAAACCATCACCCCGCAGAACATCGAGCGGGTGAGGGCATTGGGTGGTGGCATTGCGATCCAGGACCGCATGGCGTTCCAGGGCGAATACTTCGTCGAGCGTTATGGCGCCAAGGCGGCCGAAGCCACGCCACCGATCAAGCGCATGCTCGCCGAGGGTGTTCCGGTGGGTGCCGGCACCGACGCGACCCGGGTTTCCAGCTACAACCCCTGGACCTCGCTGTACTGGATGGTCAGCGGGCGCACGGTCGGCGGCATGGAGCTGCACGCCGAAGGCCTTTCCCGGCAGATCGCGCTCGAACTGTATACCCACGGCAGTGCCTGGTTTTCGTCCGAGCAGGGCAAGAAGGGCCAGATCAAGGTCGGACAACTGGCGGATGTGGTTGCCCTGACCGCGGATTTTTTCAGCGTCGAAGAAGAAGCGATCAAGTGGATCGAGTCGGTGCTGACCGTGGTCGGCGGCAAGGTGGTTTACGCCGCCGGTGACTTCGAAAAGCTCGGGCCGGCCAGTGTGCCGGTGCTGCCAGACTGGTCGCCGGTGACCAAGGTGCCGGGACACTGGCGTCCGACTTCGCCGATGCAGGCTCAGGTTCACCATTGCAGTGGGCCGTGCGCCGTTCACTCCCACAGCCATGAGCGGGCGCGCCTGTCGAATGCGCCGGTCAGTGATTTCCAGGGTTTCTGGGGCGCCTTTGGCTGCTCGTGCTTTGCTTTCTAACGATCATAAAAGAGCGCCGGCCAACCGTGTCGGCGCCATAAGCGACATCCATCCACCGAGGAGTTTCACATGAGCAACGTTCCATACAAGCGCCTGAACAAAGACGACGCCGTTGTATTGTTGGTTGACCACCAGACCGGCCTGATCTCGCTGGTTCAGGATTTCTCGCCCAACGAGTTCAAGAACAACGTGCTGGCCCTTGCCGACCTGGCCAAGTTCTTCAAACTGCCGACCATCCTGACCACCAGCTTCGAAAACGGCCCGAACGGCCCGATGGTTCCTGAGCTGAAGGAGCTGTTCCCGGATGCGCCCTACATTCCACGTCCAGGTCAGATCAATGCCTGGGACAACGCAGATTTCGTCCAGGCCGTAAAAGCTACCGGCCGCAAGCAGCTGATCATTGCCGGCGTAGTGACCGATGTTTGTGTGACGTTCCCGACCTTGTCGGCGCTGGCTGAAGGTTTTGAAGTGTTTGTGGTTACCGACGCCTCGGGCACCTTCAACGAAACCGTGCAACAGGCAGCCTGGGCGCGCATGGCCGCTGCCGGTGCACAACTGGTGAACTGGTTCTCGGTGGCGTGCGAGTTGCAAGGCGACTGGCGCAACGACATGGAAGGCCTGGCGAACCTGCTGTCGCCGCGCATTCCGAACTATCGCAACCTGATGAACAGCTACTCGGTGCTGACGGCCAAGTAAGTCCCGCCGCAACGCTGATTCGAATGAATGCCCGCCATTGCGCGGGCATTTTTTCGGCCAGTGATCAACGCTTTTGCAACCACCCGAGGAAACCGCCTTTCTTGACCGGTACTGCTTTGGTCATCAGTGCCAGTCGGCTGTTCTGTTGGCGAACCGCTTGCAGTTTGTTCAGTGCGCGACCGACTTCGCTGCGTTGCTCCATGCAGCTGCGTGCCAGGGACTTGTCGATGCGGTAGATGATGCAGGAGGTCAGCGCGGTGAAGCAGGCCTGGGACGGTGTGTCGTTGAGGATGCTCTGTTCGCCCATGACTTCGCTCGGTCCCATGCGTCCAGCTTCTGTTTGTCCGGTACCGTCGGGCACAGTGGCACTGATTACACCCGTGGCGATAACGAACAGGGCGTCTGAAACCTCATTCAGATCCAGCACCACCTGGCCCGCCGCATACTGTTGCGGGGTCATGGCCTGGGCCAGTTGATCGCGCTCGTCTTCACCCAGCGAACGGAATATTTTCACCTCATCGAGCAACGCGCGCGTCCGGATGGAGGGTTCGATCACACCATCGAGCTGCCGGGAAATGCCCGCCGCCTCCAGGTGCCTATGCGCCAGGTCGAACAACTGATTACGCACTTCGCTTTTTTTGCCCAGCTCGGCGATGAAACCGCTGGCCACGTATTCGGACATGGTTTCACCCGCTTCCTTGAGCACCGCTTTGGGCGTCGGAGAGAGCAGTAAACTGCTGCTACCCTGCAAGGTGCGATCCAGTGCGTCCAGCACCCGCCGTGGGCGGATATGGTTGGGCACTTGAATGCTGATGGACACCCCGTGCATGTTGCTCGGCCGACTCAGGTTGATGATCTTCGCCTTGGCCGCCACCGAGTTCGGCACCACTGCGGTACTGCCGGCGGTGGTGAGCAGGTGGGTGGCGCGCCAGTCGATGTCCAGCACCTTGCCTTCGGTGCCGTCGATCATGATCCAGTCATCCACCTGATAGGGTTTTGTGGTGTTAAGTACGACGCCGGAAAACACATCGCTCAATGTGCTCTGCAACGCCAGACCGACAACGATCGCCACGACGCCGGACGTCGCCAGCAGCCCCCTGACCGGTAGCTCCAGCACATAACCGGCCGCGGCGACGATGGCGATCAGAAACACCAGCGCGCCGATGACATCCTGCAGTAGCCGCCCGCTGTGGTCGATGCGCCGCATCAGCACCAGGCCAATGACTTCGGTGAGCACCCGCGCGGCGTACAGCCACCAGATAATCCCCAGGGCCGTGGCCCCCAGTTGCATCTCGCTGTCGTCGGCAAACACCGGTGCCTGCAATGGGCTGACGCCGGCACTGACGATGAGTGTGCTGAAGATCAGGAACAGACCCAGGCGCAGTCCGACCCGGGTGACGCGGTGCTTGAAGGGCGCCAGATGCCAGAGCAGAGCGTCGATCATCAATAGCAGGGCGCTCAAGGACAGGGGGTGACCGTAGACAAAGGACATGGGGGAACTCCCGGTAATCGTTGGGTCGTTGAGACAGGGCAGACAGTAAGACGCCTGCTGCGGGGCAGGCGTCTTTGTGGGGCTCAGTTCAAGTGAGTCTTGAGCTCCAGCGCCGCCTGGCGAACCGCCGCCTTGACTTCAGGGATCTGGCTCAGGGGATTGAGCAGGCCGAAGTCGTGAATCATGCCGTTGTAGCGCACGGCCGTGACCGGTACGCCGGCAGCATCCAGGTGGCGTGCATAGGCTTCACCTTCGTCTCGCAGCACGTCGAACTCGGCGGTCTGCACCAGGGCGGCGGGCAAACCGCGAAGTTGTCCCGCGCTGGCTTGCAACGGTGAGGCATGGATCTGTGCACGCTCGGCGGTGTCGGTGGTATAGCTGTCCCAGAACCAATTCATCATGCCCTTGGTCAGGAAGTGGCCTTCGGAGAATTGCTGGTACGACGGGGTGTCGAATTGCGCGTTGGTCACCGGCCACATCAGCAACTGAAAGCGCAGCGTCGGGGTTTTCTGTTCCTTGGCCATCAAGGCCACCACCGCTGCCATGTTGCCGCCGACGCTGTTGCCGGCCACTGCCAGGCGCTTGCCATCGACACCGATCTCCTTGCCATGCTCGGCAACCCAACGGGTGGCGGCATAGGCCTGGTTGATCGCCGTCGGGTAGTGTGCTTCCGGCGACGGCGTGTAATCGACGTACACCGCCACCGCGCCGGAACCCACCACCAAATCACGGATCAGCCGTTGGTGAGTCGGGTAGTCACCCAGCACCCAGCCACCACCGTGGAAGAACATGAACACCGGCAGTTGACCTTTGACCTTGGCGGGGCGAACGATTTTCAGCGTGATGTTCTGTTCGCCGACCTTGATCGAACGTTCAGTGACTTCCACTCCCGACAGATCCACCTTCACCGACGATTGCGCACCAGCCAGCACGGCGCGGGCATCCCTGGGGCTCAGTTGTTCCAGCGGTTTACCGTCGCCTGCCGCGAGGGCTTCGAGGAAGGCCTGGGTGTTGTGCTCGACACCCGGGCTGCCAGCGGCAAATGCGTTGCCGACGCAAAGGGCGAGAAGGCTGGTGGTCAGGGTTTTCTGGACGATGTTCATGGGAAAATCCTTTTTTAGTCGTTGGAAGTTGAGTACCTGAGGTGGGCTCTCAGCGGGCCTTTCAATCAAGGCCTCGGCAGCACCATGGATACAGATTAATGGGGTGTCAGAAAGGGAAAAAGCCGCTATAAAGTGTTTTACTGTCAACCAGGAAGTGACAATGAACCCATTCGAAGATATGCGTATTTTTTGCCAGGTCATGGACTCCGGCAGCTTCACCGCGGCGGCGGATCAGTTGGGCCTGTCCAAGCAGTTCGTCAGCCGGCGTCTGATGCAACTGGAAGAACGCCTGGGCGTGCGGCTGCTCAATCGCTCGACCCGGCGGCTGGACGTCACGCCCCTGGGGCAGAGTTATTACGAGTCGGCCTTGCGCCTGCTCAGTGAAGTGGAGCAAGTGGAGCAGGGGATAGCCGGCCAGACCATCGAGCCCCGCGGCACCATTCGCTTGAGTGCGCCGCTGTCGTTCGCCGTGGCACATTTGGGGGGGCTGCTGCCGGTGTTTTTGCAGCGCTATCGCGACGTCACGGTTGAAGTCGATCTCAGCGACCGGCCGGTAGATTTGCTCAGCGAGGGTTACGACCTGGCATTGCGCATCGGGGTGCTGGAAGATTCGACGCTGATTGCCCGACGCATCGCGTCCATCCAGCGGGTGTATTGCGCCAGCCCGGCTTACCTGGCCGAGCGCGGCACCCCGGTCAAACCCGAGGATTTGCATGCTCATGACTGCCTGCCTTATGGCCACAGTCGTCAGGTGCAATGGCGTTTTGTAGGGCAGGGCAAGCCATTGATCGTCAACGTCACGGGAAGGATGCGGGTCAACAACGGTGAATTGCTCAAGGACGCGGCCATCGCCGGCATGGGCATTACGTATTTGCCAACCTTCATTGTCGGTTCGGCCTTGAAGGATGGGCGGCTGGTACCGGTGCTCGGCGACTTCCACCCTGAGCCGTTGACATTATCGGCGGTCTATCCGCAGCATCGTCAGGGCTCGCGACCGGTCCAGGCATTGATCGAGTTCTTGCGTGAACGATTGGATCGGACCGTTTGTATCTTGAGTGGAGACAATTAAAGACCAATGCGCGAGAGGGGGCTATCTCATTGGTTAGTGCAGCCTGCGCTCTGTGTCCGTATATGGACTCCTCCTCTTGCTCATAACGCAGCGCGATCCTTTCCCCGGTAAACCCGCAGAACATCAGCCATAACCGCCAACGCGATTTCTGTCGGTGTACGGCTACCCAAGTCCAACCCGATAGGCATATGTAGCCGAGCAATTTGCTCAGCACTCAACTCCCCGATGCGTGCCAAACGCTCTGCTCGCTTTTCCGAGGTTCGGCGTGACCCCATCGCCCCGATATAGAAGGCTTGAGTGTTCACAGCTTCCATCAGAGTCAGGTCGTCGATCTTCGGATCGTGTGTCAGAGCAACCACCGCTGTAGCGGCGTGGCATCCGCCGTTGGCGATGAACAATGAAGGAAGAATGGGTAACAGCTCGACGCCATCAATTGCCAAATCACGGACTTCTTCCCGTGGATCGCACACAACCACCTCGCAACCCAAAGCTTTGGCGAACTGACCGCAGGCCTGAGCGACAGGCGAAAGTCCAGCCAAAAGCACTCGCAAAGCGGGCCCAATACCGATCTGCACATGATTCCTTTCATGCCTAACGTTACTGGTACAAGCCTCTTCACTGCACAGGCTAAAGCTTCCGTCGCTCAGACTGACTCTTCGCAGGATCCTGCGCTGTCCGCGCAAAACGTCGAGCAGCACCTGCAAATGTATTTTCCATTGTGGACTCGGTTCGCGAAATTCAACCAGAACCTCAAGGCTTCCTCCACAGGGCAACTGAAGTCGCTGCCGCTCCTCGGTGCTCGTGCCGTAACTGATCACCTGGGCCGCTTGCCGAAAATGCCCACCCGCAAGGCTTGCGAAGAACTCTTCTTCCACACAGCCACCGGACAGCGAGCCAACAGAAGCACCCGTTTCATCAACAACTAGCATGGCCCCGGGTGACCGGGGCGCGGAGCCAAACGTCGAGATCACCGTACATAGCCACAAGCTGCGGTCTTGTGCGGCCCAATCAAGAGCCTGTTCCAGCACGAGCAGATCCAGGTGTTGCATGGCAACCCCTATTACGGGTGGGTGGGATAGTCGGTATACCCGCGTGCATCGCCTCCAAAGAAGCTGGCAGGATCCGATGGGTTGAGTGGCAGCTCCTCGCGGATACGTCGTGGCAGATCAGGGTTAGCCAGGAAAGGGCGACCGAAGGCGATGATATCTGCGCGGCCTTCCGACACTGCCCGTGCGGCGCTAGCTGGGTCATAACCACCGGCGAGAATCAGTACACCGTGCCATGCGGTACGCAATTGCTGAATGATGGCGTCCCAGCGGGGATCAAATTGCTCATCTCGTACAGTCCCAACGATGGCAGGCTCAACCAGGTGAAGGTAGGCCAGCGACCAATCGTTGAGCCGGTTAACCAGATAACCGAACGTGTCTTCAGGCGTGTCGTCACCCATTCCCATGAAGCGCCCCATGGGTGTCAGGCGTACAGCTGTTCGCTCTGCCCCGACTTCTGCTGCTACAGCCGCTACGACTTCGAGCAACATGCGGCTGCGATTTTCGATGCTGCTACCGTAAGCGTCATCTCGCTGGTTGCTTGCGCTATTGATGAATTGGTCAAGCAGGTAACCATTGCCTGCATGGATTTCAACGCCATCCATTCCTGCCTCAATGGCGTTGCGCGCAGCGCGACGGTAGTCTTCTATGATTGCTCTGATGCCATCGATTGTCAGTGCCTGAGGGTCAGGAATCTCTCCCCATACGCCGTTGCCCTGTTCGTCGACAATGAATGTTTTACCAGGAACCGGCATCGATGTCGGCGCAACTGGAAGTCCGCCATCAGGTTGGAAGCTGGGGTGCGAAACGCGCCCGACATGCCATAGCTGCATGAAAATCTGTCCGCCTGCCTTATGTACTTCATCGGCCACCACACGCCAGCCATCAATCTGTTCTTGGCTGTAGATGCCCGGCGTCCAGGCATAGCCTTGCGCTTGTCGAGAGATCTGCGTCGCTTCGGTAATGATCAGGGCAGCGCTGGAGCGCTGACGATAATACTCGGCGTTCATCTGTGTCGGCACGTCGCCAGGCTGGCCAGCTCGCGAGCGTGTGAGTGGTGCCATCGCGATGCGATGCTTGAGCTGCAACGGGCCAACGGCAATCGGTTGGAACAGGGGCTGAGGGGTAGTTGTGAACTTGCGCATGGGTGGATCCTCCTTTTCGACCTACTCTAAGGGCTGGGCTGGACTCTGATAATCAGCGCTCTTCGCTAAGCCGTATTGCGTGAGTTGCAACACTGGTCGCGGCGCAGGCAACAATGACCGCTCTCACGGAGCGGTCTCGCTCGGTTAGCGATTGCTGCACTTAAAACGATCGAGTCAGGGGCAGTTGCGAAGGCCGGCGGCCAGTGGCGTTAGTCACCGCATTTCCAAGGGCGGCAGCCATAGGGCCTTGTACGATCTCTGCGGCACCCAGAAATGGCTGTCCTGGCTGATCAATCAAATGCACTTCGACATTCCGTGGCAATTGCGGAAAGCGCAGAATCGGATAACCGCTCCAGTCATAACTACGTACTCCACCAGCATCAAAATCGATGGCTTCGTACAAAGTCCAACTGGTGGATTGCACAATCCCACCCTCTATTTGGTTTCGCAGACCGTCGGGGCTGACGATCTGTCCGGCATCCACGGCTGTGACCACCCGATCAACCACTATGTCGCCGGTTTGAGGATGAACGCGTACCTGCACCGCGATAGCGCAATACCCCATGATGTTTTTGTACCGAGCGAAGGCAAAGCCGATACCCACGCCCGGCGCGGTTGGCGTTGCTGTCCAGCCAAAGTTGTCCCGCACTCGCTCTACCACTGCTCGAGCACGAGGATCTTCCAAATGTGCGAGGCGGAAAGCGACTGAGTCCACTCCGGCACGCGTCGCCAACTCATCAATACAGGCTTCAATCGCGAAGACATTGATGTGCGCACCCAAGGAGCGCATTGCCGACGTGCGAAATGGCATCTGGGTGATGAAATTCATGTCGATACGGGTCGATGCCACGCTGTACAGCGGCACGGCGTTACGGTCACCGTCGCCTTCCGGTTGCGCGATAGGAACCGATGGGGCTGAGGCGAACGGTTTGGATAGCAAGCGCGCAGGTAACAAGCGACCGGCATTGACGATGCGTTCGTTGTGCGGGGTCGTCCACAGTTCGTATGCCCAATCCTGAAGTCGACCGCTTTGATCCAGGCTCGCCTGCACCTCGGTGATCATTGCGGAGCTGTAGGGCTCCCACAGGTTTTCCTGCTCTCGCATCCATTGAACCCGCACGGGATAACCGGGCACTCGCATGGCAATCAATGCAGCGTCCGCCGCAGCATCATCCGCCCCGTTATGGCCGTAGCAGCCCGACCCCTCGGTATGGATGCATCGAACCCGATCCAACGGTAACCCCAGCATTTCCGCGATACCCGCGCGTAGCGGGTAGACGCCTTGAGTATGAGTCCAGACGGTAAGCATACCGTCCTTGAGCCAGGCCACCGCGCAGGACGGGCCGATAGAGCCGTGCATGACATAGTGTTTGGTCACCCGTGCCCGGTAACTCGATCCGGGTACCGAAGCCGGACTACCGTTGTGGCTGATGGGGTAACGGCGCGATGGCAATCGAGGGAGCAATGCATGGATATTGCGCGCGTCGGGCAACGCATCGCCTTCGCTCCATTTCGCCTGCTCATACCCTGCGCGCATCGCCTTCACTGCTTGCCATTCGTCCTGTGCAACGACGGCCAGGTAGTTGCCGTCACGCACGACCTGCACCACACCAGGAAGGCTTTGCAAGGCGCTGGCATCAAACGACTGCAGTCGGCAACCTGGTCCAGGTGGCCGGATGAGTCGTGCATGCAGCATGCCTGGAAGACGCATGTCTTGTACGAATGCGGCACCACCACTGACCTTAGCCGGGATGTCCAGGCGAGGCAGCGAATGCCCAATCAGACTGAATTTTTCTGCGGGCTTTGCCGGAGACTTCGGCTCCGCATAGCGATGTAGATCCACTCCGCTTACTGCTTCGAAGTAGGTCATGCGCCGCCCGTTGGGCTCTTGAATCATCGCATCACGTGTCACCAACCGATCAGGCTCAACGCCCCAAAGCCTGGACGCAGACTCCACTAGCAATTGGCGCACTTGGGCCGCGGCGTTGAATAACGCTGTTCCGCTGTCGAAGAGGGTGTGACTACCTGCGGTATAGCCTTCATTGGGTGTCAACGCGGTGTCGGCGGTCAGCATGTTGATTGCATTGGGCGCTACTTCCAAACGCTCGGCTGCGATCTGCAACAACGCGGTTTTTACCCCTGTGCCCAGTTCGGCCTTACCGGTGTAAACGGTTATTCCCTGCGCATCGACGCGGATCCAGGCATCCAGGTAGGGGTTGGTGCGCAAGCTACCGGGCAGGTCTGGAGCCAGCACCAGGGTGCCGAGCGTATCCACTTCAGTGTCGGCCAATACATTGCCTGCAACCGGTAGCAGCGAGAACACCACCAGCAAGGAACCGTTACGCAGGAAGGCGCGCCGCCCAAGATCGACGTTAGCGTTGGTCTTCATGTTGTGCTCCAGACGCGGCGCGGATGGCGTCGATGATTCGCAGGTGTGTGCCGCAACGGCAGAGGTTCGGCGCCATGTGAGCGATAATTGTCTGCTCGTCAGGGTTTGGATTGCGCTCCAGCAGTACCTGGGCTCGCATCAGCATTCCGGCGATGCAATAGCCGCATTGCGCGGCTTGCTTTTCGATAAACGCCTTTTGCAGCGCACTGGGGTGATCGGCTGTACCCAGACTTTCTACGGTGCGGACTTCTTTGCCCTGTACGCTTGAGCAAGGTGTTACACAGGAAAATATCGGCTTGTTGTCGACGATCACCGTGCAGGCGCCGCACTGGCCAAGCCCACACCCATACTTTGCCCCGTTTAGCTCAAGCTGGTTGCGCAAGGCATATAGCAGAGGGGTATCGGCGTCGATGTCCAGATGGTGGGACGATCCATTGACATTCAGGGTCATGTGGGTCATTTCGCATCCTCGCGTAAGTCTTTGATAGTTACTGAGAGGTCGGCCCAGGGATGATCCGGCTCAGCGCGAGCACGCAGATACGTAGCCAGCACAGTGAGTTGGGCTTCGTTCAAGGTGGTGGCAAACGCCGGCATGCCAGGGCCTGAAGCGCCTGGAGTCATAGCGATGCCCTCGAGTACCGTTTTGACGAAGTTGCGCGAAGTGGCGGAGCGCATGGCGGATGTGTCTGCGAGATCAGGACGTCCGTCGATCAATCGCATGGGGGCCCCTGAGCCATGGCAACCTGCGCAGGCAGCCTGGAAGAGTGCTGCCCCTTCATTTCGCGCAGTCGGATCGACAGTTGTGATGTCAGGAGAAGGTGATCGTGGTTCAGCTGGATTGTGCGCACCCAGGCTCAGCAGGTATTCGGCAATGGCTTGCACATCACTGATGGGTACTTTCGCCAGGCTCAGGCTGACCGGCCTCATTGGACCTGCCGCGGCTCCGTGGTCGGCAGCAACCTCACCGCGCAGATAGCCCACCAGTTGCTGGCTGTTCCAGGGCTTATGCGCATGAGCCAAGCCAAGCAGGGAAGGAGCCTCCCAGCCATCGACCATGCCCCCGGCCAGCGATTGCCCAGACTTTTCAGCGCCCAAAAGGTTGAGTGGTGAATGGCAGCCCGCGCAGTGTCCAGCGCCTTCCATCAGATACCGCCCACGATTCCATTGGGCCGTTTGCCGGGACTCCGATTGCGGCTGTTCGCCGTGAAGGAACAGCAGGTTCCAGAACGAAACCAGCGGCCGAATGTTCATGGGGAAGTTCATCTGGTTTGGCCTAGCAGGCGAATCTACTGGCGGCCCGCTCATCAAATAGGCGTAAGCGTCTTTCAGATCGCCTTCGCTCATGCGGCGATAATGTGCGTAGGGAAACGCCGGATAAAGAAAATGCCCGTCGCGGGATATCCCGTGACGCATGGCCCGCTCGAACGTTTCCAGAGACCATTCACCAATGCCGGTGCGATCGTCGGGTGTGATGTTGGTGCTGTAGAGCGTGCCAAAGGGCGTCACCAGCGCGAGTCCGCCAGCCAAATACTCGCCTCCCGGGCGCGTATGGCAGACCGCACAATCGCCGGCCTCGACAACCAGCGCTCCGCGCTTGATCTGCTCGGAATCCTGCAACGCATGTTGCTTGACGGGGGCGAGGGATGGCCGCCACATCAGAGCACCGGCTAAAGCGACGCCACAGACGGCGAGCGTAAGTCCGCCTAACCAGAGACCTTTCTTGTTCATGCTTGGTCATCCTTTGCGGCTGCACTAACCACCCCAACAGCGGTGTGCTTGAGATGCGAAGGGTAGACAGGCATGCGGATGCGGGGGTATCGCCTCGCCGCGCAAAAGTGTGTTGCGCCAACTGCAATGTCCGCTGGGCGTTGCGCCTCGCGCATCGCTGTGTTGCTCCGGAGCCTGATTCCTAAGTTGGAAGCAGGCACCTACGCTAGCGACATCCATTCAACCCCTATTGAGGTGTGACCATGTCCTCTGGCAGCTCCACAACGACCGATCTAAAGGCGCCCCCTATTGCGTCGCCAACCCTGTCCACTGCGCTGGTAATTTTGCTCGCCTTCTGTTGTGGAGCCGTCGTCGCGAATCTGTATTACGCCCAGCCAATCGTTGAACTGATCGCGCCTCAGATTGGCCTATCAAGCGAGCACGCCAGCCTCATCGTTTCATTGACTCAGTTCGGATACGCATTGGGTCTGTTCTTTTTGGTGCCCTTGGCTGACCTGATGGAAAATCGTCGGCTGGTGGTTGGCTTCTCGCTGGCTGCTTCCTTGTGCATGGCCGGTGCCGCACTGAGCCAAACGGCTTCAACGTTTCTGATCTGTTCGTTGCTGATCGGCCTCACTTCGGTCGCAGTGCAAATCCTGGTGCCGCTGGCAGCGCACATGGCGCCAGAAAAGTCCCGCGGCCAAGTGGTGGGCAACATCATGAGTGGTTTGCTGTTGGGGATTCTTCTTTCACGCCCGATCGCCAGTACACTCGCCGAGTCGTTCGGCTGGCACGGTGTGTTTTTCGGTGCGTCTGCCCTGATGGCGATGATTGCAGTCTTGATGGGTGTCGCTCTTCCGCAACGAATGCCCGCTCACCGTGCCAGCTACGGGGCGTTGATCAGTTCGATTTTTACCTTGGCGTGCCGCTACGCCGTGCTTCGTGAGCGCTCTTTGTATCAAGGATTACTCTTTGCCAGTTTCAGCATTTTCTGGACGATTGCGCCTGTCGAACTCATCCGTCATCACCATTTCAGCCAAACACAGGTAGCGCTGTTTACCTTGGTTGGTGCTGTAGGTGCGATAGCGGCTCCGATTGCAGGACGCCTGGCGGATGCCGGTCACGCAAAACGGGGTACCGTCATCGCTTTGATTCTTGCGCCGGCTTCGCTTTTGATCGCTGCGCTGCCAAGCTCAGGTTACCTGTGGTTGGTGGTTAGCGCAGTGCTGCTGGACTTTGCTGTTCAACTGAACATGGTGCTGGGACAGCGTGAGGTCTATGCTCTTGATCCGCACAGTCGCGCTCGCTTGAATGCGGTATACATGACCAGTATTTTCCTTGGCGGAGCCTTGGGCTCACTGCTGGCGAGTCCGCTTTACGAACGATTGGGATGGAATTTGTTCGTCTGTCTGGCTGCTTTGGTCCCCGCCGTTGCTGCCGTGCTGTTTTTTAGCCGCATGCGCGCTAGCGCAAAAGTGTGATTTTTATCAGCACAACCATTCAAGGCAAACGCGCAAGACTTGTTCAGAATGCGTCCAGCTAAATATATAGGTTGAGCCACTAGATCCAGTCGCTCACTACATCGGAACTTGGGCCATGGACAAACTGCTTGCGCTGACTATGTTCGTCGAAACCGTGCGCTGCGGTGGCTATTCTGCAGCAGCGCGTAAACTCGACGTCTCAACTTCATCGGTAACTCGCCAAGTCGCGAGTCTCGAAGCGGAGTTGGGAGCGTCACTGCTCAATCGTACGACGCGTAATACGAATCCCACCGTCGCGGGACAAGCGTACTTCGAAAAGGCTCTTTTTATCCTTGATGCCCTCGCCGAGGCAGACACGGCAGTTGCCGACCGCAGCTCCGAAGCTCGCGGTCGCTTGAGGGTAAGCGTACCGGTCGAGTTTGGTCGGCGGGTCATAGCGCCACACATGGGACGCTTGTTTTCTCAGTATCCAGAGCTAAACGTGAGCCTGTCTCTGAGCGACCAAATGACCGATCTGTTGAAAGAGCGAATCGATCTGTCCGTTCGCTTGGGAAGGTCTGAAGTAGTCAGCGATTTTTGATGCCCTCGTTGGTAGAGGTTCAAAAAACGCTGGCTGGTCAGAAATCAGACCTTTCCTATTCTTAACTCATCGTTTCACCCTTGAGCGACGCCTTTTCAAGGCGCTTTTCCCGCATTACAGGCGCATCTCTCCCGCGACCAGCAGCCGTTTTCGCATCATCCACAGGTTCGACAGGGCAAATAGCGTGGCCTGTTGCGCGGTGTTTTTCATCAGGCCGCGAAAGCGCACTTTCGTATAGCCAAACTGACGCTTGATCACTCGGAATGGATGCTCAACCTTCGCCCGGACTTGTGCTTTCGCATATTCGATTTTGCGCCGCAGGCGCCCGATCAAACTCTTTTTCGCGTGTTTTTTATAGCTGCTGGGCCGTGCGGCAATCGACCAGATCATCTTGCGATTCTGATGCTCAGGACGCTTGTCCACACCGGTGTAACCGGCATCGCCAGACACGTATGATTCCTCGCCATGCAGCAACTGATCGACCTGCGTCACGTCCGCCACATTGGCCGCCGTGCCCACCAGGCTATGCACCAAACCCGACTCGGCATCGACGCCGATATGCGCTTTCATCCCGAAGAAATACATGTTCCCCTTCTTCGTCTGATGCATTTCGGGGTCGCGTTTACCCTCTTTATTCTTGGTCGAACTCGGCGCATGAATGATCGTCGCATCGACCACCGTACCTTGGCGCAACATCAGGCCACGGTCGCCCAGATAACCGTTGATGACCTGCAAAATCCCGCCGGCCAACTCATGTTTTTCCAACAGACGTCGGAAGTTGAGGATCGTGGTTTCATCGGGAATCCGATCCAGATGCAGCCCCGAAAACTGGCGCAGGATAGTGGTCTCGTACAGCGCTTCTTCCATCGCCGGATCGCTGTAGCCGAACCAGTTCTGCATCAGATGAACCCGCAACATCGCCATCAATGGATACGCCGGACGACCACCTTCGCCTTTCGGATAATTCGGCTCGATCAAGGCAATCAGACCCTTCCAGGGCACGACCTGATCCATCTCGATCAGGAAACGCTCGCGGCGGGTCTGCTTACGTTTGCCGGCGTACTCGGCATCGGCGAAGGACATCTGTTTCATCGGGGCTCAACCGTCGTGTTCGGATCAGGCGGCTATTTCACCAAATCTGAAAGTCTTTTTCAGAGTTTCCCTTGGGTTCCTCATTAGCCAGCGAAGACATTATCAGTAAACCAATTGGCCGGTTCGAACGATGGGTAGTAGGAAGCCCCGACTATTTTGCGAGAGCCGGCATTCCCTTGCAGCCCCAAGAACTTTTAAATCACGAATGCTTGCGCTTCGATTACGGGGGCATGCATCACGGTTGGGCTTTTCGCGGCTCAGAAGATTGCATTCGCATCAATGTTCAGGGACGGCTTGAAAGCAATAATGCCGATATCCTGCGTGAGGCGGCTTTGAGTGGCAGAGGCACTGCGTTGCTGGCGGATTGGCTAGTGGCCGAAGATGTGCTCCAGGGGCGCCTGACCCGCGTGCTCGCCAACTACGAGGCCAACCCGGGCGACGCCAATGGCATGATCAACGTGCTGTATTTGCCAAACCATCGAGGATCTAGCCGGGTGAAGGTTTTCATATCTTTTCTCGAAGAAATCCTCAGCTACTGATAGCGATAACAGAGCACACGCAACGCAGCGTTGCGGATGTCTACTCGGATCGGGTCAATTCACCTAAAGTCTGGTCACTGGACATATCGGTTGACCAACATGAAAAACAATTTCATCGCCTTAGCCTTTGATTTCCTCAACCCTTGGTGTTGGATGGGTGAAAAACGCCTGCGTCAAGCCATGGCCAAAACCGGGGTAATCCTCCCTATCGACTACCAGGCTTGTCGGTCAGCGCATCCGAAAGCGCAGATTGGCATGGACTATCGAACATACCGAGAGAATCGCTTCGGCAGCCAAGCCAAAACCTATGAAGAGGCCCTGTCCCTTGCCGCTGCGGAATTCGGCATCTCGTTGGACTTCAGCCGGATCACCACGATGCCGGATACGGAGCCTGCACTTCGGCTCATGCAGTGGCAGAAGGGTAGGGGTAAATGCCCCCGAACCCTGTTTGACGGTATTTACCAAGCGCATTTTTGCGAAGGGAAGGACATAAGCGATCCAGCGTCGCTTCTCGCATTACTGAAGCAAGATGCCGAAGAGCGACAAATGGCCATGAACTTTCTGCGTAGCGAGGACGGCGTTGAGGATCTCGTGAAGGCCGAGCGCGAAACCATCGCGTGGTGTGGACGGCTGACACCAGGCATGAAGTTAGGCGAGACGCTAATAAGCGGCGCGCAGCCATCAGAAATATTGGCAACACTTCTTAAACCTTGATTGAGGAATAGAACTTCGGCCCTGGCATGGATCAATCGTAAGCGTCTTGCTGCGGGCAAGACGAACGGATGTTCGATTACTCTGTGGCCTCGGAGCAAGGGCTTGTCGAAGAGATAAGCAGGCATTCAGATTTAGAGAGGGTCGTGCCTGTAGCAGGTCAGCGCGATCGTCAGCCCATGCCGCCCGCCGCTTTTCACCATTCGTTCAGTTGATAGTTATCATCAAGGAATGCAAGTTCTGTTTTGCCGGCAAAGGAGGAGGATGGCGCTATACCGAAGCCGCTTCTGAAGGAACATACGCGATGAAAATTTCTACCCTGCTGACGCTTGTCGCCGTATTAAGCGGTGGTGTTGCTGCCATAGCGCCTGCCTACGCTGCCGGTGAGCAGTCCTGCCATTTTCTATCGATGGCCGACAGCACCACTGGCCTGCAGCATTCACAATCGGTGGGTGTGCTCTACAGCGAAAACACTATCAATACCCTTGAGTACCTTGAGCAGTACCATTCCGTCGCGCAGAACGGCGCGAAAAATGGTGCGCTCGATTCCCGCATCAGCAGCGCGTTTATCAACAGCTCTGATCCGAAACTGGCGATCGACTGGCTCAAGAGTTCGCTACGGAGACAATTTTCCTCAGTGACCGTGTACGACAACCTCGATGCTCTAGTGCAAGCCCGTCCGGATGTGGTGGTAATGCTGGACACCTACAGCCGTCTGGTGACGAAGCGTAATACCCAGGTCGAAGCGCGTTTTCTCGCCAAGTTCTACGATTCGAACCTGCAATATATCGGTAAGGCCGAAGGCTACAGTGGAAAGGAACTACCCTCAGTCTGGGTTCATGGCAAAGCGGCTCGGGAGATTGCCACACAAATTGACCAGCAACGTGACTTGCAAGTGGATGCCCTGAAACAGTTCGATGCGTCGCTGAAGGCGCTAGTTACGTCCAGCGAAGTGGCTCAGCTTGCAAATAACTGATGGCGTGTCCCCCAGGCTGCATCCGAGAAATACACAATCTGAATTTAGGTAGGGGTGTAGTGGGGCTTGGCGGGGATCACTGGAGCAGTACCGGAACCTCGCGACGGCCTACGGGCATATACTGCAGAAGAAAGCCAAGACCACCTCAACCGGTGGTTTTTTTCGCATCAAGCGACCTGCAGTACTCAGGCAAGCGTAGGCCGGACCAATCGCACTCATGAATCCAATGACTCATGCGTTGAAGTAACCTCGTTCAAGCAGGAGTGGCAAATCGTTGAAAATGGGCAACGCTCTGTTCTGCGGTGTAGCCTAGGACAGCGCAAGGATCCAAGGCGCACCCAGGCCCAGCAGCAGAATGAGAAACAACCCGCCGAAGATAGAGCCCAGGCGCCAGTAATCGGCACTAGGCAGATAACCACTGCCGTAGTAGACCGGGCTCGGCCCCGTGCCATAGGGCGTAATAATACCCATCAGCCCCAGTGAAGTGCCCAGAAGCAGCGCGAAGGCTTGCAGATCGATGCCGCTCACCCCCATCCCGGCCGCCAGCATCACCGGCAGTAGCGCGGTGGTGTGGGCGGTGGAGCTGGCGAACAGGTAATGGGCCAGATAAAACACCACCACCAGCAGCACCATGGCAACGTTTGGAGAAAATCCATTCAGGTGGGCCGCGACGAATTGACCAAACCAGGGCACAAAGCCCACGCGTGTCAGCCCGTCGGCCAGTGCTACCAGCGTGGCGAACCAGGCGAAGGTGTTCCAGGCTGCCTTGTTGCCCAGTGCGTCATTCCAAGTGATGACATTTGTCAGAAGCATCAACACGATGACAAGGATGCCCACCAGGGCCGGGTCGAGCCATGCTCCCGCGAATATCCACAGTCCGAGCGCACTCACCACCAACGCCAACAGGATCTTTTCGCTGCGTGACAGTGAGCCCAGATCTGCCAGTTCGCGGGCAGCCCAGGCCGGCACCTCTTCGTTGCTCTTGATCTGCGGCGGATACAGCCAGTACGCCAGCAATGGCAGCACTGCCAGTAACAGCAGGCCGACCGGTGCTGCGGCGATAAACCACTGGCCCCAGGAAATATGCACGCCGGCGGTTTTTTCGATGAGGGCCGATGCCAGCAGGTTGGGCGCCAATGCGGTCATGAACAGCGAGCTGGTGACACAGGTGGACGCGATGGCAACCCACATCAGATAGGAGCCGATGCGCCGCGCGCTGGGGTCGTTCGGTTTGGAGTCGTATAGTCCAGGCAGGTTGCGAATCACCGGGTAGATGGTACCGCCACTGCGAGCGGTGTTGGACGGGGTAAAGGGCGCCAGCACCAGGTCCGCGAGCATGACGGCATAGCCTAGCGTCAGGGTCTTGCGGCCCATGCGTTTGACCAGCAGCAACGCAATACGCCGCCCCAGCCCGGTCTTCTCATAGCCCAGGGCAAACATGAAGGCGCTGAAGATCAACCAGACAGTGTTGTTCGCGAAGCCCGACAGGCCCCATTTCAAGGCCTCCGTGGGCACCTTGAAGCCTGCGCTGGCCAGTTGTTCTGGACTGAACAGCACCCAGGGGGCCAACACCGCCGCGACCGCGACCCCGATCAGGCCAATCACGGCGCCCGGCAGCGGTTCGAAAATAAGGCCTACGACCACACCCGCGAACAGGGCGAAAAAATACCAGGCATGGGGGGCCAATCCGGCAGGTGCCGGCAGGAGTGCGAGCACCAGCGCAACGCAAGGTGGCAGCAGAAATGTCCAGAGATTACGCACTATCGAGTTCCTAATAATACCGAGGGCTGAATGCGATTGAAGGGTGATTGGACGTCATCAACCCACTGCAATGACTTGAGCGGCGTATTCGTTGCGAAATTGCTTCAGGGAGCTGAGTACCACCGTTGCCGCGCCATCAATCAGGCCACAGCGGCCGCTGCCCGGAAGCAAATGGCAGAGACTCTCCAGTGCCTGTAGGTCATTGGGCAGACCCGTGCCGGTATCGATTCGCCTCAGCAACCGCGAGAGTTGATAGGTACCGGCTTTACAAGGTGGGCACTGGCCGCAGGAGCCCGCCGCAAAGAAATCGACGTACTCTGCCACCTTGCGCACGATGCTGGTGCCCTCCGAGATCACGATCATGGCCCCAGTACCCAGGCTTGAACCACGGGCCTTCAGCGTATCAAAGTCCAGGGGCACATCCAGATCATCCGCGCCCAGCAGGGTATTGGAAGGACCGCCGGTGAATACCGCCTTGAAGGCGCGTTCGCCCAACATGCCACCGCCGTGCTCGAAAATCAGCGTGTGCAACGGGGTGCCCATCGGTAGCTCGTATAGACCTGGCCTGAGTACGTCCCCGGAGAGTGAGTAGAGCTTGGTCCCACAGGCGTCACCCAGGCCCAGGTCTCGGTACCAGGCGGCGCCATGGCGCAGGATGTGGGCAGCATGGGCCAGGGTTTCGATGTTGTTGATCAGCGTCGGTTGGCCATGCACGCCACTTTGCGCGGGATAGGGCGGTTTTTGCCGGGGGAAGGGGAAGCCGCCTTCGACACTGGCGATCACGGCGGTTTCTTCGCCGCCGATATACAGGCCCGAGCTTTCCACCACCGCAAGGTCGATCGGGCGATTCTGGTGCTTGGCGACTTCGGCCAGGAGGGCGCAGCCCCGCCACTGCTCGATGGCCTGACGCACAACGGCCACTGCGCAGTGCTGGTGAGGGTTGACGTAGAGATAAACGTGATTGGCCTGGGTGGCTAGCGCGGCAATCAGCGCGCCCTCGATCACCTGATGCGGCGATTTTTCCAGTAGCTCGCGATCCTTGAAGGTGCCTGGCTCATCCTCGTTACCGTTGCACAGGACATACTTTTCCAGCTCCGCAGGCTGCGCCGCCATGGCTGCCCACTTGCGATGGGTGGGGAAACCGGCGCCACCCAGACCGCGCAGGTTTGCTTCGGCCAGGGTCGAGAGGATGCCGGTTGGATTGCTTAGCGCGGCGCGCAAGCCTTCACCGCCGCCCTGGGCGAACCAGGCATCGAGGTCGGCGCCCACTTGTACGGCAGGGGCGAGTAATACGAGTTGAGTCTTCATCTCAGGCATCTCAGTAAGGCAGCGAGTCGGCGTGAGTGGTTGGCAGTGCGCCAGTGGCACGGTGGGGCACGGCGCTGTGCCGGCGCAGGTCGAAGTTGCCGTACCCGGGGAACAACTCGGGGCCGTAGACGTCCAGTGGCAAGCCGGCGGCGATCAACTGGCGTTGCCAGTCGTACACGTGTGACAGGCCGACCTTCGGCGCGGGCGTGGGGTCGGCGGTGTGTGCCGCGTGCTCTCCAGCCCTGCGTCCGAAGGTGATGATCTCTGCCAGGGCGTTGCCCATCATGCGATTGCGTCCATGGATGCCGCCGCTGATTTCGCCGACGCAGTACAGCCCGCGTACCGAGGTTTCGCCGTTCTCGTTGATGGCCACACCACCGTTTTGATAATGCAGGGTCGGCCGGACGATTAGCGGCTCCACGGCCGGATCGATACCGCACTGGCCCGCGACATGCCCCAGGCTCACCAGGCGCTCCTTGAGAATCCCCGGATGGCGGCGCTCCAGACCGGGCGTATCGAGCAAGACGCCCAGCTGCTCGTCACGCTCGACGCCACGGCCTTCGGCGCATTCCTTGAGGATCGCGGCGGACACTACATCGCGGGTTTGCAGTTCGGGGATGAAACGCTGCCCCAGGCCGTTCACCAGATAGGCTCCGGCCGAGCGCGCGGCTTCGGAAATAAGCCCGCCGACACGATGCGACGGCCAGGCCAATCCGGTGGGGTGATACTGGAAGGAATCGATTTCGCGCAGGCGAGCGCCAAGACGATAGGCCAGGATCAAGCCGTCGGCGGTTGCGCCATAATGGTTGGAAGTGGGGAAACCATTCAGGTGCAGGCGCCCAGCGCCGCCCGTGGCGAGTATCACGCGGCTGGCGCGTACGAGGATGAAGCTGTGTCGTTCCAGGTTGTACAGTACGCCGCCCACGCAGGTGCCGCTTTCGTCGGAGAGCAGCTCTACCAAAGGGCAGCGGTTCCACACGGTCACCCGCTCTTCCAGTTCCACCGCCTCGCGCAGCACCCGCATCATCTCCAGACCCGTGTAGTCCTTGAACGAGAGGATGCGCGCACGGCTGGCACCGCCGGGTTTCTTGCGCAGCAGCTTGCCACCGATCAAGCCGCCCTCGGCGAGATCGAAGTGCATGCCGCGCTCAATCAGCCAACGAATACTCTCCGGCCCCGACTGGGCGAGGCGCGCCGCCAGCGTTCGATCGGCACAGAGGTGGCCGGCGCGCAGGGTGTCTTCAAAGTGAATCTGGGGGCTGTCGTCCTCGCCGACGGCAGCCTGTATACCGCCCTCGGCCATCACCGTATTGCTGTCGCCCAGGCGCAGCTTGGTCGCGAGGATGACATGGGCACCGTGCTCCACGGCGGTCAGCGCCGCCGCGCAACCGGCACCGCCGCCGCCGATAATCAGCACACCGGTATTGACCACCGGGGCACCGGCCAATGCCGCGTCATCAATTTGCGCGTTGCTGTGCAGGCGGTCCGCCAGTTCTCGCGGGCAATTGTCCCCGCGATTCACTCCCACCTGCAGCGGCGTATTGGCCCCAACCTGATAGTCCGGGTGGAAGGCGTGCAGCAGTGCCTGTTTATCGAATGCTTCAGAGGCGGGCTCGCAAGCGCTGGCGCGCAGTTGGGCCAGTGCTTGCAGATAAGGAATACCGGGCATGTTGTGTTCCTTATTCCAGAGTCACGTTGGGGTCGACGCTCATCACACCGCGGTTGATCTGGCTCAGGCGCTGCATCAGGTCCGCCGGTCGAAAGCCGACGGAAGCTGACATCCGGCGTATGTAGAGGCCCAGATGGTTCGGCGAAATATGCTCGGGGCAGGCAATGGTGCACAGGTTGCACATGATGCATTCGTCGAATACCTGGCTCGCTGACAGATCCCCGACGGCGGCCAGGTTGACGCCTTTCTGCACGTCCAGGCCCTTGGGGCAGGCGCGGTCGCAACCGCCGCAGTGCCGGCAATGACTGGCTTCGGGAAAGGTTGCGGCAATGCGCTCCGAGATGTTCCAGGTGTCGTCCCAGTCGTGGAGGTTGTAGGTGTGGTGCCGGTTCATGGGCAGATGGTCGAGGAAACTGATCTGCAAACCCTGCTCGACTCGGGTTTCGCAGGCCAGGGCGGTGCTGACCTCACGTTCGCCGGCACGCCGGATCAGCACCCGGCACGAGCCACAGACGCCTTGGCCCATGCAGCCGATGTCGTCGATGAGCGGTTGTCCTGAGTCGATAACGGCTTCCAGGATCGAACGCAGGGCGCTGGTTTCGATCAGTTCTCCATTGATGGTGACCTGAACCGGGGATGTTGGCATAAAAGCTCCTGAACGCCCCGCAAACGGCAAGGGCTCAAGAGCAGCCTAAAGCATCACGGCCAGAGGGAAACTGATGCGGCTCAATAAAACCGAGCACGCCCCTGTCGAGTTTGTCGACGAAGACATCGGCCACGCACACACCGGACTTTCCTCAGTCATGTAACTTCGCAGCCCTTTGAGGCCGCAGAAAACATAATGTTACGGACCGTCTAGACTCCAACACTCCAGTGCTGAAGGTTCCTGAAAGCATTGACCTCCTAGGTGTTCGATCTCTCTCTGATGTTTCGGTGTTGAGTCTGCCGACGTCTTCCAGCGCCTTTTTGAGCTCGCGACTCAGGTTCGCCTTTTCGCTGCTTAACTGGCTGTTCATCTGCACCAGGCCGAAGATGTCCTCGCGGGCTTTGCGCAGTTGCAGGGTCAGCTCCTGGACTTCATTCTCCAGCATGTGGTTGTAGTGGGAGACGGCTTCCAATTCGGTCGGGCATCCAAGCCAGTCGCTGGTGTCTTCGATGTCGAGGGGGGCCACGGTAGGCGCCTTTGCTTTGCACTGTTTAGATTTACAGCAATCGAGACGAGACGGTCGGGCGATGGGGGGGCGACGAGATGTAGGGCCGTCAGTCCGGCGTCATCAGGACGGCGAGGGTCAGCTTGATGAACTCCTCGTTCTTGTCGATGGTGTCCAAGGCACCGCGAACGTTGTCGGCGACGTCGGCTGAGCCGCGAGCCTCGACCCAGTTGGAAAGCTCCATGATGGCGGCCTCCAGGGCGAGCTGGTTTTCATTGATCTTGTAGAGCAGGGAAGGGAGCAGGTCAGAGTTTGGCATCGCGATTCCTCGGTTATGAGGTCAGCGTAGCAGCGGAAATGTTGTGTTACACGACGGGGAAATGGAGCGGTCGAGGGGACGCCGGAAGGGCTGAAAATGGGCTTAGTTCTGGAACACTTCCAAATTGTTCTGGAACTCATGCTGAGCGCCGAGATCTTCACCAAACCCCAGAAACGAAAAAGCCCTGAATAATCAGGGCTCTAACGTACAAATATGGCGGAGGCGATGGGATTCGAACTCATGGACCTGTTACAGTCGACGGTTTTCAAGACCGTTGCCTTAAA
Organism: Pseudomonas frederiksbergensis; assembly: GCF_001874645.1. Lineage (NCBI taxonomy): Bacteria > Pseudomonadati > Pseudomonadota > Gammaproteobacteria > Pseudomonadales > Pseudomonadaceae > Pseudomonas > Pseudomonas frederiksbergensis. The sequence continues at coordinate 5,334,269 of NZ_CP017886.1, forward strand.
CCACTCGGCCACACCTCCGTTTTGCGTTGCGGGCGCCATAATACCTGAATGAAACACACTGTCAAACTCTCTGCATAGCTTGTTACAGAGCGTCTGTTATGATCTTTGCGACTGAACGTTTCAAACCTACAGGAGTGTCGCCATGCGCGAACAGGATTACGCAGTTAATAACAGCGTGCAGGCTGAGCAGCTAGAGGTTAGCCGCGTCCTGCGCAACACTTATGGTTTACTCGCTCTCACGCTCGCATTCAGCGGTGTGATGGCGTTCGTCGCTCAGCAGATGCGTGTCGGCTACCCGAACGTGTTTGTGGTGCTGATCGGTTTCTACGGGCTTTTCTTCCTGACCAACAAGCTCCGCGACTCGGCCTGGGGCCTGGTGTCGGCGTTTGCCCTGACCGGTTTCATGGGGTTCCTGCTGGGCCCGATTCTCAATCGTTATCTGGGCATGCAAGGCGGCGCTGAAGTGGTCAGCTCGGCTTTCGCGATGACCGCACTGGTATTCGGTGGTCTGTCGGCCTATGTGCTGATCACCCGCAAGGACATGAGCTTCCTTGGTGGTTTCATCACCGCTGGTTTCTTCGTCTTGCTGGGTGCGACGCTGGCAGGCATGTTCTTCAAGATCAGCGGTCTGCAACTGGCGATCAGCGCGGGCTTCGTGCTGTTTTCTTCGGTCTGTATTCTGTTCCAGACCAGCGCCATCATTCATGGCGGCGAGCGTAACTACATCATGGCGACCATCAGCCTGTATGTATCGATCTACAACCTGTTTATCAGCTTGTTGCAGATTTTCGGCATCATGAGCCGCGATGACTGATCGCAGCCTTGAGCAAAAAACCCGCTACGGCGGGTTTTTTGTTGTTTGGCATTTGGGCAGGGCTCACTCGGTGACGATAATGCTGCCGTCGGCCTGTTGCCGGTAAATGGTGTAGGGCAGCAACACAGTGTCGAGAGCACCGGAAATAACGGCGTCTATCAAGACGATAATCGTGCCGTTGTTGTATTTTTGCGCGTCGACGCCTGAATGCAGGGGAGCATTCAGTGTGCAGAAATCGTAGGTCAGGCCGCTGTAGATTCGAGGGACGGCGCCGCAGTAGCTTTTCTGTTCCTTGAGACTTTTTATAGCCGCATCGTCATGGCGCACCACTGTCTGGATGGTGCCGCACCCGCCAAGCATCAGTGCCGCCAAGGACATTGCCAGAGTTTTCATACCGCCAATCCTTCGCCGGAAAACCCTCAACTTACACTGTTTGGAATAAAGCAGCACTCACGCCATCGGCGGCAACCGCCGTTTCACCGGGGTCTTCTTGACGATCGCGGTGTTGGTTTCGGCATAGCTGTTGAGGCGGTCGAGCAGGGTGTCCAGCTGTTCCATCGAACGCACATGCAGGCGTGCGATGAAGCAGTCATCACCAGTGACCTTGTCGCATTCGGTGAACTCGGGAATGGCCTGGATCTGCCGTTCGACATTCTGCAACTGGCCGGGCAACGGGCGAATACGCACGATGGCCTGCAGTTGATAACCGAAGCATTTGGGGTCGATGTCGACGGTGTAGCCCTTGAGCACGCCACGCTCTTCGAGTCGGCGCAGGCGCTCGGCGACGCTGGGCGATGACAGGCCGCTGATCTGCGCCAGGGCCTTGAGCGAGCGTCGGGAGTCTTCCATAAGGGCTGCGATCAGCAGTTGGTCAATGTCGTCAGTCATGCAAACTCCCATTAGGCAAATACTTGAATCTGCCTTGATAAAAAAGGTGAATTGGCAGTTTAGCCTGCATTTGAGTCTGGAGTGGCGCGGCGTTGGATTGGCATACTTTGGGCTCATATCGAGGAGCCTGATCATGGATAAAACACTGCGTCGTGGGTCGTTGGAAATGACTGCCGCCATGCTTATTTCCGGGACCATCGGATGGTTCGTGCTGGTCTCCGGTCAGCCCGTGCTGGACGTGGTGTTCTGGCGTTGTGTGTTCGGTGCTGCGACCTTGCTGCTAATTTGCGCAGTGTTCGGCTTTCTGCGCCCGGGCATTCTGACTCGCACCACATTCTTGCTGGCGGTGCTCAGCGGGGTCGCAATTGTCGGTAACTGGGTGCTGTTGTTTGCCTCCTATTCCCGCGCCTCGATTGCCATTGGTACGGCGGTCTACAACGTGCAACCGTTCATGCTGGTCGGTCTGGCAGCGCTGTTTCTAGGCGAGAAGATCACCGCGCAAAAACTGTTCTGGCTCGGGGTTTCATTTCTCGGGATGCTGGCAATCGTCAGTGCCCATGGTGAGCAGGGCGCGGGGGGCGGTGAATACCTGCTGGGGATTGCACTGGCCTTGGGCGCCGCACTGCTTTATGCCTTTGCCGCGCTGATCATCAAACGCCTGACTGGCACGCCACCACACTTGATCGCGCTGATTCAGGTCTGCACCGGCGTGCTGTTGCTTGCGCCGTGGGCGAACTTTTCCGCGTTGCCGCAACAACCCGGCGCCTGGGCCAGTTTGCTGACGCTGGGCGTCGTGCATACCGGCGTGATGTATGTGCTGCTTTACGGTGCGATTCAGAAACTGCCGACGGCACTGACCGGCGCACTGTCGTTTATCTACCCGATTGCGGCGATTTTCGTTGACTGGTTTGCCTTCGGCCATCGCCTTGAACTTCTGCAGTGGATCGGTGTGGTCACGATTCTGCTGGCCGCCGCCGGTATGCAACAGGGTTGGGGCAACGGCGTTCGTAAAGTCGCGACGCAGTGACCGACACTCAGATTTTCCAGCGGGGCGCAGTCTTCACCAATCGCTGGCGCATGTCACTGAGGTTGGCGGCGAGTTGTCGGGTCAGTAATCGATAACCATCCAGCGCGCTGTAGACCGGAGTGCCCATGACGGTCTGCGAGGCGGTTTCATCGGTCGCACGCTCCAGGCGTTGTGTCGTACCGGATTGCAGCGCTCGGGCCATGCCGATCAGTAACACGCGAATCTGCCGGTGCTCGGCTTTCAGCGCCAGTTGCATTTGCGCCATGGCCTGTTCGTCGCTTGCTTCGGGGCGGGTGTTGGCGAGAATTTCCAGGGTGCTGATGCACATCCGCAAGTTGCGCTGGAGGGCATCGAGTTCGGTCATGGACATTCGCACTTCCTTGGACACCGACGGCATCAACGAGCGCAGTTGCACCATCACCCCGTTGAGACGGCTGAGCATCTTGAGGTAGTGGTCATCGGTGACCGATTGGCCGCTGATGATCCGGCTGTAAATACTCGCGCAGTCGCGCAAGGCGCTGGCGAGTTTGTAGCGCCAGGAGTAGACCGCGTACAGCGGCAGCGCGAAAGAAAAGGCCAGGGCCAGGACGATGCCAATGAGGATGTCGACCGTACGCCAGAGCCCGTCGGTCACCGGGTTGTCGCCGTGGCCGGCGACAATGAATACGGTGATCGCCGACAACAGCGCGGTGTAACCGCCCTTGCCAATCGCATGGTAAGAGAAAAAGCCGCAGACCACTGACATACCGAAGTAAGTCAGCCACGGCATGCCGAGCCAGGCCTGCTGCGCAACCAGCAGCAAGCCCACACCAGCACCTATCAGTGTGCCATACGCGCGCTCGGCGGCTTTCTTGCCGATGTTGCCGTGGTGCTGCAAACCACCGATCACCACCAACATGGTCACTGACGCCCATTCGCCGTGGGGCAGGTGGATCCCGGTGGTCAGCAGAATAGTCGCCAACAACCCCAGCGACACCCGTATGGCGTGGATCAGTTTGGCGTTGCGATAGCGCCGGTACGGGTCCAGAAGCGGACGCAGTAGCCGGCGCAGCAACGGTGGCAATCGGGATGATCGAAAGGCTGTCATCGGGTTTGCGGGGTGTCCTCAGAGTGCGTTCTAGAAAATATAGTCGGTGGTCAGGAAACTCGACTCCCGTCCGCGGATGATATCGCTGATCAGTTCCTTGTTGCTCTCCTGGAACTTGGTCGCCACCAGCGTACGGATCGAAAATGTCCGCAACGCATCGTGCACCGACAGCGTGCCCTCGGCCGAATTCTTGCGTCCGTTGAACGGGAAGGTATCCGGGCCGCGCTGGCACTGGGCGTTGATGTTGATCCGCCCGACCTGATTGGCAAAGGTATCCACTAACCGCCCAACCTCGACAGGATTGGTGCCGAACAGGCTCAATTGCTGACCGAAGTCAGACTCGAGGACGTAGTCGATCACCGTCTCCAGGTCACGATAAGGAACGATAGGCACCACCGGGCCGAACTGTTCCTCTTGATAGACGCGCATGTCGGTAGTCACCGGGTACAGCACCGCCGGATAGAAGAACGAACCGCGTGCCTGGCCGCCATTCTCGTTCACCACGTTGGCGCCTTTTCTCACGGCATCGTCCACCAGCCCATGCAGGTAATCGACCTTGCCCGACTCCGGCAGCGGGGTCAGCGACACACCGTTTTCCCACGGCATACCGGGTTTGAGCGTGGCGAGTTTACGATTGAATTTTTCGATGAAACGGTCGACCACTTGCTCGTGAACGAAGAGGATCTTCAGCGCAGTGCAGCGCTGGCCATTGAACGACAGTGAACCGGTGACAGCTTCGTTGACCGCGTTGTCCAGATCCACCTCGGGCAGCACGATGCCGGGGTTCTTCGCGTCCAGCCCTAAAGCTGCACGCAAACGGTGGGGTTTGGGATGGAGTTTTTTCAGGTCGCTGGCGGCCTTGTTGGTGCCGATGAAGGCAAAGATATCGATCTTGCCGCTGGCCATCAGCGCGCTGACGGTCTCGCGACCGCTGCCATAGATCACGTTGATCACCCCGGCCGGGAAGCTGTCGCGGAACGCTTCCAGCAACGGGCGAATCAGCAGGACGCCGAGCTTGGCCGGTTTGAACACCACGGTGTTGCCCATGATCAGCGCCGGAATCAGCGTGGTGAACGTCTCGTTCAGCGGGTAGTTGTAAGGCCCCATGCACAAGGCGACGCCCAGCGGTACGCGACGGATCTGGCCAAGTGTGTCCTGTTCCAGTTCAAAACGGCTGGAGCGACGGTCGAGTTCCTTGAGGGCGTTGATGGTGTCGACGATGTAATCGCAGGTGCGGTCGAACTCTTTTTCCGAGTCCTTGAGGTTCTTGCCGATTTCCCACATCAGCAGCTTGACCACCGCCTCGCGCTGTTCGCGCATGCGGCTGAGGAACGCTTCGACATGCTGAATCCGCTCGGCCACCCGCATCGTTGGCCAGTTGCCCTGGCCACGGTCATAGGCGCGGACGGCGGCGTCGAGGGCGGTCAGCGCGGTCTCGGCGTCGAGCAGCGGTGTGCTGCCGAGAATGACTTGTTCATCAGCGTTTTCACTGGCCAGGTACACCGGACTGCGCACCACTGCCAAGGGGCCGCTCCAGATTTTCAGGACGCCATCGACGAGGTATTCGCGTTGCTCGACCGGATCGCCCAGGCGGTACTTTTCCGGGATGTCGGCGGAGGTCGGGAACAGGTTGCCAAGGATGTTTGCTGTGGTCATGTCGCTACCCCGTCTGGATTGGGTGATGCGGATAAGGTTTTTATCGCCAGACCCTGCCGCGAGGTCAAGGTCTGTCAGCAGTGCTTTTTTCAAGAATGATGACTATGGCTACAAATCACTCTTGTGCTGCTTTTGGCCGGCATAGGATGCGCGCCTTGATCAGCATGGCTGAATCGTTTTATCAGATTGCTGCGGCAGCTGCTACGGGGGATTTGAGCTACAGCAGAACAGATTTCTGTCTGCACCGCTCTTGCGCCTTTCAACGCACACAAACCGCCGCGTGCCGGGTAAACTTCATGCCTTTCCAGAGGAGTTCTCATGAGTTACTACCAGCCGGGCATCCTTGCCACCCCTGTTCCGCCTCAGGCGCGTCATCTGTTTTTCGCTCTCGAATCCGTCGAGGCTCTGCCGGCTGCGCTTGAGAAACTGATGCAGCGGGTGGACGGCAAGTCGGCGGTGGTCGGTTTTGGCAAGTCGCTGGTGAATGCACTGGGCGCGAAAGTAGCGGGGCTGCGACCGTTCCCGGCGATGACCGGCGTTGGTGTCGATAACCCTTCGACACAGTACGCGCTGTGGTGCTGGCTGCACGGTGAGGATCGCGGCGAGTTGCTTAATCGCAGCCGTGCCCTTGAAGTCGCGCTGGCTCCAGCGCTGCGCCTGGTGCAGATGAACGAAGCCTTCCGTCACATGAGTGGCCATGACCTGACGGGCTATGAAGACGGCACCGAGAACCCCCACGACGAAGCCGCCGTTGCCGCAGCGCTGGTGGCTGAGGGTGAGGACGGACTGGTGGGTGGCAGTTTCGCCGCGATCCAGCAGTGGCAGCATGACCTGAACGGTTTCAATGCGATGCCGTCCCATGAGCAGGACAACATCATTGGCCGTCGCAAGAGCGACAACGAAGAACTCGACGACGCGCCGATCTGCGCCCACGTCAAACGCACAGCCCAGGAAAGCTTCACCCCCGAAGCATTCATCGTGCGTCGCTCGATGCCGTGGATCGAAGGCGATCGTGCCGGCCTGATGTTCCTGGCCTTCGGACACTCCTTCAACGCCTTCGAAGCCCAACTGCGCCGCATGAGTGGCCTGGAAGACGGCATCGTTGACGGTCTGTACCGCATGAGCCGGCCGATCACCGGCGGCTACTACTGGTGCCCGCCGCTCAAGGACGGCCAGCTGGATCTGCGCGCACTGAACATCGGCTGAAGACTGGATATTGACTCAGTGAGAGGGCGATGAAGGTCGTGCGGCGGCTACTTTGTTGACCTCGCCTGTCATGGCCTCGATCTGTTCCAGTACCGGCTGGGCGACATCGTTGAAGTCGCCGGTTTCACTGCACGTCAGGCCGGGTTGTATGCGGCTGAAGACGCAGTGAGCGCCAGTTGGCGCTTCGCTTGGCATGGGTTGCTGGAACTTCATCGCCGATCGCCGTGAAGACCGTGTCGAGCTGATCGGCAGTCAGGGCAAACGTAGGCCGGGTCAGCGCGGACAGACTTTTTTACTGTGCGGCGGGGGCGTAGACTTCGCGGCCGGCAAACCAGGTGCTCAGTACCCGAGTGTCGTGCAGGGCTTTTTCATCGACCTTGAACACATCACGGTCGACGATAATGAAGTCCGCCTGCTTGCCGGGCTGGAGTGAACCGATCTGCTGTTCCAGGCCAATGGTGCGAGCGGCGTTGACGGTGTAGGCGTAGAACATGCTCTCGCGGTCGATGCTCTCTTCGGCGTTCAACACACCTTTGGGCCCCACGCGGGTGATGGCCTGGGCAATCGCGTTGAACGGGTTCGGCGATGACACCGGCCAGTCACTCGCACCGGCAATCGTTGCGCCTTGCTTGAGCAGCGAGTGCGCCGGGTACTGGTAGCGGAAGGCGAGCGCGCTGACGTACGGCTTGACCATGCCCAGGGTGTACTCGTCAGCCGTGGCCCAGAGCAGCTGCATCGAGGCGATCACGTTGAGTGGCTTGAAGCGCGCAAATTCCTTGGGATTGACCAGTTGCAGATGGGTGATGGAGTGGGTCACACCGCTTTGCCGATCCTTGCGTGCCTGCTCGATACCGTTCAACGACTCACGTACCGCGCGGTCACCAATGGCGTGAATGTGCACCAGCCAGCCGCGTTGGTCGGCGGCGCTGACCAACTCACCGAAATGCGCCGGATCGATCAGCAGTTCTCCCTGCTTGTGCGAGTTGTTGTAGGGATCAATCAGCGCTGCGCTCTGTGCCGGAAATTCCAGTACGCCATCGGCGAAGATCTTGATGCCGGGCAGGCTCAGGTTCGGGATGCCCTGGAACTGCTTGCGCACAATGTCCAGTGTGTCGAGGTCAGCCGGGCGGCTCCGGGGATTGGCCACCAACAGCGCGGCGACGTGCGCGCTCATTGCCCCGGTTTCAGACAACGCCTTGTACACCGGTAAGACGCCGACGGTTTTTTCCGTGGGTTTGAGGGCGAACACCGGTTCCCCCGGCGCGGCGTTGGCGGCCGGGTCCATCCAGGCGGTGATGCCCAGACTGTTGTTGAATCGCAGCGCAGCCTGGGCTGCACGCAACAGGTCCGCCGGACTCGCTTTGGGCATGACCGAAGCGACCCGGTCCCAACCCGCATCCACCAGAAATCCGTTAGGCGCGCCATTCGCCCGGCGGCCGATGGTGTCGCGCTCGGCGGCGGGCAGGTTGTTGATCAGTGCGACATCGATCCCGGCACGCACGAGCATCACGTTATTGGCCCAGGCGGTGTGGTGATCGCTGCCGATGAATACGACCGGTACCTGTGCCCATTCACCCTGATTGAAACGCTGGGCAAAGGCCTCGGTCTGGGCCCAATAGGTTGAACTCATACCGGCCACACTCAGCACATCGCCGTGCCGGGCCTTACCGTCGTCACGCCAGTCGCGCAGGCGTTTTTCCAGTTCGTCGAGGCTGACTTGCTCATCTTCCATATTGGCCAAGGTCAGTTCGAGGCCGCCGAAGATCGCGTGTGAGTGGCTGTCGATCAGGCCGGGCATCAGGGTTTTGCCCGCCAGATCAATGACGCGGGTCGAGGGTTCGATCAACGCCTTGATCTGCGCGTCACTGCCGACCTGCAGCACCTTGCCGTCTTGCACCGCCAGGGCCTGGACCTTGGGTTGGGCGTGGTTGGCGGTGAAGATCTTGCCGTTGATCAATACCAGGTCGGCGGCGGCCATGGCTTCCATCGAGGCAAAAGCCACGGCGCAGCTCAGGAGTGTCGGGATCAATCTATTCATGCGGGGTGCCTTGTTTTTATTCGTCTGGAAGCGAGACTAGTGGCTTGGCGCGCTGGGTAGAACGCCTGAAACCAGCAAAACCCTTTTGCCTGAATGGAAAAACCATGGACAAGCTCAGTGCCTTGAAAATGTTTGTCGCGACGGCGGAGCACGGCAGTTTCAGCCGTGCCGCGCAGCAGCTGGGCAAAACCCCGTCGGCGCTGACCAAAGCGGTCAGCCATCTGGAAGCTGAGCTGGGTGCGCGCTTGTTCGAACGCAGCACCCGCCGCACGTTGTTGACCGAGGTTGGGCGGCTTTATCTGGAGACCGCGCGCCAGGTGTTGCAACGCCTGCAAGAGGTCAATGAAGAGATCCTGCAGTTGCAGCATGGTTTGCAGGGCAGCCTGAAAATCACCGCGCCGCTGGCCTTCGGTCGGGCCTTTCTCGACGAGGCGTGCGCCAGCTTCCTCGATGAGTACCCGCAAATCAGTTTGCACATCGACCTGTGCGATGAGTTCGTCGATCTGCTCGAAAGCGGCTACGACCTGGCATTGCGTGAAGGCCATGACGACCTGCCCGGACAGATCGCCCGAGTTGTCGGGAATAATCGCCTGGCGCTTTGCGCCAGCCCGGATTACCTGGCGCGCAACCCGGCACCGGTGACGCCGCAGACCCTCGATCAGCATCACTGGCTGCTCTATCACCATGCGGACCTGAGCCGTGAGTTCTGGTGGGTCGAGCGCGACGGTCAACGGCTCAGCTTGCCCCAGCCGTCGCGGCCGCGCCTGAAAAGCGACAATTACGACTTGCTGTTGGCCGGTGCGCTGGCAGGATGCGGCCTGCTGCACACGCCGCTGTGGAGCGCCGCGCCGTATCTGGCGGATGGTCGGCTGGTACGTTTGATGGCCGACTACGAGATTGATCCGGACGCGTTTGGTTCGCACATCCTGGCGGTGTACCCCAGCCACCGTCGTGCCACTGCCAAAGTGGCCGCTTTCATCGATTTCATTTCGGCTTTTCTGCGGCAGCGCGGCTTGAGCTAAGCGTTACGACTGGCGGTTCTTGTCAGGAAAAGCCGAGTGGAGTACAAATGTACTCCATGACGACTTTGACTCCCCGCCGTACCGCCATCCTGACCTTCATCCGCGACCGCATCGCGCAGCAAGGTCAGCCGCCGAGCCTCGCTGAAATCAGCGAGGCGTTCGGTTTTGCCTCGCGCAGCGTGGCGCGCAAGCACGTGGTGGCGCTGACCGAGGCCGGCTTCATCGAGGTCAATCCGCATCAGGCCCGTGGTATTCGCTTGCTCAATCAGCCGCGTCGCCCCGAGTTGCTGGACATCCCGGTACTCGGGCGGGTGGCCGCCGGTGCGCCGATGGGCGTCGATGCCGAGGTTCACAGTCGCTTGTGGCTGGATCCGTCGATGTTCTCGCGCACGCCGGACTACCTGCTGCGGGTTCAGGGCGACTCGATGATCGACGACGGTATTCTCGACGGAGATCTGGTGGGCGTACGCCGCAGTGCCGAGGTGCAAAACGGCCAGATCGTCGTCGCGCGGCTCGAAGGCGAAGTCACCATCAAACGCTTTGAACGGGCAGGGAACAGCGTGCGGTTGCTGCCGCGCAACCCGGCTTACAGCCCCATTGTGGTCACCGCCGATCAGGACCTGGCGATTGAGGGGGTGTTCTGTGGTCTGGTGAGACAAGGGTGATGGGCGCCGTCGTTGCGCTGGATACGCTGTTCAATGGTGGCCAGGTCTGGAAAGGCCGGCCCGCGCCGCCGAGCGTCAGTCCGCAGCCGACCGGGCATGGGTTGCTGGACGCTGCTTTACCTACGGGCGGCTGGCCGGAAGCGGCGCTGACGGAAATCCTCATCGCCGGGCAAGGCGTGGGTGAATTGCAACTGGTATGGCCAGCCTTGGCTCGACTGACGACCGCCGGTGAGCGAGTGGTGCTGGTAGCGCCGCCATCTGTGCCGTATCCCCAGGCCTGGCAGAACGCCGGGGTGGATGTGCGGCAGTTGTCGATCATCCAGGCCAGTGACCGAGAGGCGCTGTGGGCGGCGGAACAATGCCTGCGTTCGGGCAGTTGCGGGGCGGTGCTGTGCTGGCCGCAACAGGCGGATGACCGCGCCTTGCGCCGCTTGCAGGTGGCGGCGGAAACCGGGCAGACCCTGGCGTTTGCCTATCGCTCGATCAAGGACGCCATCAACCCTTCGCCGGCGGCCCTGCGCATCGCCATCGATTCAAGGCCTGCGCAGTTAAGGGTGCTCAAGTGCCGTGGTGGGCTGGCCCGTTCGGCGCCGATTGCCTTCGCCACGGGGCAGTGAGGTTGGCATGCGCTGGGTCTGTATCCTTTTCCCGCAACTGGCGCTGGACGCGGTGTTGCGTCAGCGCAGCGATCCTGACGAACCACTGGCGCTGCTGAGCGGCCCGGCGCAGCGCCGGGTGTTGCAAGCGGTCAATGCGTCGGCGCGGGCATTGGGGTTGCGTCCGGGCCAGTCGATGACTGCCGCCCAAGCCCTGAGCAAGGCCTTTGTCAGCGCCGACTATGATGTGGCCGAAATCGAGCATTGGCAGCAGTTTCTCGCCGCCTGGGCCTACCGCTTCAGTTCTCAGGTGAGCGTGCATTACCCGCGCGCCGTGCTGTTTGAAATCGAATCGAGCCTGGGGCTGTTCGGGCCCTGGCCGCAGTTCGAGACGCGGTTGCGCGCAGAACTTACGGCGCTGGGTTTTCGTCATCGCCTTGTTGCGGCACCCAATCCGCTGGCCGCACGGATCCTGGCCAATGCCTATGACGGACTGGCAGTACCGGACAATGAGGCTCTACGGCAATTGCTCGGGCAGATGCCCATCGACCGGATCGGACTTGAGCAAACAGTCGCCACCGCACTGTCGCGCATGGGCTTACGGACCTTGAGCCAGGTTCAGGCGCTGCCGCGTCAAACCTTGGCCCGGCGCTTTGAGGCGCAAGTGCTCAAGCACCTCGATACCTTGTTGGGTGAGCGGCCGCTGGCCCTGGAGTTTTATCTGCCGCCGGACCGCTTTGATGTGCGGATCGAGCTGAATTTCGATGTGCAATCCCATCAGGCATTGCTGTTCCCCTTGCGCCGGCTGACCGGCGATCTTTCGGCGTTCCTCTGTGGCCGGGACAGCGGTGTACAGCGCTTTGATCTGCACCTGGAACACGCCGGGTTGCCGGACACGCTGATCAAGGTCGGTTTGTTGAGCGCCGAGCGCGACCCGGCGATGCTTTTCGAACTGGCCCGCGGTCGGCTCGAACAGGTGCAGGTCGAGGCTCCGGTGCGTGGTTTTCGGCTGTCGGCGCAGGACTTGCCGAGCTTCGTCCCGCAGTGCCGGGAGCTGTTCGACGAGCGCCCGCAACAGTCCTTGCCCTGGGAGCAGCTGCGCGAACGCTTGCGTGCGCGGCTGGGGGACGAGGCGGTGCAGGGGCTGGGTTTTCAGGCCGATCACCGGCCGGAGTGTGCCTGGCAGCCGAGTGCGCAGAGTCAGGCCTGTCCGGTGCTGCCTGATGTGCAACGTCCCGGCTGGTTGCTGACCGAGCCGTTACCCGTGCATGAAGGCACGGCGCGCATCCTCATGGGGCCGGAGCGCATTGAGTCCGGCTGGTGGGATGGCGCCGACGTGCGCCGCGATTACTACCTGATCGAAACCCGCGCAGGCTCGAAGGCCTGGGCCTATCGTGCGGTGGGCGAGGCCGGGCCGCTGTGGCTGCAAGGCTGGTTCGCATGACCGCCGACTACGCCGAACTGCACTGCCTGTCGAACTTCAGTTTCCAGCGGGGGGCATCGAGTGCCCGCGAGTTGTTCGAGCGGGCCAAACGTCAGGGTTATCAGGCCCTGGCGATCACCGACGAGTGCACCCTGGCCGGTATCGTCCGTGCCTGGCAAGCGGCCAGGGCGCTGGAATTACCGTTGATTATCGGCAGTGAAATGCGCATCGAGCACGGTCCGAAGCTGGTGCTGCTGGTGGAAAACCTTGAGGGCTACCAGGCCTTGTGTCGGCTGATCACTCACGCCCGGCGTCGCACGGAAAAGGGCCAGTACCGGGTGCTGCGCGAAGATTTCAGCGAGCCCATGTGCGGGCTGCTGGCGTTGTGGGTGCCGGATACGGTCGACGTGCTGGAACACGGCGCCTGGCTGAAAGGTATTTTCGGAGAACGGCTGTGGCTGGCAGTCGAGCTGCACTGCGGGCAAAACGACGTCCGGCGTCTGGCCGATTTTCAGGCTTTGGCTGCCCGCTTGCAGATTCCGGCGGTGGCCAGCGGCGACGTGCACATGCATGCCCGTGGTCGCCGCGCCTTGCAGGACACCATGACGGCGATTCGTCTGCATGTGCGGGTTGCCGAAGCAGGGCAGCGCTTGCATCCCAATGGCGAGCGGCATTTGCGCAGCCTGGAGGCGTTGCGTGAACTGTATCCACCGTCGTTGCTCGAAGAAACGCGGGTCATTGCCCGACGTTGCACCTTCGATCTCGGTCAGTTGCGTTACCACTACCCGCGTGAACTGGTGCCCGAAGGGCAAACTCCGACCTCCTGGCTACGCCGATTGACCGAGCAGGGCCTGTGCCGGCGTTGGCCTGAAGGGCCGGACGGCACGGTCATGGCGTTGATCGAAAAGGAGCTGAAGCTGATCGCCGAACTCGGTTACGAGAGCTACTTTCTCACCGTCGAAGACATCGTCAGCTTCGCCCGTCGTCAGCGCATTTTGTGTCAGGGGCGCGGTTCGGCTGCCAACTCGGCGGTGTGTTACGCGTTGGGAATCACCGAAATCGACCCGAGCCGCACGAGCATGCTGTTCGAGCGCTTTCTCTCCAAAGAGCGCAACGAGCCGCCGGATATCGACGTCGATTTCGAGCACGAGCGCCGCGAAGAAGTCTTGCAGTACGTGTTCCAGCGTTACGGCCGGACCCGGGCAGCGCTGACGGCGGTGGTCAGCACTTACCACGGTGCTGGCGCGATTCGCGACGTGGCCAAGGCCCTCGGTTTGCCGCCGGATCAGGTTAATGCACTGGCTGATTGCTGTGGCCATTGGAGCGACGATGTACCGCCGCTGGAGCGCCTGCGCGAAGGCGGCTTCGACCCGGACAGCCCGGTGCTGCGCCGGGTGTTGAGCCTGACCCGGCAACTGATCGGTTTCCCCCGGCACCTGTCCCAGCATCCGGGCGGTTTCGTGATTTCCGAGCAGCCGCTGGACAGTCTGGTGCCAGTGGAAAATGCGGCCATGGCCGAGCGCACGATCATTCAATGGGACAAGGACGACCTGGACATGGTCGGCCTGCTCAAGGTCGACATTCTCGCTCTCGGCATGCTCAGCGCCATTCGCCGCTGTTTCGACTTGCTGCGCCACCATCGCGGGCGGGATCTGAGCCTGGCAACGATACCGTCCGAGGACCGGCAAACCTACGAGATGATCAGCCGCGCCGACACCATTGGGGTGTTCCAGATCGAGTCCCGGGCGCAGATGTCGATGTTGCCTCGGCTCAAGCCCCAAAACTTCTATGACCTGGTGATCGAAGTGGCCATCGTCCGTCCCGGGCCGATCCAGGGCGGCATGGTGCACCCGTACCTGCGGCGACGTAGTGGCGAGGAAAAAGCGACCTATCCGTCCCAAGAGCTGAAGGCCGTGCTGAAGCGCACCCTCGGCGTGCCGTTGTTTCAGGAACAGGTCATGCAGATCGCGATTGTGGCCGCCGACTACAGTCCCGGCGAGGCCGATCAGTTGCGCCGTTGCATGGCGGCCTGGAAGCGCCATGGCGGTCTTGAGCCGCACCAGAAGCGCCTTCGCGAAGGCATGCTGAAAAACGGTTACACGGAGGCGTTCGCCGCGCAGATCTTCGAACAGATCAAGGGCTTTGGCAGTTACGGTTTTCCCGAATCCCACGCCGCCAGTTTTGCCTTGCTGACCTACGCCAGTTGCTGGTTGAAATGCCATGAGCCGGCGGCGTTTGCCTGTGCGCTGATCAACAGTTGGCCGATGGGCTTCTACAGCCCGGACCAGATTCTCCAGGACGCTCGCCGGCATCATTTGCAGATCCGTCCGGTGGACGTGGCCGCCAGCGATTGGGATTGCAGCCTGGAACCGATTGACGGCGAACAACCGGCGATTCGCTTGGGGTTGCGCATGATCAAGGGCTTTCGCGAGGACGATGCGCGTCGTATCGAAGCAGCACGTTTGCAGGGTGAATTCATCGACATCACCGACCTGGGCGAACGCGCCCGGCTCGATGCTCGTGCGCAAGAACAACTGGCCGACGCCGGAGCTTTGCGCAGGCTGGCCGGTGATCGCCATCGCGCACGCTGGGAAGTGGCCGGGGTACAGAAACAACTTGGATTGTTCGCCGGGTTGCCGAGTCAGGAAGAACCCTGCGTGGTGTTGCCCAAACCGACCGTGAGCGAGGACCTGCAAGCCGACTACAGCAGCGTCGGCACGACCCTCGGTCCGCATCCGCTGGCGTTGTTGCGCGATGAGTTGCGTGCCCGACGTTGTCGCAGTTCACGGGAACTGCTTGGCGTCGAACATGGGCGCAACGTCAGCGTGGCCGGCCTGGTCACCGGCCGACAACGTCCGGGCACCGCGAGTGGCGTGACCTTCGTGACCCTTGAAGACGAGTTCGGCAACATTAACGTCGTGGTCTGGCACGACCTCGCCGAGCGTCAACGCAAAGCACTGATCGGCTCGCAACTGCTCAAGATCGACGGCCGCTGGGAGAAGGTCGGCGAAGTGCGGCACCTGATCGCCGGGCGCTTGAGCGACCTGAGCCCGTTGCTCAACGGCATCAGCGTGCACAGCCGGGATTTTCATTAAATAACCCTGGCCATTCAAAAAACTGACGCCAAGAAAATATAAACACTGTCTTCGATAGTGGCACTTTGGCATAATGCCGCCCGCCGACGTTCTGCACGTCGATTGCCAATTCGAATCCCCATCGCTTTTTCGCCACCGCAATCCGCAGTGGCTGGGCACGGCCGTGCCGGGATAAACCGTTTTTTAGAAGGAATGCACAGTGAGAATGATCTCTCGAATGGTGGTATCAGGGGCAGCGATTGCCGTATTAGGGGCGATGGCCGGGTGTGCGACCGAAAGCTCCCGGGCATTGCCGGTAGAAAAAGTCGAAAGTGCCAGCCAGGCCTATTCCGGTGTTCGAGTGCCAATGGCGGTCGGCAAGTTCGACAACCGTTCGAGCTACATGCGCGGGATCTTCTCTGACGGCGTGGATCGCCTCGGCGGTCAGGCCAAGACCATCCTGATCACTCACTTGCAGCAGACCAACCGTTTCAGCGTGCTGGACCGTGACAACATGGGCGAGATCCAGCAGGAAGCGGCGATCAAGGGTCAGTCCCAGCGCCTCAAGGGTGCTGATTTTGTGGTGACCGGCGACGTTACCGAGTTCGGCCGCAAAGAGACCGGTGATCACCAGCTGTTCGGCATTCTTGGTCGTGGCAAGACCCAGGTGGCGTACGCCAAGGTCAACTTGAACATCGTCAATATCAGCACCTCGGAAGTCGTTTATTCGACTCAGGGCGCAGGCGAATACGCCTTGTCCAACCGTGAAGTCATTGGTTTCGGCGGTACCGCTGCCTACGATTCGACCCTCAACGGCAAGGTGCTCGACCTGGCGATGCGTGAGGCGATCAATCGCCTGGTGGATGGCATGAACTCGGGTGCATGGAAGCCGGGCAACTGATCAAGGTCGATGACAAGGAGCGGTACAAGCATGTTCAAGCGTTATATGTCGTGGGCGTTGATGACGTCGATGTTGCTGGTGACTGGCCTGCTGGCCGGATGCAGCAGTCCGAAAACCCTTTACCAGTGGGAAGGCTACCAGCCACAGGTTTATGAGTATTTCAAAGGCGAAGAGCCCAAGGAAGCTCAGGTCGAAGCGCTGGAGCGCGACCTGCAAAAGATCAATTCCACCGGCAAGACTCCGCCGCCTGGCTACCACGCTCACCTGGGTCTGTTGTACCTGAGCCTGGGCAAGGACGATCAGATGGTGCAGCAGTTCAGAACCGAAAAGACCCTGTTTCCCGAGTCGACGCCGTACATGGACTTTCTGCTTAAGAACGCCAAGACCGGAGATACCCAATGATCGCGCGCTCATTGAAACTGATGGCCGGCCTGCTGGCCCTGGCAGTCCTCGGCGGTTGCGTCAGCCCCAAGACCGTGGACTACTCGGCTTACAAACAAAGCCGTCCAAAAACCATTCTGGTGCTGCCGCCGCTGAACAATTCGCCGGACGTCAAGGCGTCCTACAGCATGCTCTCGCAAGTTACGTATCCGTTGGCTGAAGCCGGTTATTACGTGCTGCCGATCGCGCTGGTCGACGAGACGTTCCGCCAGAACGGTCTGACCACGCCGGCGGACATCCACCAGGCGCCAGCCAACAAACTGCAAGAGATCTTCGGTGCCGATGCCGCGCTCTACATTACCGTGACTGACTACGGCACTCGTTACATGGTGATCTCCAGTGCGACCGTGGTTACCGCCAGCGCGAAACTGGTGGACCTCAAGACGGGCACCACCCTGTGGACCGGCTCGGCCAGTGCGTCGAGCGAAGAGGGCAGCAACAACAGTGGAGGCGGTTTGCTGGGTGTGCTGATCACCGCTGCGGTCAAGCAGATCATCAACAGCTCCACCGACGCCGGTCACCCGATTGCCGGTATCACCAGTGCACGACTGTTGTCGGCAGGGCATTCTGCTGGGTTGCTGTACGGGCCGCGTTCGCCGAAGTACGGTACTGACTGAAGTACCTCTGTGGCCAGGGAGCAAGCTCCCTCGTCACCCTTGCCAGCCGCGAGTTGCGGCCAACGGGCACCGCTGGTCCGATTGATAGTCGACAGCAGCCGCCGAGCGAGGCCATTCTGATAGCTGGCGAGCGCGCGCAATGGTGCTCGCCACCGATCAACAAACGGAGGTGTTCCATGCCGGTGAATCATGACCTGTATCAGGACCTGAGCTGCTCAAAGGAAGTCATTCAGCAAAAGCGTGCCAATGATCCCCACCTGAACGCGCTGCTGGATAAATATTCGGAAATCGACAACCGGGTCCTGAAGGCAGAAGCCCAGGCTCTGGCAGATGACGAAGTGAGAAAGCTCAAGGAAAAGCGCCTTTCGATCAAAGACGAAATATCCCGGAGTCTGAACGGTTCTGCCAGAACGTGACCAACGTAGGGGGCGCATTCGGCCGTCTGCTCTGATGGTTGCAACACTAATCAGGCGACTACCCCTGTCTGGGTCGGGATCGTCCGTTGTGCCATGTCGCGCAAGGCCAGCATCGAGGCTGCCGATTCATGCTCGATACGCCGCTTGAGCAGCAGTTGATTGGCCAGGCGCATCAGCAATCCACTGAAGCGGTATTCCAGAGTGCGAACGAAGCGTGTGCCGTCACCCTCGCTGGCGCATTCATAGGTCAGCAGCAGTTCCAGACCCTGATCACCCTGAGCCCGAGCGCTCCAGCGGCGGCCCGGCAAATACTCGTTGACCTCCCAGCTCAAATGCCCGGCCCGCCCACCCGCATGAATGTCCTCTTCAAAACGTGACCCCGCGTGCAGCGGTCCTGGCTGGCCGTCGACCTTCAGCGATGAAGGGTGCCATTCTGGCCAACGCGTCGCGGCGCTGGCGTAGGCGAGCACGGCGATCGGCTCGCGTGCGATGTCGATCTGGTGCTGCATACGGGTCATGGGTGCTCGCCTCGTTTGAAGGTGCGAATGATCGGGTTCGGCTTCCCAGTACAGGGTGCCGAACAGGCAGTCCATCAGCGGCAAAACGATGTTGAAGTTGCGCGCCTGCATCAGCTCGCGACGGTGATGCAGTGCGTGCAGACGGCGCATCTGGCGAATCCACGGCAGGCGGGTGATGGGGTTGCCTGGCGGCAGATGCTCGCAGGCGTGAAACACCTCATAGGTCAGGTAGCCGAGGATCATGCAGCCTGCGAACAGTCCGGCGACGTTGCCATTGAGGTAGTTGAGCAGCCACCAGGCGGGCAGGGTGATCACCAGGCTGTGCAGCACGATCAGCCACGCCGGAAACAGAATCACCCGCCAGTCGCGAACCGTGTCGTAGCTCATGTAGCCAGGGGCGAAAAAGCTGTGGTGATCGCCAGCGTGTCGGGCATAGAACAGCCGCGCGAAGGCCTTTTTGTGATGGCCCAGATGCCGGTGCACGACGTAGACCGCGACATTGAAAAACAACAGCGTCAGCGGTACCGCCAGCCACTCCAGCGGTTGCACCCGATGCACGGTGCTCCAGAACAGCGTGATGCCCAGTACACCGAAGCCCCATACAAAACCACCGTGCAGCCACGGGTTGTAGAACCGATGAATACCGGCCCGGTAACGGGCACGGAACGCCTGCGTGGTTTGCCTCACCGCGATCACCTGTCGTTGTTATCATTCTCGTTGTTATAAACAGAGACTAGTCGCGGCGAAATTATCCGGCCAATGGATGTTGGGAATGGGCAGGTATTCACGCCGCACGAGGCGGATGTTGCTCAGATCAACGGATCCCAGCGCTGGGACCAGTCGTTGTCGGTCTTGACCCGTTCCCGTAATAACTCGAACGCCTGTTGCAGCACCGCCGAATCGCGATCCCGCGAGTACACCAGATAGGTCGGGTAACTGAATTCCGGGGCTTTGGGCACCCGCTCCAGCACACCGCTGTCAAGGTAGGTCTGAACCACCCGAGTGCGGAAATAACCGGTGCCACCGTTTTGCAGGATGTACTGCAGCGCCAGAGGGCCGAGATTGAAACTCAACGCGGCTTTTGCCTTGTCCGGCAGCGCCGCGTCGTGCTGGCGGCGAAACGCCTTGCCCCAGTCGATATAGACGTAAGGCTCGGGCCTGGACGGCAGACGCACCAGGATGAGTTTTTCCTCCAACAGTTGCTCCACTTGTAGCTGTGGCCAGTACTCGGGTTGAAACACCAGCGCGGCATCCAGCACGCCCAATTCCAGCTGGCGCAGCAGGTTTTCGCCGTCGCGGATTTCCGTGCGCAAGGCATGGCTGGGGATCTTCTCGCGCAGTTCGCGGGCCCAGCTGAGCATCAATGGGTTGCACAAACTGACCTCGCCGCCAATGTGCAGCACATTGCGGTAGCCTTCCGGCAACGGCAGGTCCCGGCGCGCCGCTTCCCACGTCTGTACCAACTGATTGGCGTACACCACGAAGGCTTCACCGTCCGCGGTCAGGCGAGCGCCGGCGCGGTTGCGCACGAACAAGGTGCTGGCGAGCTGGCTTTCGAGCTTCTGCACCCGCGCGGTGATCGCGGTCTGGGTGACGTGCAGCTTTTCGGCGGCGGCCGCAAGACTGCCGCAGCGAACGATTTCCAGGAAGGTACGGGCGAGATCGATGTCCATAAGCAGTCGCTGAGGTGGAGAGCCCCGCAGTGTAGAGCAAGCGTGCGCCTGAACTCGAGCCGAATGAGCAGGAAGCGGCGTGCACCGGGGCGAGTCCTCGCTCTACACTGCAAACCATCCCAAGAAACAACGGACGCTCCCATGACAGCAAAGTCGCCCGCGAACATTCTCGACACCGTCGAAGGCCAACGCTTGGCTGGCGATGAGGCCGAGTGCTGGCGCGAGTGGGGCCCGTACTTGAGTGAACGGCAATGGGGCACAGTGCGCGAGGACTACAGTGCCGATGGCGATGCCTGGACGTATTTTCCTCATGAGCACGCCCGCAGCCGGGCGTATCGTTGGGGCGAGGACGGGTTGGCCGGGTTCTGCGACCGGGCCCAGCACTGGTGCATCGGGTTGGGGCTATGGAACGAGCGCGATCCAATTCTCAAAGAGCGCCTGTTTGGCCTGAACAATGCCGAAGGCAATCACGGCGAGGACGTCAAAGAGCTGTATTTCCATGTCGACGGGGTGCCGAGCCATGCCTACATGCGCATGCTCTACAAATATCCGCAGGCTGCGTTTCCCTATGCCGACCTGGTAGCCGAGAACGCCCGTCGCGGCCTGTCCGATGCCGAGTATGAAATCCTTGATACCGGGGTGTTCGAAGACGACCGCTATTTCGACGTGACGGTAGAATACGCCAAGCACAGCCCGGACGACGTGTTGATGCGGGTCACCGTGCACAATCGTTCGGATCTGCCAGCGCGTCTGCGAGTATTGCCCCAGGTGTGGGCGCGCAACACCTGGAGTTGGGGCGGTGACAGGCACATGCCCAGCCTGACGCTGACCGGTGGCTCGGTCATGGCGCAGCACCCGATGCTGGTGGACAGGCAACTCAGTGCCTGGGGCGAGGAGGGGTGTGAGTGGCTGTTCTGCGACAACCAGACCAACCATCCGAAACTCGAGGGTGTGCCTGCCAACGGCCCGTTCAAGGATGGCATCAACGATTATCTGGTGGACGGTGTTGCGGGGGCGATTCGACGTGATACGGGCACTCGGGTCGCGGCGCATTTCGTTCTCGAGCTGGACGGGCTGGCGCGCAAAAGCGTCTACCTGCGCTTTGCCCTGGCTGGCGCACCGAGGGTCAACGCCAAGGCATTGTTCGAGCGCCGCCGCCTTGAAGCCGATGACTATTACGCCGTGCTGCAAGCGCAGATGCCTGATCCGGACGCGCGTAACGTTCAGCGCCAAGCGCTGGCCGGATTACTCTGGTCCAAGCAGCTGTATTACTTCGACGTCAATCGGTGGCTCGACGGCGATCCCGGTCAACCGTTGCCACCGCCCGCTCGACTGCACATCCGCAACACCCACTGGCGGCATTTGTCGAACGCCGACATCGTTTCCATGCCCGACACCTGGGAATACCCGTGGTATGCATCATGGGACCTGGGCTTTCAGGCCGTTGCTTATGCGCTGATTGACCCGGGGTTTGCCAAGCATCAACTGCTGCTGTTGGTCAAAGACCGCTTCATGCACCCCAACGGCCAGCTACCGGCCTACGAATGGCGTTTCGACGATGCCAACCCGCCGGTTCATGCCTGGGCGAGTTGGCGGGTGTATCAGCGTGACAAGGCGTTGACCGGCGTCGGGGATATGGATTTTCTCGAGCGGATTTTCCACAAGCTGCTGCTGAATTTTTCCTGGTGGGTCAACCGCAAGGATGCCGAAGGTCGCAACGTGTTCCAGGGTGGGTTTCTCGGACTGGACAACATTGCACTGTTCGACCGTTCGGCGGCATTACCCCCCGGTTTTCAACTGGATCAGGCCGACGGCACGGCGTGGGTGGCGGCGTATGCACTGGACTTGATGCGCATCGCCCTGGAACTGGCCAGGCGCAACCCGGTGTACGTCGACATCGCCGTGAAGTTCTTCGAGCACTTCCTCTACATTGCCGGCGCCATCAACCGCGTGGGCGATGCCGCCGAAGGGTTGTGGGATGAGCAGGATCAGTTTTTCTACGACGTTTTGCACCGGCCCGATGGTGTCAACGAACCGCTGCGCCTGCGCTCGATCGTCGGCTTGATGCCGCTGTTCGCGGTGCAGGTGCTGGAACAGCACGAGCACGAAGGGTTGCCGGGTTTGCGTGAGCGTTTATTGGGTTTCATGCATCATCGGCCGGATCTGGCGAGTCTGGTTTCACGCTGGACCGAGCCCGGTGAAGGCAATCGGATGCTGCTTGCGCTGTTGCGTGGCGAGCGCACCAAGGACCTGCTCAAACGCATGCTCGATGAGGCCGAGTTTCTTTCCGAATTTGGCGTTCGCTCCTTGTCCAAAGCCTTTGCCGAGCATCCCTTTGGCGTGCAGATCAACGGCAACAAACTGTGTGCCCACTATGAACCGGCGGAATCCGGTTCGCGGTTGTACGGTGGCAACTCCAACTGGCGCGGGCCGTTGTGGATGCCGATCAATTACATGCTGATCGAGTCGTTGCGTGAGTTTCATCGGTACTACGACGAAAACTTCTCGGTCGAATACCCCAGCGGTTCAGGTTATATGGCGTCGCTTGCGCAGGTGGCCGACAGTTTGAGTCAGCGTCTGACTCGGTTGTTTTTGCGGGATGAAAACGGTAGCCGACCATCGATGGTCGGCTTCGCACAGCTCCAGGCTGACCCGTTGAGCCGTGACCTGGTGCTGTTTCACGAGTACTTCCACGGCGAAACCGGCCGCGGCCTCGGCGCGTCCCATCAAACCGGCTGGAGCGCGCTGGTGGCCTTGCTGTTGTAGGAGCTGCCGCAGGCTGCGATCTTTTGATCTTTTGCGGTTCTGAAATCGCTAAAGGATCAAGATCAAAAGATCGCAGCCTGCGGCAGCTCCTACGAGGAAGAATCAAGCGATCAAGCGATCAAGCGATCAGTGTCGCCTCACGCTCCAGTGCCCACGGTGCAATCAAGCGCTGCGGGGTCCGGCAGGTTTTGCGTTTGAACACGAAGTTGCGGCACTTCTCGGCGAACTGTTGGCGGTTGTGCACCATGTCCCGTTGCATCTGTGCCAGCTCGACCTCGCGACAGTGTTCGATCTGCTGAAGGTCCATGCTGGCTTTGCGCGCTCGTAACGCCGCGTACTTTTCATCGGTCAACGCGCCGCTGGCTTGTTGCAGCAACCATTGGCTGAACTCGCGCGGGCAGCGTGGGCCGATGTCCTGAATCATCCCCATTTGCCGGGCCTGAAAGGCGCTGATCGGCAGGCATTCTTCGGTGAGCTTGTGCGCGATTTCGCTGCCCACGGCGCGGGGCAGGCTGTAGGTCCAGTATTCGGAGCCGTACAGCCCCATGGTTTTGTAATGCGGATTGAGCACCACACCCGCCCGGGCGAATACGATGTCGGCGGCCAGCGCTAGCATCACGCCGCCGGCGCCGGCACTGCCGGTCAGGCCGCTGACCACCAGTTGCCGGGCCGTCAGTAGTTCCTGGCAGACATCGTCGATCGCTTGAATATTGGCCCAGGCTTCCAGCCCCGGTATTGCTGCAGCCTGAATGACATTGAGGTGCACGCCATTGGAAAAACTCCCGCGACCACCTTTGATCAGCAGCACTTGAGTGTCCCGGGCCTTGGCCCACTTCAGCGCCGCGACCAGTCGTTGGCACTGTTCGGTACTCATGGCGCCGTTGTAGAACTCGAAGGTCAGTTCACCGACGTGGCCCGACTCCCGATAACGAATCGGTTGATAGGTCGCCTCGTTGAAAGGATGGTTGACGATCGATCCGTCCAGTACCGGTATTGCATCGAGTTGCCCGGCCAGCACATACCGCGCCGGCAACTTGAAGGTTTCTTCCCCTGGCTGGGCCTTGCGCTTGAGCGAACCGATCCACAGGCTGTGATCGCCGGTCGCGACCAGTACGGCATCGTCCTGCACGGCAAGCATTTTCCCCGGCATGCCGCTGCGTGAATCCAGGTGGGCGTCGTACAGGTAATACTGCCCGCCGGCCAGGCTCGCCAACACGCCCGGCTGGCCGTCGGCGGCATCGATGCTGCGTTTGATGAACTGCGCGCAATCGTGCCAGCTGAAGGTTCGATCGGCCTGTTTCATGTTCGGCCTCAGGCGTCCGATGACGTTGGGTTGCGTGTAATCGAGTGGTGTCGGGACGAAATCGCTGGCGAATTTTTCCACCACATCGCGGATGCAGTAAATCGCTGCATCACTCACCGGACCGTTGTACAGCTTGGATTTGCGTACGTCGGCGGGCATGCTGAATTCATAGGTCGACCAGATCGGTCCAGCGTCCATTTCTTCGACCGCCTGCAAGGCCGTGACGCCCCAGCGGCTGACCTGCTGGGTGATGGCCCAGTCCAGCGCACTGGCGCCGCGGTCGCCGACGATGCCTGGGTGAATGATCACCACCGGACGCTCCGGGTTGCTCCAGAGCTGTTGCGGCACGCGATCCTTGAGAAACGGGCAGATCACCAGATCGGCCGCCGACTCCTCGATCTGCCGGCACACCGTGGCTTCGTCAGTGAACAGCACCACGCTGGGTTTGTGGCCCGATTGGCGCAAATCGAGCCAGGCGCGCTGGGTCAAACCGTTGAACGCCGATGACAACAAAATGATCTTCAATGACCGCATGAATGACTCTTCCCTGAGAATGCGCGGCCGGAGGCTCCCATTGAGCCGTCCTTGGCCTTTGATGGAAGCGCAAGGGTAGAGGCAGCCCTGCGAAGGTCACCTGATCGAGATCAATCTTGTGTCAGCAAATTTTTATCAGTCGACGAGTGATCGTTTCCAGGGATGGGAACGATAAAAAAATGCGCGGCGTTGAGGCGGGTCTCATCGCGGGCACTACCTGGCGAACCCGGCCCCGTAGGAGCTGCCGCAGGCTGCGATCTTTTGATCTTTTGATCTTTTGATCTTTTGATCTTTGCACTTCAAACCCACATCGCGTCCCACAACGGATAATCCCCAGACTCCTGACCAACCCGGCACGTAATGGGTTCATCACGATGTAACGTGCTGCATCTTTGACGTTTTCGTCGCTGCGTAATGCTCGGTCGTGATAACCGCGCTGCCAAAGGCGCTCACTGCATCTATGCATGAGATTGATCGAGCGACTGCTGCGTGATTTCACACGGCACATCAGCTCGGCCAAGCTGCCGTGCTCCAGCTGCACTAACCAATGAAAGTGATCCGGCATCACCACCCACGCCATTGATATCACCTGATGACGCTCTTCAGCGTCTCGAAACTCATTGACCAGCAGTCGTCCTGCGCGCCAATCGGCAAAAACCGGTTGGCGCTGATGCACGACCGCAGTCAGCAAATAAATACGACCTGATTCAGAAAACCGCGCCTTGCGCAGGCGACATCCGTTGGCAGCGATAGGCAATCCTTTGCCCTCCAGAAAAATGGTTGTCTGGTCACGCTAGTTCGTTCAGCCGCTTTGGGTCATGCAAAGCATTGTCGGGATGTTTCCGAGAAGGCCAAAAGATCGCAGCCTGCGGCAGCTCCTACGGATTTGCGTATGGCTTCCGGACGATCTTGGCGGTGGATGGGGCATCGACAAGATCAAGATCAAAAGATCGCAGGCTGCGCCAGCTCCTACGGCGGATGGCGTGTTCCGGAGCTGCCGAAGGCTGCGATCAATGGGCGATTACGCTGGTTCAGGTGGATCGAGGTGATCCAGTGCGCGATTCACTGCCAATTCGGCCAGGGAAATCATCTGTTGAATCGCCAGTGCGGTATTGCGCTTGGGGCCTTCGAGCTCAAACGCCAGATCGCTGGCCATGACATTGGCCGAGGCGAGGGTCTCGCAGGCGTGGGCCAGCAAGGTTTCAGAGTCGACGTCGGGGGCGATGACGAAAATGCGGCCGGGGCGTCGGTCGGCTAGCAATTGCTTGGTCTCGGGCAGTACCAGGTAGTGATCGAGCGCACGGTGCGCGGCGGCGTGGAGCTCTTTTGAATCGAGGGAGGCGTAGGGGGAAACGGGGTCGGTTTCAGGGGGATTGGGGGTGGCTTTGAACATGGTGAACCTCGCTTTGTCATTGTGAGTTACCACCGTCTGCCGCCAAGCAGATTGGGTGGCGGATTGCACAAGTTTGGCGGACCGGCTCAAAGCGCAAAAATACCGGCATCCCCGAAGGAATCCTTGAGCAACCCGCCATGACACAGGAGAGCGGGCACCCAAAAGTGCCGTCAATCATGTTGTGGGGCGCTGTTGCGCGCATTGAATACCGGGCCGCCAAGCCCGTTCGCTGAATGGTCAGCGACACGGAAACGATAGGGGCGAGGGCCAAAGCGCACAAGCCGGCGGATTCTGGCGCAGGTGTAGGCCGCGACGCAAGGCGCTGTAGCCCGTGACGAAGGCCGAGTAGGCAAGCATAAACGCCCGTAGCAGCTGTCGAGCCCGCGAGGCTGCGTTCGGCTGCGGAGCGGTCGTAAAATCATGCAACACGTTCTTTCAGGTAAACTGCGTACGCAGGGTTTGCGAGGACTTCGTCCCCGAACGCAGCCTCGCGGGCTCGGCAGCTGCTACGGGGGCGGCTCGATAACATGCCCGCCATTGGCGGGCTTACTGTCAACCGCACTCGTCAAAACGCAAAACACGAACAGCCAAACGCGCCCCAGAACCCCTGGAAGTCGCTAACTGGTGCGTTCGACAACCGGGCGCGCTCATGACTGTGGGCATGCACCGCGCAGGCGCCCACGCATTGATGCATTTGGGTGGTGAGCGGCGCCAAGGGCTTCCAGTGCCCCGGCACCTTCACCACCGGTGACCAGTCGGGCATTACCGGCAAACGTGGCGGGCCGAGTTTTTCGAATTCGAGGCTGCCATACACCACCTTGCCGCCGACCACGGTCAGCACCGATTCAATCCACTTGATCGCTTCGTCGTCGACGCTGAAGTAGTCGGCAGACAACGCCACCAGATCGGCCAGTTGCCCGACCTTGATCTGGCCTTTCTTGCCCTGTTCGGAGGAGAACCAGGCGCTGCCGTGGGTGTAGAGTTCCAGCGCCGTGTCGCGGCTTAGACCTTGTGGGTACAACGCCAGACCGCCGACGGTGCGGCCGCTGACCAACCAGTAGAGCGAAGTCCACGGGTTGTAGCTGGAAACACGGGTCGCATCGGTGCCGGCACCGACCGGGATGCCTTCGGCGAGCATGCGCTGGATCGGTGGGGTGTGCTCGGCGGCTTTGGCCCCGTAACGGTCGACAAAGTATTCGCCCTGAAAGGCCATGCGGTCTTGAATCGCAATGCCGCCGCCCAGCGCACGAACCCGCTCGATGTTCTGCGGGGTGATGGTTTCGGCGTGATCGAAGAACCACGGCAGACCGTCGAAAGGGATATCGCGGTTAACCTTTTCGAACACGTCGAGCATCCGCGTGATCGATTCGTTGTAGGTGGCGTGCAAGCGGAATGGCCAGCGCTGCTCCACCAGATGGCGCACCACAGGCTCCAGTTCTTGCTCCATGGTCTGCGGCAGATCCGGACGTGGTTCGAGGAAGTCTTCAAAGTCGGCCGCGGAGAACACCAGCATTTCGCCCGCGCCGTTGTGCCGCAAAAAATCGTCGCCCTGGCCGTAGCGCGAGGTGTTGGTCCAGTTCTTGAAGTCGGTCAGCTCCTCCTTGGGTTTTTGGGTGAACAGGTTGTAGGCGATGCGCACGCTCAGTTGCTGGTCCTTTGCCAACTGCTGGATGACCTGATAGTCGTCCGGGTAATTCTGATAGCCGCCACCGGCATCGATGGCGCTGGTGACGCCGAGGCGATTGAGTTCGCGCATGAACTGTCGGGTCGAGTTGACCTGATATTCCAGCGGCAGCTTCGGCCCTTTGGCCAGCGTCGAGTACAGAATCATCGCGTTCGGACGGGCAATCAGCATGCCCGTGGGGTCGCCATTGGCATCACGCTGGATTTCGCCACCTGGCGGGTTCGGGGTATTGCGCTCGTAGCCAACCACTTTCAGCGCCGCGCGGTTGAGCAGGGCACGGTCATACAGGTGCAGGACGAACACCGGGGTGTCAGGCGCGGCTCTGTTCAACTCTTCAATCGTCGGCAGGCGTTTTTCGGCGAACTGGAACTCGGTCCAGCCACCGACCACGCGCACCCATTGCGGTGCAGGCGTGCGATCGGCCTGGTCCTTGAGCAGGCGCAAGGCGTCGACCAATGACGGCACACCTTCCCAGCGCAGTTCGAGGTTGTAGTTCAGGCCGCCACGGATCAGGTGCAGGTGCGAGTCGTTGAGACCGGGGATTACCGTACGCTTTTGCAGGTCGATGACTTGTGTGCTGGCGCTGCGCAGGGGCATGACGTCTGCTTCATTGCCGACGGCAATAAACCGCCCATCCTTGATGGCGACTGCGCTGGCCTGGGGTTTCTCCCGGTCAACCGTGTGCAAGCGACCGTTGAATAAAATCAGATCGGCGGGGGTGCTGGTCATGCTGGTGCTCTCCGCAAATAGGGGACGGGTCCAGGCACCGACGGCGCCTGCCGAAAGGCCGTGCAGTAGGCGGTAGCGGTTAAAACCGTGGTGGCAGTCAGGTGGACTCATGGCGTCGTTCTCTGCAAGTGCTCGGTCGCGCGAGCAGCCGGATACGTGAGCCATACGGCCAGCAAAGAATATAGACGGCTAATTCGGGGTCGATGCGTCGGGCGGGTAAATTTTCGACCGACAGAAACGACGAATCCCGCCATAAAGGCGGGATTCGTGTGCAGCCAAAGGGGCTCCCAGACTCGGGAGCCGCCGTCTTAGCTTGGGAACAGCTCGGACAATTTCATGGCCAGCATCATGTCGCCTTCAGCGCGCAGTTTGCCGCCCATGAACGCTTGCATGCCATCGGTCGAGCCGTCGACGATGCCTTCCAGGGTTTCGCCGTCCATGACCAGAGTCACTTGAGCGTCAGGGTTTTCGCCTTCTTGCAGCTCGCAAGTGCTGTCTTTGACGATCAGCGAGAAGTTCTTGGTGTCGTCGATGCGGAAACCGAAAACCAGGTCCAGACCGGCAGCAGCGGCTGGGTTGAACTTGGCTTTCATGGCTTGTACGGCGTCAGCTACGGAGGTCATGGTTCGATCCTTTTATGAAGTGTTACAGCAAGGGTCACAGTGATCCGGACTCAACGGAAAGTGATGAGTTCCGGGGCCTTCAGCAGCTGCAAATGTGCATGACTGTTGAAGGAAGCCAGCGCCACCTCGCGACCACGGAACTTCAGTTGGTTGAGCGAGGTGTTAACGATTTGCCAGTTCAGTTCAAAGGCCTGCCTGGCCGGCATTTGAGTAATCAGGTGGAGCAGGGCAGTGATGGTCCCGCCGGAAGTGAACACGGCGATTTTCTGGGTGTTGTCGGCCTGTTCGAGAATACGCTGCAAACCGGCCTGGACCCGTTCGACGAAGCCAGGCCAGCTTTCCAGACCCGGCGGGTCGTAAGTACCGGCCAGCCAGCGCTCGATGATCAAGGCAAAGATTCGCTGAAACTCGCCGCGATTCTGCGCGGCATTGCGCAGGATGTTCAGCGCTTCAGGCTCTTCGGGTAACAGGTCTGGAAGTAGTGCACGGATCACCGCGTCGGCGTCGAACTCATTGAAGGCCGAATCGATTTCCAGAGGCGGCACCGGCAGGCCGACAGCGCCGAATTGTGCCAGGGCGCTGTTGGCGGTGTGTTGCTGGCGACGCAGGTCGCCCGACAGGCAGCGGTCGAAACTCAACCCCAGTTCAGCCAGGTGACTGCCGAGCACTTCTGCCTGACGAATACCGGTCGGCGACAGCACGTCGTAGTCGTCTGCACCGAAAGAGGCCTGGCCATGTCGAATCAAATAGATGCTGCCCACGTCCGTGTCATCCCGGTACGTTGAAGGTTTGGCGAGGTTATGAGGATGCCGATGAGCTGTCAATGAAAAAACATACGCTTGTTTGAAATGCTCGTTGGAGGCCCGTTACAGAAGGTTTCATGACTGGTCGCAACGCGGCCGCATGGGTATGCTGAAGGTATACGCGCCTGCGTGTTCAGCGGCGCACTGTAGTTAAGGAGTCGATGTGGAGTTTCTTGCCGAGTACGCAAGTTTTCTGGCTAAAACCGTGACCCTGGTGATTGCCATTCTGGTGGTCCTGGCCAGCTTTGCGGCGCTGCGCAGCAAAGGCCGGCGCAAGTCCGCGGGCCAGTTGCAGGTCAATAAACTGAATGATTTCTACAAAGAGCTGCGTGAGCGTCTGGAGCAGACGCTGCTCGACAAGGATCAGCTCAAGGCCGTGCGCAAGTCTGAAGCCAAGGCCGAGAAAAAGCTGAAGAAAAAACCTGAAGCCAAATCTCGGGTGTTCGTGCTGGATTTCGACGGTGACATCAAGGCTTCGGCAACTGAAAGCCTGCGCCATGAAATCACCGCACTGCTGTCCCTGGCCACGCCGAAGGACGAAGTTGTACTGCGTCTGGAAAGTGGCGGTGGCATGGTCCACAGCTACGGTTTGGCATCCTCGCAATTGGCGCGCATTCGTCAGGCCGGTGTGCCATTGACCGTGTGCATCGACAAGGTCGCGGCCAGCGGCGGTTACATGATGGCGTGTATCGGCGAGAAGATCATCAGCGCACCGTTTGCCATTCTGGGTTCGATCGGTGTGGTGGCGCAGTTGCCTAACGTCAATCGTTTGCTGAAAAAGCACGACATCGACTTCGAAGTCCTGACGGCTGGCGAGTACAAGCGCACGCTGACGGTGTTTGGCGAAAACACCGAAAAAGGCCGGGAGAAGTTCCAGGAAGACCTGGATGTCACTCACGAACTGTTCAAAAACTTCGTCTCGCGCTACCGGCCGCAGTTGGCCATCAATGAAGTGGCCACCGGTGAAGTCTGGTTGGGCGTTGCAGCGTTGGAAAAACGGCTGGTCGATGAACTGAAAACCAGCGATGAATACCTTGCCGAGCGGGCCAAGGGCGCAGAGTTGTTTCACCTGCATTATGCCGAACGCAAGAGTCTGCAAGAACGCGTCGGTCTGGCGGCCAGCGGTTCGATTGATCGGGTCTTGTTGGCGTGGTGGAGCCGTCTCACCCAGCAGCGCTTTTGGTAAGGCGCACGGGCTCGCCAGTGCGGGCCCGTTATTACGGCGTCGAGTGCAATGCTCGGCGCTGTCTGTATAGGCTCAGTCGCGGGTGTTTACCCTCTGCATGTCAGGTCTTGTGAGACAGTCGCGTTTTCCCACCGGATTGAAGATATTTCCTGCTTTTTTTGCGGCAGGCGATGCATAAGCTCTTAATTCCCAAATCAACTGCAAAGGATTGCAAATGATGGCGCTAGAGAGTCAACACCACCCTGTCACCAGCCGGTTATTTACTCAGAACAAACAGCCACTGTCGAGCCTTGCACTGGACGCTGTATTGCCCCAGACCCCGACCCAATATGCCGCGAAGCTGATCGAGGAGCGTTGGGGGGCAGCGCCATTGGCCGCTCGCCTGGTCGATCTCAATTACAGTTTCTATGGCTACCCTGCGCAACAGAACGTGCAGCAAGGCCGAGTCAGAAAGTCGCAAAGCCTGGTACAGGCCTTGCTGTCCAACTATCAGGCCGTGGGCGCGGGTCGCTTCGGGGAAACGGCATTCGGCCTGTACACGCCTCCTGTCGTGGGCCCGGAAGTCCAAATCGTCGAGATTGATCAGTCTATCAAGCCAGACGGTGGGTTCCGGGACTATGAGGGCATCTACCGTCAGACCGTTCCTCAGCTCTACGGCCCGAGCACTCAGCTAAAGCTGCAGCCGGCAGAGTTCAAGAAGTGGGTGTGGGAGCTGGAGTTCAAGGACAAATACACCGCTTATGTGCACGCTGCGTGGCCTTCCGACGAGGTCTGTCTTGCACCGCAAGGCTCTCCGCTGCGCACTTCGGTCAAGACCGCATTTGTCATGGCGGCTTATTTGCAGCGCCAGGAAAACAGCCTGACCCAGGATGGACTCAATCTGGCACTGCGGGCTGCCGGGTTCGATGCGCAGCAAACGTGGGAGCAACTGACGGTTGAGCAATTGCAGGCCTGGGCGACTATCGAGTCTTCCATAGAGGCTGCGCGTCTGGTCATTTACCGTTATGTATCGAGCGATATCTGGAGCTTTCGGGAGAAAACCAGTGAGCGGATTTTGCTTTATATCCCGAGCAACTCTTCTCCGTTTCACGAGTTTGCCGATCAAAAGGCGTTGCACAAATGGGTGGTCGATGTGGGTGGGGACGTTGCCAGGAAGGAGGCTCTGGCAGCGCATTTTTCCGAAGATGACCGGCAGGACGGCACGTTTCACGCTGGCGTGTCGACCGCGTTGGACGGCATGTCGATTTACCCTGAACAACATCATTTGAAGAAAGGCCATGGTTTTTTCAACGATGATGGTTACTGGGATCCTGCCGATTACGTTCATTTCAAGGTCGCAACGTCTCCAACCGATCCCTTCGCGCAGTGGGTGTTGGTGATGAAGCAAGCGACCCAGGCAAGTATTGAAACGATTCGTGACGATGCCCAGGTCAATCGGGATGATTTGAGTGCGGTGGTCGAGCCCATTGTGCAATGGATCAACAAATTTGGTCCCTTGGCGTTGTTTGTTCCCGGGGGCGAAGGTTTGTTGGCGTTGGCCGGACTGATCGATGCCGGTTATGGGTTGGCTCAGGCGGTTGATGGCAAGACCTCTGAAGAGCGCTCGGCAGGTGTCACACGCACCGTATTCGGTTTGCTCAATGCCTTGCCACTGGCCGCGGAAGGGACAGCCATCAAGGCCGAGGAACATTCCGTCGGCATCGGGTCTGAGTCCGGTCCGGCACCCGCGGTTGTGGATGAGCCCTTGTCCGGCGAGTCCTCGTTCGTGGCCGGAGAGGTTGCACCTCACGCCTCTGGCGCTGAGCGGGTACAACTGATGCGAGGTATTGGGCCGAGTGTCCAGTCATTCAGCGATGAGGTTCTGGCCCAGATCGCTCATGTCAGCCCGGTGGACGATGATGTATTACGTCTGATGCACACCGGGCAGCGGCCACCGGCTCCGGTGCTGGCGGATACCATCAGTCGTTTCACGCTCGATCAGGATCTGCAGCGAGCCATTGACGCGCTACCCGAAGGCTCGACGCAGGCCGAGCAGCTAAAGAGCACGCGAGTCGAACAGTTCAAGCAGCGCTACAACGCGCTACAGCATTCGGATAATGACTGGGTCAGGTTGTTTCAGCATCAATACCCGGGTTTGCCGAAAAGTGCAGTGGAGCAAATGCTCGACAGGTCGGGAGTGGACATTGCTGCGCCCCACACACTGGCTGACACCAAGCGAGTGCTGGGGCAGTTGAGTGGCAAGGCGCAACAGTACGAGCAGCATGTACGCCTGTGCCGCGCCTATGAGGGGCTCTATCTGAAGTCGGTCGAAAACGCCGACAGCGATGTGCTCGTTTTGCAGACGCTGGAACGGCTGCCGGGCTGGTCACGTGCGACTCCAGTCAAGGCGCTCTACGGGCGGGTCGGTACCGCTGACTTTGACCAAGCGCTTCTCGGGCTTGTGCCGCAAGAACAACGCGCGGCCTTCGGTTTGCGTCCAGACCATGAATGGCAGGACTTGCAGCTCAAAATTCGGGAAAACGTCCTGCCGCGCTCCGAATTGATGCTCGGGCTGCACAGGATGGACTCCGGGTTGACCTTTCAGCGTATCGGGTTGCACGGCGGTGGATTCCCGAACACCGCGCAGTCCGGTGAGCTGTCCACGGAGATGATGAGGCTTCAGGTTAAAGAGATTTATCCTGCTTTCACGACAGAGCAAGCGGATGATTTTCTATTGAGTGTGGGCGCTCGGGCTCAGGCTGATCTTGATCGGTTGAGGTTGCAGACCGAGCAACTACGTGTCGACATCACCGGTTGGATCGAAGACATCACCGATGATATTGAAGACATGGATATCGAGCTATTGTTGGTGGGGGATGAGGATGCGCTTGGGATGAGCGACACCGAGATCGAGGAGGA
Source organism: Pseudomonas frederiksbergensis (assembly GCF_001874645.1). Classification (NCBI taxonomy): domain Bacteria; kingdom Pseudomonadati; phylum Pseudomonadota; class Gammaproteobacteria; order Pseudomonadales; family Pseudomonadaceae; genus Pseudomonas; species Pseudomonas frederiksbergensis. The sequence goes on from NZ_CP017886.1 coordinate 5,368,250, forward strand.
GAACGACGCGCGCATAGAGGAGTGGATGGAGATTGAACGTGATACCCGATATGAACTGGCCGAGGAGCTGATCGCTATTTGGCAAAGACGTAGCGGGCCAGACAGCCGGGTCTATCAAAATGATCAGCTGATTGGCTTTCACCTGGACATGGACTTTGAGCAGATGCACCACCTCCCGCAGCTCAACGTCAAGTTGAACGATGTAGTGGCGCTCACCATGCCGAATTTCAAGTTAGCGCAGCGCGGCAGTCTTAACGGATTCCTCGAATGTTTTCCCAATCTTCGCTCGTTGAATATGCAGGGCGTCGATTTACGCCTCTTTGATCAGAACGGGATCGAGGTTGGCCGGTTGCCGCCCGCCATCGCCGATATGCGTCAGCTTGAGATCCTTAATCTAAAAGCGACCAGGCTGGTCCTGACAGAGGAAACCGCAGGCCAACTCGCCGAGCTCACCCGACTTCAGGTACTCGATCTAAGCGAAAACCCGCTCGGTGTCCCGCCGCTATTGATTCAAATGACTGAATTGCGCCAACTCAAGCTGCGGGGCGCGGGTCTCAGGACTTGCCCGATCGGCATTCTCGATCGTCCTTACCTGGAAAGTCTGGATCTGCGTGATAACCAGATTACCCGAGTGCCAGAAGCGGTTCGAATGCAGTCGGTGGTCCAGGGCAACCTGTTGCTTTCAGGCAATCCGTTAACTGACGTAGACAGCCTGCAATGGATTGTGGCCCATCGCACCCAGACCGGGATAAATCTATAGAGGGCGCCAGGCACAGCGGAGGGATAACACCAGTCGCCCGCGCGAGGTGATTTTGCAGGACAAAAAAAGCCTTGAGCCCCGGCGCACGCACCGCAGGTTCAAGGCTTTTGGTCGATCAGCGGCGACGGAACAGCGGCAGCGGTTCGTCTGTGGCGGCCTGATAGCTCACCGAGAAGTCCTTGAGGCTTTCCAGGGCTTCGTACGGGTCTTTGTCGGCACGCAATGCATAAGCGTCGAAACCGCAGCGGTGCAGGTAGAACAATTGATCGCGCAGTACATCGCCGATCGCCCGCAGTTCACCCTTGTAGCCGTAACGGTCACGCAGCAGGCGCGCGTTGGAGTAGTTACGCCCATCGGTGAAGGCCGGGAAGTTCAGGGCGATGACCTGGAACTGATCAACGTCGTCACCGATTTCCTCGGCTTCTTCATCGGCGTCCAGCCACACGCCCAAACCGCCATCACGAGCCTTGAGGGCATGAGCGTGATCGCGCCACAGGGCCAGCGGCACGATCAGGTCGTCGCAGTTGGAAATGCCGTCGAAGGTCGCGTCCTTGGGCAACAAGTGCCAGGTTTCGTCGATGACTTCGTTGTTCTTAATTATTCGCTGCATAGACGCGTTCCTTGAAGAGGTCGATGCCGATACGTTGATAGGTGTCGATGAAGCGTTCGTCTTCGGTACGTTGTTCCACGTACACGTCGATCAGCTTCGAGATCACATCAGGCATGTCGTTCTGGGCAAAGGACGGGCCGAGGATCTTGCCCAGGCTGGCGTCACGGCTGGCGCTGCCACCGAGGGATACCTGGTAGAACTCTTCACCTTTCTTGTCCACTCCGAGGATGCCGATGTGGCCGACGTGGTGGTGACCACAGGCGTTCATGCAGCCAGAAATGTTCAGGTCCAGTTCGCCGATGTCGAACAGGTAGTCCAGGTCGTCGAAACGGCGCTGGATGGATTCGGCGATCGGGATCGACTTGGCGTTGGCCAGGGAGCAGAAGTCGCCACCCGGGCAGCAGATGATGTCGGTCAGCAGGCCGATGTTCGGCGTAGCGAAACCTTGCTCGCGCAATTCACCCCACAGGGTAAACAATTGGCTCTGCTCGACGTCAGCCAGAATGATGTTCTGCTCGTGGGAGGTGCGCAGTTGGCCAAAGCTGTAGCGGTCGGCCAGGTCGGCAACGCCATCGAGTTGCTTGTCGGTCAGGTCGCCCGGGGCAACGCCGGTCGGCTTGAGCGACAGGGTCACGGCGACATAACCCGGCTTCTTGTGAGCCAGTGTGTTGCGGGTGCGCCAACGGGCGAAGCCAGGGTGTTGCTGATCGAGATCAGCCAGCTCTGCCGTCAGATCGTCCAGGACTTTGTAGTCCGGATCGACGAAGTGTTTGGCGACACGATGCACTTCGGCTTCGGTCAGCGTGGTCTGGCCACCGCGAAGGTGTTCCATTTCCGCGTCGACTTTTTGTGCGAAGACTTCAGGCGTCAGGGCCTTGACCAGAATTTTGATCCGCGCCTTGTACTTGTTGTCGCGACGACCGTAGCGGTTGTACACACGCAGAATGGCGTCGAGGTAGCTCAGCAGGTCTTGCCACGGCAGGAATTCATTGATGAATGCGCCAACGACAGGCGTACGACCGAGGCCACCACCGACCAGCACCCGGAAACCCAGTTCGCCTGCGGCGTTGTGCACCGGCTCAAGGCCGATGTCATGGACTTCAATGGCTGCACGGTCCGACGTCGAACCGTTGATGGCGATCTTGAACTTGCGCGGCAGATAGGCGAATTCCGGGTGGAAGGTCGTCCACTGACGGACGATTTCGCACCACGGACGCGGATCGATCAACTCGTCGGCAGCGACACCGGCGAACTGGTCGGTGGTGACGTTTCGCAGGCAGTTGCCGCTGGTCTGGATAGCGTGCATCTGCACGGTAGCCAGCTCAGCCAGGATGTCCGGAATGTCTTCCAGCGCCGGCCAGTTGAACTGCACGTTCTGCCGGGTGCTGATGTGGGCATAGCCCTTGTCGTAGTCGCGGGCGATCCTGGCCATCATTCGCGTCTGGCGCGAAGTCAGTTGGCCATATGGCACGGCAACTCGCAGCATCGGGGCGAAGCGCTGGATATAAAGGCCATTTTGCAGGCGCAGGGGGCGGAATTCTTCTTCGCTCAGCTCGCCTGCCAGATAGCGTCGGGTCTGATCACGGAACTGCTTGACGCGGTCCTCGATGATCCGCTGATCGTACTCGTCGTATACGTACATATAGGTCCTGTTCTCAGGCTTGGGTCAATCAGGAACAGCTGCGTTTTTCGCTGGCTTGATTCCGATATTGCCTTGGCAATTCTGCGCGCACGGCCGCGCACTCCCCACGGAGCCGAGGCAAGATACCAGTTTGCGTTTATGCGCAAAAGTGATGTTTGAGTATATATAAAGAACCAAATCGACTAATGAGGCTGGCTATTGTCTTACCCACATTTGTGGTGCGGGCAATCCTCGACTTAACTGTGCTTGAGTCTTTCTGCAATCACCGATAAAACCGACAAGAGGCGATGCAATGAGCAACCCAACCAAAGCAGGGAAAAGCGATAGTACGGTCGATGCCTGGGCGATTTTGTTCCTGATCATCCTGGTCGTAGGAACAGCAGTGTTCTGGGTCAGTCACCAATAGCGACCCTGTCCGGGCCCGGTTCCGACGATTGTCGGACAAAAACCGGAATAAACCCGTTTTGCGGACGTTCGCTGGCTATACTGCGCGGTGAATTCCCGGGGCTCGGACGATTAATGTTGAAGTTTCTGTGTGGTGTGCTGCTGACGCTTGGTTCGGTCTTGGGACCGTGTGCCCAGGCGGCGTCGGTGCTGTTCCTGAGCCCCGGCACCTCTACGGAAACCTTTTGGCTCAGCTATTCGCAATTCATGCAGGCCGCTGCCAGGGATCTGGGCATGGACCTTCAGGTGCTGTATTCCGAGCGCGAGCCTGAAACCACGATCAAACAGGCCCGTGAAGCCCTGCAAGGGCCAAATCGGCCGGACTATCTGGTGTTCGCCAACGAGCAATATGTTGCGCCGGAAATTTTGCGGCTGTCCGAGGGCAGCGGCGTGAAGCTGTTTATCGTCAATAGCGCGCTAAGCGCCGATCAACTGGCGTTGCTCGGCAATCGCGAGGAAAAGTATCCCAATTGGCTTGGTAGCCTGGTGCCCAACGATGAGGAGGGCGGTTACCTGATGCTCAAGGAGTTGATCCGCCTGCATCCTCCTGTCGCCCCAGGCCAGAAACTTGAGTTGCTGGCGTTTGCCGGTTTGAAAATCACGCCGGCCTCGCAGTTGCGTGAAAAGGGCATGATGCGGGCGTTGCGCGAGCACCCCGAGGTGCATTTGCGGCAACTGGTGTACGGCGCCTGGAGCCGTCAGCGCGTCCATGAGCAGGCGACGTTGCTGTTCAAGCGCTATCCGAAGACGTCGCTGATCTGGACGGCCAACGATGAAATGGCGTTCGGGGCGATGCAGGCCTATGAAGAAGCGGGCGGCACGCCGGGCAAGGGCGCGCTGTTCGGCACCGTCAATACTTCGCCGGCAGCCTTGCAGGCGCTGCTGGATGGTCGTCTCAGTGTATTGCTGGGCGGGCACTTCAGCCTGGGCGGCTGGGCGCTGGTGCAGTTGTATGACTATGATCAGGGCGTCCATGTCGAACGATATGGCGGCCGTGACCGGCAAGTCCCGCTGTTGCAGTTGATTGATCGGGAGCAGGCCAGGCGATTGCTGGCCATGGGTGCCACGCAGAACTACGGCGTGAATTTCCGCAGCCTGTCGGCCAAGGATCGTCCTCTGAGTTATCGCTATCCGTTCAGCCTGCAAACCCTCATGCACTGACGTTGGGCGACTAAACCCCGGCCAGATGCAGGACCAGTTTCACGATACCGAACAGCGTCAGCGCAAAAACTGCGGTGAACAGAATGCCTAAAATCACGAAATGACTTGGCTTGCCGTGCGTGAAGTCGCGGGCGCGGTTCTTTCCGCTCTGCACGCCGAACGCCGCGGCCATCACGCTGTGCAGCATTTGCCAGAAGCTGGGTGGTTTGTTGTCGACTGGATCGTCCATAAATCCCTCGTCACCGGTGTGTGTGAGGCAAGCATAGTCAATCTTCCCGGGGGATGCGGCGGCTGTGAGGCCGCCATCGCAGGTCAGGTCAACTGGCTCACATAAGTGCCCGTGCCCTTGAGAATGTTCTGTAATGTTTCTTCCACTTCAGCCAGATCCGCCGGCGCGGTGCTGTGGTGGATTTCCAGATGATCGTCGCCATTCAGTGCATCGGCGTCAGCGGCGGCGATTTCGATCAGCAGGCGGGTAGGACTGAGGGTGACTTTCACACCGTCGAGGGTCGATGGTTCACCATCAAGGGTGATTTCCAGCTCATCTTCATCCGGGTAGCGAGTCATCAAAAACATGTCGCCCTGATTGCTGTGGCAGCAGAGCATGGCCATGTTGTCTTCTTCGTCGTCGCACGGGTTGGCGATCAGGTGGGCGGTGGTCAGTTGCATGGGGATATTCCTCGCTCAACGAGCGTTATGAAAACGACAAAAAGCCGATTCTGCCAGTCCGAGGGAATTTCTGCTCGGCTGTGTGTCTGAAGGCGTGTTGTGAACACTAGAGGGGTTACCGGTCATTTCTGGTACGGATGTGCCGTAAATCCGGGCATAAAACCGTCTTTTTTTCACGCGGCTGCTAGTGTTGTTCGATGCGCTGCCGATGAGTTACGTACCGTTGACCGAATATGTCGCAGCATCGCAAGCACGGGACTTGCCGCACTCGTTAAGCTGCGCAACGGATGGACACCTGTAAAGGCATTACCCTTTCTGTCGGTAGTCGTTTTTACAGATGCCCATTCATGGAAGGTGAATGTGACCTGAGTGTCTCGTCCAGCTTCACCCACCTGTCACCCTGATAACCTCTGCCCGAGATTCAGGAACAGGGTGACGGATCGCCCCGATAGGGGTTTTGCACGCGACGCTTCCATCAATAACAAGCCCAAGCGGAGTACCACAGATGGCGTTCTTCACCGCAGCCAGCAAAGCCGACTTCCAGCACCAACTGCAAGCGGCACTGGCGCAGCACATCAGTGAACAGGCACTGCCACAAGTGGCGCTGTTCGCTGAACAATTCTTCGGCATTATTTCACTCGATGAGCTGACCCAGCGCCGGTTGTCCGACCTCGCCGGCTGCACCCTTTCTGCCTGGCGCCTGCTTGAGCGCTTTGACCACGCACAACCACAGGTGCGCGTTTACAACCCCGATTACGAACGTCACGGCTGGCAGTCGACCCACACGGCGGTCGAAGTGCTGCACCACGATTTGCCATTCCTCGTGGACTCGGTGCGCACTGAGCTTAACCGTCGTGGTTACAGCATTCATACCTTGCAAACTACGGTGCTGAGCGTGCGTCGCGGCGCCAAGGGCGAACTGCTGGAAATCCTGCCTAAAGGCACCCACGGTGACGGCATTCAGCAAGAATCGCTGATGTACCTTGAGATCGACCGTTGCGCCCATACCGCCGAACTCAATGTATTGAGCAAGGAACTGGAACAGGTTCTCGGTGAAGTCCGCGTTGCGGTCGCCGATTTCGAACCGATGAAAGCCAAGGTCCAGGAGCTGATCGACGGCATCGACAAAAGCAAGTTTGCCGTTGATGCCGACGAAAAGAGCGAGATCAAGGGCTTCCTCGAGTGGATGGTGGGTAACCACTTCACGTTCCTGGGTTACGAAGAGTTCGTGGTTCGCGATGGGCAGGATGGCGGCCATATCGAATACGACCAGAACTCGTTCCTGGGCCTGACCCGATTGCTGCGTGCCGGCCTGACCGCTGAAGACCTGCGTATCGAAGACTACGCCGTGAACTACCTGCGCGAACCGACTCCACTGTCGTTCGCCAAGGCTGCGCACCCGAGCCGTGTACACCGTCCGGCTTACCCGGATTACGTGTCGATCCGCCAGATCGATGCCAGCGGTAAAGTCATCAAGGAATGCCGCTTCATGGGCCTGTACACCTCGTCGGTGTATGGCGAAAGCGTGCGGGTCATTCCGTACATCCGCCGCAAGGTCGACGTCATCGAACAGCGCTCCGGCTTCCAGGCCAAGGCGCACTTGGGCAAGGAACTGGCCCAGGTACTCGAAGTGTTGCCGCGTGACGATCTGTTCCAGACCCCGGTCGACGAGCTGTTCAGCACCGTGATGTCGATTGTGCAGATCCAGGAACGCAACAAGATTCGCGTGTTCCTGCGCAAAGACCCGTACGGTCGCTTCTGCTACTGCCTGGCCTACGTGCCACGCGACATCTACTCCACTGAAGTGCGTCAGAAGATCCAGCAAGTGCTGATGGATCGCCTGAAAGCCAGCGACTGCGAATTCTGGACCTTCTTCTCCGAGTCCGTACTGGCCCGTGTACAACTGATTCTGCGGGTTGACCCGAAGAACCGTCTGGACATCGACCCGCTGCTTCTGGAAAAAGAAGTGGTTCAGGCGTGCCGCAGCTGGCAGGACGACTACGCAAACCTGGTGGTCGACAGTTTCGGTGAAGCCCAGGGCACCAATGTGCTGGCAGACTTCCCGAAAGGCTTCCCGGCCGGCTACCGTGAGCGCTTCGCCGCGCATTCGGCTGTGGTCGACATGCAGCACCTGCTGAGCCTGAGCGAAAAAAATCCACTGGTCATGAGCTTCTATCAGCCGCTGGGTCAGGTGTCCGGTCAGCGCGAGCTGCACTGCAAGCTGTACCACGCCGATACCCCGCTGGCCTTGTCCGATGTACTGCCGATCCTGGAAAACCTCGGTCTGCGCGTGCTGGGTGAATTCCCTTATCGCCTGCGTCACAACAATGGCCGCGAGTTCTGGATCCATGACTTCGCGTTCACTGCCGCCGAAGGCCTGGAACTCGACATCCAGCAGCTCAACGACACCCTGCAGGACGCCTTCGTCCACATCGTTCGCGGCGATGCGGAAAATGATGCGTTCAACCGTCTGGTACTGACCGCCGGCCTGCCATGGCGCGACGTGGCGTTGCTGCGTGCTTACGCCCGTTACCTGAAGCAGATCCGTCTGGGCTTCGACCTGGGCTACATCGCCAGCACCCTGAACAACCACACCGACATCGCTCGCGAGTTGACCCGGTTGTTCAAAACCCGTTTCTACCTGGCCCGCAAGCTGACCGCCGACGACCTCGACGACAAGCAACAGCGCCTGGAGCACGCGATTCTGACCGCCCTGGACGATGTTCAGGTGTTGAACGAAGACCGGATCCTGCGTCGTTACCTGGACCTTATCAAGGCCACCCTGCGGACCAACTTCTATCAGACCGACGCCAACGGTCAGAACAAGTCCTACTTCAGCTTCAAGTTCAACCCGCACGCCATTCCTGAGCTGCCGAAGCCAGTGCCGAAGTTCGAAATCTTCGTGTACTCGCCACGCGTTGAAGGTGTGCACCTGCGCTTCGGCAACGTTGCTCGCGGTGGTCTGCGTTGGTCCGACCGTGAAGAAGACTACCGCACCGAAGTCCTGGGCCTGGTAAAAGCCCAGCAAGTGAAGAACTCGGTCATCGTGCCAGTGGGCGCCAAAGGCGGCTTCCTGCCGCGTCGTCTGCCGCTGGGTGGCAGCCGTGATGAAATCGCAGCAGAAGGCATCGCCTGCTACCGCATCTTCATTTCCGGTCTGTTGGACATCACCGACAACCTGAAAGACGGCGCGCTGGTTCCGCCGGCCAACGTCGTGCGTCACGACGACGATGACCCGTACCTGGTAGTGGCAGCGGACAAGGGCACTGCGACCTTCTCCGACATCGCCAACGGTATTGCGATCGACTACGGCTTCTGGCTCGGTGACGCTTTCGCGTCGGGTGGCTCGGCCGGTTACGACCACAAGAAAATGGGCATCACCGCCAAAGGCGCGTGGGTGGGTGTACAACGTCACTTCCGCGAGCGCGGCATCAACGTCCAGGAAGACAGCATCACTGTCGTGGGCGTCGGCGACATGGCCGGTGACGTGTTCGGTAACGGCTTGCTGATGTCCGAGAAGCTGCAACTGGTTGCAGCGTTCAACCACCTGCACATCTTCATCGACCCGAATCCACAGCCAGCCAACAGCTTCGCCGAGCGTCAGCGTCTGTTCGATCTGCCGCGTTCGGCGTGGTCGGATTACGACACCAGCATCATGTCTGAAGGCGGCGGGATCTTCTCTCGTAGCGCGAAAAGCATCGCGATTTCCCCGCAGATGAAAGAGCGTTTCGACATTCAGGCCGACAAGCTGACCCCGACCGAACTGCTGAATGCCTTGCTCAAGGCGCCAGTGGATCTGCTGTGGAACGGCGGTATCGGTACGTACGTCAAAGCCAGCAGCGAAAGCCACGCCGATGTCGGCGACAAGGCCAACGATGCACTGCGCGTGAACGGCAACGAACTGCGCTGCAAAGTCGTGGGCGAGGGCGGTAACCTCGGTATGACCCAACTGGGTCGTGTCGAATTCGGCCTCAATGGCGGCGGCTCCAACACTGACTTCATCGACAACGCCGGTGGCGTGGACTGCTCCGACCACGAAGTCAACATCAAGATCCTGCTGAACGAAGTGGTTCAGGCCGGCGACATGACCGAGAAGCAACGTAATCAGTTGCTTGGCAGCATGACCGACGAAGTCGGTGGTCTGGTGCTCGGCAACAACTACAAGCAGACTCAGGCCCTGTCCCTGGCAGCCCGCCGTGCCTACGAGCGGATTGCCGAGTACAAGCGTCTGATGAACGACCTGGAAGGCCGTGGCAAGCTGGATCGTGCCATTGAGTTCCTGCCGTCGGAGGAATTGCTCAACGAGCGCGTTGCGGCAGGTCATGGCTTGACCCGTGCCGAGCTGTCGGTGCTGATCTCCTACAGCAAGATCGACCTGAAAGAAGCACTGCTCAACTCGCAAGTGCCGGACGACGATTACCTGACCCGCGACATGGAAACCGCTTTCCCGCCGATGCTGGTCAGCAAGTTCTCCGAGGCCATGCGTCGTCACCGTCTGAAGCGTGAGATCGTCAGCACCCAGATCGCCAACGACCTGGTCAACCACATGGGCATCACCTTCGTTCAACGACTCAAAGAGTCGACCGGCATGAGCCCGGCGAACGTGGCCGGTGCGTATGTGATCGTGCGTGACATCTTCCATCTCCCGCACTGGTTCCGTCAGATAGAGGCACTGGATTACCAGGTTTCGGCCGACGTACAACTGGAGCTGATGGATGAACTGATGCGTCTGGGCCGTCGTGCCACTCGCTGGTTCCTGCGCAGCCGTCGCAACGAGCAGAACGCAGCGCGAGACGTCGCACACTTCGGTCCACATCTGGCAGCCCTGGGCCTCAAGCTCGACGAACTGCTGGAAGGTCCGACCCGCGAAGGCTGGCAGACCCGCTATCAGGCCTACGTCGCCGCTGGCGTACCTGAGTTGCTGGCGCGCATGGTTGCAGGCACTACTCACCTGTACACCTTGCTGCCAATCATCGAGGCTGCGGACGTGACCGGCCAGAACGCAGCGGACGTGGCCAAGGCCTACTTCGCCGTGGGCAGCGCTCTGGACATCACCTGGTACCTGCAACAGATCAGCGCTCTGCCGGTGGAAAACAACTGGCAAGCACTGGCCCGTGAAGCGTTCCGCGATGACATCGACTGGCAACAACGGGCGATCACCATCTCGGTCCTGCAACAGGGCGACGGCACTCAGGACGTGGAAACGCGTCTGGCAGTGTGGATGGACCAGAACCGGGGCATGATCGAGCGCTGGCGTGCCATGCTGGTGGATATCCGTGCCGCCAGCGGCACCGACTACGCCATGTACGCGGTAGCCAACCGCGAACTGCTGGACCTGGCGTTGAGTGGTCAAGCGGTAGTGCCTGCCGCTGTCACTGCCAGCGCCGAGCTGGAGCCTGTGGCCTGATCAGGCGTTGAATGAAAAAGCCCCGTATCGAAAGATACGGGGCTTTTTTTATTTTCAGACGTTGCGTAGGGTTCGCGTATGACTGACGGGGATCATCAATCATCGTCCGAGTGCGGTCTTGGCTCGATGTACAAGGGATAGGGTTCAGCACGGGTTGGATAGGGGACGTTGCGTTCCAGGATCCTCAGGTTGAACGTCACAGTGTCCCCGGATTGATCGCCATAACAGTAAATTTTCGGGTTCTGTATCAATTGTCTTTTTACAGTGCCCGCATGGCGGGCCTTGAGATAAACAGTGGCGTCGTTTGTTTTGAGATCATCAAGGGTGATGATGCCTTGATCGAGATTCAGCAAATTAAATGAAGTTGTGTCGCCACCGGCACCTGGAAACGCTCCCAGAATACCCACGTTGTTTTTGCTGAAATATTTCCCGAAATACGCTTCGCTACGAATCTGAATGTTGTAGTAATCGCCATGACACCGGAAGTACACAATCATCTCATCCGAACGAGTGCGGGTGTTGACGTCCTGCGCCCGTTGAGCCCGTACCATTTTCTTCGTGGTTTCAGAATATCGATGAAAGGTGGTCAGAAGATTGTCTTGGCCTGCGCTGCTGGAGAGCATTTGATCGAAGAATTTCATCTTTGTTTCATCGCATCGGATGCACGCAATAAATGATCTTTCCTGTTCCGTACTCATAAAATCTCCATTGTTCTGAGTGGTTCGCGTCGTGCGAATTTGCAGAATAATGGACGTGGCATTAATTGATAACGGAAAACAGTTGCCCGATATTGCCGCGAAGCAGTCAACCGAATAAAGGGTTGAGTGCTAAATAAAGAAAGCCCCGTATTGAGCAGCACCTGGTCTTGCAGCACGGTAACCTTTTCCTGATGACCGGCGGCCTCATGGGCGAATACCGAGGTGGAAACGGTCAGGGTCGAGCAACAAGGGGAGCGGCACAGAAGCGCAAAACGTTCATGGTTTTTCACCCGCAGTGGGTTAGTGGTCAGGGACCAATCTAGTGCGCCACCCTCGACAATCAAACAGACAATATTCGAGAAGGTCAGGGGACCAATGGCGTACAGAAAAACGAAAAGATTGTCCGAGCGCGGCCCGAACCTGCGGCAGCTACAGGGCTGCGCCCGTAGCAGCTGTCGAGCCCGCGAGGCTGCGTCGGTCTGGGCCGCATCCGGACACAGCGGTCGTAAAATCAAGCAACACGTTCTTTCAGGCAAACCGCATACGCAGGATTTGCGAGGACTTCGTCCTCGAGCGCAGCCTCGCGGGCTCGACAGCTGCTACGGGTGTTTAAGCTTGCCCACGCAATGCCCATCAGAGGCTACAGCGCCTTGCGTCGCGGCCTACACCTGCGCCAGAATCCGCCGGCTTGTGCGCTTTGGTCGTCGCCTCTATTGTTTCCGTGTCACTGCCCATCAGTGATCGGGTTTAGTAGCCTGCGTTAACTTTCCAACGGCAGCACGAGCGTCATCCAGTCAGGGCTTCCCTGCACTTGATGGTAGCTGTGCGCATGGCGCCCTCGGGCGCGCCGGTTTTGGTGGGTTACCCGGTCTACTAACTTGCGCACAGCTGCCACCCTTTCGTTTAGTAGCGCAATGGTTGCAGCCCTACTAACGGATGACCCCCAATGTTTAAACCTACGCCGAACCCTCCAGAAACCGACCCGGTTTCCCCCTACGCCTCCCTCGATTCAAAAGAACTCCACGCCGCCGCGCACCGTGCGCTCGATCATTACCTGGTACTGCCCGAGACCAAGCAGTTGTTAGCCGACCGACGCCCCGGCTGCATTTTCGTCATCGCCCCCGACGTCGACTCTGAAACGCTACTCGCCCACGCCTGCGAGACGCTCGCCTCGGCCAATGTCATGGCCAGCGATCTGGCGTTTGAACTCGAAGGCCCCAAGCGCAATACCGCGCTGGCGATTCAGCAGATGATTTCTCTGGCTGAGTTGGCAGTGAATCGCGCACTGGATCACCTCGATCCACCTGAACCAGCGTAGTCGCCAGAGGTTGGGCAATGATCGCAGGCTGCGCCAGCTCCTACGCGGGATACTTCAATCGGCGAGCTGCCGCAGGCTGTGATCTTTTGATCTTGTTTTTAGCGGATGGGAAAACTGTTGAAATCGACGCTGCTGGCCAGTCGGCTGTCGATCAGGCTGATGAAGCCTTGCACTTGCGGGCAGTCGAAGTGCGATCGCATGGCGGCTTCGGACTGCCAGTGGGCGCTGACCGTCCATCGATTGTCGTCTTCCGGGCAGCGGTCGACCATGTAGGCGTCGCAGCCAGGGAGTTCACGCAAGGTGTCGACGATCTTCTGCAATTGCCTGCCCAGTTCATCCGAGCAGCCAGCCGCGGCGTGTACCTGGACCGTATTGATTATTTCGTTGGGCATCGCACACGCTCCTTTATCAAGCCGGACGGTTTTGGCTCACGGAGGAATAACGCTTGTGCAGGATAGGCCTGTGCCCGGTGGCGGCCAACAGCCAATTGGCAGTAAAAGCAGCAGGCCAATAGACCTCAACAGACTTGCTGCAAAATGTCGCGCAGACGGTCCAGGGCGATATCGGTGTCGGGAAGAAGTTGCACCTCATCAATATCCGCGCCTCGCCACACTATTGCTGTCGTCACCCAGGTGATGATCCGTTTAGACTCGACTGCCACACTACCGTCAAGGACGAATCACCATGCCTGCCGCCGATCCCATCATCACCATTGAGCGTTTCAACGAAGCCCATATCGAGGGCATCACCGTGCTTTACAACGATCCGGCGGTCGCTCGCCAAGTGCTGCAAATGCCGTTTCAGTCCACTGAAGTCTGGCGCAAGCGTCTGGCACCGGAGAACGAACGCGTCGTGCAATTGGTGGCGCTGCACCAGGGTCAGGTGATTGGCAATGTCGGCCTGGAGCAGGTTTCGCGAATTCGTCGCAGCCATTGCGCCAACATCGGCATGGGCGTGGCGGTCGCGTGGCAAGGCAAGGGCGTTGGTTCCCGGCTGCTCGCGGCGGTGCTCGACCTCGCCGACAACTGGATGAACGTGCAACGGGTCGAACTGTCAGTGTATGCGGATAACGAAGCCGCAATTGCGCTGTACCGCAAGTTTGGCTTCGACACAGAAGGGTTGTTTCGCGAGTATGCGGTGCGCGATGGCCTGCTGGTGGATGCCCTGAGCATGGCGCGTTTGCGCCGTCTGCTCAAGGCTTCCTGAGTCAGTCGCCCAAGGCGAATGCCACCGCCGCCTGCGCATGCAGTGCGGTGGTGTCGAGCAGCGGCAGCTCACTGTGTTCGGGTTTGATCAGCAGGCCGATTTCCGTGCAACCGAGGATGATCGCCTGAGCGCCACGCGCGGCCAGCGCTTGAATCACCTGCTGGTAAACCTGGCGTGACGCTTCGCTGATCACCCCGACGCAGAGTTCGTCGTAGATGATCCGGTGCACGGCCTGCCGTTCGGTGACATCCGGGATCAATACGGTTAAACCCTTGGCCTTGAGCCGATCCTTGAGGAAGTCCTGTTCCATGGTGAAGGCCGTGCCCAAAAAGCCGACGGTCATCGCACCCATGTCCATGGCGGCCTGAGCTGTCGGGTCGGCGATGTGCAGAAACGGCACCGAAATCACTGCCTGAATCTGTTCGGCCACTTTATGCATGGTGTTGGTACACAGCACCACACACTCGGCACCACCGGCTTCAAGCCTGCGGGCGGCATCCGCCAGAATCAGCGCCGCGTCATCCCAGCGCCCGTCGCGCTGGGCCTGTTCGACAGGGCCGAAGTCAACGCTGTACATTAGCAATTTCGCCGAGCGCAACGGCCCGAGCCGGTCGCGAACCTGCTGGTTGATGAGGCGGTAGTACTCGGCGCTGGACTCCCAGCTCATGCCGCCGATAAGGCCGATGGTGCGCATGGTGTGCTCCTGTGATGGCTGACTTCTGTTCAAGCGAGTTTCCCGTGGCGCATTGGCTAGATCTATCAGGAAATTTCACATGCCTGGCCCGCTGAGTCAGAGGCTGCTGAGTGGCAAGCTCTGCCTGCAACTCCTGCCGCGTGCGGCCTACAGTGCTCGCGATCCGGCAATCGGGCAAACCCTTGGTGTGACGCTGGAGCGTCAGCAGGGCGTGCATGCCATCGAGTCGGATCGTCGGGTGGATTTCGACACCTGGCCGGGCGTGCTGGCTTATACCCCGGCGGGCGTGGAAGTGTTTTCCGAATCGCCGGTGGGCGGCGAGTATCTGTTGGCGCGCTGGAGCGAGCCGTTGGCTGACGAGCCGAGATCCCTGTTTACCCATCGGGTTCAGTTGGGCGGCCATGCTCAGGCGTTGGCGCTGGGGCGCGAAGTCCGGCGATTGCTGCTTGATCCACAGCCAGACCAGTTCGCGTTGGACGAGTGCGCCTTGGCCTTCGCCGGTTTGCCGATCGTCGATAAACCTCAACGCCAGGCGCCGCACGCATTCTCGCGGGTGCTGGAGCAGATCGCCGAGCAGTTCGATCAGCCGTTGACCCTTGCGCAATTGGCAGCCACCAGCGGCCAGACCGAACTGCGCTTGCTACGTGACTTCACCCGGGTCATCGGCCTCACGCCTCACGCGTATCTGGTCGAAGTTCGGGTTCAGGCGGCGCGGCGGCTGATCGAGCGCAGCTCGCTGCCACTGGCGGCAATTGCCCAGGACAGCGGTTTCGCCCATCAGTCGCACATGGGCAGTGCCTTTCGCAAACTGCTGGGAATGACCCCCAGCCAATACCGCTCACGCTTTTAGTCGTACGCCGGCAGCGTGCATCTGCCATGCTCAAACTCCGCAGTACTGCTTCAACCAAAGGAACACAGTAATGGACGACGTACAGCAACTGGGTGAGATGCTTCGCCACTATGCAGAAAGCGAAGCGCACAAGAAGCAGCTGTTTGAAACCCAATCGGCGGTGTGGGCGACGCGTATTGGCGAGTTGTTCGGGCAGATCGAACAGTGGCTGGCACCGGTCAAGACGCCGCACCTGCTGGAAGTGAGCCGCGAAGACTATGTGGCGTTCGGGGCGAACGTGCCGGTCGAGAGCTCGACGTTCAAGACCGAAAAACTGAGCATTCTGATTGCCGGCAAACCGGTGGACATCGTGCCGGAAGTGATGGGTGCCGGTGGGCTGATTTCACTGGCGGTAATGGGCCTGACCGCTGCGCGTTACGGCAGTGTGTCGCTGGTGTGCCAGCCACCTTCTGCTGACTGGCAATGGCGCAAGACCAATGGTTTGAAAGACCCGGACATCTTTGCCTTCGATGCGAATTTTCTCGCCCTACAGTTGCAGAGCCTGATACCCCGCGAGCGGGGTTGAGCGCTACAGGTTTTGTGACCGACAAGTAACCCCTGAGGGAGCGAGCTTGCTCGCTCCCTCACTGGACTGCGTCAAATCTCCAGATTCCCCCAGCCTGGCTTGGCCGCTTCGGGTGCAACTGCCTTGACGGTCTTGCCGGTGGCCAACTCCACCCGCCGTGCTACTTCCGGGTCATCGGCAAACGGGATCAGACTGGCATCGTCCAGACTCTCGACCGACTGATGCCGCAAGCAGTACTCCACCGAAAAATACAGGCACGCCACGCCCAACAGATCCAGCATGACTTCGATCATGACGAACACTCCCTGAGATGAGAGACGCAAGCCAATGAGGCTTGCGTCATGGGTAGGATCAAGCGATCTGTGCTGCGCTCTCGGCGATTTTCAGGTCGGCGACTCGCACGGTGCGCCAGGTGTTGTAGGCCATCAGCAACATGCCGCTGAGGAAGAACACACCGCCGGCGAAACGCACGATGAAGCCCGGATGGCTGGCCTGCAAGGCTTCGACGAAGGAGTAGGTGAGGGTGCCGTCGTCGTTGATGGCGCGCCACATCAGCCCTTGGGTGATGCCGTTGACCCACATCGAGGCGATGTACAGTACCGTGCCGATGGTCGCCAGCCAGAAGTGCAGGTTGATCAATGGCGTGCTGTACATTTGCTCGCGGCCGAAGACTTTCGGGATCATGTGGTACAGCGAACCGAAGGTGATCATCGCCACCCAGCCCAACGCCCCGGCGTGTACGTGGCCGATGGTCCAGTCGGTGTAGTGAGACAGCGCGTTGACCGTTTTGATCGCCATCATCGGCCCTTCGAAGGTCGACATGCCGTAAAACGCCAGCGACAACACCAGAAAGCGCAGGATCGGGTCGGTGCGTAATTTATGCCAGGCGCCCGAGAGGGTCATCATGCCGTTGATCATCCCGCCCCAGCTCGGCGCCAGCAGGATCAGCGACATGGCCATGCCCAGCGACTGCGCCCAGTCCGGCAGCGCGGTGTAGTGCAAGTGGTGCGGACCGGCCCAGATGTACAGGGTGATCAGCGCCCAGAAGTGCACGATCGACAAACGATAGGAATACACCGGCCGACCGACCTGTTTCGGCACGAAGTAATACATCATCCCGAGGAAACCGGTGGTCAGGAAGAAGCCCACCGCGTTGTGCCCGTACCACCACTGCACCATGGCGTCGGTGGCCCCGGAATACACCGGGTAGGACTTGAACCAGTCCACCGGAATCGACAGGTGATTGACCACGTGCAGCATGGCGATCACCACAATGAATGCGCCGAAAAACCAGTTGCCGACGTAAATGTGTTTGGTCTTGCGCTGCACCACGGTGGTGAAGAACACAATGGCGTAGGCGACCCAGACCACCGTCATCCACACCGCGCCGGAGAATTCGATCTCGGCGTATTCCTTGGTGGTGGTGTAGCCCAGCGGGAGGGTGATCAGCATGCTGACGATCACCGATTGCCAGCCCCAGAAGGTGAAGGCGGCGAGCTTGTCACTATACAGTCGCACCTGGCAGGTGCGCTGGACCGCGTAGTAACTGGCAGCAAACTGCGCGCTGCCGGCAAAGCCGAAAATCACCAGGCTGGTGTGCAGCGGACGCAAGCGGCCGAAGGTGGTCCAGGGCAAGTCGAGGTTTGCCTCCGGCCACACCAGTTGCGAGGCGATCCACACGCCCATCGCCATCCCGATAACGCCCCATACCACGGTTGCCACGACGAATTGGCGGACGACCTTGTAGTTATAGGCCTGTCCGATTGTTGCTGTGCTCATGGTCAATGCTTCCACGGTTGCAAAGTCTTGCCAGGCCACCCGGTCTGGCATGCCGTTCACTGTAGAAACGATGGGATAAACAAAACAGGCTCAGAAAAACTGCATTAATACGGATCAGATTGAAGGCCTGCCTGCGGTGATCTGACGCGCCCTGATATGGTTTTTTAGTTTTTAGCTGAATCTGTAACCACCTGAGCTGCTGATTCATAGTCACCACCACACAAGCACCCTCGGTTACTCACCCCGTAGCAGCTGCCGAGCCCGCGAGGCTGCGTTCGAGTGCGCAGCGCTCGTAATCCAGACGACGCGGTATGACAGACACACCGCGTGCACAGGATTTGCGAGGACTTCGTCCTCGAACGCAGCCTCGCGGGCTCGGCAGCTGCTACGGGGTGTGTGGGTTTGGGGTTAGCACTGACGAGGTAGGACCATGTATCAGTACGATGACTACGACCGGGCCCTGGTCTTTGAACGGGTTGCGCAGTTTCGCGATCAGGTCGAACGGTTCATGGCCGGAGCCTTGAGTGAGGAAGAGTTTTTGCCATTGCGCCTGCAAAATGGCCTGTACATGCAAAAGCACGCCTACATGCTTCGGGTCGCCATTCCTTACGGCACCCTCAGCGCCCGGCAGATGCGCACGCTGGCGAGCATCGCCCGGGATTACGATCGGGGCTACGGGCACTTCACCACCCGGCAGAACATGCAATTCAACTGGATCGAACTGGCCCAGGTACCGGACATACTGGCGCGCCTGGCCGAGGTCGAAATGCATGCGATCCAGACCTCCGGCAACTGCGTGCGCAACATCACCACCGAAGCCTTCGCCGGTGTTGCGGCAGACGAACTGATCGATCCACGGCCCTTGGCGGAAATTCTCCGGCAGTGGTCGACCATCAACCCGGAATTCCTGTTTTTACCACGCAAATTCAAAATCGCCATTTGCTCGGCGAAACACGACCGCGCGGCGATCATGATGCATGACATCGGTCTCTACCTTTACCGCGACGCGGCCGGGCAGATGCTGCTGCGGGTGATCGTTGGCGGCGGTCTGGGGCGCACACCGATTCTCGGTTTGCAGATCCGTGAAGGGTTGCCGTGGCAGCACTTGCTGTCTTACGTCGAGGCGGTGTTGCGGGTTTATAACCGCCACGGTCGGCGCGACAACAAGTACAAGGCGCGGATCAAGATTCTGGTCAAGGCGCTGGGTATCGAGGCCTTCGCTCAGGAAGTCGAGCAGGAGTGGCAACACCTCAAGGACGGCCCGGCACAGTTGACTGACGTCGAATACCAGCGCGTCGCCAGCGCATTCGTGCCGCCAACCTATGAGCAACTGGCCGATACTGACCTGGACTTTGGCACTCGCCTGACCGAGAACCCGGCGTTCGCACGTTGGGTCGCGCGTAACGTGCAGCCGCACAAAGTGCCTGGCTACACCAGCGTGGTGCTGTCGACCAAACCCGGCATGGCCTCGCCGCCGGGAGACGTCACCGGCGCGCAGATGGACGCGGTGGCCGATTGGTCCGAGCAGTTCGGTTTCGGTGAAATCCGCATCGCCCATGAACAGAACATTGTCCTGCCAGACGTGCCCAAGGCTGACCTGTACGCGTTGTGGTGCCTGGCCTGCGAACGCGGACTGGGTTGCGCCAATATTGGCTTACTGACCGACGTCATCGCCTGCCCCGGTGGTGATTTCTGCGCGCTGGCCAATGCCAAATCGATCCCCATCGCCCAGGCAATCCAGGCACGCTTCGATGACCTGGACTACCTCCACGACCTGGGTGACATCAGCCTCAACATCTCCGGATGCATGAACGCCTGCGGCCACCACCACATCGGCAATATCGGCATCCTCGGCGTCGATAAGAATGGCAGCGAGTGGTACCAGATCACC
This sequence comes from Pseudomonas frederiksbergensis, assembly GCF_001874645.1. Classification (NCBI taxonomy): domain Bacteria; kingdom Pseudomonadati; phylum Pseudomonadota; class Gammaproteobacteria; order Pseudomonadales; family Pseudomonadaceae; genus Pseudomonas; species Pseudomonas frederiksbergensis. The sequence goes on from NZ_CP017886.1 coordinate 5,387,944, forward strand.
CTCGGTGGCGCGCAGGGCAAGAACAGCGCACTGGGCAAAGTCATCGGCCCGTCGTTCAGCGCAGCCGAAGTGCCGCAGGTGATCGAGCGGATCATCGCGACCTTCGTCCGTTACCGCGAGAGCGAGGAGCTGTTTCTCGACACCTTGCAGCGCATTGGTCTGGAGCCGTTCAAAGAGCGTATTTATCCAAAGACCCTGGAGGTCGTGGCATGAACAATCTGCTGCAATTGCGCGAAGGTGTGGCGCTCAAGGTCGACGACGATCCGTGGACCTTGATCAGGGAGGTCGACAGCGAACTGCCAGCGGGACCGCTGATCTTGCCGCTGGCCCAGTGGCGGATGCGCCGTATCGACCATCATCCGTCGCGAGACGCGGTGTGGCTGGGGCCGGATGACGAGGTCGACAGTCTCAAGCCGTGGCTCAAACTAATACCCATGATCGCGTTGGAGTTTCCAAGTTTTCGCGATGGCCGGGCCTACAGCCAGGCTTACCTGTTGCGCACGCGTTTGGGCTGGACGGGTGAGTTGCGGGCGATTGGCGATGTACTGCGTGACCAGCTCAGCCATATGCGCCAATGCGGTTTTGATGCCTTCGCGGTACGTGACGACAAATGCGCTGAAGATGCACTCAAGGGGCTGGTGGGGATGAGTGTGCATTACGGTCGCTCGGTGATCGAGCCACGACCGTTGTTTCGCCGGCGTTGAGCGGCGCATACGCTTAAAGAGCGCAGGTTCCGGCAGACAGGTGCTGGAGCCTGCGATTCTTTGCGTATCACTTCAACGCCGGGGCCCCGGGTTACGGATTGATCGGCGTCAACGGCGGCAGTTTCCATTGGCCGTTACCGACTTCAGGCTTGGGCAGGTACAGGCGCAACACTGCGTAGAACGGGCCGTGCGGCGCCGGCAGCCAGTTGCTTCGCTGATCCTTGAGCGGCTCGGAATGCTGCAAGTACAGGGTCAGGCCACCGTCCGGATCGCGCTTGAGTGTGGACAGCATGCGCGAGTTGATCAGGTAGCGTTTCTTGTGATTGGGCACCAGCAGCTTGGTCTTGCCGTCGTACATGGTCAGCGACCAGAACGCATCAGCCGGTGGCAGCTGATCCTTGTCGAAGTGCAGGGTGTAGCTGTGTCTCGCGCCGTTGGCCGGTTTGCCCTGGTTGTCGACGAGATAACTGAAATGGGTCCCTTCATCGGCGGAGTTGCCGAAGATCCCTATGTTGGCGCCGGCATAGCGGTACAGATAATTGTTGTTGAGGTGATCACGGGTGCCGAAGAAATCACCACGGGTCACCTGATGGGTATCGATCTTGTCTTTTTTGAGTGCTGCGAACTCGGCCTTGGCATCGGCAATACCATCGTCGAGGGCCTTGCGCTGTTCGGTGGTGAGGGTTTTGAGGTCAAACGGCTGGCCGGCCACGATACCGATCTTCGCGAAACGCGCCAGCAGGTCTTTTTCAACGTCTTGTGCCGGGGCAAAGCCGAGCATGAAGTTCAGGTAGCGGAACAGCTCCGGGCTGTCGCTCATGGTAGCGGTCGGTTTTGGCCAATCGACTTTTGGCGCAGCGGCCGGGGCCGGCTGTCCCAGGTATTGGCTCAGCGTCTGAACCTTGTAGCCGTGCTGGATTTTCTTGACCTTCTCCAGGTCCTTTTCATCGAACAGCTGCGTGCGGTAAAGCGCGAAGGCAATGTTGCTTTCGCTGCGCACCAGACGATCGATCTTGACCGGTTGCTGACCTTGCCAATCGGGACCGGCAATCATGAAGGTCCCGCCCTTGTTGCCCGTGCTGCGGGTGCCCAGGTAGGCAAAGTTCTGGGTGTAGAGGTCGATCAGCTGTACTGAGTAGTAACGTTCTTCGGCGATCTGTGGCAGCGTCAGGACCACAGGCTCTGAGCGCAGGTCCATCCAGACGAACGAGTAGGGGGTGTCCGGGTTGGGGGTGACGAACGCAGTGTCCTTGGTGGTGAACACCCTTGCCGTATTGCCGATCTTATTGAACGGTGCCTTGAAGTTCGGGCCGCTTTTGTCCACCGCCTGGGTGTACAGGGTCTTGTACATCTCCACCACCGGGAAGCCGTAGAGATACGCGTCTTTGGCGATCCCCCGGGCTTCTTCGGGGCTGGCGCTGAAATCTGCCCAGGCGCTTGCGCTCAGTAACAGAGAGAGACCGGCGAGCAACAGGCGGGTCGGTTTTTCGATGGTCATTGCACAGTCCTATGGATAAGCGCGATTCAGGTGTTACAGCAGGGGCGTAATGTCGTCGAGTTTGCGGTTTTTGTCGAAACAAGTTTCGGTGACCGCACAAAGGCGTACGTCATTGCGGGTCGTTACCGGGTCACTTTGTGCATGAAGTCACCTGAATTTCGTGCGCCAAAATACTAGGCCTATTCACAGGTTTGCACGTCAAAAGCGCTGTAATGGGTTAAGTGGCGAGTGCTAATCTGCTGGCATTCGTGCTCAAAGGAAGGTCACTGTCAATGCCTGTTCTGGAACTCTCCACGCTCATCAAAGGACGTACGCCCGCGCACGTTCTCGATTTTTGCCTTGAGGGCAGCAACTTCCCGAAAATCTTCCCGGAACGGGTGACGCCATTGGGCAACATCGACGTGAACGACTTGCGTATCGCTGCCGGTCGCGAGTTCAGTTTTCGTCATTGGATGTTCGGCGTTATTCCAGCGACCTGGACCGTGGCGATTCGTGAGGTCAGCGACAGCCATTTCATCGACGAAATGCTCAAGGGACCGATGGCGGCATTTCGTCATGAACACCGGGTCGCAGCAGTGGAGGGCGGGACGCTGTACACCGATCGCGTGACCTACGCCGCCATTGGTGGTGCACCTTTGGAGTGGTTGATGGTTAATGCCTACATGCGGCGGATTTTCAAGGCGCGGCATCGCAATATGCTTCGATTATTGGGTTGAACCGCCCCCGTAGGAGCTGCCGCAGGCTGCGATCTGTGCTTTTAAAGATCAAAAGATCGCAGCCTGCGGCAGCTCCTACGGGGTGCGTGTGTTGTATCCACTTTGGGCGACGACCTATCACAATTTGTATCTGGCCATAGGTCGCCGGACCATTTCGTGGTTAACTTCGGCCTCTTCGAATTTCTCCACAACAACGTTCAGAAGGACTCCGTTCATGGCTCAAGTCACTCTCAAAGGCAATCCGGTTCAAGTCAACGGCCAACTGCCACAAGCCGGTTCCAAGGCGCCAGCCTTTTCCCTGGTGGCCGGCAATCTGTCCGACGTGACCCTGGCAAGCTTCGCCGGCAAACGCAAAGTGCTGAACATCTTCCCAAGCGTTGACACTCCGACCTGCGCCACGTCGGTACGCAAGTTCAACGCTCAGGCCAACGACGTGGCCAACACCGTTGTACTGTGCATTTCGGCTGACCTGCCGTTCGCCCAGGCACGTTTCTGCGGCGCTGAAGGTCTGGAAAACGTTCAGAACCTGTCGACCCTGCGCGGCCGTGAGTTCATCGAAAACTACGGCGTTGCCATCGCTGACGGCCCTCTGGTCGGCCTGACCGCGCGCGCAGTCGTTGTACTCGACGAAAACGACACCGTGCTGCACAGCGAACTGGTTAAAGAAATCGCCGAAGAACCAAACTATGAAGCGGCGTTGGCCGTTTTGAAGTAACAGGTTTTACAATGATCAACGGCCTGGCTCTGTCCAGGCCGTTTTCATTTGTGCTTCAGTGGTTTAGCAAATATTCGCAAAGGCAGGTTGAAGGTAAATTGCCGGTAAAGGCGCTTTGCTTAAACTCCGTCAGTGCTTATCGTTCACCCTCCCATATAAAGATGCCCACACGCGCCCAATGGTTGATCACTCCATGCAATCCTCTGCTTCTCGTCATTCCCGTCACTGGCTCTTCGGCCTGCTGGTCCTGTTGGTCATTGCTGGCCTGTGCTGGAAGTTCTGGCCAGGCAGTGCGGCTCACAAAGACGCCGCTGCCCCTAAAGCAGCGGGCGGGCATGTCGGCAAGCCGGGTGGGATGCGTCCGGGTTTTGGCGGTGCTACCGGCCCCGTCCCGGTTCGGGTCGCGCCAGCCGTGGTGGGTGATTTTCCGCTGTACTACAAAGCCCTTGGCACGGTTACTGCGCTGAACACCATTAATGTGCGCAGTCGCGTGGGCGGTGAACTGGTGAAGATTGCGTTCGAAGAAGGGCAGATGGTCAAGGCTGGCGACCTGCTCGCCGAGATCGACCCGCGTCCTTACCAGAACGCCTTGCTCCAGGCCGAAGGCACGTTGTTGCAGAACCAGGCACAGTTGAAAAACGCGATTGTGGATGTGGAGCGCTATCGCGGTTTGTATGCGCAAGACAGTATCGCCAAACAGACCCTCGACACCGCGGCCGCGCTGGTTGGGCAGTACCAGGGCACGGTCAAGACCAATCAGGCGGCGGTCAACGACGCCAAACTCAATCTGGAGTTCACCAAAATCCGTGCCCCGATTACCGGGCGCGTCGGTCTGCGGCAGCTGGACGTCGGTAACCTGGTGGCCGCCAACGACACCACCGCCCTGGCGATCATCACCCAGACCCAGCCGATCAGCGTGGTCTTCACCTTGCCGGAAAACAGTCTCGACACCGTGCTGGCCCGCTACCACTCAGGTGCCAAGCTACCGGTTGAGGCCTGGGATCGTGGCGACACCCAATTGCAGGCCAGCGGTGTCTTGCAGAGCCTGGACAACCAGATCGACACCACCACCGGCACGCTGAAGTTCAAGGCACGCTACGACAATCGCGATCTGGCGCTGTTCCCGAATCAGTTCGTCAACGTCCGACTGCTGGCCGACACCCTCAAAGGCGTGGTGCTGGCGCCTTCGGCAGCCATTCAGTTCGGCACCAACGGCACCTTTGTCTATGTCCTGGACGGTGATAAAAAAGTCACCATTCGCCCGTTGAAAATCGGCGCCAGCGATGGCGACAACACAGTGATCAACGAAGGCTTGAAACCCGGTGATCGCGTGGTACTGGAAGGCACTGACCGCCTCAAGGAGGGCAGTGAAGTCGAGGTGGTCAACGACAGCAACGCCGCGCCGGCGACCCCGACGGATAACCAGGACCCATCGACCAGCGCCGAGACTGATCCGAAAGCCACTGGCAAGGCGCACAAGGGCCGCGCATGAACATCTCGCGGCTGTTTATCCTTCGCCCGGTAGCCACCACCCTGAGCATGCTGGCCATTGTTTTGGCCGGCATGATTGCCTACAAATTGCTGCCGGTCTCGGCGCTGCCTCAGGTCGATTACCCGACCATTCGGGTCATGACCCTGTACCCGGGCGCGAGCCCGGATGTGATGACCAGTGCGGTCACTGCGCCACTTGAGCGCCAGTTCGGGCAAATGCCCGGTCTGACCCAAATGGCCTCGACCAGTTCCGGTGGCGCCTCGGTGCTGACCCTGCGCTTCAGCCTCGACGTCAACATGGACGTTGCCGAGCAGCAGGTGCAGGCGGCCATTAACGCGGCAACCAACTTGTTGCCCAAGGACTTGCCGGCACCGCCGGTGTACAACAAGGTCAACCCGGCGGACACCCCGGTGCTGACCCTGGCGATCACCTCAAAAACCATGTTGCTGCCCAAACTCAATGATCTGGTCGACACGCGCATGGCGCAGAAAATCGCCCAGATCAGTGGCGTCGGCATGGTCAGCATCGCCGGTGGCCAACGTCAGGCCGTGCGGATCAAGGTCAATCCTGAAGCCCTGGCGGCCAACGGCTTGAACCTCTCGGACGTGCGCACCTTGATCGCCGCGTCCAACGTCAACCAGCCCAAAGGCAACTTTGACGGTCCGACCCGGGTCTCGATGCTCGATGCCAACGACCAGTTGACCGCGCCCAAGGACTACGCCGAACTGATCCTGGCCTACAAGAACGGCGCGCCGTTACGGCTCAAGGATGTTGCGCAGATCGTCGACGGCGCCGAAAACGAACGCCTCGCCGCATGGGCCAATGAAAACCAGGCCGTATTGCTGAACATCCAGCGTCAGCCAGGCGCCAACGTAATCGAGGTGGTCGACCGGATCAAGGCCCTGTTGCCGAGCATCACCGACAACCTGCCGGCCGGCCTCGACGTCACCGTGTTGACCGACCGCACCCAGACCATCCGGGCTTCCGTCACCGACGTGCAGCACGAGCTGCTGATTGCCATTGCCCTGGTGGTGATGGTGACGTTCCTGTTTTTGCGCCGGGCCAGTGCCACGATTATTCCGTCGATTGCGGTGCCGTTGTCGTTGATCGGTACGTTTGGCGTGATGTACCTGGCCGGTTTTTCGGTCAACAACCTGACCTTGATGGCATTGACCATTGCTACCGGTTTTGTGGTGGACGACGCGATCGTCATGCTGGAAAACATTTCGCGCTTCATCGAAGAGGGCGACAGCCCGTTGCAGGCGGCGCTCAAGGGCGCCAAGCAGATCGGTTTCACCCTGATCTCGCTGACCCTGTCGCTGATCGCGGTATTGATTCCGCTGTTGTTCATGGCCGATGTAGTGGGGCGTCTGTTCCGCGAGTTTGCGATTACCCTGGCGGTGGCGATTCTGATTTCCCTGGTGGTTTCCCTGACCCTGACGCCCATGATGTGCGCGCGGTTGCTCAAGCGTGAGCCGAAGCCAGAAGAGCAGGGCCGTTTCTACCGGGCCAGCGGTGTGTGGATCGACTGGCTCATCGCCGCCTACGGGCGCAAGTTGCAGTGGGTACTCAAGCATCAGCCGCTGACCCTGCTGGTGGCCATCGCCACCCTGGGCCTGACGGTGTTCCTGTACATCGTGGTGCCCAAGGGCTTCTTCCCGGTGCAGGACACCGGGGTGATCCAGGGCATTTCCGAGGCACCGCAGTCGATTTCCTTCGCCGCCATGAGCCAGCGTCAGCAGGAATTGGCCAAGGTCATTCTGGCCGATCCGGCGGTGCAAAGCCTGTCGTCCTATATCGGTATCGACGGCGACAACGCGACACTGAACAGTGGGCGCTTGTTGATCAATCTCAAGCCGCACAAAGAACGTGATCTGAGCGCGGCCCAGGTGATCAGCCGGTTGCAGCCGCAGTTGAATAAACTGGTGGGCATTCGTCTGTTCATGCAGCCGGTGCAGGATCTGACCATCGAAGACCGGGTCAGCCGCACGCAGTACCAATTCAGCCTGTCGTCGCCGGATGCCGACATGCTCAGCCTGTGGAGCGGGCGACTGGTCGAGGCGCTGGGCAAACAGCCAGAGTTGACCGACGTTGCCAGCGATCTGCAGGACAAGGGTTTGCAGGTCTATCTGGTGATCGACCGCGATGCCGCCTCGCGAATCGGTGTTTCGGTGTCAAACATCACCGACGCGCTGTACGACGCTTTCGGCCAGCGCCAGATCTCGACCATTTACACCCAGGCCAGCCAGTACCGCGTGGTGATGCAGGCGCAGGACGGCGAGAAGATCGGCCCGCAGGCGCTGGAACAGATTCATGTCAAGACCACCAATGGCGGCCAGGTGCGGTTGTCCAGCCTGGCCCGCGTCGAAGAGCGCCAGGCGCAATTGGCGATTGCGCACATCGGCCAGTTCCCGGCGGTGATGATGTCCTTCAACCTTGCGCCCGGCGTAGCGTTGGGCCAGGCCGTCGAGCTGATCAACAAGGTGCAGAAGGACATCGGCATGCCGCTGGGTGTGCAGACTCAGTTCCAGGGTGCCGCTCAGGCGTTCGAGGCCTCGCTGTCGAGCACCTTGTTGCTGATTCTGGCGGCAGTGGTGACCATGTACATCGTGCTCGGTGTGCTGTACGAGAGCTACATTCACCCGATCACCATTCTCTCGACGCTACCATCAGCGGCGGTCGGCGCCTTGCTGGCGCTGATCCTCAGTGGCAATGACCTGGGCATGATCGCGATCATCGGCATCATCTTGCTGATCGGCATCGTCAAGAAGAACGCGATCATGATGATCGACTTCGCCCTCGACGCCGAGCGCAATCAGGGCATGGACCCGGCGACGGCGATCTACCAGGCGGCGCTGCTGCGTTTTCGACCGATTCTGATGACCACCCTGGCCGCGTTGTTTGGCGCTGTGCCGCTGATGCTCGCCACCGGCTCCGGTGCGGAGTTGCGCCAGCCATTGGGTCTGGTGATGGTCGGCGGCCTGCTGGTGAGCCAGGTGCTGACGCTGTTTACCACGCCAGTTATCTATCTGTACTTCGACCGCCTTGGTCGGCGCTGGCGGCCTGCGCCTGAGCGCCTGGAGCCGGTAGAGCAGCCATGAACCTGTCCGGACCTTTCATTCGCCGGCCGGTAGCGACGATGCTGCTGAGCCTGGCGATCATGTTGCTGGGGGGCGTGAGTTTCGGCTTGCTGCCGGTGTCGCCACTGCCGCAAATGGACTTCCCGGTGATCGTGGTTCAAGCGAGCCTGCCGGGCGCGAGCCCCGAGGTCATGGCGTCCACCGTGGCGACGCCGCTGGAGCGATCCTTCGGCGCCATCGCCGGGGTCAACACCATGAGCAGCCGTTCCAGCCAGGGTTCGACCCGGGTGATCCTGCAATTTGACATGGACCGCGACATCAATGGCGCGGCGCGAGAAGTGCAAGCGGCGATCAACGCTTCGCGCAACCTGTTGCCCAGCGGTATGCGCAGCATGCCGACCTACAAAAAGGTCAACCCGTCCCAGGCGCCGATCATGGTGCTGTCGCTGACCTCGGACGTGCTGGAAAAAGGTCAGCTCTACGACCTGGCCTCGACGACCCTCTCGCAAAGCCTGTCTCAGGTGCCCGGTGTCGGCGAAGTGCAAATCGGTGGGAGCTCGTTGCCGGCGGTACGCATCGAACTTGAGCCACAACTGCTGAACCAGTACGGCGTGGCGCTGGATGATGTACGCAACACCATTGCCAATGCCAACGTGCGCCGGCCCAAAGGCTCGATCGAAGACGATCAGCGGATGTGGCAGGTACAGGCCAACGACCAGTTGGAGAAGGCCAAGGATTATGAGCCGCTGATCATTCGCTACCAGAATGGCTCGGCGTTGCGCCTGAGTGATGTGGCCAAGGTCCGCGACAGTGTCGAAGACCGTTACAACAGCGGTTTCTTCAACGATGACGCGGCGGTGCTGTTGGTGATCAACCGCCAGGCCGGCGCCAACATCATTAAAACGGTCAACGATATCAAGGCGCAGTTGCCGGCGTTGCAGGCGGTGTTGCCGGCCAGCGTCAAACTGAACCTGGCGATGGACCGTTCACCGGTGATCAAGGCAACCCTGCACGAAGCGGAAATGACCCTGCTGATTGCCGTGGCGCTGGTGATTCTGGTGGTGTACCTGTTCCTCGGTAACTTCCGCGCGTCGTTGATCCCGACGCTGGCGGTGCCGGTGTCGCTGGTCGGCACCTTTGCGGTGATGTACCTCTATGGTTTTTCGCTGAACAACCTGTCGCTGATGGCGCTGATTCTGGCCACGGGGCTGGTGGTGGACGATGCCATCGTGGTGCTGGAAAACATCTCGCGGCACATCGACGAAGGCATTGCGCCGATGAAGGCGGCGTACCTGGGCGCCCAGGAAGTCGGTTTTACCTTGCTGTCGATGAACGTCTCGCTGGTGGCGGTGTTCCTGTCAATTCTGTTCATGGGCGGGATCATCGAGAGCCTGTTTCGTGAGTTCTCGATTACCCTGGCGGCGTCCATCGTGGTGTCGCTGGTGGTCTCGCTGACCCTGACGCCGATGCTCTGTGCCCGCTGGCTGACACCCCACATGCCAGGCAAGGAAAACCGTTTGCAGCGCGCCAGCCGGCGCGCCAACGACTGGATGGTCAAACACTATGCCAGCAGCCTGGATTGGGTGCTGCGTCATAAACGGCTGACGCTGCTCAGTCTGTTTATCACCATTGGCGTCAACATCGCCTTGTATGTGGTGGTGCCCAAGACCTTTCTGCCGCAGCAGGACACCGGTCAATTGATCGGTTTTGTTCGTGGTGACAATGGCCTGTCGTTCAACGTCATGCAGCCGAAAATGGAAATCTTCCGCCGCGCAGTGTTGAAAGACGAGGCAGTGGAAAGTGTTGCCGGTTTTATCGGCGGTACCAACGGCACCAATAACGCTTTCATGCTGGTGCGCCTGAAGCCGATCAAGGAACGCAATATTTCTGCGCAGAAAGTCATCGAGCGCCTGCGCAAGGAAATGCCCAAGGTGGCCGGGGCCCAGTTGATGCTGATGGCCGACCAGGACTTGCAGTTTGGCGGTGGCCGCGAACAGACCACTTCGCAATACACTTACATCCTGCAAAGCGGTGATTTATCGGCGTTACGCGAGTGGTACCCGAAAGTTGTCGCAGCGCTCAAGGCACTGCCTGAACTGACGGCCATTGACGCCCGCGAAGGGCGAGGTGCCGCGCAGGTGACACTGGTGGTCGATCGTGACCAGGCCAAACGCCTGGGTGTCGACATGTCGATGGTGACCGCGGTGCTGAACAACGCCTATAGCCAGCGCCAGATCTCGACCATTTACGACAGCCTCAACCAGTATCAGGTGGTGATGGAGGTCAATCCGAAATACGCCCAGGACCCGATCACCCTCAATCAGGTTCAGGTGATTACCGCTGCCGGCGCGCGCATTCCGCTGTCGGCGATTGCTCACTATGAAAACAGCCTGGAAAACGATCGGGTCAGTCATGAAGGGCAGTTCGCTTCCGAGAGCGTCTCTTTTGATATGGCCGAAGGCGTCACTGTTGAACAAGGCTCGGCCGCCATCGAACGGGCGATTGCCAAATTGGGGCTGCCGGAAGAAGTGATCGCCAAGATGGCCGGCACTGCCGACGCCTTTGCCGCGACTCAGAAGAGTCAGCCGTGGATGATTCTCGGTGCGCTGGTGGCGGTGTATCTGGTGTTGGGCGTGCTGTACGAAAGTTATGTGCACCCGCTGACCATCCTTTCGACATTGCCTTCGGCAGGTGTCGGTGCGTTGCTGTCGATCTATGTGCTGGGCGGCGAGTTCAGCCTGATTTCGCTGCTCGGGCTGTTTCTGTTGATCGGCGTGGTAAAGAAAAACGCCATTCTGATGATCGACCTCGCGCTACAGCTTGAACGCCATCAGGGCATGGAACCGCTGGAGTCGATTCGCAGTGCCTGCCTGTTGCGCCTGCGGCCAATTTTGATGACCACTCTGGCGGCGATTCTGGGCGCCTTGCCCTTGTTGCTCAGTACTGCCGAAGGCGCGGAAATGCGTCAGCCACTGGGCTTGACCATCATCGGCGGGTTGATCTTCAGCCAGGTGCTGACGCTTTTCACCACCCCGGTGGTTTACCTCTATCTCGACCGTTTGCGCCATCGGGTCAACCGCTGGCGTGGGGTTCGTACCGATGCTTCTCTGGAAACTCCGCTATGACTGACCGTTGCCCACTCAACCTTGACGCACCGACGGCCCGGTGCCTGGTTTCGGCCCGCGGCTCGCGCTTGCTGAGTCTTTCGCTCAGCGTCTTGATGCTCAGTGCCTGCGCCATTGGCCCGGACTATCAGCGCCCGCCAGTGGCTGAGCCAGCGCAGTTCAAGCAGGCAGACGGCTGGCGTCAGGCGACTCCGAGTGACTCATTGGCGCGTGGCGCCTGGTGGGAGCTGTACGGTGATCAGCCGCTCAACGGGCTGGTCGAAAAACTCAACAGTGCCAACCAGACCGTTGCCCAGTCCGAAGCCCAATACCGTCAGGCTCAGGCCTTGGTGCGCAGTGCCCGAGGTGCGTTTTTTCCAACGGTTGATTTGAGCGCCGGGAAAACCCGTTCGAGTCAGGGCACTGGTAGCAGCAGTTCAAGCCTGAGCAGTACCAATAGCGGCATCCGCGACACCTATAACACTCAGCTTGGGGTGAGTTGGGAGGCGGATGTCTGGGGCAAACTGCGTCGTGGCCTGGAAGCCGATAAGGCCAGTGCCGAAGCGAGTTTTGCCGACCTGGCCGCGATGCGCCTGAGTCAACAATCGGAGTTGGTGCAGAACTACCTGCAATTGCGAGTGATCGACCAGCAAAAGCGCCTGCTGCAAGCCACGGTCGAAAATTATCAGCGCTCGCTGCAAATGACCGAAAATCAGTACCGCGCCGGCGTTTCCGGCAAGGACGCGGTCGTTCAGGCGCAAACCCAGCTGAAAAGTACTCAGGCCGACATGATCGACCTGATCTGGCAGCGTGCGCAGTTCGAGAACGCAATTGCCGTGCTGATCGGCTTGCCGCCGGCTGAATTCAATCTGGCTGAAACCCAGAACATTCCAACGTTGCCGCAGGTTCCGCTGACGCTGCCCTCGCAACTGCTGGAGCGCCGCCCGGACATCGCATCCGCCGAGCGTTCGATCATCGCTGCCAACGCCCACATCGGCGTGGCCAAAGCTGCTTACTACCCGGACCTTACGTTGAGTATGTCCGGCGGTTACAGCAGCAGTACCTATTCCAACCTGATCAGCCTGCCGAACCGTTTCTGGTCGGTCGGACCGAAACTCGCCATGACCCTGTTCGACGGCGGCCAGCGCTCGGCGGAAGTCGACCGCACCGAGGCGGTCTACGACCAGACTGTGGCCAAGTACCGGCAAACCGTGCTCGACGGGTTCCGCGAGGTCGAAAACTATCTGGTGCAACTCAAGGTGCTGGAAGACGAAGCGGCGGTACGTCAGCAAGCGCTGGACGCGGCCCGTGAGTCATTGCGCCTGACCCTGAACCAGTACAAGGCCGGGTTGATCGCCTACCTTGATGTGGTGGTGGTCCAGGCCACGGCCCTGAGCAATGAACGCAGCGTACTGACCTTGCAGCAAAGCCGGCTGATCGCCAGTGTGAATTTGATCGCCGCATTGGGCGGTGGCTGGGATGGCCAGACCCAGCCGTAGGTTGCAATCGGCAGTGCTTTGAAAAGATCGCAGGCTTCGCCAGCTCCTACAGAAATACCGCCAGCCGTAGGCGCTGCCGAAGGCGGCGATCTGTTGATTTCAGTCTGTCCAGATCGAGCAGGCTTACGCCCTGTAAGGGCATGTTCGAGCGCGTTACAGACTTTCCGTCGCACTAATGGCCTTCTGCTTAGTTTGTGAGTGCGTTCGTTGATGGAAACAGTACAATCGCGCACTTTGCCCCCATGAGCATGGATGCAGTCCGGCGGGGCGGCCACGAGAAGTTCTGATGCTCATCGGTAGCTATTCCCCCGCTCTGGTTCTGATCTCCCTTTGCGTGGCGATTCTTGCCTCCTATACCGCCCTGGACCTGACCGGTCGCATCGCAACAGCCAAAGGCCGGGCGGTTCACCTGTGGACGGCGGGTGGTGCGTTGGCCATGGGCGTGGGCGTCTGGTCGATGCACTTCATTGGGATGCTGGCGTTCAGGCTGCCGGTCATCCTCGGATACGACTTTGCCATCACCGCGTTGTCGCTGGTGATCGCGATGCTGTCCTGCGGGTTCGCGCTGTGGCTGGTCAGCCAGCCGCGTTTGCCAGGCTGGCAACTGGCGTTCGGCGCATTGATCATGGGCGCGGGCATCAGCGGCATGCACTACACCGGCATGGCCGCCATGCGCATGCAGCCGGGTATCGATTACGATCCGACATTGTTTGGTGCCTCGCTGGCGATCGCGGTCGGCGCTTCGGCCGCGGCATTGTGGATTGCCTTTCGTTTGCGCCAGAACACCCCGTATGTGCGCCTCGTTCGTGGCGGCGCCGCGGTGATCATGGGCATCGCGATTGTCGGCATGCACTACACCGGGATGGCGGCAGCGCAATTTCCCGAGGGCAGTTTTTGTGGCGCCGCGCTCGACGGTTTGAGTGGCAAGGGCCTGGACAACCTGGTGCTGGTCACCACCCTGGCGGTGTTAAGCATCGCGTTGCTGACCTCGATCCTCGATGCGCGCCTTGAAGCACGTACTGCTGAACTGGCCAACTCCTTGACCCTGGCCAACCGCGAACTCACCCAACTGGCGTTGCACGACACCCTGACCGGATTGCCGAACCGTGTGCTGCTGGCCGATCGCATCGATCAAGCCATGCAGGTGGTGCAGGAGCAGGGCGGTTGTTTCGCGTTGATGTTCATTGACCTGGACGGCTTCAAACCGGTCAACGATGCCTTTGGTCACCATATCGGCGATCAGTTGCTGCGTGAAGTCGGCATGCGTTTGCGCGAGGACCTGCGCAGCCAGGACGCGCTGGCACGGATTGGCGGTGACGAATTCGTCTTGCTGGTGCAGCTCGCCGAACCTGACGATGCCTTGCGACTGGCGGCGCGTCAGGTGGAGTTGATCTCACGCGCGTTCCGGGTTGCCGAACACGACATGCAGATCTCTGCCAGCGTTGGTATTGCCGTATACCCTGGCAACGGACAGACCCCGCAAGAACTGCTGATGAACGCCGATGCGGCGATGTATCACGCCAAAGGCACGGGCAAGAACGGCTATAGTTTCTTCGATGCCTCGATGAATACCAACGCTCGCAAGCAACTGCAAATGCTGCAGGATTTGCGCAATGCGCTCGAGCTACAGCAATTCAGCCTGCACTACCAACCCAAGTTTGATGCCAGCAATGGTCTGCCAATCGGTGCCGAAGCCTTGCTGCGTTGGGAACACCCGACCCAGGGCATGCTGCTGCCGGACAAGTTCATCGAGCTGGCGGAGAAAACCGGGTTGATCATCCCGATCGGCGACTGGGTGCTCAACGAAGCCTGCCGGCAAATGAGCGTCTGGCACGTCCAGGGTTACACCCACTGGCGCATTGCGGTGAATCTCTCGGCGTTGCAGTTCTGCCATGTCGGACTGGTTCAAAGCGTCGCCAAAGCGTTGGCCACTCATGGTTTGCCCGCCAACAGCCTGACCCTGGAAATCACCGAAACCACCGCCATGAGCGATGCTGACGCGAGCATGACGGTGCTTGCGCAGCTCTCGGAAATGGGCGTCGACCTGTCCATCGACGACTTTGGTACCGGTTATTCGAGTTTGATGTACCTCAAGCGCCTGCCGGCCAATGAACTGAAGATCGACCGTGGTTTTGTCCGCGACCTGGAGCGCGACAGCGATGACGCGGCGATCGTCTCGGCCATCGTCGCCCTCGGTCAGGCGTTAGGTTTGCGCATCGTCGCCGAAGGCGTGGAAACCGATGTGCAGCAGGACTTCCTGACCCAGCTGGGGTGTGATTCGTTGCAGGGTTATCTGCTCGGCCACCCGTTACCGGCCGAAAAGTTCATGGTCGACATCCACCGGGCCGAGCACAGGGTGACGGTCTGAAGCCAGACTGATCGCTGGCCATGCAAAACCTGACGCCGGCAGGTATTCTTGCGGCGCAAGGCTTCGGGTTTGAATGGGGGAATCAGCATGGACAAAGTCATCGTCATTACCGGTGGCAGTCGCGGTATCGGCGCCGCTACAGCGCTCTTGGCCGCTGAGCAGGGCTATCGAATTTGCATCAACTACCAGGCCGATGAGCAGGCCGCGCAACAGGTCCTCGAGCAAGTCCGTGCGCTCGGCGCCCAGGCGATTGCGGTACGTGCCGACGTCAGCATCGAAGACGAAGTGATCAGCCTGTTCCACCGCGTTGACACTGAGCTGGGTCGAGTCACTGCGCTGGTGAACAACGCCGGTACCGTCGGGCAAAAGTCGCGCGTAGATGAAATGTCCGAATTTCGCATTCTGAAAATCCTGAAAACCAATGTCCTGGCACCGATCCTCTGCGCCAAGCATGCACTGCTGCGCATGTCACCCAAACACGGCGGGCAGGGCGGTAGCATCGTCAACGTGTCCTCGGTCGCCTCGCGCCTCGGTTCACCGGGTGAATACGTTGATTACGCCGCCTCCAAAGGCGCGCTGGATACGTTCACCATCGGCCTGTCCAAGGAAGTCGCCGGTGAAGGCATCCGCGTCAACGCGGTACGTCCCGGCTACATCTATACCGACTTCCACGCCCTGAGCGGCGACCCGGATCGTGTCAGCAAGCTTGAATCGGGCATTCCCATGGCCCGCGGCGGTCGCCCGGATGAAGTGGCCGAGGCGATTATCTGGTTGCTGTCGGACAAGGCTTCTTATGCGACCGGGACCTTTGTTGATCTGGCGGGTGGGCGCTAAAAAAGATCGCAGCCTCCGGCAGCTCCTACGGACATACGCAATGCTGTAGGAGCTGCCGGAGGCTGCGATCTTTTGCTTTTAGAACGACCGCACAATCCGTCCCAAGGTTTCCATTGCCTTCTCAGCAGCCTCATCCCAAGGGCTTCCATAGTTCAACCGAATACAATTCCTGAATCGCTGGGTCGGTGAAAAGATCGGTCCGGGCGCAATGCTGATTCCCTGCGCCAGCGCCATCTGAAACAACTTCAACGAATCCATCTGCGAAGGCAGTTCCAGCCACAGGAAGTACCCCCCAGCCGGTTGGCTGACGCGGGTCTGGGCCGGGAAGTAGCGGGCGATGGCGGCAAGCATGGCGCTTTGCTGCTCTTCGAGGGCGTAGCGCAGTTTGCGCAGGTGGCGGTCGTAGCCACCGTGTTGCAGGTAATCGGCGATCGCCGCCTGGGCCGGCATCGAGGCGCAGAGTGAGGTCATGAGTTTCAGGCGTTCGATTTTCTGCGCATAGCGCCCGGCGGCGACCCAGCCGATGCGGTAACCAGGGGCGAGGCTCTTGGCGAAGGAACCGCAGTGCATCACCAGCCCTTCGGTGTCGAAGGCTTTGGCCGGTTTCGGTGCTTGCTGACCGTAATAGAGTTCGGCATAGACGTCGTCTTCGATTAGCGGCACCTGATGACTGCGCAACAACTCGACCAGTTCCTGTTTCTTGGTCTCGGGCATGGTCGCGCCCATCGGGTTCTGGAAACTGGTCATGCACCAGCAGGCTTTGATCGGGTGGCGTTCAAGGGTTTGCGCCAGCACGCCGAGGTCGATGCCATCGCGCGGGTGTACCGGAATTTCCACCGCTTTGAGCTTCAGGCGTTCCAGCACTTGCAGGCTGGCGTAGAACGCTGGGGCTTCGATGGCCACCAGGTCGCCGGGTTCGGTGACCGCTTGCAGGCACAGGTTCAGCGCTTCGAGTGCACCGTTGGTGATCAGCAGTTCCTCCATGGGCAGCATCAGGCCGCCGACCATGTAGCGCAGGGCGATTTGCCGACGCAATTGCGGATTGCCCGGCGACATGTCGGTGACGACCATGCGCGGGTCCATCTCCCGGGCGGCGCTGGCCAGCGAGCGTGACAGGCGTTGCAGTGGAAACAGCGTCGGGCTCGGGAAGGCCGAGCCGAAGGGCACGGTGGTCGGGTCTTTGATCGAGTCCAGCACCGAGAACACCAGTTCACTGACATCGACTTCGGTGGACTCGTTAACCTGGCTGCTGATCACCGGCTCCGAGAACGGGCTCGGGGCGTGGGTGTTGACGAAGTAGCCGGAGCGCGGCCGGGCACGGATCAGCCCGCGACGTTCCAGCAGATAGTACGCCTGAAACACAGTGGACGGGCTGACGCCGTAAGTCTGGCTGGCGTAACGCACCGAGGGGACGCGCTGACCAGGGCCAAGCACCCCGGAGCGGATCAGTTCAGCAATGTCGTCAGCGAATTTTTCGTAGCGTTTCATCAAGTGCCCGGGTTGGTGTCATTCAGGAAACAATGCAGGAGCTGCCGCAGGTTCGGACCGCGTTCGGACGATCTTTTAGACTCTGCATCTTAAAGGCTCAACGATTCAACGGTGCAACAAAACGGCTTTGCGCCACGCTGTTCACCGAAGGCTCATCACTGTCGGTGATCTTGAAGCTGATCTTCTGCGAGCTGCTGCTTGGCTTGTCGGTGGTCATCGCCACAGACACCGGCACATCGACAATCTCCCCCGGCGCGAGGCTCAGCTCGGTCTTGCCCTGCAACTGAAAGCCGTCGCCGTCCACCAATGACAAACGATAGTCTTGCCGTTGCTGGGTTTTGTTGATGACTTTGAGGCTGTAGATGTTTTCGATCTGCCCCAGGCTGTTTTCGCGGAACAGACCTCGGTCCTTGCTGACGTCCAGCGACACCATCGGCCGCTCCATCAGGGCCAGTGCCAGTGCACCGATCATCACCAGCAGCACCGCGGTGTAGCCGATCAACCGAGGCCGCAGCAGGTGAGTCTTGCCACCTTGCAACTCATGCTCGGAGGTATAGCTGATCAGGCCACGGGCATAGCCCATTTTGTCCATGATCGAATCGCAGGCGTCGATACACGCCGCACAGCCGATGCATTCCATCTGCAAGCCGTCGCGGATGTCGATGCCGGTCGGGCAGACCTGCACGCACAGGTGACAGTCGATGCAATCGCCCAGCCCTACGTCGGCAGGCTTCACTTCGCGTTTACGCGGGCCACGGCTTTCGCCACGGGCGGTATCGTAGGAAATGGTCAGCGTGTCTTTGTCGAACATCACGCTCTGGAACCGCGCATAGGGGCACATGTGCATGCACACGGCTTCACGCAGCCAGCCGGCGTTGATGTAGGTCGCGCCCGTGAAGAACAGCACCCAGAACAGGCTGACGCCACCCATTTGCAGGGTCAGCAGTTCATTGGCCAGTGGGCGGATCGGTGTGAAGTACCCGACAAAGGTCAGGCCGGTCAGCACACTGATGGCCAACCACATCGTGTGTTTGGCCGAGCGACGCATCAGTTTGTTCAGGCCCCAGGGTGCGGCTTGCAGCTTGATCCGCTGGTTACGCTCGCCCTCGGTGACCTTTTCGCACCACATGAACAGCCAGGTGAAGGAGCTCTGCGGGCAGGTGTAGCCACACCAGACCCGCCCGGCAAACACGGTGATTGCGAACAGGCCGAAGGCGCAGATGATCAGCAGGGCCGAGAGCAGGATGAAATCCTGCGGCCAGAACGTCGCGCCGAAGATGTGGAATTTGCTTTCCGACAAGTCCCAGAGGACGGCCTGTCGGCCACCCCAGTTCAACCAGACGGTGCCGAAAAACGCCAGAAACAGAAACCCCGCACCGCTCAGGCGCAAGGTGCGGAACAAACCGGTGAAGCTGCGGGTGTGAATCTGGTTGTCGCTGGGTTTGGCCTTCATCTTTGGACGCGAAGGCTCGAATGTTTCTACTAATCGGACGGGGATTCTATCGCTCATGGTCTTTCGCTCATCAGCCTCCATCAGGCAGATGAACTATGACCGCCGATCTGTTTGCATAACAGGCTCAGGTATTGGATTAAAAAGCGGATCAGATGGGTTTTTGATCCGGCACTGCGACAACTTGATGCACCCCGGCAGGCACGGCGGCAGCGCCTGTCACAGGCGTCTGCGGCGGTCTGTGATCTGCGTCAGTCAAATCACCGAATCACTGCGGGTGACCTTCAGGTGCCGACGACCATCGGTGGCACCTGCTACGGTTAATGCGTCGGCGTCTGGCCTCTTTTGTGCTTGGCTTCTCTCGGTGGGTTGTCAGCGGATCAATTTGATTCCGTCGATGATCCGCCAAAAATCCAGCTGAACTTTTAGCAAGGCCAGGCGCTCGGAACCTAAGTAGCGTCATGCAAACAGCACACGATCAAGCACAAGCGCGTCCATGGGGCGTAAGGGGTGATGCTCGATGACGACCGAGAAACCGACTGAGCTGCAGTACAACCCGCAACTGCCACTGTCGCAGGCCTTGCTGCTGCCGCGGATTGTCATCGAGAACACGATGCCGGTGATCGATGGCGGCCAGTTTGCGGCCAAGGCTATTGAAGGGCAGGCGGTGACGGTGACCAGCAAGGTCTTCGCCGACGGTCACGATACACTCGCGGTGCGGGTGCGTTGGCGCGCTGAGGCCGACTCGATCTGGCAAAGCGAAATCATGACCGATCTGGGCAATAACGCCTGGCAAGGCCAGTTCAGTGTCGCAACGCCTGGGCAGTATCGATTCTGTATCGAGGCCTGGATCGATCAGTTCGCCAGTTTCTGTCATGAACTGGAAAAGAAACACGCCGTGGGTGTGCCGGTCAGCCTGGAGCTGCAAGAAGGGCGCACCCAGGTGCTGCAGGCGGCGGAGCGCAGTGACGGTCATCTGAGCGAGAAGCTTGCGGCGCTGTACCATGAACTGGCCGGGCTGCTCGAAATCGAGCAAGTCGCGCTGTTTCTGCACCCGCGCAGTGCCGGGTTGATGGCCGAGGCCGATCACCGTCCCTATCTCAGTCTGAGTCCGGAGTACCCGCTGGATGTCGAGCGCGAACGTGCGCAGTTCGCCAGTTGGTATGAGTTGTTTCCCCGCTCGATCACCGACGATCCGGCGCGTCACGGTACCTTCAACGATGTGCACTCACGTCTGGCGATGATTCAGGACATGGGCTTTGACGTGCTGTATTTCCCGCCGATTCACCCGATTGGTCGCCGTTATCGCAAAGGCCCGAACAATTCCCTGACCGCAGGTTTCGATGACCACGGCAGCCCGTATGCCATTGGCGGCGTCGAAGGTGGGCACGAGGCGATTCATCCGTTGTTGGGCAGTCGCGAGGAATTCCGTCGTCTGGTCGCGGCGGCCACCGCACATGGGCTGGAGATCGCCCTGGATTTCGCCATTCAATGTTCCCAGGACCACCCGTGGCTTGCGCAGCATCCGGGTTGGTTCAATTGGCGGCCGGACGGCACGATCAAATATGCCGAGAACCCACCGAAGAAGTACCAGGACATCGTCAACGTCGACTTCTACGCCAGCGAGGCGATTCCCAGCCTGTGGCTGGAGCTACGGGACATCGTGGTCGGCTGGGTCAAGGAGGGGGTGACGATGTTTCGCGTCGACAATCCCCACACCAAACCCCTGCCGTTCTGGCAGTGGCTGATCGCTGATGTGCGGGCGCTGTATCCCGAGGTGATCTTCCTTGCCGAAGCCTTTACCACCCCGGCGATGATGGCGCGTCTGGGCAAAGTCGGTTACTCCCAGAGCTACACCTACTTCACCTGGCGTAACACCAAATACGAATTGGCGACGTACCTCACCGAGCTGAACCAGTCGCCCTGGCGCGAGTGCTTTCGGCCAAACTTTTTCGTCAATACACCTGACATCAATCCGGGTTTTCTGCATGACTCGGGCCGCGCCGGGTTTCTGATCCGGGCGGCGCTGGCGACCATGGGCTCGGGCCTGTGGGGCATGTATTCAGGGTTTGAGCTGTGCGAGTCGGCGCCAGTGCCGGGCAAGGAGGAATACCTCGATTCCGAGAAGTATGAAATCCGCGTCCGGGACTTCAATGCGCCGGGCAACATCATCGCCGAGATCGCTCAGCTCAACCGCATTCGCCGGCAAAACCCGGCCTTGCATAGCCATTTGGGTTTGCAGGTCTACACGGCGTGGAACGACAGCATTCTGTACTTCGGTAAACGCACGGCCGATGGCAGCAATTTTATTCTGGTGGCGGTCAGCCTCGACCCGTTCAACGCCCAGGAGGCGCACTTCGAATTACCGCTGTGGGAGATGGGCCTGCCTGACGACGCAGTGACCCAGGGTGAGGACCTGATGAACGGCCACCGCTGGACCTGGTATGGCAAGACCCAGTGGATGCGTATCGAACCGTGGAATCAGCCGTTCGGGATATGGCGGATAACCGTTTAGCCAGTAGATTGCTCACTTCAGGAGTTTCCAATGGCGAAGAAACCCAGGTCAGCCACCTTCAGCAATGACCCGCTCTGGTACAAGGATGCGGTGATTTATCAGGTTCACGTAAAGTCTTATTTCGACTCCAACAACGACGGAATTGGCGACTTTCCCGGTTTGATCGCCAAGCTCGACTACATCGCCGATCTGGGGGTCAACACCATTTGGCTGCTGCCGTTCTACCCCTCGCCACGCCGCGATGATGGCTACGACATTGCCGAATACCGTGGTGTGCACAGCGATTACGGGACCCTGGCCGACGCCAAGCGTTTTATTGCCGAGGCCCATCAGCGCGGTTTGCGGGTGATCACCGAGTTGGTCATCAACCACACCTCAGACCAACATCCCTGGTTTCAGCGGGCGCGCAAGGCCAAGCCAGGTTCGGCGGCGCGGGATTTTTATGTCTGGTCCGATGACGATCAAAAGTATGACGGCACGCGGATCATTTTTCTCGACACCGAGAAGTCCAACTGGACCTGGGACCCGGTGGCGGGCCAGTACTTCTGGCACCGTTTTTATTCGCACCAGCCCGATCTGAACTTCGACAACCCGCAGGTCATGAAAGCGCTGCTCTCGGTCATGCGCTACTGGCTGGACATGGGTATCGACGGCCTGCGCCTGGATGCGATTCCTTACCTGATCGAGCGCGACGGCACCCACAACGAGAACCTGCCCGAGACCCATGAGGTGCTCAAGCGGATTCGCGCCGAGATCGACGCCCATTACCCGGACCGCATGCTGCTGGCCGAGGCCAATCAATGGCCGGAAGACACTCAGTTGTATTTCGGTGATGCACATGGCGACGACGGCGACGAATGCCACATGGCCTTTCACTTTCCGCTGATGCCGCGCATGTACATGGCGCTGGCCCAGGAAGACCGCTTTCCGATCACCGATATCCTGCGCCAGACGCCGGAGATTCCGGCCAACTGCCAATGGGCGATTTTCCTGCGCAACCACGATGAGCTGACCCTGGAGATGGTCACCGACAAGGAGCGCGATTACCTGTGGAACTACTACGCGGCTGACCGTCGCGCACGGATCAACCTCGGGATTCGCCGACGTCTGGCACCGCTGATGGAGCGTGATCGGCGCCGCGTCGAATTGCTCAACAGCCTGCTGCTGTCGATGCCGGGGACGCCGACTCTGTATTACGGCGACGAAATCGGCATGGGTGACAATATCTACCTCGGCGACCGCGATGGGGTGCGCACGCCGATGCAGTGGTCGATCGACCGTAATGGCGGGTTCTCCCGTGCCGACCCGGCGAGTCTGGTGCTGCCGCCGATCATGGACCCGCTCTACGGTTACCTGTCGGTGAACGTCGAAACCCAGGCTGGCGATCCGCATTCATTGCTGAACTGGACCCGGCGCATGTTGGCGATCCGCAAACAGTCCAAGGCGTTCGGTCGGGGCACGTTGAAAATGCTCTCGCCAAGTAACCGGCGGATTCTCGCCTATACACGGGAGTACACCGGTGATGACGGCAAGCACGAAATCATTCTTTGCGTGGCCAACGTGTCGCGCAGTGCCCAGGCGGCCGAGCTGGACCTTTCGGCCTTCGCTGGCATGGTTCCCGTGGAAATGCTCGGCGGTAACGCTTTCCCGCCGATTGGCCAGCTCAACTTTCTGCTGACCCTGGCGCCGTACGGTTTTTATTGGTTTGTGCTGGCGGCGGAAAACCAGATGCCGAGCTGGCACGTCGAGCCTGCGCAAAGCTTGCCGGACTTCACCACCCTGGTACTAAAAAAGCGCATGGAAGAGCTGCTTGAAGCACCGTCGCGCACCCTTCTGGAGCAAAGTGCATTGCCGAGCTGGTTGCACAATCGACGTTGGTTCGCCGGCAAGGACTCCCGTATCGAAACAGTGCACATCGCTTACGGTGTGCGTTTTGGTGATCCGCAGCATCCGGTGCTGTTCAGCGAAATCGAGGTTGTCAGCGACGGTCAGACCAGTCGTTACCAGCTGCCGTTCGGATTTCTGGCCGAAGACCAGGTGGGCGCCGCATTGCCACAGCAGTTGGCCTTGGCACGGGTGCGGCGCGGGCGGCAGGTGGGGTTGGTGACGGATGCTTTCAGCCTCGACAGCTTCATTCGTGCGGTATTGCAGGCAATGCAGGCGCAGGCGGTGCTGGCCACCCGCGATGGCGAGATTCGTTTCGAGCCCACCGCCGCTCTGGCGACACTCGGTCTGGGCACTGACCCCGATGTGCGCTACCTGACGGCCGAGCAATCCAACAGCTCCGTGGTGATTGGCGGCAGCCTGGTACTCAAGCTGATCCGCAAAGTGGCCAGCGGCGTACACCCGGAACTGGAGATGAGCACGTATTTGACCGCTGCCGGGTTCGAGCACATTTCACCGTTGCTCGGCTCGGTGATTCGCCGAGATGGGCAAGGTGAAGACAATCTGTTGATGATCGCCCAAGGGTATCTGAGCAATCAGGGCGATGCCTGGGAATGGACCCAGAACAACCTTGAGCGGGCAATTCGCGATGAGCTGGCGCAGGCAATGTCCGAACAGGAACAGTGCTACAACGCGCTCGCTGAATTGAAAGATTTCGCGGGCATGCTCGGTCAACGCCTTGGGGAAATGCATCAGCTATTGGCGGCGCCCAGTGACAACCCGGCGTTTGGCTCGCGGGTCACCACGCACCAGGATCAGCAGGTGTTGGCGAAAGCGATTGCTGCGCAGTTGGAGCATGCCTTGCAGTTGCTTGAACAGCATCAGAGCGGGTTGAGCCCGGGGGATCAGGTGCTGGTGGTGCGTTTGCTGGAAGAGAAAAAAACCATCCTCACGCACATTCAGGACTTGGCGACAAAAGCCGTGGGCGGTTTGCAGATGCGGGTTCACGGTGATTTGCACCTGGGCCAGGTGCTGGTGATCAAGGGCGATGCGTACCTGATCGATTTCGAAGGTGAACCGGCTCGACCGTTGCATGAGCGAAGGGGCAAACACAGTCCGTACAAGGATGTAAGCGGCGTGCTGCGCTCATTCGATTACGCGGCGGCAATGGCGCTGAGCGGGCAGGGGGTCGATGGCTCCGCGCAGGTGCTGGCGGCACGTCAGCGAGTGACGGAACGGTATTTGCGTGAGGCTACGGTAGCGTTTGTTCAGGCGTATCGGCAGGCAACAGCTAGTCTTGCTCATGCATGGCAGGATCCTGCGGCCGAAGACGACGCACTGGCGTTGTTCAGTCTGGAGAAGGCGGCCTATGAAGTGGTGTATGAAGCCGAAAATCGTCCCGCCTGGTTGCCCGTGCCATTGCACGGTTTGTATGGGTTGTTGAGTGGACTCAAACCCTTTTCCTATAGCGGTGGAAAGCAGTTATGAAGGAGCCGTCATGATGGAGCGGGGACATGTGAAAGAAGCGTTGCTGCCGGCAGCGCGAGACATCGAGGCATTGGTGCGTGCCGAGCATCAGGATCCGTTCGCGATACTCGGACCCCACGCAGACGGGGCGGGCGGTCAATTCATTCGTGCCTACCTGCCTGAGGCCTTGAGCGTGCAGGTGATCGCCCGTGACTCCGGCGAAGAACTCGGTAGCTTGAACGCCACCGAAGTGCCGGGGTTGTTCGTCGCGCATTTCGACCGGGCCCAGGCTTACCTGTTGCGCACCCGTTGGGCCGGTGGTGAGCAAACCGCAGAGGATCCTTACAGCTTTGGCCCGTTGTTGGGCGAGATGGATCTGTACCTGTTCGCCGAGGGCAATCACCGGGATCTCAGCGCGTGTCTGGGGGCGCAGTTGAAGAACGTCGAGGGCGTCGACGGCGTGCGTTTTGCGGTGTGGGCGCCGAATGCCCGACGGGTCTCGGTGGTCGGTGATTTCAACGTCTGGGACGGTCGCCGTCACCCGATGCGCTTGCGTCATCCGTCGGGCGTGTGGGAGCTGTTTGTTCCGCGCTTGCAGGCAGGCGAGGCGTACAAGTATGAAATTCTCGGTGCTCAAGGCATTTTGCCGCTCAAGGCTGATCCCATGGCGCTTGCAACGCAGTTGCCGCCGGACACCGCC
The DNA here is from genome assembly GCF_001874645.1 of Pseudomonas frederiksbergensis. Classification (NCBI taxonomy): domain Bacteria; kingdom Pseudomonadati; phylum Pseudomonadota; class Gammaproteobacteria; order Pseudomonadales; family Pseudomonadaceae; genus Pseudomonas; species Pseudomonas frederiksbergensis. The sequence goes on from NZ_CP017886.1 coordinate 5,413,458, forward strand.
TCGAAAGTCGCCTCACCGCTGCGCATCGATTGGCAGGACCAGGACTGGATGCAATCGCGTGGTGAGCGCCACCGCCCGAGCGCGCCGCTGTCGATCTACGAGTTGCATGCCGGCTCCTGGCAGTGTGAGGTGGACGACGTCGGTGAAGTAGCACGCCAGTACAACTGGGGCGAGTTGGCCGAGCATCTGATTCCTTATGTGCAGAAACTCGGCTTCACCCACATCGAGTTGATGCCGATCATGGAGCATCCGTTTGGCGGGTCCTGGGGTTATCAGCCGTTATCGCAATTCGCCCCGAGTGCCCGTTACGGCTCGCCCGATGACTTTGCCGCGTTCGTCAACACCTGCCATCTGGCCGACATCGGGGTGATCCTCGATTGGGTGCCGGCGCATTTCCCCACCGACACCCACGGCCTGGCGCAGTTCGACGGCACCGCGCTGTACGAGTACGGCAACCCGCTGGAAGGTTTTCACCAGGACTGGGACACGCTGATCTACAACCTTGGACGCACCGAAGTGCATGGCTTCATGCTGGCGTCAGCCTTGCACTGGCTGAAACATTTTCACATTGATGGGCTGCGGGTCGATGCGGTAGCGTCCATGTTGTATCGCGACTATTCCCGCAAGGCTGGCGAGTGGGTACCCAATCGCCATGGCGGTCGGGAGAACCTTGAAGCCATCGATTTTGTCCGCCACCTCAACGAGGTGATCGACCTCGAAGCCCCCGGTGCCTTGGTGATTGCCGAGGAGTCCACGGCCTGGCCGGGTGTCAGCCAAGACACGCAGCAGGGCGGGTTAGGGTTTGACTACAAATGGAACATGGGCTGGATGCACGATTCGCTGCATTACATTCAGCAGGACCCGGTCTACCGCGCCCATCACCACAACGAGCTGAGCTTTGGCCTGGTTTACGCCTGGTCCGAACGCTTCATTCTGCCGATTTCCCACGACGAAGTGGTACACGGCAAGCATTCGCTGATCGACAAGATGCCCGGCGATCGCTGGCAGAAGTTCGCCAACTTGCGCGCTTACCTGAGCTTCATGTGGGCTCATCCGGGCAAAAAACTGCTGTTCATGGGCTGTGAGTTCGGCCAGTGGCGCGAATGGAATCACGATCAGCAGCTCGATTGGTACTTGCTGCAATACCCGGAACACCGCGGCGTGCAAAAGCTGGTGACAGACCTCAACCAGCTCTACCGCGAAGAGCCGGCACTGCACGATCAGGATGACGTGCCACAGGGCTTCCAATGGCTGATCGGTGATGACGCGATCAACAGCGTCTACGCGTGGCTGCGCTGGAGCAAGGAAGGACGGCCGGTGTTGGTGGTGGCAAACTTCACGCCGGTGCCGCGTCCGGCCTATCGGATTGGCGTGCCAGTCGCCGGGCGCTGGAATGAAGTGATCAACAGCGACGCGGGCATCTACGCCGGCTCCAACTATGGCAACGGCGGCGGTGTGTTTACCGAAGAGGAGGGCAGCCACGGCCAGGACTTGTCGCTGGTACTGAATCTGCCGCCGTTGGCGGTGTTGATGTTGCGGCCGCAGGGTTGATGTTGAACTGATGCACGGAACTGCGTTGATTGCCGGCTCCTGCGGGGATTGTGATCCTGCGCAGGAGCCGCAGTCGGTTGAACTTACTTGCCGCTGGTCACCAATTCTTCCAGGTGATCCATGATTTCCTGTGGCTTGAGCACCAGCACATCGCTTTCCAGCGAATCGAGCACCACTTCCGCGGTGTTCCCGATCAAGGCCCCCGAGAACCCGGTACGCGCCACGGTGCCGATGACGGTTACCGAGGCCTGCAATTTTTGCGCAATGTGGGGGATCAGCACATCGGCCGGACCTTCTTCGATATGCAGATGATCATCGTCGATGTCGAACTCGGCCTGGAACGCCTTGCACGCTTCGCGGTAGCGGGCTTCGATGGTTTCCTTGAGCTGGAACACCGGGTCGGCCGCCGAGAGCATTGGCGACGGATGGGCGCTGATGACGTGTAACTGGGCCTTGGCCAGGTGAGCGATGTCGAAGCCGTGATCGACGATGCTCGCATGCAGCACGCGGTGCTCGGGGTCGTTGTTGCCCACGTCGATGGCCGCCAGAATCGTCCCGCCGGTCCAGGGTTTCGAGGTTTTCACCAGTAACACCGGACTAGGGCACTGACGCAGCAGCTTCCAGTCTTCCGGGGTCAGCAGGGCTTTTTTCAACGGGTTGTCGTGGAAGTGTTGCTTGACCACCAGCCCGCAGCCTTCGGCCTGCTGCACATCGATGATGGTTTCATGCAGGCTTTTGTTCCAGGCTTGCTCGGTGGTGACACTATGGCCGTCTTCCAGCAGGCTGGCCTTGAGCACGCTCAACAGCGCCGAGTGATCGTGCTCTTTATCGCAGATCAACAAATGCAGGTGCGCTTGGGTCACTCCGGCGATCAGCTTGGCGCGTTTGAGGGCCAGGCTTTCGTTGGGCGAGGGCTCAATGACCACCAGGATGCTGCGGATGGCTTGCATGGTCGGAATCTCCGATGAATGAAAAACACGTCGTTGCACAACTATAGTTGCTGGTCGTGAACTCGGGTCTTGATGTATATCAAGTGCCGCGACTGGTGGTCTGCCGACAGGCAAGTATAATCGGGCCCCTTCGCTGTGAACCTATTGCCCGTGAGCCTCATGTTACTGAACCCTGAAATCGTCGCCGTCCTGCCCAATGGTCCTGTTGAACGGTCGGAAGTGAGCCAATGATCCTTCCTGAAATTCACCAGTTCCTTGGCTGCCGCACGCCCGATGGCTGGGTTCAGGCCGCATTGGCCGACCAGGAAACCCTGCTGATCGACCACAAGAACTGCGAGTTCAAGGCCGCCAGTACCGCGCTCAGCCTGATCGCCAAGTACCACTCGCATGTCGACCTGATCAATTTGATGTCACGCCTGGCCCGGGAAGAACTGGTGCATCACGAGCAAGTCATGCGCCTGATGAAAAAGCGCAAGATCGAACTGCGCCAGCTGTCCGCCGGTCGTTACGCCTCGGGGTTGCGCAAAGTGGTGCGCAGCCACGAGCCGGTAAAACTGGTCGACACGCTGGTGGTCGGGGCGTTTATCGAGGCGCGCAGCTGTGAACGTTTCGAAGCATTGGTGCCCCACCTCGATGAAGAACTGGGCAAGTTCTACTTCGGCCTGCTGAAAAGCGAGGCGCGGCATTTCCAGGGGTATCTGAAACTGGCCTACCAGTACGGCGACGCCAAGGACATTGCACAGGTGATCGACAAGGTTCGCGCTGCCGAGCAGGAACTGATCGAGTCCCCGGACGTCGAGTTCCGCTTCCACAGTGGCGTGCCTGCGGCAAGTCAGTGAAAAAACAGGCGAATTGTTAAAAACGCTTAAGAACATGAACGTCCTCTGAAAAGCGGCCCGCTGCGTTCCAGTGGGAACCGGCCCCGCAGTGGTCGGTTCGCCTGGTTGAAGGTCGTGGCATATCAATGAGATTTTTTCGCTGACTCCTGCCGGTCCTCCCGTTTCTCCTCTTCATTGCGGTACAGCGTGTCGGCATGTTTTTTCTGATCGTCGGAAAACCTGCCGTACAGGGCGCTAAACGTCGTTGCAAGCTTCTGCATATTGTCTGCGTGCAATTGGGCCAATTTGGCATAGGACACCATCGCGTCATCGGCATTCAACGATGAGAGCTTCCCTGCACGTTCCACAAAGGCTGTATCGGCGTTATGCGCGTTGTCGCGTATGGTTTGCGCATAGGCATCCCATTGTGCTGACTGCTTGTCGGTGATTTTCAGCTTGGCGTGCAGTTCACTGATCCTCTTCTCTACAACGTCCATGTGCTTTTTAGCGAGAGTGGCAGCCGTCTGTGACGGTGCGGCAGGACTGCTCGCTGTCGTCTGTGCCGAGACAGAAGTGGTGAGGAATGCCAGCATCAACGCTGCCCGCACAGCCGCTTTAAGTACGAAGCTTTTCATGTCTTTATATCCGGATTGAGTTGTCGAATTGACGACCGCCGCATGGGATATATCGGTGTGAGCGGCGGTCAATCGGGGTTCATGCGGCTACGGAGCTAATAGCCGGGTGGAGGATATCCATTGGAATTGTACGAATCGGGATAGTACGGCCTGGGGTAATACCTGACCCCCGGTGGTGGTGGTGGTGGTGGTGGTGGTGGTGGTGGTGGTGGTGGTGGTGGTGGCTCCCGGTAAATCACGGCGGGCGGCGCGGGTCTGTTCGGTAGCGCACGCTTGCGCCCGGCACAGAGCGACTAAAGCGGACGTGTTGGGGGACAGCGCTCCGACCGCTCACAGCAGCCGCACTATAATTAATCTGTTGATGACACGAGAGAGGTCCTCCATGAAAACTCACTCCTTCCAGCATTACTCTCATAATCTGGGAATGGCCGTTCACGACGCGTGGATTACTACCCGGGTGAGGTCGGCCCTGGCATTTTCAGAACCGACGCTCGGCATGCATGTCAATGTCAAAACCCATGCAGGTACGGTGGCGTTGAGCGGCCGCGTTAACACCCATAAAGAATGCGAACGGGTGGTAGAGCTCGCCCGTTCGGTGAATGGCGTCAACGAAATCGATGCCAAAGACTTGCTGACTCATGTGTTCACTCCAGGGCATCTCCCCGAAGCGCCCAACGCTGAAGAGAGCACCGAGTATCGGCCTCAATCGTCGGCAAAAAAGATGGATGACCAATGACGCCGGCAACCCAGTGAGTGCCGCGCTCCCGGCTGGGGAGCGCGGCGCAGAGCAGAAGTGTCGGGTGCTTTTTGAATGGGTATCCTTCGGCAATTACCTGACCACTGACTCAATGCGCTGTCAGTAATGGCGTCACGAGTTTATCCAGCAAAGGCAGATTGATTTTCGGGTCTCCCACGCTGCCGTCCTTACGCACCACACCTTGCCTATCGATGATGTAGGTCATCGGCATGCGCCAGATTCGGCCAAATCCTTTGAAGTCAGCATCACGCTGGAACGCCGCAGGATAGCTGTAATGGGCCATGACCTTCTGCACCATCTGATCATCCTCTGGCTCATCCATGCTGATCGCAATAATCTTTAGCCCTTCGCCTTTGTGCTGCTGGTAATAGGTCTCCATGGCCGGCATTTCTTCGCGACACGGCTCGCACCAGGACGCCCAGAAATTCACAATCACCACCTGGCCAGCCTGTTTCTGTAAATCAAACGTTTCGCCATTCAGCGTTTTTGCCGTCAGGTTCGGAGCATGCTCGCCTACATCAATCGCCCATGCGGGCAGACAAACCAGGCTGCAACAGAGCGCGAACAACGGCAGTAGTCTTTTTGCGGACATCAGGTTTTCCTCGGGTTCCGATCATCAAAATACCGCGACAAGGCGTCGGTGAATGTCACCGACGCCCGACATCATCAGTCTGCGAACTAGAACGAGTAGCGAGCCCCCATGGTGGCCGTATAGCGCGGAGCAAGCTGCACACCGTTGACGTTTTGATACACCGGCACCTGCACGAAACTGTAAAGCGAGACCTTTTTGCCGAGCGGTACTGTCACGCCCGGGCTGAGGTAGGCCAGCGTTCCGCCAGTACTGATGGTGTCGGCATTGGCGCCGTCATCGTGCTCGACGTGTCGCACGTTCAGCTGAATTTGCGGCATGACGTAGGCGTTGCCCATGTAACGCAGGCCCACGTTCAGGTTGACGCCATCGCCGGGGCGATAGTGATCGCTGGAGTTCAGCGCTTTCTGCACCAATGCCTGGCCGAAGTAGTCCCAGTTCTTGTTCAGGGAGTCCATGTAATAGACACCCAGAATGCCATCGGTGGTGCCGGTGCCGGGTTGCAGGCCACGATCAATGGCCACCGGATCTGGAGCGGTGGGATCGCTCGACGCAGCAGTGTCGTCATGCGCGCCGGTGGGCAGTTTCAAGCCAAACATCACGCCCAAATTATGCTGCGGCGTAAACCCCTGGTAGCGGCCGATAATCTTGACGTCCCCCAGGCTGGAGGTCTTGGAGTCGTACTGACCGCCACCATCGCCCGGCGTGGTGCCGTCTGATGCGGTGCCCAGCGTGCTGTGGCTGCGAAAGATATAAGGCACTTGCAGATCCACGCCCCAGCTCGGATTGAAGCTGTAATCCAGACCCAGTGTCAGATAATCATTGCGCGTGTACTTCTCCACTTCCTGGGCATTGCCGTTGTTGGAGATTTGGCTCGCGGCGCTTGGGGAAATGGTACTGGTACCGCTGCGCAACTGGTTCTGATTCAGGTAGTCGTAGCGCAGATCCAGTTTCAGCCCGGACGAGTTGCTGATGCCCAGGTTGTCCCAGTCGGAGCTGAGGGTGCAGCCGCAACTGGCACAAGCCAGCGCAAGGTGCGGGAATAGAGCGGTGACAGACAAAACCGCGAACGGCAATACGGTACGCCGGGTACGGCGCAGTGATGGCATGACCATGGAGAGGGCATTCCTTGATGAAGTTGCAACGCATAGGGGCAAGCATCCCGAGCAGGCAGGGGATGGTTGTTCATCGCAAAAGAAATCAGGAAAGAACAGGCGGGCCGCGTGGCTCCGAGATCAGCCAGACGGCGCTGACGTACGGTTTATAGGCCGCTTGGGCAAGGGCTATGTCTGTGTGGCCGGAGTGCTGCCATTGAACGATGCTGGGCGGTAAACCGATGTCTACCGCATGCACGACGCACAACAGGCAGTGGCATTCGTGATACTGGTCCGGCGCAGTGGGGTTGCCGGTAGCTGGGGCCTGAACGTGTCCGGCCATGTTGCAGTGTTCGCCCATCTCCATCGGCTGCCCATGTGCAGCAGGCAGCCACAGCATCGCGCTCGGCAGCAACGCTGCAAGCATGGCCAGGCACATGGCAAGCTGACGCAATGAGTGGGGAATCCGGGACATGGATACGAAAGGAGCGTCGTTAATTGTTATCAGGCCGAAATGGCAAAATCGAAATACGGGTATTGCCTTGGGGGCACATCAATCCAGGTGCCCGGCTCGCTAACGCTAGTGCTGATCCCACGACGTTCGTCCGCGACGTTCGTCCACGACGTTCGTCCTTCGTCGGCGCCAAGGGTGACAAACTATGGTAACAAGCACAACGCATCAACAATGCCTGCGACATTGCGCCACAATCCGCGACCAGACTGACCTTCTTTTCGCCAAAAAAATGGCGAAATATTGGATTTAACCGTTTGCTCGTAATATTTGACATTGTTTGTTACGACTTATTGACAGTGGCAGTCCGGCATTATCACAATTGCGCGCCATTACCGAGGTAGTAAGAGAGTCTGGGAATGGTGATCGGCGGAGAATGCAGCGTCTCGTTTTCTTCTAGCCGCTCAATATTGCTTTGAAAGCCACTACCTGAGCATCATTAGGGGGCTGCTTGGCAGTGCGACATTCTATTTATGCTGACTAACGTCTGACTCTGAGCCTGGCTCGGAGCCTGGCTCGGAGCTCTAGTATCAGTCGTCAGCAAAATGACTCCCTTGCAAAGCTGTGCCGGGGAGTAGGTGCTGATCGCGCCGCATCCGGTTCAAAGGAAAGGGAGCTACATTTGAGTCAGGTCACCTTAGGTATCCGCCACCTGCGTGATGAGCAGATCTTGTTGCGCGACGGCGGGCTTTATTGGGTGGCAGTGGATCGGGTGAGCGATTCTGCCGCGCTGGCGGTCCAGTGCCTGGCAGCGATGCCGGTCAATGCACGAGCAATGTTGGTGTGCTGCGAGCATTCAAGTCAGGACCTTGCCGAGAAGCTGGCGGCAGATACCGGTCCTGGTCAGCTGAAGCTGTTCGACATCAAAAAAGCCGACATCGGCCTGACTCTCAAATCGCTGGTCGGCGAACTGACCCGTGCTGCTCCGGTTGCCGGCACGACCATTGTGCTGATGCTGCCGGACAGCGCATGGCAGAGCGACGTCGCGCCAGAGTTGCGGCATTGCTGCCTGTCCCTGAGGCAATGGCTGGACGGACGCCAATGCACCCTGTTGGTGATCAGCCATGGGCAGACGCATCAACTGCATGAGCGCTTGTTGCGGCTCAACGATACGATCTCCGGGCTCGCTCAACTCTATCGCCGTGATGGTGGTATTCGTTATCAATTGCACTACTGGCACAGCGAACGGGGCGTATGCAGCGGGCAAGAGTTCGAGCTCGATTTGCAGGAGAACGGTTTTGCGCTATCGGTCAATGAGCAGGCCAATGTGCAACTGACCCATACCGATGACCAGCGAATCTACCTGACCCAGCGTTCGGTGCTTGAAGGCTCGCCGCCGTTGTCGGATCAGTGGAGGCTGTTCGAGAACCGCGAGGATTTGCTCCAGCAAGCCAGCCACGCTCGTGCGGCCAGCATCATCGTGGCCATCGACAGCAACCTGCAGGTCGAAGAGTTGGCCCGTCAGATTCACGCCCTGCGCGAGCGCTGCGGCATCGCGCTGAAGATCATCGTACGCGAGATGGAGCCCTGCCTGCGTTATCGGGACGAGCGTTTGCTGGTGTCCTGCGGTGCCAACATCACCGTGCCCTATGGGACGACGCTGGCGCACTTCTTCAGCATCATCGACAGTGCCCAGGGCCAGACCTGGCGCCGGAGCCGCACCACCGACTTCCAATCGCTATTCGAACGTCTGCGGCCGCCCGCCGAGCGCGGTCTGTTAACGCCCCGGGAATTCATCAGCATGGTGGAGCGCGTCTATAATGGCGCCTCTGGCGAAATCAGCCATCAACTGCTCCGACTGATACCGCGCGGTGGCCTGGAAATCGAGCAGTACCTGAATCAAATCGGCTTGCGTCGTTTCGGTGACGTTGCCTGTGTGGTCGACGGTGCCTTTTATCTGTTCCTGTTTGCCTGTCGCGCGGACGGGCTGGAACCCGCCTTGGGGAATATCTGCCGGCTGGCCTGGCGTGATCTCTTCAGCGATTTCGAGATTCTCCCCGGCGTTGAAGCGTTGCCGCGCGAGGACTTCCTCACGGCGCCCTTGCTGCCTCCCACGTTCGTTCTGGCAGAAGAACGAACGGCCGGTAGCTCCGCCGAAGCCGCCGGGCGTGCTGCCTATTCGCCTCAATGCACCACACTACCCATTACGGACCCCTGTTCATGAGTTATTCCGAGCTGATCCAGGTGATTGGCCTCAGCAGCCTGCTGACCCTGGCACTGATCGTGGTACTGATCAGGTTTGGTCGCCATTTTCTGTCCGTTGTGCAGGGCCTCTTGCCCCCGCGTTACCTGAAATCCCGTGGCGTGCGTCGTCGCGCCCCTGTCCAGGGGGAGCCCCATGAGCCGGTATGAAGTCATTAACCCGGCGTCAGTGCGCGTCTGGCCGGGACTGGGTCCCTGGAATCTGTATTTCATCCTCAAGTTCGTACTGCTGTGGGCGGGTTACCTGAACCTGCAGGTCTTGCCTAACCTGGTATTCGCTGCGGCGTTGCTGCTGCCGTTGCCGCATCGTTATCTGCGCATCCTGCGCACAGTCGTTGCGATCCCCGTGGGCGTTGCGCTGTTTTATCAGGACACCTGGTTTCCTCCCTTCAGCCGCCTGCTGGCCCAGCCTGGTGTGCTGGAGTTCTCCGGTGCATACGCGGTCGAGCTGGCGGGTCGTTTCATCGACTGGAACCTGTGTGCGCTGCTGGCTGTGCTGGTGGTGGTCTATGCCTTCGTCCGGCACTGGCTGCGCCTGACCACCCTGAGCGTGCTGGGTTTAGCCTGGCTGGCCGGCGCCAATGTGCTATCCCTGCACTCCGACAGCGAGCCGGTCGCGGCGCCGGCCAGTAGCACCTCCGTGGCTGCGGTGAGCACGGCCGTCCCGGACAGCGCGACACTGGAAGCCTACCTGCAAAAATTCTATAGCACCGAGGCGGGGCGTCAGGTGGAGTTCAAGCCTGCGACTTCTGCTGTGCAGCCTTTCGACCTGTTGCTGATCAATATCTGTTCCATGGCCTGGGATGATCTGGAAGCCGTGGGCCTGCGCGATAACACGCTGTTCCAGCAGATGGACGTTGTTTTCGACAGCTTCAACTCGGCCACTTCCTACAGCGGTCCGGCGGCCATCCGCCTGTTGCGCGCCAGTTGTGGGCAGGTACCGCACAGCAAGCTCTACGGCACAGCCCCGGAGCAATGCCTGTTGATGGACGATCTGAGCAAGCTGGGCTTTTCCAGCGAAGTGATGCTCAACCACACCGGGCAGTTCGAAGGCTTCCTTGACGAAGTCCGCGCCCAAGGTTCATTGCCGGGCCCCGCTGTGAGTACCAGCAAATTGCCGCGTGCACTGGTGGGCTTCGACGGTGCGCCGATCCTGCGCGATGCTCAGGTACTGGACACCTGGTGGAAGCACCGCGAAGCAGAAAAGAGCGATCGCGTGGCGCTGTTCTACAACACCACCACCCTGCATGACGGCAACCGCATGCTGACCGCTGATGGCGGGACCAAGAGTGGCGATTACAAACCGCTTGCCCAGGGGCTGATCGATGACCTCAATGGCTTCATAAAACAACTGGAGCTCAGTGGCCGTCGGGTGGTGGTGGTGATCGTGCCGGAGCATGGCGCGGCGCTGCATGGCGACCGCATGCAGATATCCGGCATGCGCGAGATCCCGAGTCAGTCCATCACCCACGTGCCGGTCGGCATCAAGCTGGTGGGCATGGGTCACAACCCCAATGCTGCACCCCTGCACGTTACCGAACCGAGCAGTTTCCTGGCCCTGTCGGAACTCATCAGTCGCCTGTACAGCGCCCAACCCGAGGCGGATGGCCAGGGTCCTAGCTGGTCGGCCCTGCTGAGTAACCTGCCGCAGACGGCGGCAGTCTCTGAAAACGCTGGCACGGTGGTCGTTGACTACGGCGGAAAACCTTACATACGAATCAAGGAGAAAGCAGGATGGCTGCCCTACCCACAGCGCTTCAAGTGAAGGCCGGGGTGCAGTCGCGTGCGGATCGTGCCGATGACATCGCCCGCCTGAAACTGGAGCTTGAGCTGCCCGAACTGGACTACGTGGACACGTCTGCGCAGATCGAAATGCAAAAGGCCCTGCATCGCTGGCCACTGCTGGCGGAGATGGATCGCCTGCAACCGGTGGTCCAGCCAATGATGCAGAAGTCCGAGCGGGAGACGCTGCCGTGACCTCCCTTAGTCTGCGTGGTCTGCGCGGCGGCGTCGGCACCAGTTCGTTGCTAGCGGCCACTGGGCATGCATTGCATAGTCTTGGCGAGCGCGTGCTGCTGGTCGACATGTGCCCGGAGAACCTGCTTCGCCTGCACTTCAACGTCAGCGTCAGCGAACCTGGCGGCTGGGCGCGCGCCATGATCGACGGGGAGGGATGGAACACTCAGGCCTGGACTGTGGAGCCGGGATTGAGCGTGTTGCCTTACGGCCGCCTGAAACTGGAAGAGCAGGATCAAATCGAGCAGCACCTGCTAAACGAGTCGAATCTATGGCGCCGCCGACAGGCTAGCCTTGCCGAACACTTTGACTGGATCCTGTTCGATGTGCCCTTGCGACTGCCCGGTCATGCTCGTGTCGGACCCTGTGCGTTGAGCCTGCAGATTGTCGAGGCGGATGCCGCCTGCCATGTGCTGTTGCAGCAGGAAGAAGCCCCCAGCGAGCATCTGCTGATCAACCGCTTCGACCCGGTCAGCCAATTGCAGCGCGACCTGCTGCTGATCTGGCGCAAACAATATGGTGCCCGCCTGCTGCCACTCAACGTGCATCAGGATGAAGCCATGCGCGAAGCCCAGGCGTTCAAGAAACCGGTGGGTGCTTATGCCGAAGCCAGTCTGGCTGCCCAGGATGTGCTGAGCCTGGCCACCTGGTGCCTGACTCGACGCTTGGGGACGGTATGATCGCTCGCGTTTTCCCTTATGTTCACCTGCGTCGGCGCTATGACTGTGCGCCGCCCGTTGCGCTGCTGCTGGCGACAATGAGCGCCCTGGCGTGGTTACTGTTGCGTCTGGAGTCACCGAACTGGCGCGCTGTGCTCGATCAGCCAAAGCGCTGGTATCCGCAACTGACCAACAAGGCACCGAGCCTGGGCGACCCGGTGCGCTATGCGGTGCAAAGCCTCTGGCTGCTGCTGGTTCGCCCAGACAGGCCGCGGGCGTGGACGCTGTCGACCCCGGCCTGGCTCAAGGCCGTCGGGGCGCTGTACCTGCGGCTATGGACGCGGATTGGCAAGGTGTTGGAAGAGTTACCCCGGCGCGCCGAGGCCAGCCAGCAGATTCGCCAGAGCAGCCGTTGGTGGAAAGGCCTGGACCGTCACAACCAACGATTGGTCAACGCGGCCATTGGTGTCGTCGCCTTCATTTTTACGTTGCTGTGCATCACCGAGCCCTTCGGCTACGTCGCCCAGCTGGTATTCGTCTTGTTGCTGTGGGGCCTGGCCATGCTGGTGCGGCGGGTTCCGGGACGCTTTCCGACGTTATTGATGGTGGTGTTGTCGACCATCGTCTCGTGCCGTTACCTGTGGTGGCGCTACACCTCGACCCTGAACTGGAACCAGCCCCTGGATCTGGTGTGCGGGATGATCCTGCTGGTGGCCGAAACCTATTCTTGGGTGGTGCTGATCCTGGGGTACATCCAGACGTGCTGGCCCTTGGGCCGAAAACCGGCGCCGCTGCCGCGCGACACGCGCTTGTGGCCCAGCGTCGACCTGTTGATCCCGACCTACAACGAAGACCTGTCAATTGTGCGGGGTACCGTGTACGCGGCCATGGGCATTGATTGGCCGGCCGACAAGCTGAACATCTGCATTCTCGACGACGGCAGACGCGAGAGTTTCCGCCAGTTCGCCGCCGAAGTAGGGGTGGGCTACATCACTCGCAGCGACAATCGTCATGCCAAGGCCGGTAACCTCAACCACGCGTTGAAGCAACTGAACGGCGAGCTGGTCGCCCTTTTCGACTGTGACCACATACCTGTGCGCTCATTCCTGCAAGTGACCACCGGGGGTTTTTTGCGTGATCCGAAACTGGCGCTGGTGCAGACCCCGCACCATTTCCTGTCACCGGACCCTTTCGAGCGCAACCTCAATGTGTTCCGCGAGCAGCCCAACGAAGGCGAGCTGTTCTACGGGTTGATTCAGGACGGCAACGACATGTGGAACGCGGCGTTTTTCTGCGGCTCATGCGCGGTGCTGCGGCGCAGCGCGCTGGACGCGATCGGCGGCTTTGCCGTCGAGACAGTTACCGAAGACGCCCACACGGCGCTGCGCCTGCACCGCAACGGCTGGAACTCGGCCTATATCAAGGTGCCGCAAGCGGCCGGCCTGGCAACCGAAAGCCTGTCAGCGCACATTGGCCAGCGCATTCGCTGGGCCCGTGGCATGGCGCAGATCTTCCGCACCGACAACCCCTTGCTCGGAAAAGGCCTGAGCTTTTTCCAGCGCATCTGCTACGCCAACGCGATGATGCACTTTTTGGCCGGCCTGCCGCGCCTGGTGTTTCTGATGGCACCGCTGGCGTTTTTGTTCCTGCATGCCTACATCATCTACGCCCCGGCGCTGATGATCCTGCTGTACGTGCTGCCGCACATGATCCACGCAAGCCTCACCAACTCGCGGATGCAGGGCGCCTATCGTCGGACGTTCTGGGGTGAGGTGTACGAGACCGTACTGGCCTGGTACATCGCGCGCCCCACCACCGTTGCACTGCTTAACCCCAAGAAGGGCAAGTTCAACGTCACCGCCAAGGGCGGCCTGATGGAGCAGAACCAGTTTGACTGGAAAATCGCCCAGCCGTACTTGCTACTGGCGTTGCTGAACATTGCCGGCCTGGGTTTTGCCGTCTGGCGTCTGATCTGCGGCCCCCGCGACGAGATCGTTACCGTTGTGGTGAGCATTCTCTGGGTGGCCTACAACCTGCTGATCATCGGGGGCGCCGTGGCGGTCGCCGCGGAAGTGCGCCAGGTTCGCCAGACCCACCGTGTATACGTCAAGTTGCCCGCTGCAGTGCGCCTTGAGAGTGGTCACTGTTACCCAGGCATGTTGCAGGACTATTCCGACGGTGGCGCAGGCATCCAGCTCGACACCTCGCTGTCGCTAGCGGTGGGCGGGAGCATCTCGCTGATGATGCAGCGCGGCACTCGTGAATTCCTGTTCCCGGGCTATATCAGCCGCAGCCACAAGAACTTCATCGGTATCAGCTTCACCGGCCTCAATGCACAACAGAAAATCGACTTTGTGCAGTGCACGTTTGCCCGCGCCGACGCCTGGCTCAATTGGAACGAGAACTTCACCCCGGATCGCCCGCTGCACAGCCTCGTGGACATTCTCAAACTTGGCGGCACCGGTTACTACCGCCTCTACGAATACCTGCCTGCCTGGATCCGCCGCATCGCCGGCCCGCCTTTGCGAATGTTGCGCTGGGTGGTCAGTTTCCTGCCACGCATGCCGGCGGCTGCCCCAATTCCCAACTCCCCATCAGTGAGCGCACCATGAGCCGCTACTTCAGCAAATCCCTTGTTGCCAGTCTGGCGCTCCTGGCCGCCGGTTGCGCCTTGGCCACCACCGCACCTGTTCCTGTTCCTGTTCCTGTCGCGCCGGCCGCGGTCAGCAACGTACCGAGTTGGAGCACCGCGTACAGCTTCGAGCAGTTGGGCCGTCCCGCCGACAGCCTGTTGCTGGGTATCCACAATAGCGACCAGATCGAATTCAGCCTGCGCCGCGATCGCATCGCCAGTGACGCGAAACTGCAGCTGGAGTACACGCCGTCGCCTTCGCTGCTGCCACAGACCTCGCATTTACGTGTGTACCTCAACGACGTGCTGATGAGCGTTGTGCCGATCGAGAAGGACCAGTTGGGTAAGAGGGTCAACCAATCGGTAGTCCTGGACCCGCGTCTGATTTCGGACTTCAACCGCGTACGCCTGGAGTTCGTCGGCCACTACACCGATATCTGTGAAGACCCGGCCAACAGCACGCTGTGGTTGAACGTGGGGCGCAGTAGTCAGATCCAATTGCAGGAACAGGCACTAACGCTCAAGAACGACCTGGCTTATTTTCCGATGCCTTTCTTCGACATCCGAGGCCAGGACAAGCCGGTCATCAATTTGGTCTTCGCTGATGCGCCGACCCTGGGCGAGCAGCGTGCAGCCGGTATCCTGGCGTCCTATTTCGGCAGCCAGGCCGCTTGGCGTGGTGCACGGTTTCCCGTTCTGTTCGACCAGCTGCCGCCCGCCGATGAACACCGTCGCGCCAAGTCGGTCATTGTCTTTGCCACCAACGATCATCGTCCGTCCTTCCTGGCTGACACAAACAAGTTCCCGGTGGTGGACGCGCCCGTTGTACAGATGATCGACAACCCGCAGGATCCCTACAGCAAGATGTTGCTGGTGTTGGGTCGCAACGACGATGACCTGGCTGTGGCTGCCCGCGCCCTGGCCCTGGGCGCCGGCGCGTTCCGTGGCACGCACGTGACCGTCAACAAGGTCGAGCAGCTCAAACCTCGGGTGCCTTATGACGCGCCGAACTGGATGCGCACGGACCGCTCGGTACGCTTCGCCGAGTTGATCAAGTACCCCGAGCAGCTTCAGGCCAACGGTCTGCAGCCACGGTCCATCACCGTGGACGTGAATCTGCCGCCTGACCTGTTCGTCTGGCGTAACCAAGGGATCCCGCTGCAAACCAAGTTTCGTTACACGCCACCGTCGGTCAACGACGAGTCGCGCTTGACCATCAGCCTGAACAACCAGTTCATCACCAGTCTGCCGCTGCTAAGCAAGACCGACAGCCGCCTGGAGGAGCTGCGCCTGGCGGTATTGTCCAACGAGTCGGCTAACCTCAGCGACAAGCTGCTGGTGCCAGCGCTGAAGATTGGCGACCGTAATACCCTGCGTTTTGACTTCAACTTCGCCAGCACTTTCAGCAGTTCCCAGCGCGACCGTTGCCAGACTTCGCTGCCGGTGAACAACCAGGCCGTGATCGATGAAGAGTCGACCATTGACTTGTCTGGCTACTATCACTACATCGCCATGCCCGACCTGCGCGCCTTTGCCCGAGGCGGTTTTCCATACAGCCGCATGGCTGACCTGTCGGAAACCCTGGTGATGGTCCCGACCCACAGTCGCCCTGTGCAACTGAGTACGGTGTTCGAGACCATTGCCGGAATCTCTGCGCGCTCAGGCCTGCCAGCGTTTGGCCTGCGATTCTTGGACAACTGGGACGACGCCGGGGCGGATGCCGATCTGCTGGTATTCGGCGCTATGGCGCCGGGCGTGGGCGATGGTGCCGATGCCAATCTGGTGCTGGACAAGACGCGTGCCTGGCTACTCAAACCGTCCAATGAGCGGAGCGGCCAGTCGGCCCGTGCCGGCCAGTTCAGCGATGAACGCGACCTGGGTGCCAACCGCGTCGAAGTCAGTGCCCAGGCACCGATCGCCGCGATCGTCGGCTTGCAGTCGCCGTATCACCAGCAGCGCAGCATTGTGGCCTTGCTGGCGAGCGATGACGCCGATTACCAACTGCTGCGCGACACCTTGGGCGACTCGGGAAAAATGGACGCCGTTGCCGGTTCCGTGACGCTGATTCGCAGCAGTGGCGTAGACAGCAGTTGGGTGGGCCAGCAGTACTTCGTCGGCCACCTTCCGTGGTGGCTGCTGCTTTGGTACCAATTGTCCGAGCACCCGATCCTGCTGGCGGTCATGGCCACCATCAGTGTGCTGCTGACAGCGTTCCTGCTGTGGCGCGCACTGCGTTGGGCCGCCCGTCGTCGCCTGGCTGGTCAGGAGTAGTCGGGTGAAAGCTTTCTTCGCGCTGGCTTTGACCGCGATCATCGTAGCGCCTGGTTTTGCCGGCGCTGCTGAATGCGCTTGGCCGGCCTGGCAGCATTATCGTCAGGCGCTGCTCAGCTCGGACGGACGGGTCATTGACCACTCCTCGGAGCAGTTGATCTCCACGTCTGAAGGGCAGAGCTACGGGCTGTTTTTCGCCCTGCTGGGCAATGACCGCAATAGCTTCGCCAAGGTGCTGCGCTGGACCCAGGACAACCTGGCCGGTGGAGACCTGAACCGGCAGCTTCCGGCGTGGCGGTGGGGTCGCGACAAAGCTGGCCGCTGGCAGGTACTTGATAGCAACAACGCCACCGACGCCGATTTGTGGATCGCCTATAGCCTGCTGGAAGCCGGGCGTCTGTGGCATCAACCGACTTACCTGGCATTGGGCCGCAACCTGCTCTGGCGCAGTGCTGCGCAAAGCCTGCGCAAGCTGCCGGGCCTGGGCCTGATGCTGTTGCCCGGCGACGTCGGATTCGACAATGCCGAGGGTTGGCGTCTGAATGCCAGCTATCTGCCGCCGCAATTGCTGGCACGCTTCGCCCAGGAAGCACCGATCTGGGCGGAGCTGGCCAGCAACACCGAGCGTCTACTGATCGAAAGTTCGCCCAAGGGCCTGGCATCCGACTGGCAACTGTGGAAACCCGGGCAGGGTTGGGCCGTGGACAGTCAGAAGGGCACTGTTGGTAGCTATGACGCCATTCGTGTCTACCTCTGGCTGGGCATGCTGGACAAGGATGCGCCGGGGCGCACCGGGTTGATCGAGCACTTCAAACCCATGCTGGACCTGACTGCACGGCTGGGCCATGTTCCGGAAAAAGTCGACACAATCACCGGCCTCGACAATGGCACCGGCCCAGTCGGCTTCAGTGCTGCCTTGCTGCCCTTGCTGGCCGCCAGCCCGGGCAGTGTGGGTGCCCTCAAGGCCCAACGCCAACGCCTGCAACAACAGCCGCCCTTGGCGGATGCCTATTACAACCAGTCGCTGACGTTGTTCGGGCAGGGCTGGGATCAACAACGTTATCGCTTCGATAAAAACGGACGCCTCGTGCCAAACTGGACTGCCGCATGCACAAATTGACCGGTTTTGGGCTGCTGTTGAGCAGCGTTTATGGGGTCGCCCTGGGCCAGCCTCTCAGCCCGCCCGACCAGCAGCAATGGCTGCTGGAGCAGGTCCGCATAGGTGAGGCTCTGTACCGCGAAGACCTGGTGCATGACTCGCTGGCTCGTCTGGAACTGATTGCACCGGACAATCCGCTGGTGAAAGTCGTTGAAGTCCGCCAGGCACTGCTGCAAAAAAATCAGCCGGAAGCCGAACGCCTGGTCGCTCAAATGCGCCAGCAGGTGCCAGGCACTGCGGCCCTGCGTCAGGCCGAGAACTTGTTGAAAATGCACGGCACCGATGGTCAGAGGGCTCTGCAGGAGGCGCGCCTGCTGGCCGTCGCCGGCCGTTCCGAAGACGCGGCCAAAGCCTATCGGCAATTGTTCGGTGATGACATGCCGGACTTTGCCACGGCTCTGGAATATCTGAACGTGCGTGGTGGCATCAAGGCTGAGCGGCCGGTGGTGATAGATCAGTTACGCGAGTTGGACCGGCAGTATCCCGGCAATGCCTCGCTGCGCCAGACCTTGGCCGGCCTGCTGTTTGCCGAAAAACGTGATCCCGAGGCGCTGAACGTCCTGCATCAATTGGCTGGCGATCCGAACGCCAGCAACAACGCTGCCGAGCGCGAATACAACTATTGGCTCAAACAACCGGTAGGGCACGAAACCGCGCAGGGCTGGCGAGCTTTTCTGAAGTTCTACCCCTACACCAACTTGCGCGCGGACGCGACTAAACAGTTGCAAGCGCAGGAGCAATATTTGGCTGATCCCGCCTGGCAGGCCGGAGTCAAAGGCAAGGCATTGCTCGATGCCGGCGACAATGTCGGCGCTGAAGCCAGTTTGCTTCGGGCGATCAAGCGTTATCCGCAAGACTCCAGCCTGATCGGTTCGCTGGGTATTTCGTTGATGCACCAAAACAAGCACGAAGCGGCATACAACGCTTTCGTCCAAGCGTCGGCCATCGAGCAGGACACCTCCTGGATAACCAAGTGGCAGGATCTCAAGGCTGCCAACTACCAATGGATGCTGCTGCAAAAGGGTGACGAAGCCCTCGAGCGAAAGGATTATCCCGTCGCGAAAAAATGGTACCGGCAGGCGAACCAAGCCAAGCCGAACGATCCTGCGCCGCTGATCGGCCTGTCCTACGCTGCCCGGGGCGAGTCCGATGACATCACCGCAGAAGCCCTGCTGGTGCGGGCGCGCAAGCTCGATCCGGACAACGCAAGCGTGGTGCGTGCGATGGTCCGCCTGTACCAGTCGCAGTCACCGGAAAAGGCCGAGCACTACCTCGACAGCCTGACGCCCAAGGAGCAGCAAGAGTTCCAAAGCGTGCGTCGGGGGCTGACGCTGGATCGCCTCAATGCGCAGGCCGATGACGCTACCCGACGCAGCGATTGGGCGCAGGTGACAGTAACCTTGAGCAAGGCTCGCGTGCTGGACCCGGACAATCCCTGGCTGGTGTACCGCTTGGCCAATGCCCAGCGCGAATTGGGCCGCAATGCCGAGGCCGATCAAAGCTTCCACTGGCTGTTACAACGTCAGGGCCAGAACACCGAAGCGCGCTATGCCCACGGCCTGTTTCTGGCTAATGGTGATCGTGACGACGATGCCATGGGCAGTCTGCAACAGATCCCCCGTGCCGCCTGGAGCGACAACATGAACGAGCTGTGGGCACGTCTGCAGCGTCGCCAGTTGCTTGCGAAGGCCCGGACACTACGCGACGGCGGCCATGAAGCTCAGGCCGAAGCGCTGCTGATGAGCGCGCCGACCACTGACGACTACCTGACCCTGGCCGACTGGGCCCAGCAGCGTGGCGACCTGGCGCAGGCCGAAAGCCGCTACCGCAAGGTACTGGCCAGCGCGCCGAAAAATACCGAGGCCCAACTGGGCCTGAGCGAAGTACTGATCGCCCGGGGTCAGCCGAGCGCCGCCAAGGCCAGCCTTATGGCAGTGACGGCGCCAGTACCGACCGATGCGTCGTTTCAGCGCCGCTTGGCCAATGCCTGGGCGTCGCTGGGCGACAAGCCGCGTGCGAGCGCGCTGTTCACGCAGTTGCTCAAGACCCCGCAAAGTGATCCGCTGGTCTATCGGGATGCGGCGCGTCTGCTGTCCCGAGAAGAGCCGCAGCGGGCTCTGGATGACTATGCGCGCAGCATGGGCGCGGCAAAGATGATCGAGCCGCAACAGGCCGAGCCACGCGACAACCGTGCCATGACCTTGGCCAGCCGTGCCAAGGACAGCGATGACTGGATGCAGCGCAGCATCCGCAGCGACGTCGACGAGCTGTACCAAAAGCAGAATCCGACGGTGAACCTGTACCATGACCTCGCCTGGCGCACCGACAACAGCTCATCGGGGGTCTCGGACCTGACCACCCAGACCACCATCCTGCGCATCGACGCGCCGGTGGCGCAAGGACAGGGTTTCGTTCAGGCCGAAGACATCAATCTGGATGTCGCAAATTTCTCCAGCACGGACCGGTTCGGCTTGTGCGCGGTGGTGCAGGGTGGTTGTGCCACCTCCTCGCAGAGCGTCCGCGGCACCCTGCTGGGCATGGGCTGGCACGATGATCGCTGGGCCTTTGACCTTGGCCATACGCCGCAAGAATTCACGGTGTCCAACTGGGTGGGCGGCGTCACTTATAGCGGTGACTGGAACAGCCTGGGTTACCGGCTCACGGCCTCGCGGCGGCCCCTGACCAACTCACTGGTGTCGTATGCCGGTGCGGTCGATCCGGTCACCGGAACCCAGTGGGGCGGCGTTACGGCCAACGGTTTCACCCTGGGCCTGAGCCATGACCAAGGCGGCAATGATGGCGTGTGGGCCAGCCTGAGCAGTCATTGGTTGATAGGCCAGAACGTTGAGAACAACCAGCGGCGCACCGCCATGGGCGGCTATTACTATCGCCTGGTGGAACGCGCCGACGAACGTCTGCGTACTGGCCTGACGCTGATGTACATGGGATACGACAAGGACTTAAGCGAAGACACCCTCAGCCAGGGCGGCTACTACAGCCCACAGCAATACTACTCGGTCAGCGTGCCGGTGAACTATGCCTGGCGCAACGCCGACTGGTCGGCGTTGCTCGAAAGCTCGGTAGGCTGGTCGTTCGCGAAAATCGACGGCTCAGACCTCTACCCCAAATACACCAACGAAATCGAACGGTATCAGCAGTTCCTGGTGGCCAACCCGACCGTGACCAGCGTCCTGGTGACCGACCCGACCCTGACCAAGAGTGGCAGTAGCAGCAACGGCATCAACGTCCGTCTCCAGGGCCTCGTGGAGCGTCGCCTTTCCGACAATTTGGTGCTGGGTACCGGTATCACTTGGCAGCACAGCGAAGGCTACGCCCCAAGTCGCGCCTTGCTGTATTTGCGCTACACGTTTGACCCTTGGCAGGGCAACCTGCCGCTACCGGTGGAGCCGATCTCGCCTTATGCGGATATGCGCTAGAGCGCCACAGCAGGCGTTTGCCAGCGCGCCGACTTGAGTGCGCCGCTGGCTGCCCTGTCAGCGCTCGCGAAAGCCATTTCTCGCCCTCTGCTACAAATCGTTGGAGGTCATCTGCTCGGCTTTGACGACCCACCCACCTCCCATTGCCTTATAGAGATTGACGAGCGACACGAACACGGCACCCTGGGTCTGGGTGTAATTCAATTCCGCGCTAAACAAACTGCGCTCGGCGTCGAGCACTTCGATGTAACTCGTGTACCCCCCGTCAAAACGTAAGCGAGCAAGCCGCGCATAGGTGCGTAACGCGTCGACCTGACGGTTCTGCGTGACGAGTTGCTCGCGGGACTTTTGCAGCGTAATGAGCGCGTCGTCGACTTCCTGAAATGCGACCTGAATCGATTTTTGGTACTGGAATAACGCTTGTTGCTGTTGTGCTTCGGCTTGTTTCACCTGACCGGCAATACCTCCTGCGGTAAAGATCGGCATCCCTAAATTCGCCGCATATGACCAGACACGCGCCGGCCCCGTGAACAGTTTCGATGATTCCCCACTCAATGAACCCAACAGTCCCGTGAGGGATATTGAAGGGAAATACTCAGCCCGCGCAGCACCAATCAGTGCGTTGGCGGCAACGAGATTCTGCTCGGCTGCCAACAGGTCAGGGCGACGCTCAAGCAAGTCGGAAGGTAACCCTCCCGGCACCACCGGAGGGGTCAGTTCAGCCAGCTCACGGCCTCGTAGAATGGGGCCAGGGTTACGACCGAGCAGCACCGATAACGCGTTTTCCTGTTGCGCAATCTGAATCTGGATCTGCGGCATCGTCGCCAGAGCTGCCTCGTACTCAGACTGACTTTGTGCCAGTTCCATCTGAGACACTGCGCCTCCTGAAAAACGCTGTGTGAAGACCTTTACTGCACCAGCGCGGCTTGCAATCGTCGCATTCGTGATTGCGAGCTGCCGGTCGAGATCGCGCAAGTTGATGTACGAAGACGCAACGGATGCCACCAGCGACAGAATTGTCGCTCGGCGTCCCTCTTCGCTCGCCAACAGGTTTGCATTGGCCGCCTCCGTCTGCCGCCGCAACTGACCAAAGAGATCAAGTTCCCAACTGACCGACAGACTCGCCTGATACTGATTAAAGACTGGGCCGATGCCAGATGGCAGTGGTTGTGGACCGACCTGCGAGGCACGCTGGCGCTCAGCGCTCACGCCTGCACCCACCTGCGGAAACAACTGGGATCGAGTGGTCTCGAACTGGCCACGAAACTGCTCTACGCGTGCCGCGGCAATTCTCACATCCTTGTTTTCCTGGAGCGCCACGGCGATCAAATTATTCAGCACGGGGTCATGAAACTGTTCCCACCAGGCACTGTTGGCCAGGTTTGAGGCATCCTTCTGTTCAAAGCGAAATGACTGCGGTGAATCTATTTTGGGTCGCGCATAGTCGGGCCCCAGGACACAGCCGCTCAATCCAAGGGCAAGAACCAGTGAGAGTAAAGACCAAGGCGTGCGCACGTCATTCACCCCTTGGTTTGGTCGACAGTGGAGACGCTGCGATACTTGTCTCTGAAGCAGACAAAGGCGAACGGGCAACGTCCGGCGTGCCATCGTGTGGGTCGGGCTGTTTGTTGGCTCCGGCCTTACGCTCTGACATTGACTCAAGCACGTAGAAGAACATGGGGATGAAGAACACCGCGATGACCGTCGCTCCGAGCATCCCGCCGATGACGCCGGTGCCAATGGAGTGCCTGCTGTTTGCCGATGCCCCCACCGCAATGGCGAGTGGCACACAACCGAGGATAAAGGCCAATGAAGTCATCACGATGGGGCGAAGGCGTTCGGTCGCCGCCGTGACGGCTGCATCGTAGGGTGACAAGCCCTGATCCCGGTTCAACACCGCAAATTCGAAAATCAAAATCGCATTCTTTGCCGCTAGCGCAACCAGCATCGTCAGGCCGATCTGGAAGTAGACATCATTCTCCAGACCGCGCAGAAGAATGGCGAGCAATGCCCCAAACAGCGCGAAAGGTACGGCCATCAACACGCCGATGGGCAGACTCCACTTCTCGTACTGCGCCGCAAGAATCAGGAACACCATGACGATGCCGAAGACGAACACCAGGCCCGAAGTTCCTCCTGATTGCCGTGCTTCATAGGCCTCACCACTCCAGCCAATGGCATAGCCGGCCGGTATCACCTGTTGAGCAGACTCTTCGAGGGCGCTGATGACTTGACCCGAGCTGTAGCCTGGTGCAGCGTTCGCTGTGACCTTGACCGCTGGAAAGTTGTTGAAGCGCGTTACCAGATCAGGGCCCGTGACGAATTGGTAGGATGCAATCGCTTTGAGTGGAACCATACTGCCGGACGTACTGCGCACGAATATCTGATTCAAACTCTCGGGGTTGAGGCGATACGAAGGCTCCGCCTGGACAATGACTTCCCACAGTCGACTCGATTGGCTGAACTGCGAGACATACAGCGAGCCGAACATCATCTGCATGGCGCTGTACACATCCTCGACCGGGACACCCAACGCTTGCGACTTGTCACGGTCCACCGTGACCAGCAGTTGCTGGGCCGACGCATTGAACGTAGAGGTGACACCCGAGAGCTCCGGCCGTTGTTTCGCCTTGACAACGAAGTCCTTCACCACAGCGGCCAGTTGCGCAATGGTCCCGTCGCCGCTGCCCTGAATCCATATTTCCGTGCCTCCTGTCGTGCCGAGTCCTGGAATCGATGGAGGGTTTACGGGAATGATGACGCCTTCCTTCACCCTGGACAGTTCCCGATTGGTCTCAATCATTACTGCGCGGGCATTCTGTGTTCTGGCGTTCGCGGCCGTGTAGCGTTCGTCGAAACCTTTCAGCCCCACAAAGAATGTCGACGCGTTGTTCTTGTTCTGGCTATCGAGCAGGCTATAGCCGTCGACAACCGTGATGCTGCTGACGGCATCCTGCTTCATGAAAAAATCGGTGACATGCTGGCTGACCTGGCCGGTGCGGTCCAGGCTTGCGGCATCCGGCATGATGACAGCGCCAAGCAGGTAACCTTGATCCTCCGGCGGCAGGAACGATGTTGGAATCGATCTCATCATAATCACGGCCAGTACAATCATCCCGACGAACAACATCAAAGCCATTGCGAAGCGTTTGATCACGAGCTTGACCATGCGCGTGTAACCCGCGGTCCCGCGCTCAAAAACACTATCGAACCATTTGAAGAAACCGTGCTTTTCCGCGTGCCCTGGTTTTAACAGCAAGGCTGCCAGCGCCGGTGAAAGCGTGAGCGCGACAATCCCGGAGAGCACCACCGAAATCGCAATGGTGATCGCGAACTGCTTGTAGAGTTGGCCGGTGATACCGCCCAGGAACGCAACCGGCACGAACACCGCGCACAGCACAAGCACAATGGCTACGACCGGCCCCGAGACTTCGTCCATGGCTCTCTTTGCGGCTTCTTTTGGGCTCAGCTTATGGACATTCATATTGCGCTCGACGTTTTCAATCACGACGATCGCGTCATCCACCACAATGCCAATGGCAAGCACCATGCCGAACAGCGTCAGCATGTTGATCGAGAAACCCAATGCAAGCATGCCCATGAATGTACCGATGATCGACACCGGTACCGCAAGAACCGGAATCAACGTGGCACGCAGGCTCTGCAAGAACACGTAGACGACGATGACAACCAGCACAAGCGCTTCAAAAAAGGTCTTGATGACGTCGGAGATGGACGCTCGGGTGAAATCGGTCGTGTCCATTGCGATGCTGTAATCCAGCCCTTCCGGAAAGGACTTTTTCATCTCCTCCAGCGTTGCGCGGACCTGTTTCGATACGTCAAGGGCATTGGCGCCCGGTTGCTGGTAA
Organism: Pseudomonas frederiksbergensis; assembly: GCF_001874645.1. Lineage (NCBI taxonomy): Bacteria > Pseudomonadati > Pseudomonadota > Gammaproteobacteria > Pseudomonadales > Pseudomonadaceae > Pseudomonas > Pseudomonas frederiksbergensis. Next base: position 5,438,608 of record NZ_CP017886.1, read on the forward strand.
ACGGCCATGACCGTCGCGGGCAACCCTTGGAATTTACTGCGAATCGAGTAGTCCTTTTGCCCGAGTTCGGCCCGCCCGACGTCCTTGAGCCGCACGGTCGCGGCATCGCCGTTGGCCGCTCGGAGGATGATTGAGTCGAACTCGGTCGGCGTGCTCAACCTGCCTGTGGTCGTCACGGCAAATGACTGCTCGACCGGCGACCCCGTAGGTGACTGACCGATACGGCCAACTGCAAACTGCTGGTTTTGATTGGCAATCGCCGTCTGGACGTCGGCGGCCGTAATACCCAGCTGAGCCATGCGATCCGGCCTCAACCAGATGCGCATGGCAGCGTCAGGCGCCCCGAAGATGCTCGACTGATTGGCGCCCGGTATGCGTTTCAACGCATCGAGCACATAAATATTGGCGTAATTGGCGATGTAGTTTGATTCGTATCGGTTGGTGGGCGAGTAGATCGCCACGACCATCATGAATGCCGACGATTTCTTTTGTACCTGGATACCTTGTGACTGCACCGAGGCAGGTAGTTGCGGCAGCGCCAGGTTCACCCTGTTCTGTACATCCACCTGCGCCAGTTGCGGGTCGGTGCCAATCTTGAAATAGGCATTGATCGTCAAGTTACCTGTCGATGAGCTCGACGAGTTCATGTAGATCATGTTGTCGGCGCCATTCACTTGCTGCTCGATCGGTGCGGCTACGTTATCCGCCACCACATCCGCACTGGCACCTGGATAGTTGGTGGAAATGGTGATCTGCGGCGGCGTAATGTCGGGGTACTGCGAGATGGGCAAGTTGAACATCGCCACCGCGCCACCGAGAGTGATGACGATCGAGATGACGGCCGCGAAAATGGGCCGGTCGATGCAGTAATGAGAGATGCTCATTGAGCTGACGCCGTCGGTTTTGCCTCAGCAGAGGCCGTGATGATCTTCACCTGCGCATTGGCGGCGACCCGGACTGCACCATCGACAATCACACGTTCACCTGGCTGAAGACCCTGCGTAATGAACCAGTCATCACCGTGCCAGGCGCCGACCTCGACCATTCGTGGATGCGCCTTGGACTCGTTGTCGACGACCCAGACAAAATGCCCTTTCGCCCCCTGTTGTACCGAGCGCTGCGGCACCAGAATCGCCTTGGGCCGCACGGCTCCAGAGACCTTCGCCCGCACGAACTGCCCTGGACGCAGACTGCCCTTGGGGTTGTCAAATACCGCTCGTACAAGAAAGGTGCCGGTCTGTGAACTGAACGCCGGGTTGCTGAAATTGATGCGACCGCGCGCAGGAAACAGGCTGCCGTCGGCAAGCTCCAGCGAGACTTCAAAATCCTGGTTCGCCGGAAACCGCAGTTGCCCATTGGTGATTTGGTTGTGATACCCCAGCAGCTCATTTTCAGAAACGCTGAAATTGACCCAAATCGGATCAAGTTGGTACACGTAGGTTAGCGGCCCCGCCGAGGTCGCCGCCACGTAGCTGCCATCCTGCACCCTGGCGAAACTCGACACACCGCTGATCGGGGACTTGATGGTTGTATAGCTGAGATTCAATTGCGCCGTCTGCACCTGGCCTTGGGCGGCGATGACAGCGGCCTTGGCCTGTTGCTCGCTGCCAATGGCATCATCCAGGTCCTTCTTGCTCAGTGCATTTTGAGCCGCGAGAGGAACGACGCGGGCGAGGTTCGCTTTGGCCACGGTATAGCGGGCCTGCTGCTGTGCAAGTTGACCGTTGGCCGTCTGAAGCGCTGCCTCGAATGGTTTGGGGTCCATCAGAAAGAGAGTTTGCCCTGCCTGAACCGGCTGGCCTTCGGTATAGACCCGCTTGTTGAGAAAACCGTCAACGCGCGCGCGAATCTCTACTTCATGCGAACTCTGGCTTTGAGCGGTAAATTCGAAGTCAACCGGCGTATCTTGCTGAGCGACCGTCACAACGGTCACCTCGACTTCTCCATACGAAGGAGGGCTGGGAGACTTTCCGCAGCCCGCCAGTATTGAAAGCGCAGTGACGATCCATACAAGGCGCAACAAGGGTACATGGACGTGGGGTATAACCATGATGATTGTGACGCCTCCGCTGCAAGTCAATGCGACAGCCCTGCGTCAATCAAATAGAGGGCTTTCTTAACAGGCCAGCCATTGATGGCTGTTACAGGGCTCAGCACAGACAGGCGGTTCTGTGCCAATCGCTCATACAGTGTCGATATCCAACCGTAGCCCAAGAGACTATAGACAATGAATTCACGAGAGGCTGGCGACAAACGTGATTCCATTCGCGATGGTTGTCTCAACGTCCGTCCACCCGTTGATTGATCAGATGGCGCGAGGGTAGGGCGCTGACTGGTTGATTCCATCAGAGGTGAAAAAGCCCGGTCTGGTGCCCGCTCAGGCTGAGAAGAAATTTAACGTCGTGTCCGGGATTAGTTGACCACTACAGTAGGCCTTTATTTATCCAGGATGGCGAGGTGGTTGTAGGATTGCTTAGGGTTATTTAGGACAATAAAAAGCCCGGCACGGTGGCCGGGCTTTATCAGCGTTGAACGTTGTTTAGCTCAACAGCCCGGTACTGACCGCGACAATCAGGAAAACACCCAGTACCGCCCGGTAGATAACGAAGGGCCAGGTGGAAAACCTTTCCAGGAACTTCATCAGGCCCCAGATGGCGCAAAACGCCGACACGCTGGCGATCACCAACCCGAAAATCAGGTGCGACCACGCTTCGGCCGGGATCTGTGCATGATACAGCACCCACAGCTCTTTCAAGCCGGCCAACGCGATAGCGGGCAACCCAAGCAGGAATGAGAAGCGCGCGGCTTCTTCGCGTTTGAAGTTGAGAAAAAGCGCTGCGGTGAGCGTTGAACCCGAGCGGGAAACACCCGGTATCAGCGCGCCAATCTGCGCAATACCGACGATCAATGCATCCCGCAGGCGCATTTGGCCCACGACGCGCTGATGGCGGCAGCTGAGCTCTGCCGCTGCCAGCAAAACGGCCATCACCACGCACGAGATACCAATCACCATCAGGCCTCTCAAGGGTGAATTGCACGTATTGAGCAGCGAGGACAAGGCCAGGCCCGCGATGCCGATCGGGATGGTCGCCAGCACAATGGCAACGGCCAGCTTGAACGACTGGTTGCTGTAATCACGCTGCCGCACGGCGCCGATGCTTCCAGTGACGACTTCCCGTACATCACGCCAGAAGTAGCTGACGACCGCGGCCAGCGCGGCCAGTTGCATCGCGGCGGAAAACGCCGAGCCGGGATCGGGCCAGCCGAGAAGGGCGGGTACGATTCGCATGTGCGCAGTGGATGAAATGGGTAATAGCTCGGTGATGCCTTGAATGATGCCCAGGATGCCAATTTGCAGGTAATCCAGAGAAGCAAAGCCAATATCAAGGCCGCTGGTACAGACGTTTGTCAAAATACTTTCCTTAAGAAGTAAGGCTTTCCCACTGCCCCCCGAAAACACGATACGACGCTCGGACAGTCTCGGCAGTGGACAAATGATTCTGGACTGAACCGCTCTATCAGACGGTCGTTCATGGTGACTGCGAGCTGAATGATGGCCTTATTTGTAACTGTTTGCTACAGGCTGTTGAGATGATTTTTCTAGCCGAGAGCACCCGCGAAGCCCATGTGTACAGGTCTGGCCGGGATTTTATGTTCGCTTCATGACCGACAATCGAGGTTCCTCAGTCCCAGCTAAGTTTGCCTGCGTAGTCTCTCCCTTGCGCCAATTGCAGCGCTGTCAAGGAGAAGCATCCACATGAAGCCGCTTACGAAAGCTGACTGGCTCAATAAAGTCCCCGAGGTGACCCTGTCGTTCTGGGTCATCAAGATCATGTCCACCACCGTGGGTGAAACCGGCGCGGACTTTCTCGCCGTCGATGCGGGTCTGGGGCAGAGTGTCACCAGTATCGGCATGGCGGTGCTATTGGCGATTGCACTGTTCGGCCAACTTCGTACCCGCGCCTACACCCCCTGGATTTATTGGCTGACGGTGGTGCTGGTGAGTGTCGTCGGAACGCAGATTACCGATGTGCTCACTGACAAGCTGGGCGTCAGTCTGTATGCCAGTACGGCGGTTTTTTCCGTACTGCTGGCGATCAATTTCATGGTCTGGTACGGGTTGGAGCGCAGCCTCTCGATCACTGAAATCGTCACGCCGCGCCGGGAATTGTTCTATTGGACGACGGTGCTCTGCACCTTTGCGCTGGGCACGGCGGCCGGCGACCTGGCCACCGAGGCGCTGGGTCTTGGTTTCACACTGGGCGCGGTGATTTTCGGCGCGTTGATCGCCGTGACGTTCGCCGCCTGGCGCCTGGGCGGCAATGCGGTCCTGACCTTCTGGATCGCCTACATCCTGACCCGTCCTTTTGGCGCCTCCCTGGGAGACTTGCTGACTCAAGCCAAGACCTATGGCGGCCTCGGCATGGGCGCCATGTGGACCAGCGCGATTTTCCTCAGCGTCATCCTGATGTTGGTGGCCGCCGCTCAGATGAGTGTCGGCAATCGCAAACTCGTCACTGAATAACCCGTTCAAAAGCCCATCAAGGAATCATCATGGTCTACGTTCAAACCGTCATTCGTAAAGCCGCCATCCTTTCAGCCATCGTCGTGTTTGGCCTGGCCGCAGGGTGTTCGAAACCTGCTGACGCCTCTAAAGCGAGTGCTGCTTCGGGCGTGGCCAGTGTTCAGCAGAACTCGGCCTCGAAACTGGGCGACCTGTCGGCGTTCCAGGGCATTGCGGCAAACGTCGCCGATCTCGTGAGTAAAAACGACCTGCCGGGCGCGAAAACGCGAATCAAGGACCTGGAGTTGTCCTGGGACTCAGCAGAGGCCGGCATCAAGCCGCGTGCTGCCAGCGACTGGCATGTTCTGGACAAATCCATCGACAGTGCACTTGAGGCCTTGCGCGCCAGCAGCCCGAAACAGGGTGACTGCAAGGCGGCAATGGATGATTTGCTGAAAACCTTCAATTCGCTGCAAGGAAAAAGCTGAGGTCTTTCACTGCCCATAAATCGCTTCGCACACGCTTGAACAGGTGATTCAATGCAGGCTCGACACGCATTGCGCAGGTGTATACCCGCGTGGGTGTCGAGCCTCACTTATCACCGGAGAGGGACATGCGGATATTACTGGTCGAAGACGACCCCATGATCGGGGAGGCGATCCAGGACGCACTGAAAGATGCCAGTTACGCCGCCGACTGGGTCAAAAATGGCCTGACCGCCCTGACTGCGCTGGAGACTCAACATTATGACCTGGTGCTGCTTGACCTCGGCCTGCCCGGCAAGGACGGCCTTGCGGTATTGAGCAGCATTCGGGCTCGCAACAACGGCGTTCCACTGCTGATCATCACGGCTCGCGACAGCCTCGACGATCGCTTGCGCGGCCTCGATGGCGGCGCTGACGATTACCTGCTAAAACCCTTTGAAATGGCGGAACTGCTGGCCCGCATGCGTGCCGTTCTGCGCCGTAAAGGCGGCAGTGCGCTGCCGGTGTTCAGCAACGGCGTGGTGTCGCTGGACCCGATTTCGAAACAAGCCAGCACCGAAGAAAACCCGGAGATCCAGCTCTCCAGCCGCGAGTTTTCGTTGCTGCAGGCGCTGTTGATCAGGCCGGGGGCGATTCTTTCGCGCAGCGAGCTTGAAGACCGTATCTATGGCTGGGGCAATGAAGTGGAAAGCAATGCGGTGGAGTTTCTGATCCATGCACTGCGTCGCAAGCTGGGTAGCCATGTCATCAAGAATGTCAGGGGTATGGGATGGATGGTTTCAAAAGGCGACTGAGCGAGTCGGTCCAGGTCAGGCTGTCCGTTTCCCTGTCGCTGGCCATCCTGATCGTCGCTATCGTGGCCGGCATTTTCGCCTTCGTCTCGGCATTCGATGAAGCCCTGGAAATGCAGGACAACACCCTGCATCAGTTAGCCGTGCTGTTCGAGCGTCAGCAAATGACGCTGGCCTATCCGGCGCAAGGCAAGGGTATCGAGGGCGACGATGAAGAATCCAGGGTCATCGTTCAGTACCTGAGCGATGGCAACAACGCGTCGGGCAACGTGGATGCCGGAGAACCGCTGCCACTGCCGACCACGCTGGCCGACGGCCTGTCGACGCTGGACGTCGGTGGCGAACCGTTTCGTGTGCTGGTCAAGACCTTGAAAAGTGGCGAACGAATCGCCGTCGCGCAGGAAACCGGCGCGCGCGACAAGGATGCCCGCGAGAGCGCCTGGCGCGGCCTGTTGCCGTTTCTCATTCTGTTTCCCGTGCTCTTGCTGGTGGTGGCCGATCTGGTGCACAAGCTGTTTCGGCCCATCGCGGCACTGGCGTCTGAAATCGACCAGCGCGGTGAGCAGGAACTTCACCCCATCGACGAAAACCATTTGCCCGCCGAGATCCGCCCCTTCGTGCTGGCCATCAATCGATTGCTCAACCGAGTGGCTCAGTCGATGGAGACCCAGCGTCGCTTCGTCGCCGACGCTGCCCACGAACTCCGATCGCCCCTGACGGCCCTGTCCCTGCAAGCGGAGCGCCTGGCCGTCGCAGACATGTCGACGTTGGCCCGAGAGCGTCTGTTTGCGTTGCGGCGGGGGATCGAACGCGGCAAAAATCTGATTGATCAACTGTTGGCGCTGGCCACCGCTCAATCGAACTCTACGCTGCCCACCACGCCGGTTTCCGTGCATGGCGTCTATCGTCGTGTGTTGGAGGACTTGCTGCCGCTGGCCGAGGTCAAGCATATCGACATCGGTGTCGAGGACGAACAGGATGTGCAGGTGCTGATCAACGAGATTGACCTGCTCGCCATGGTCAAGAACCTGGTCGATAACGCCATTCGCTATACACCCGTGGGCGGACGGGTTGATCTTTCGGTGGATATGGAGGAGGGCGGGGCGCTGTTGCAGGTCAAGGACTCCGGCCCCGGGATTGCGGCTGAGGAGCGGGAGCGTGTGTTCGATCCGTTTTATCGCAGCCTCGGGAGCCATGAGGTAGGGTCCGGGCTGGGGCTGTCCATCGTCAAGGCAGTAGCGGAACGTAACGGGGCATGGATCCGCTTGGGGTTTTGCGATGAGGCAGCAAGAAGCGGGTTGTGTGTCTCGGTGTGGTTGCCGTCATTGATTTCCCGCAGCGTTCCCCCTGCCGCCCATCTGTAGGCGCAGATTTATTTGCGAAAAGAACACTTCGCCGGCCCGTGCATTCCTCGGCCGGTTTTAGAGACTCATTCAACGCTTGGCGCGCCAGCGCTCGACTCGGGATTGAACCATGGCCAAGGATATCGAAAATCCGTGTATTTCCGTTTGTCAGCTGCGCGGTGAGCTGTGTGTGAGTTGTGGTCGCATCAAGGAGGACATCAGAAAATGGAAGCGCATGAAGCGCCCCGAAAAAATGGCCGCCGTGCAGCGCGCGAATCTGCGCCTGCAAAGTCTGAAAAAAAACAACGCGTGAGCCGGTGGATCAATGCTCGGGAAGGTTCCAGCTTTCGCGAAGGTGCTCGTACTCCGTTTCTGGCAGCTGAACCAGTAGAGGGGACTGACGAGGATCCAGCCAGCTGAACAAACGAGCAATATCTGCTGGGTCCATGGCTGTGCAGCCAAGCGTCGGGGAGGTGGGGGCGCGCCAGATGTGGAAGAAAATGCACGAGCCCGAGTCGGGGGACGCCGGCGTGTTGTGCTCAATAAAAATGCCTTTTCGATACAGGTCGTCATCGCGACGCATGTGTTCGGAACTGGTCCAGTCCTTGGCGATCGTCGACCCGCCGACAAGCTCGTTATAGTGTTTTGAGTGGCTGTCATCCACGCATTCGGTGGTCAATGTAAGAGGGAGGTAAGGCAGTTTGGTGTCGGCCGTGCTGTCGTAACCAAAGGCTGTTCCCAGTTTGAACAGGCCGGCAGGAGCTTTGCCATCACCTTCGCGTTTGACCGGCCCCTCGTGCTGGTCAACGACACTGAGACCCTTGCCCCAGGCCAGTCCGCTTTGGCCTACAACCACCGGAAACGACGCTCCGTACTTCTGAAAGGTTTTCCCGTGCCGCTCATAGCGTTGGGCGGTTCCCTGGACATCCGTCCAGTTTTTTGTCGTGACCACAATGAGTTGGTTGCTGGTGTCCAGCACCTGCGCCGTAATAGGGAAATCCATGACGCTCTTCAATGCATCTTTCCCGGTGTAGGTGAAGTGCCACCATTCTTTCGAGTACCCGGAAAATCCCTCTTTTTGCATGGCATTGCTGAGTCGCTGGCGATTGTCTCTGGCGGTCGCGTTGATCGTTGGACTATCGGTATGCGCTCGCTCATCGAAGCAATCGAAACCTGTTCCCATGTCGACGGCACCGTCATGCCAACGCTGCTCATAGGGTGCCGCACAGTCGACTTGCGCGGCCGAGGGGCTCCATGTCTGGGCGGGCAGCCCCTCTGGGCCTGTCAGCGTCAGATCCAGCGTGCCGCCCTTGGAGTGATTCGAAACCCGTGCCACATAACCCAGACGCCAGAAGTCTTGCTTGTCTACGCGTGGATAGAACTCGGCCTTGCGTGGGTCACCCGGTTCCGTCGCGAAGCGCCCCATATCGGCGACAGCACGGCTGGGCCGATAGCAGTCAAATACCTTCAAGCCGTAGCCTTGCGTGCGCAGCGCCGTTTGTACTCGCGCGAGGGCCTTGGCAGCGTCCAGCGACAACAGGCACTCCGCCGCGCCGTAGCCGTCGAGTGGGTGTCCGGTGAAGTTGTGAGCGCTGGCATAGCGGATGTCTTGTTCGATGCTCGGATCAATCGTACGCAAATAGACCATATGCTCGGGCCTTGACTCGGCGCTGACCATGCAGGGCGCGATCATGCTCAGGCACAGGATCGATCGCAGCCAGTGCCGCGTATGCATGCGCTGCGCACGCCCCGCCCATGGCCTCGAGAAGGACAGCGGTATGCTTTTGCGTTGAGGGCGCATGCGATGCCTCCAAAGATGCCGGTTCTCAAACCAGAGCGGGTAATGGGTCGGGTGGGTGACAGTATCAACGTGGGAATAGAAAGCATAGTCAGCGTGTCTTACCGACCGCCAAACACCGCAGGCCTGCGCTCCGCAAATGCCGCCAGCCCTTCATCAAAGTCGCTGCTCTCACACGCCTGTCGACGCAGTTCTGCGATCTGTTCCATCGCCTGGACGGGCATCGGTTGCAGGTCTTCGAGGATGCGCAATTGCTCCTTGACCGCCGCTATGGCCAGTGGCGCTTTGCCGGCAATCGTGTGTGCCAGTTCAAGCGCAGTCGCTTCCAGCGCATCGCTGTCGACCAACCGGTTCACCACACCAAAGTGCTCGGCGCGTTCTGCATCGAGCTTCTGTGCGCAGAAAAACATTTCCTTCAATACGTGAATCGGCAGGTTGTTGAAAAAGCGCAGCAGCCCGCTCGTTGTGTAGGGTAAACCGATGTTTGCCGGCGTCATCGAAAAGCTCGCACTGCGATCGGCGACGACCAGGTCGCAACTCATCGCCAGGTCGACCGCGCCTCCCCATACCGAGCCGGAGATCATGGCAATCACCACGCCGGGGTAGGCGCGGATGCGGCGCAACACTTTTTCGAGCGGCTTGCCATAGGCAATCGGGTCGTGGTCGTGTTGCAGTTCGCGGATGTCGTGGCCGGCGCTCCAGACGGGTTGGCCGACTTCGCTGCCCAGTATCACCACCGGTATGCGTTGTGACGCCAGTGCGGCGAGGCTTTCGTCGAGGGCCGTCAGCAGTTGGGCGCTGAGGGCGTTGCGGTGGGTGGGGTTGCTGAAGATCAGCCGACCGATTCGTTCATCGACAATGTTGACGGTCACGGTGGCGGAGGAGGTTTGCGTCGGGCTCATTGTGCGGTTTCTGTTGATTGTCCGGATGCCATGGCTGGCGAATTACTGGTGTCCTGATACACGGCCTTCGCGGCCAGCAGTGCGTTGATCGACGCCGTGTCGAAACCTGCCTCGCGCAGGACTTCGAGGGTGTGTTCACCGAGCAGCGGCGGTGGTCGCTGGCTGACGCCAGGCGCAGGTTCTGCTGCGTCGGTTGCGCTGAACACCGGGGTCACTACCTGGCGCAGTGCGCCGAGTGTCGGGTGCATGAGTGTCCTGGTCAGTTGGCTATGCAGCACCTGCGGGTCGTCGAACACTTCGTCGAGTGTGTTGATCGGGCCGGCGGGTAAGCCTGCCTCGATGAACAGTTCGGTCCACGCGCGTTTGCTGCGGGTTTTCAAGCGGCTTTCCAGGATAGCTTTCAACTCGTCCCGCCGCTCGACCCGGGCTTCATTGGTCGCGAAGCGCGGGTCGTCCGGCAGCGCGGGTACATCGAGCAGCACGCATAAACGTCCCCACATGGCCGAGGTGATCGGCGCCAGATTGAGCGGGCCGTCCAGCGTCTGGAACACGCCGTAAGGCGCAATGACTGAATGGGCGTTACCGGTGCGGCGGGGGACATCGCCCAGGCTGAGGTAGCGTTGACCGTGCACACTTAACAATCCGACCAGGCTGGCCAGCAACGACGTGCTGACGTGCTGGCCGTAACCGCTGCGTTCGCGCTCCAGCAGGGCGGCCAATACCGCCGTTACCAGCCACATGCCCGAGGTCAGGTCGCCGATGGCCGTACCGGTGCGGGTCGGGTCGCCATCGACGAACCCCGTGAGGCTCATCAACCCCGAGTAGCCCTGGGCGATCTGGTCAAAACCCGGCCAGCTACTCATCGGGCCGTCGGTGCCAAAGGCGTTGATGCTGCCCATGATCAGCCGCGGATTGCGCGCGCTGAGCACGTCATAGCTGAGCCCCATGCTCTCGAGAGTGCCGGGTTTGAAGTTTTCGATCACCACGTCGGCATCGTCGATCAGCCGCTGGATCGCGGCCAACCCTTGGGGGTTGCGGAAGTCGATGCACAGGCCGCGCTTATTGCGATTACACGACAGGTAGTAGGTGCTCACGCCCCGGTCGAACGGGCCCCAGGTCCGGCTCATGTCGCCGGTCGGGCCGGGCTCGATCTTGATCACATCGGCGCCGAGGTCCGCCAGCACCATGGTGCAGAACGGCCCCGACAGTGCGCGACTCAAGTCGACGATCTTCACGCCTTGCAAAGCTTGCATACGGTTCTCCAGTAAATGTTTGAATCAGCTGCGGGCTATTGCGGCAACGGCTGATCACGCGTTTCGACGGCAAACGGCAGGATCAGAATGCCGGCCACGAAGGCTGCAGCGGTCCAGGCGATGGGGACGCCGAGCGAGCCGTGCCAGTGGATCGCAGCGGCCAGCAGGAAGTTGACGCCGGCGCCGATGAAGCGGCCGACCGATGCGTTGAAGGCGAACGCCGTGGCGCGGATCCGGGTCGGATACTGCTCGGGCAGCCAGAGCGAGAAAATCGCGAAGTTGCCGCCAAAGAAGCCCAGAAACATCAGCGACACCATGAACAGATGCAGGCCGTCGTCCATATAGAACACCCAGCCGAAGGCGACCACGATCGATGTCGCCATGCCGGCGAAGTAGATGCCCAGCGCAACCCGTCGCCCCAGTCGTTCGGCCAGCCAGGGTGCGACGAGGCAGCCGAGGATGGTGCTGAGCGACAGCACCGCCGCGCCAATGGATGCCAGATGCACCGCCCCGACGTGGTCGATACCGGCGCGGGTCGCCAGGGTCACAACGGCCGTCGCTTCGTAAACCGAGCCGGCCCACAAGCCGACGATGGCGACGCCGACCAGTGCAGAACTGGTCAGCGTGCGTCGGCGAAAGGCCGGTGCAAAGATTTCCCACCACGACGTGCGAGTGGCAGCGGTCGGGGCGTGAGGACGTCCGGCGTGGTGCGCGGTCTTGTGTGTCTGGGCCGGTTCTTTGACTTTCAATGCGGTGTAGATCGCCACCGCCGCTGGTGCAAGGCCGCACAGAAACATCACGCGCCAGCCGTAGGTTGCGCCGACGGTGTAGTTCAGCAACGCGGCAATGAAAAAGCCGAAGTAGTAGCCGGTTTGCAGGTAACCCGCGCCCATCTTGCGCCGGTCCTCCGGCCAGCTCTCGGCGACGTAGGTGCCGGCCAGCGCCCACTCGCCGCCGACGCCGATCCCGGCAATCAGTCGAAACGCCGCCAACTGCCAGATGTTCTCCGAGAAAGCCGCGGCCCCGGTAAACAGCGAGTACACCAGAATGCTCGCTGCCAGCATCTTGACCCGGCCAAAGCGATCGGCCAGGGGCCCCCAGATAAACGACAGACCCCAGCCGATCAGAAACAGCCCGAACAGGAGAGAACCGTACATGGCGATGTTGGCGGGGGTTGGGGTGATGCCCGAGCTGGGTAGCAACTCGGTCAGGGCGGGAATCAAAACCAGGGCGAAGATCACCGAGTCCACGCCATCCAGCACCCATCCCAGGTAGACGGTCCAGAAGCCGCGAATCTGCTCGCGGGTCAGGGGCGTTTTGATCGGCTTCACGCTCGTTACTGATGCGGTTAATGCTCTAGACATTAAGATCTCCCATTGACCTTGATCAGGCCTATTGAGGCGCTGCGAGGCTGTGGCCGTCGTCAGCGCTTCGTTTATTGTGAAATCAGTCTAGGCAGCGCATCTCATAAGCTACAAATATGAAATTCCTTTGGTCCCATCGGATTTTTATATAGAGTCAGATGCTTTGGATGCCCCCTCATGGACCTTCGCCAGTTGCGGTATTTCATCAAGGTGGTTGAGTGCGGCACTATCACCCGCGCCAGTGAAGCACTGCATATCGCGCAGCCCGCGATCAGCCAGCAGATGCGCAATCTGGAGCGGGATATGGACACGCAATTGCTCGAGCGCAGCGTGCAGGGCGTGGTGCCCACCGCGGCCGGGCAGACGCTGTACCGGCATGCCATCGAGCTGCTGCGCCAGGCCGACGGCACCCGCGAACTGCTGCGTCAGGACGCCGAATTCCCGCAGGGCAAGGTCTCGGTCGGCATGCCATCGAGTACGGCGCGTATGTTGGCGATTCCGCTCGCACGCACCATCCGCAGTCGCTATCCGGGTATCAAGCTGGAATTGATCGATGCCCCGAGCGCCCAGCTGGGCGGCCTGATCACGGTCGGGCGGGTTGCGCTCGCGGTGAATGTCGATGTGGTCGAAACCCGTGGGATGATCTCGCAGCGACTGCTCACCGAAACGCTGTACCTGATTGCGTGGCCGGAATTTTCGTTACCCGATGGGCCGGTGACGATCGACGCCCTGGCGAAGATGCCGCTGGTGCTGCCCTGTGCACCGAACACGATTCGCAGCCGAGTCGAGTCGGCATTGCAGGAGGCCGGACTGCACTGTGAGGTTGAGTTCGAAGCCAACTCCACGGACGTGTTGTTCTCAGCCGTTCTGGCAAAGCTGGGCGTCACGATCCTGCCGTGGGCGGCCGCCCATGTTGAACTGGATCAACACAAGCTCAAGCTGGCGAGGATCGATCATCGGCTGTTCACGCGCGAGCTGTCGCTGTGCTGGCCTGACACGGCCGTGCAGAGCAACGCGGTACAAAAGGTCAAGGCGACCATATTTGAACTGTTCGAGGCGTTTGGCCGCCACCCGGGGTGGGCGGACGGACAATGACCCGCCTGTTCGGAAAGTGGCTGCAGTCAGGATCAGGCTGATGAGCGAGGTCATCGCCGCTTGCTCATCAACGACTGGGGGAAGGTGACCCTTTGCCGCCCAGGTGTGCCTGTCTTGAATGGCATTGCCCTGCATCGAGAACTATCCTTGCCTCTACTGAAACCCGCACGCAAACGGGATAGCTGTCATAGCGCATAACCGCCTTGTATCCCCGCAATAAAGGAGGATGGCAATGAAGTACATGATCAGCTGGTTCGAACGACCACAAGGTTCGCCTGCGGAGTACGAGAGTGCGCAGAAACGGATCCTTGAAGTGTTCGGTCAATGGAAAGCACCGGACAATTTCAAGATCGAGGTGTTTGTTGTGCGTGTGGGTGAGTGGGGTGGACACATGTTGGTGGACTGCGACGATCCGCTGGCGGTTCACAAGGTTTGCTCGACGTTTCCTGCGTTTGAATTCCAGGCGCGCCCTGTGATTGCCGTCGAGGACGCGGTCCGGGTCGAACTCGAAGCCATTGCCTGGCGCGATGGACTGAAACGCCAGTGATCGTTGCCATTGTCTAAGTTACCGGGCTGCCTGCTGCCAGGTTGCTCAGTAACCACTCACTGAAGCTCCGCGCCAGCGGGTTGTTCTCACTGTCACGATGGGTCAGCAAGGCCCAGTTGGGGCCGCGAATGGTGTCCTCGACCAAGGGTTGCAACAGCCCATTGGCGCGCGCTTGCCGACTCAACAATTGGCTGACCAAGGCGATGCCGAGCCCTGCACACGCGGCGTCCAGCAGCAGGCCGGGGTCGGAGAAGTTCAGCCCCTGATCCTTCTGGCCTACATCAATGCCAGCCTCCACCGCCCAGTGACTCCAGTCCATTTCCCGCTCACCGTGAAGGGTTGTGCGCTGTTCGCTGGGCACCGCCAACAGGCTCGGGTGGCAAGCCGGGTAAAGGCGGTCAGCGTGCAGCACCTTGAAACTGCATTCGGCCTGGGAGCTGATGTCGTCTCGCACAGCGAGGTCGATGGTCTGGCTCGTCATGTCCGGGACTTCATCGGTACTGAATATCCAGAGATCAACTTCCGGATGCTGGCGGCGGAAATCTTCCAGGCGTGGCAGTAACCAGTGACGGGCGAACGTTGGGGTGGTGTTGAGTACGAGTTGGTTGGGTTTGTGGTACTGCCCAAGGCGGCGAATTCCGACGGCGAGTTGCTGTAGCAGTGCCTGGGTGGTGCTGAGTAAGTCGTGACCGGCATCGGTCAGGCTGACGCTGCGTCCACTGCGAAAGAACAAGGGTTGTTCCAGGTACGCCTCCAGGCTGCGAATCTGCTGGCTGATCGCCGATTGGGTGAGGTGCAGCTCTTCGGCGGCCTTGTGGAAGCTGCCTAGTCGGGCGGCAGCTTCAAAGCCACGAAGGGTGCCGAGAGGCGGCCAGTGCTTGAGCATACTGATAAGTTCCTCTAATCATTTATCTACAAAATCCATCGTTTGTTTGCCTGTTTTTGCGGACGTAGCATGCATGCCAAGACCACGTAGGCAGTTTTAGTGAACACAATAACTTAACTAAAAGGGCTTTTTATCATGCAGCACGTCATGCAGCAGAGTGAAATTCGGAACAGCGGTTGGTGGATGCCGGCGGAATGGGTCAGGCACGCAGCGACCTGGATGGTTTGGCCGCACAACAAGGCACTCTGGGAGTCGGGTTGGGGGGTCACATTGGCGCTGGTGCAAGAGGATTTCGCTCGCGTGGCCAACGCCATTGCCCGTTTTGAACCGGTGAAAATGGTTGTTGACCCTTCTGCTGTAGCGAGTGCCCAAGCGTTGTGTGGGCCAAACATTGAACTGATCGAGCTGGCGGTGAACGACAGCTGGTGCCGGGACTCCGGCCCGAGCTTTGTCTGCCATCCGCAACTGGGCCTGGCCGGTGTGAGCTGGCGCTTCAATGCGTGGGGCGGCAAGTCAGCCCATGACCTGGACGAAAGCCTGGCTCGCCGCGCACTCAATCACTTGGGGCTGAAGTGCTTTGCCCCCTCGCTGAGCAACGAAGGCGGTGCCATTCATGTGGACGGCGAAGGTACGTTGATCACCACTGAGTCGGTATTGCTCAACCCCAATCGCAACCCAGGCATGAACAAGGCTGAGATGGAGGAGATCTTCACTCGCCTGTTAGGCGTGAAGAAGACCGTCTGGCTGCCGGGCGATCCAGACTATGTGACTGGCGACATGACCGACGGCCATGTCGATGGCGTGTGCGCTTTCGCCCGCCCTGGCGTGCTGCTGGTGGACGCCACTCACGACAAGAACTCGGTGTATGCCGAGGTGGTACGAGAAAACCGTCGTGCTTTGGAGCTGGCAACCGATGCCCAAGGTCGACCGTTTGAGCTGATCGAGTTGTATGAAGCCACCGATGCAGTGGACACCGAGGCTGAGGTGTTCTGTGCCTCCTACACCAACTTCTACATCGCCAACAACGCCATCATCATGCCGGCCTACGGCATCGATGCCGACAATGCGGCTGCCGAAGTGTTGGGTCAGGCGTTCCCCGGGCGTGAGGTGGTGCCGGTGCGGATCAATCATCTGGCCCATGGCGGCGGCGGTGTGCATTGCATCACCCAGCAACAGCCCGCCTGGCCAGTGGAGGGTTGATGCCATGACCCTGTTGACGATTGCCACCACCCAGATGCCCTGCACCTGGGACTTGCAACAGAACCTCGATCAGGCCGAGCAATGGGTACGTGAGGCGGCGGCGAAGGGCGCCCAGGTCATCCTGTTGCAGGAGCTGTTTGCCACACCGTATTTCTGTATCGAGCAAAGTCATAAACACTTGGCGCTGGCCGAAGAATATCAAGACAGCCGTGTACTCAAGCGTTTTGCCGCGCTGGCCAAGGAGTTGGGAGTGGTGCTGCCGCTGAGCTGGTTCGAGAAGGCGGGCAATGCCTACTTCAACTCGTTGAGCGTGGCCGATGCTGATGGGCAACTGCTGGGGGTGTATCGCAAGACGCATATACCCAACGCCATCGGTTATCAGGAGAAGGAATACTTCAGCCCTGGCGATACCGGCTTTCGGGTCTGGGACACGGCTTTTGGGCGCATCGGTGTGGGCATCTGTTGGGATCAGTGGTTCCCCGAGACCGCACGCTGCCTGGCGTTGATGGGCGCCGAAGTCTTGCTGTTTCCCACCGCCATTGGCTCTGAACCCGGCTGCGCAGCACTGGATTCACGTGACCACTGGCAGATGACCATGCGCGGCCATGCGGCCGCAAACCTCCTGCCGGTGGTGGCCGCCAACCGCATCGGCCGAGAAGTGGCGACCACCGATCCAACCCTGCAGATGAACTTCTACGGCTCGTCCTTTATCTGCAACCACAAGGGCAAGCTCCTCGCCGAAGCTGACCGCGACAGCTGTGGTGTGCTGGTACACAGCCTGGACTTGTCCGCCATGCGCGAAGAGCGCCTGACCTGGGGCATCTACCGCGACCGCCGTCCAGACATGTACGGGGCGCTGTTAAGCCAGGATGGTCGTCACATTAATGCTCGTTGGAATACTCAAGGGGTTTGACATGAACGTTACCAAAAAACTATTGCTCTGCTCCTTGGGGTTGGCGCTAAGCGGTGCCCTGTCGTCGGTGCAAGCGGAGGAAAAGACCCTGAGGTTGTACAACTGGGCCGATTACTTCGCCGAGGACACCCTGTCCAGGTTCACCGCCGAAACCGGGATCAAGGTGATCTACGACGTCATGGATGGCAGTGAGACGCTGGAAGCCAAGATGATGGCCGGCGGCAGTGGTTATGACCTGATCTTTCCGGGCGACACCGTTGGCGAGCGCCTGATGCGTGCCGGCAGCCTGCAGCCACTGGACAAGTCAAAGCTCACCGCCCTGGATGACATCGAGCCAGGTCTGCAGAAACTACGGACGCATTATCTCTATTCGAGCAAGGCCACCGTACCCTACACGTGGGGCACCATCGGCCTGACCTACAACGCCGAGCAGATTAACCAGCGCATGCCAGGTGCGCCGGTGAATAGCCTGGACTTGCTGTTCAAACCGGAACTGGCCGCCAAATTTGCGGACTGCGGCATCTCCCTGATCGATTCGCCGGACGAAGTGCTGGCGGTCGCGCTCAACTACCTCGGCCGTGAGCCGCGCAGCGCCAAGCCGGAGGACCTGGAAGCGGCCAGTGAGCTTTTGCTCAAACTACGGCCGTACATCCGCAAATTCCAGTCACAACCGGTGACCGATCTGGTTAACGGCAACCTGTGCCTGTCGCTCGGTTACAGCGGGGATATGACGCAGGCACAACGGGCTGCAGATGCCGCAGGCAAGAAAACCACGTTCCGGTATCACATCCCGCGCGAGGGCACCACGGTGTGGATGGACACCATGGCGATCCCCGTCGACGCCAAGCATCCAGAATACGCCTATGCGTTCATCAACTTCGTCATGCGCCCGGAGAACATGGCAGCCATCAGTAACTTCACCGGTTACCCTACCTCCAACGCCAAGGCACGTCCGAGCGTCGATTCAATGATGCGTAACAACCCGGATATCTACCTCGATGAGGCCACTTACGAACGACTGATCCCGGGCAAAGACATTCCCCAGGCTGATATGCGTGCGCGCATGCGTGCCTGGACCAAGTTCAAGACAGCCGCTAAATGACGGCAAGCCGATCTCCAGAGGGTCGGCGTTGCCCCAGATGGAAAAATTGGCGGCTGCAGGCGCAGTCCGCCAAGACAAAGCCCGACAGGAACAGAGAGGTACAGATGTCGACACGTCGTGAATTCATCAAGCAGGTATCGGTCGTTGCCAGTCTGGGCGCAGCCACGTCCATGGGGCTGGGCCTCAATGCGTCCCGGGTGCAGGCAGCCATCAAAGGCCGCTGGCATATGCCGGATGAGGGCGACAAACACCAGCAGGCCTTTATCGCCTTTGGGGCACAGGAGGCCATCCACGAGGACTTCACGCCTTACGTGCAAGATGCCTTGGGCCGAATCGCCCGCACCATCGCCAACTATGAGCCGGTCACCGTGTTCTGCCGTGAGAGCGAGCGGGATCTGGCTGAAGAAAAATGCGGTACGAGCAACATCACCTTGGTTGTCACGGAGCTGGACGATATCTGGATGCGCGATATCGGGGCCAACTTCGTCATCGATGGAGAAGGTGGGCTCGGCGCCGTGGATTTCAACTTCAACGGCTGGGGCAACAAACAGCAGCATGCCGATGACGCGCAGCTGGCCGCTTTGGCCGCCCGGACAACGGGTGCCAGCTATATCCGCAGCCAACTGGTTGGCGAGGGTGGCGGTATCGAAGTGGATGGCCACGGCACGGGGATCATGACCGAAAGTAGCTGGATCAATACCAACCGCAATCCCGGTTGGAGCAAGGCAGACGTAGAGGAAGAACTGAAGAACAGGCTTGGCTTGCGAAAAATCATCTGGCTGCCTGGAATCAAAGGCAAGGACATCACCGATGCCCATGTCGACTTCTACGCCCGCTTTGTCAAACCTGGGGTACTGATCGCCAACCTCGACAACGACCCTGAGTCTTATGACCATAAAGTGACGCTTGCCCATTTGGACATTCTCAAGAATGCCACTGATGCCGATGGCCACCCGCTGCAAGTGCACACCGTATCGCCTCCGCTCAATCCACGAACGAGTATGTTCAGCAAAAGCAATCCAGACTTCGCCGCGGGCTATATCAACTACTTCGTGATCAATGGTGCGGTCATTGCGCCCGAGTTTGGTGACAAAGCGGCAGATACGAAAGCCTTTGATCTGTTGTCTGAGCTCTACCCGGACCGAGAGGTGGTGCAGCTCAATATCGACGCAATCTCCGCCGGTGGTGGCGGTATCCACTGTGTGACCAGTCACCAACCTTTGGCTTAGCCTGAAGGTATTTATTTATGCGTTTTTCGAATAGCTGGATGAATTAATAACGTTCGAAACCTGGCACTGATCCTCTTAAATTGTAGGCATGTAGCGCGGTCAGAGTGATGACAAAGATGCTCTGCGCGCATGGATCGTGAAGGAGTGGCAGGCATTGAACAATGTATGTGGCTGGATCGCCCTGGCGGGTGAATCGCCCCAGCGGCCGAAGCTGACAGGCTCGCAGAAAACCGACTGGCTGATTATCGGTGGTGGCATTACCGGCCTTTCGGCCGCCCACAGTCTGGCGCAGATGTTTCCCCAGCAGCGCATCGTGCTGCTCGACCGCCAACGTGTGGCTCAGGGGGCTTCGGCGCGTAATTCGGGGTTTGTCGTCAGCCATGAATTGCCGGGGCTCGACGAACTGATCGGCCAGCCCGGCCATGATGCCTATCAGCTCGCTTCGCGCATTGGCGTCGCTGCAGGCAAAGAGGTGCGCCAGCGCATTGCCGAGCTCGACATCAAGTGCGAATTCAGCGAAGCCGGCTACCACTTTGCGGTCCACCAGCCGCAGCGGCTGGATCACAGCGAGCAGTGTGTCGCTACCCTCAACGCCGCCGGTGCCAGCGCCTCAAGCCTGGAGGGCAAAGCCTTGCAGCAGCGACTGGGGAGCCGCTTCTACCAGCGGGCGATCCACTGCGCTGGCGGCAATGGCTTGTTGCAGCCGGCCAAGTACGTCAAAGGTCTGTTGGACCGGTTGCCGGCTCAGGTCGAGGTTTACGAGAACAGCAGCGTCGATGACCTGCAACCGATCGCCGGCAAGGGTTGGCGGGCGCGGACCGCTGAGGGTGAAGTCGAGGCCGCGCAAGTGCTGGTCTGCGTGGGGGCCTTTCTGCCCCGGGTCGGCCTGCATCGCAGTGGCACCTTCGCCCTGGAACTGAGCGCCAGCATCACTCGGCCCCTGACCGGTGAGCCTTGGCAAACGCTCTTCGACGACCAGGGCTGGGGCGTGCTCTCGACCTTGCCGGGTGGGGCAACGGTGCGCCTGCTGCCGGGTCGCCGCCTGTTGATCCGCAATACCGTCGAATATCGCCAGCGCGACCTTAACGGGTCCGACCTTGCAGCGCGTCAGCACCAGCACCTGCTGGGTTTGCAGAAACGCTTTCCCGGTATCACGGCGACAGATCTGCAGCACACCTGGACCGGGCACCTGAGCGCTACCCGTTCCGGCGAACCGTATTTCAGTCGCATCGCCGAGCGCCTGCACGGGGTGGCCGGCTGCAATGGCTCCGGGGTCGCGCGCGGCACCCTGTGGGGGCGGCTGCTGGCGGAAATGGCCGCTGGCAGCGACTCCCCGGTGTTGCGCGATGTCCTTGCCCAGGCCCGGCCCGGCTACCTGCCGCCTCGGCCGTTATTCGACATCGGTGCGACATTGCGTATGGGCTGGGAAGTCCGGCGCGCCCGACACGAACGTTAACCGCCGCAGCGAGGTTCGCTGCACTATTACAACAAGAGAGGTCGGCACCATGATCAATCGCACAACCACGGCACTGTTAACCCTGGCGTTGTCTGCAGGTGCAGTGCAGGCGGCAGACTCCGTCAGCATTGCCAACTGGAGTGACTACATCGCTCCCGACACCCTGACCAACTTCACTCGTCAGACCGGGATCAAGACCACTTACGATGTCATCGACAGCAACGAAACCACCGAGGCCAAGCTGATGACTGGTGGCAGCGGTTATGACGTGGTCAGCCCCTCCAACCACTTCTTGCCGCGGCTGATTCAGGCCGGGGCGATCCAGCCGCTGGACAAGAGCAAACTGCCGAACTGGAAAAATCTCGATCCCCAGTTGATGAAGACGCTCGAAGCCAGCGATCCGGGCAACCGCTACGCGATTCCGTACATGTGGGTCACGGTGGGTATTGGCTACAACGTCGACAAGATCAAGGCGATTTTCGGCGATACCGATGTGACTCAATCCTGGCAGATGCTGTTCAAGCCCGAGAACATCCAGAAGCTCAAACAGTGCGGCGTGGCTTTTCTCGATAACCCGACGCAAATGGTGCCGATCACGCTCAACGCCCTGGGTATCGATCCTCACAGCGAGCAGCCGGCTGACCTGAAGCGCGCCGAGCAGGCGTTGCAGGCCATCCGTCCGTCGATCCTGTATTTCCATTCATCCAAATACGTCAGCGACCTGGCCAACGGCAATATCTGCGTGGCCATCGGCTTCAGCGGCGACGTGTTGCAGGCGATGGCCACTGCGAAGCAGGCCAAGAATGGGGTGAACCTCGGCTACAGCATTCCCAGGGAAGGTTCCACCGTCGCCGTGGACATGGTGGCTATCCCGAAGGGCGCGCCGGACCTGGATAACGCCTACGCCTACTTGAACTACCTGCTGGACCCGCAGGTGATCGCCAACATCAGTAATGCCGTGCAATACCCCAACGGCAACGCTGCGTCGCTGCCGTACATCGAACCGCAGCTGCGCAACAATCCGGTGGCCTACCCACCGCAAGCGGTGCTCGATACCCTGTTTCCGATCAAGACCATGTCGCCCGCCGGGATGCGCCTGAGCAGCCGTCTATGGACTCAGATCAAAAGCGGAACATAACCCCGCGCCCACACAAACGCAGGTCGGCAACGCCAGCCTGCGCTTGGCCGAGGCGCTCGAAGCACCGCAGCAAGGATGCTGCCTTCAGGCTGTCATCCACTTCAACTGCGCTCTTGTGCGAGTTCCGTCACCAAGAATTCGATGAACGCCCGAGTCTTCTGCGGAACCCGACGTGCAGACGAGTAAACCGCGTTGATGGTGATCGGCGGGGCTTGCCATTCGCACAACACCGCTACCAGCCTGCCGGCCGCCAGAGCCTCTTCAACGATGAAACCTGGCAGCAAGGCGATCCCCATGCCGGCCTCGGCGGCTTGGGCCAGCAGGTCGCCATTGTTGGCATGCAGCGGGCCGGTGACGTGCACGCGCTGCGTCTCGTTGCCGTTGCTCAGTTGCAGGCTGACGCCGCTCTGCAGATAGCCATAATTCAAGCATTGGTGTGCGCTCAGGTCCTTTGGCGATTGCGGTGTGCCCGCGCGCTCAAGATAGGCCGGGGAGGCGACCATGATCCGCGGAGCGGGCGCCAACAGTCGGGCCACCAGGGAGGAGTCCGGCAGGCTCGCGATGCGGATGGTCACATCGAAGCCGCCGCGTACCGGGTCGACCTGCTGGTCACTCAGGACCAGTTGCAGCTCGATGTTCGGATGCTGCTCATGAAACAACGGGATCAGCGGGCCGAGCCGTCGCAGACCGAACGACATCGGTGCGTTGACCCGCAGCACGCCGCGTAGTTCGCCAATTCCGTTACGCGCACGTTGCTCGGCTTCGTCCACCGAAGCGATCACTTCACGCGCCGCTTCGTAGTACTCCGCGCCGGCCTCGGTCAGATGCAGGCTGCGCGTCGTGCGCTGAAGCAGTTGCACACCGATGGCCTCTTCCAGTGCCTGAATTTGTTTGCTGACTTTTGAGCGTGGCACATCCATCGCTCGGGCTGCGGCGGCAAAGCCGTTTGCGCCGACGGTGGCGACAAAAGCACGCATGCATTCGATCCGGTCCAAGACTGTCCCTATTTTGGAAATAATGATTATGAATTTTAGGTGATTGTTTCTGTTTTATCCAGAGCCTACATTAGGTTCCAAGCCGGTAGCGCACCGCCTCCAACGAGAGTACGCACCGAGCCTTGCAGTCAATCGAACTCATTCATCCAGAACACCGACATCAAAAGGAACACGCCATGTCTATCCGTGAATTGCTCAACCCAACCAACTCCGCTCTGATCCTGATCGACCACCAGCCGCAAATGTCGTTCGGCGTGCAATCGATCGACCGTCAGACCTTGAAGAACAACACCGTTGCGCTGGCCAAAGCCGCGAAGATTTTCAACGTGCCGACCATTTTGACGTCGGTCGAAACCGAAAGCTTCAGCGGCTACATCTGGCCGGAATTGCTGAGTGTGTTTCCGGATCAGCAGCCGATCGAGCGCACTTCGATGAACTCTTGGGAAGACAAGAAACTGGTGGAGGCGGTGAAGGCCACCGGTCGCAAGAAACTGATCATGGCCGCGCTCTGGACTGAAGTGTGCTTGAACTTCCCGGCGCTGGAAGCACTGGCCGAAGGCTACGAGGTGTACATCGTCACCGACGCATCGGGTGGGACCACCAAAGAAGCTCACGACATGTCGGTGCAGCGGATGATCCAGGCTGGAGCGGTGCCGGTGACCTGGCAGCAAGTGTTGCTCGAGTACCAGCGTGACTGGGCACACAAAGAGACTTACGACGCGGTGATGGACCTGGTGCGGGAACACAGTGGTGCTTACGGCATGGGCGTGGATTACGCCTACACCATGGTGCACAAGGCGCCGCAACGTCAGGTCAAGTGAGCCGCAAAAAAAATACAGAGGCTCAACGGCGCAGTTCGCTGCGCCGTCACAGCCTGGGGTCATGGTCGGAGAGTCAGTCATGAACATCGAATTGTCGGAAGGCGTAGTCACACTGCTGGTGCGCCACCGGGTCAAAAAGGGCGGGGATGAGGCGTACGAAAACTGGTTGCGTCGTACCATCGCCATGGCGCGCACATATCCAGGGCATCTGGGCATTGATGTGATGCGCGGGCAAAGCCTGGGGCTGGCTCAGTTCACCAGTGTGCTGCGCTTCGCCACGACTGAACAATTGCAGCATTGGCTTGACTCCGAGGATCGCCGCAAGCTGGTCGAAGAGGCGCAGCCATTGCTCGCCGATGGTGACCAGACCGAGGTCAATACCCACCACGAGTTCTGGTTTACCCCGGTCGATGCTGCCACGCCGTCCCCACCACCACGCTGGAAACAGGCCTGCATAACCTTTTTGGTGATCCTGCCCTTGAGCTTTCTGGTACCGATGCTGTTCAAGCCTCTGTTCGGCTGGCAGCCCTGGCTGGGCGGCTATGTGCAAGGCAATGTGCTGATCACGGCAAGCATTGTGCTGCTGGTGGTCTACGTGTTCATGCCTCGGGTGACGCACCTGTTCGGAAAGTGGCTGCAGCCGCAATCGGGCTCATGCGCGAGGTCATCGACTGAGCGGTAGAGATGCTCCTACAGTTTGGTGGCCGGTGCGGTTTTGCGTTTGGCGGTTTTACGTTTGTTTTTCCACGGTGTCGCGCGTTTGCCGGCCGGGCTCGCCGGACCGCTGATGGTCAGGCGCAGACTGGTGCAGCGGCCTACCTGCTTGCTCATCCAGGCGGCTTGTTTGGCGACGAATTCCTCAAGGCTCATCTCGCTGCTTTGCACCATGTCCAGGGCTTGTTCCCAGATCGCTGTGGTGCCGGGGTCGGCGATGGCTCGGGGCACGGCGTCGATCAGGCTGAAGGCCGGTGGTGTGGCGGCCAGGGCTTTGCCGTTCTTGGTCAGATAACCTCGATCCAGCAACCCCTGAATGATCCCGGCGCGGGTCGCCTCGGTGCCGATGCCAGTGGTGTCCTTGAGTTTTTGCTTGAGCAGCGGATCTTCCACCAATTTGGCGACGTTCTTCATCGCCTTGATCAGGTCGCCTTCGGTAAACGGCTTGGGTGGCTGGGTCCAGAGATCCTTCAGGATCACGTTGGCGATGGCGTAGTCGCACCCTTCAGCCAGTGCCGGAAGCATCTGCGGTGCCGGTGCTCCCCGTCCTTTCGCCGGCGCCAACGCTTCCGGCAGTGCGCGCTTCCAGCCTGGCTCGACGATCAGTTTGCCCACCGCACGCAATGCTTGCCCGGCGCAGTCAAAGTCAGCCTGGGTGCGGTCGTATTCATGATTGGGCAGGAACTGCGCCAGATACCGCGCACGGATCAAGGTGTAGACCGCACGGTGCTTGCCGGTCAGGCGTTCGAGGTTTTTTGCCGCAGCAGTAGGGATGATCCCGTGGTGGGCGCTGACCTTGGCGTCGTTCCAGGCCCGCGACCGGCGTTGTGGCTCAAGGTACTTGAGCAGTTCGCCGAGGCCCGGATCGGCGCGCCCAAGGGCGGCGAGAATGCCCGGTGCTTCGCTGTGCTGACTCAGCGGCAAGTAGCCACAGTCACTGCGCGGGTAAGTGATGAGCTTGTGGGTTTCGTACAGCGCCTGGGCCACATCCAGGGTTTCCTGGGCACCGAGGCCGAGTTTTTTCGAGCAGATTTCTTGCAGCGTTCCGAGGTCGAACGGCAGCGGGGCGGCTTCGCGGACCCGCTCGGTGCGCAGTTTGACCAGTCGCGCATCGGCAGCGTTGCGCATGGCCGCGGCCGCTGCCTGGGCCAGCACCTGATTCAGGCAGCGGTCATGCTCGTCACAGACATCCGATGCCGCTCGCCATTGGGCGATGAATGGGGTGTTGTCGTGCAGCAACTGCACCTCGATGGCCCAATAGGGCACCGGTACAAAGTCGGCGATGCTGCGGTCACGATCCACCACCAGACGCAAGGTCGGGGTTTGCACGCGGCCAACCGGCAGCACGCCTTGATAGCCGGACTGACGCCCGAGCAGGGTGAACAGGCGGCTCATGTTCATGCCGATCAGCCAGTCGGCGCGTGAGCGCCCGAGTGCCGAGTGATAGAGGCTAAAGGTTTCGGCGCCGGGTTTGAGCGTCGCCAGGGCCTTGCGAATCGAAGCATCGTCCAGCGCCGACAGCCACAGGCGCTTGATCGGCCCGCGATAGCGGCAATGCTCCACCAGCTCACGGGCAATCATCTCACCCTCACGGTCGGCGTCGGTGGCAATCACTAGCTCATCGGCCTCGCCGAGCAGCCGTTTGACCGCTTTGAACTGGCTGGCGGTCTTGGGTTTGACGAGCATCTTCCACTTCTCGGGAATGATCGGCAGGTCTTCCAGAACCCAGCGTTTATAGCGTGCGTCGTAGGCATCCGGCGGTGCGGTTTCCAGCAGGTGACCGATGCACCAGGTCACTGTGACGTCTGTTCCCAGCCAGCAGCCGTCGCCGCGCCGGCTGGCACCGAGCACTGCCGCAATGTCTTTGGCCTGGGAAGGTTTTTCACAGAGAAACAGCCGCATAACCACCATCAGTCATCAGGGTTTGAGAGGTGCACAGCATGCGCGGTGAGGGCGGCCGGATCAACCTTTATCTGTATGGATGTACAGTTAAGGCGGGCTAGGCCCGCTCGTCCATCAAGAGCGTTTGAATACCGGCGGTTCTGGCTTGTGCGACCAGCTCTTCGGTGTCTTCGCCGCCGGGCAGCGCAATGACGATATCGGGTCGGCTGTCGCGCAACATGAAGGTGTTACGCAGACGTTCCGCCAGTTTGCCGTGCTGTTGCCAGTTGGCGGGATAGCGCACGATGTCGGCACCGAGTTCCCGGGCCCAGTCTTCGATTTCGCCGCCGAGGAACTGATTGCCTCCGTGGATCAGCACGCGCACTTCGTTCAGGCACTGGAAGGCCTCCAGCACTCGGCGGCAGGTACGGGTATCGGCGTAATAGCGCCCGGCACAGATCAGGACGCGCATCGCAGTTCATCCTTGTCGCGGGTGGTTGCTGGATGAATATCTGCGAGGTAATTGCTCTCGATATCGCGTTCCCCGGCGCGTTCGAGCACGGGGTAGGCCAGGGCTGCGATGTGGTGATGCACGCGCCGGTAGTCGCGCAGCAACCGTTGAAAGATGTCACCGGACTCTGCCCAGGCGCTTTTGTCTTCGCGCAAGGCACGAAAGTGTGCCCGGCTGGCCAGCGCTTCCAGCCTTCTGACCGACTCCTTGCGATTGACCAGATAGTGGGCGGTTGCAAGGTCTTCTCGCAGAAACACGGTAATCGCCAGACTCAGGCTTTCCAGCAGCTCGTTGTGCAGCGGATAGAGCGTGCCCAGTTCGAAGGCCGAGAAGTTTTCGCCGCGTCGCAGTCGGCGCACCGCTAACTGCGCAAGGCTGCTGGAAAGGATGTCCGCGGCGTGTTCCAGGTTGATCACGAACATCAGGATTTCCTGCGAACGATCGGCGTCGCTGTCACTGATGCCTTCCTGGCCGATATCCGCCAGGTAGGCACGAATCGCTGCGCTCAGCAGGTCCAGGGATTGATCGATCCGCCGTACCTCATCGGCGTTGCTCTGGTCCGAGGTCTGGAACAGTTGCAGCACGCGGTTGAGCATGATCGAAAGCATGTCGGCCAACCGCAGGGCTTCGCGCGCCGCGTTGGACAAACCGATGTTCGCCACCGCAAGACCGGCTTCATCCAGATAGAGCGGCATGCCGGGGTCGACATCCTGTTCCGGTTGTCGCAACAGGCGTGTCAGCAGTTTGGCCAGCGGTTCTGTCAGGCCGATGAACACCAGCGCCAGTACCAGGTTGAAGCTGGTGTGCAGGCCGACCACTCGCAGCGCGGGTGTCAGGTCAGCCATCTGGCTGGTCTGAGCAAGCATCGGCACGAACGGCAGGAACACCAGCACACCGATGACCCGCACCAGCAGGTTGCCGACCGGCAAGCGCCGGGCCACGCTGGAACTGGCGTTGAGCACCGAGGGCAGGGCGCCACCGATGTTCACCCCGAGCACCAGTGCCATGGTGGTCACGGGCGAGAGCAGGCCGGTGCCGGCCAGCGAGGCGATCAGCAACACCACCGCGACGCTGGAATGGCAGATCCAGGTCAGCAGCATCGCCACTAGCAAGGCAATGACCATGTCGCCATCCAGGCTGTGCATGAGGGCGTGGAAGATCGGTGTGCCTTCGACCTCTCCCAGCGTCGACCCGAGCATGCGCAGCGCCAGCAGCATCAAGCCCAGGCCAATCAGCGCACAACCGACACTCTCGTAGCGTGAGTCATCGCGCAATCGGAAGACGATGAACCCTGCCAGCAGGACGATGGGCGTGACGATCGAAATATCAACGCTGAGCAACTGCACCACCAGCGTCGAGCCGATATTGGCCCCGAGCATCACCGCCAATGCAGGCGCAAGGCCCAGTGCCCCGGCGGCGGTAAAGGAGGTGGCCATCAGGCTGACGGCGGTACTGCTTTGCAAAATGCCGGTGATACCGACGCCCGACAGCAAGGCCATCCAGCGGTTATTCAGGTTTTTTCCCAGCCAGTGACGCAGCTGCGTGCCGAAGCCACGCAACAGTGCCGAAGAAATCATATGGGTGCCCCAGAGCAGTAGTGCGATGGAGCCTGCGAGGTTGATCAATAGAGTCGTTCCCGACATGAGGACTCTCCCTTTGTTGTTTCATTTTCTAACGGACCGCAAGCCGCAGGGCGGTGCGATGTATGGCACTGGAGAACCCCAGCAGGAATCTGATTTCAATGCCGCTCAACCAGCCTCTGGCATACAGCCTGACGCTGGCGCAGGTGAGCAGTGTTGCGATTCGGGTCAGGCTCATCACCAGCAGCGCCCGAAGTGCGCGTTTGGCTAGGGCCTTAAGGTATTGCGCGATGGGTTTCATGTCTGTGCTCCATGAAAACTCACAGCGTCAAGGGCGTCGAAGCGGCCCATGACGTCGCCGTTGAGTGAGGGCGCGGCCGGCGTCACTCGCCAGCCGCGCCTTGGTCAGGCCCTTAGAACCATTGCTTGAAGCGGCGGATGTAGAAGGTCTTCATCAACTGAGCGAACACGCAGTAGCTGAGCAGAGTGCCCACCAGCCATGGGAAGTACTGCCATGGCAGCGGTTGCAGGCCGACCAGCGTGCCGAGTGGCGAGAACGGGATGTAGATGCCCAGCACCATCACCAGCCCGGTCATCAGGATCACCGGCAATGCTGCGGTGCTCTGGAAGAACGGAATCTTCTGGGTCCGCAGCATGTGCACTACCAGCGTCTGCGACAGCAAGCCTTCGATGAACCAGCCCGACTGGAACAGGGTCTGCATTTCGACGCTGTTGGCCGAGAACACGTACCACATCAGCGCGAAGGTGGTGATGTCGAAGATCGACGATGTCGGCCCGATCCACAGCATGAAGCGCCCGATGTTTTTGGCGTCCCACTTGCGCGGCTTGCGCAGGTATTCCTTGTCCATCTTGTCCCACGGCAGCGCCAACTGAGAGATGTCGTACATCAGGTTTTGCAGCAGCAGGTGCATCGCCAGCATCGGCAGGAACGGGATGAAGGCACTGGCCACCAATACCGAAAAGACGTTGCCGAAGTTCGAACTGGCGGTCATGTTCAGGTACTTCATGATGTTGCCGAAGGTCTCGCGCCCTTTGATCACGCCTTCTTCGAGCACCATCAGGCTCTTTTCCAGCAGGATGATATCGGCCGATTCCTTGGCGATATCGGTGCCGCTGTCGACCGAAATGCCGACGTCGGCGTCACGCAGGGCAGGGGCGTCGTTGATGCCGTCGCCGAGGAAGCCAACGGTGTGGCCGTTCGACTGCAACGCCTTGAGTACCCGGGATTTCTGCAGCGGCGTGAGCTTGGCAAACACCGTACGCTCTTCAACCCGCAGCTTGAGGGTCGACTCGTCCATCTTCTCGATGTCTTGCCCGAGCAGCGGCGTGCCAGGCTCCAGGCCGACTTCGCGGCAGATCTTGCAGGTGACCACGGCGTTGTCGCCGGTCAGCACCTTGACGCTCACGCCCATGTCACGCAGCGCGGCAATCGCCGGGCCTGCGGTTTCTTTCGGCGGATCGAGGAAGGTCAGGAAACCACGGATCACCAGCTCGCGTTCGTCACTCGTCTTGTACTGGTTTTTGCTCTGGGCCTTCGGGATCTCGCGAGTGGCCACCACCAGCACCCGGAAGCCGTCTTCGTTGTACTCGTTGGCCAAGGCCAGCAGTTCTTTGCGACGCGGTTCATCCAGCGCAACGACCACACCGTTCTCGTGGATATGGCTGGAAATGTTCAGCATCTCCTCGACTGCGCCTTTGCACACCAGCAGATGATCGTCGCGGCTGTCCTTGACGATGATCGACAGGCGGCGACGGATGAAGTCGAACGGCAGCTCATCGATTTTGCTATAGGCGAACGGGATCTTGAACTTCGGGTTGCGCTCGGCGAACTGCACTACCGCCTGGTCCATCAGGTTTCTCAGACCGCTTTGGTGATGGCTGTTGAGCCACGCCAGTTCCAGGATCGAGTCATCGCGCCGGCCGTTGATGTCGACGTGGTGCTCGAGGATGATTTTGTCCTGGGTCAGGGTGCCGGTCTTGTCGGTGCACAGCACATCCATCGAACCGAAGTTCTGAATCGCGTTGAGGCGCTTGACCACGACTTTGCGTTTAGCCATCGCCATCGCGCCCTTGGCGAGGTTGGCGCTGACGATCATCGGCAGCATTTCCGGGGTCAGGCCGACCGCCACTGCGAGGGCAAACATGAGGGCATCGCCCCAATCGCCTTTGGAGAAACCATTGAGCAGGAAGACGATTGGCACCATGACCAGCATGAAACGGATCAGCAGCCAGCTGACGCTGTTCACCCCGCGGTCGAAAGCGGTCTGCACCCGCGAGCCGACAATGGCTTTGGCCAGCGAGCCAAAGTAGGTACGCGGGCCGGTGGCGACCACCACCGCTCTGGCGGTGCCACTGACCACGTTGGTACCCATGAAGCAGATGTTCGGCAGGTCCAGCAGGTTGGCCTGATCGGCTGCCGTCGTCGATGCGGACTTCTGCGCTACATTGCCCAGGGTGTCGTATTTCTCCACCGGCAACGCTTCACCGGTCAACACCGCCTGGCTGATGAACAGATCACGGGATTCGATCAAGCGGATGTCGGCCGGAATCATGTCGCCAGCGGACAGCTGAACGATGTCACCCGCCACCAGTTCACGCATCGGTACTTCGCGCAGCTGCGGTTGCATGCCCATTTGCTGGCGGCGCAGCACGGTGGCGGTGGTGCGGACCATGGCCTTGAGCGCTTCTGCCGATTTGGCCGAGCGGTGTTCCTGCCAGAATCGCAGCAGGCTGCTGAGCGACACCATGGTCATGATAATGATGACTTTGGTGAGGTCGACTTCTTCGCCCGCCTGGAGCGGGAGCCAGTAATCGGTCACGAAACTGATGCCTGCCAGTGTCAGCAGGACATAGATGAAAGGGTTGTTGAGGGCCTGGAGGAACTGGACGATGGCGTGAGGCGGCTTGTCATGGGCCACTTCGTTGAAACCTTCGCGTTGCAGGCGACCTTCGGCATCGAGCTCGGTCAGGCCGTCGGCGGAAGCTTTCACGTTGGCGAGGGTGACCGCGAGGCCGTTTTGCGCCTCACGGGCGGCGCGCATCGACAGCTTGGTGTCGTCGCTCGTGGCGCCTTGGGCGTGTTTTCTCGGGTCTTTTACAAGGGTCATTGCGTGTGCTCCTGCCGCAGTCTTGCGGCACGACACACCGGCAACTCAGCTAATTAAAGGCGAGCTAACGTATGTCGAGTCGCAAGTAAGCGATCGATTCAAGTTGTTGTGTTTTTTATGTTTTAACGTTCGCTGCATGGCCAATATCAAACGGTATGCAGCGAACCTACTACTGGCCTCGTCCATAACGAACTCCAATAAGTTTGTGTTTTAAATAGGCAATAGAAAGTTGCCGAATTCCCTATTAAGGAAAACGCTGGTTAAACCCGTTGAAGTACTTTCAGATCAACTGAAAGTGCGTGCCCCGAGGGACAGGCCGAGCAATAGGCTGGTCTGTTGCAGGAGGTGCGCGAAGCACCAACTCGGCGGTTCCTGGCTTTCGTCGACGCTCCAGCGTTGCTGGAGTTGACCGCTCAACGGACAGACACGCCAAATGGCACGCAGGTGAGTCTGAGTGCGTGAAGAAGGGGGGAGAACGGAGAGCGAGCCGCCACCACAGGGCGCTCGCGGCAGAGCTTTACGCGCATCGTCGAGGCGAAGGCGCGTACACCGGGCATTACAGTAGATTTGAAATTCATAACATGCCTCGCGACCGGACTGGCGCCGGGGAGGCAAGTTACGTTGGAGCATCAAGCTCTGGCGCAGCTCACCCGACCGAGGTGTCGAGTCCCGTCATTTTCTGGGTTAAGTGCCCAGCTCTGCGAATTCGCATCAGCCAGACAGCGTCTAGATACTGTGTCCATTGGATTCTTTTGTGAGTTGAAAAAAGGCCTGAGTTACCGGCCCGCGCAATGTACTGAGGCAGGCCGTTGAAGTCAACCTTAAAACTACTCTGTTAAGGGTTTAGACAGATAAGGACAGTGCAGAAGGGACGATCAGAATCATTGCAGTCGATCATTATCGATGTGGCCGCGCGAAGTGCTCATGACACGACGACTGAATGTCATGAGCACAAGGGATTGCCGTGTAAAGCTTAATGACTCATGTGCCGGGAAATATCCCGGTAAGTATCGCTGTCAGTTGCCGCCAACAGCTGGCTACCGTCCTTGAAGGTGGCGATGAAGGTGATCTCGGTCTCCTTGCCAGCCATCAGGTAGCCTGCGATCGCCCCGACGGGGCCGAGCAGCATGGCGCCGGCGATGCCGTAGCCAATGGCATCCTTGTTGGTAACGGAGTCCTGGGATGCAACCTCCAGGTTTCTGAACGCCGAGGCTTGCACTTTGACCCCGGGCGCTGGATTGGAAAGCGTTTTCAGTCTGAACGCCCCTTCGTAGTACTCGCTATCGCCTTGTAGAAAATTGCCAGCCAAAACGTTGATTTTTGCCATGGTGAACCATCCTTGCCCGATGACTACCGGACTCAACATCTCGCGCTTGCAGAAGGTGGTCGTCAATAAGCTGGCGATGAAGGGGCGTACCGTCAGTCCGGCCAAAAAGAGCCATGGCGCTTTGCCCTTGAGCGGCCCGCTATCTAAAAATTCAATAGCCCCACGGCTTCAAACTGTGTCAGTTTCGTTACGCCTTCAACAGGGCGAGTGATAGGACGATCTCGCGAAGGGGTCGCCGTGGTCTATCGGAACCGACTATTTGAAACAAGGACGTAAGTGATGTCACACGCCAAAGCAAAAGCTGTCATTTCTTCAGGGCAGGTCAGTTCGGCCTACAGTCAGGTCGATGCCTTCAGCCACTTGTATGATCGCGGTGGTGCTGGGTTGATTAACGGCAAGCCGTCGTTCACGGCAGATCAGGCGGCCGATGAGATCCTGCGCAAGAACCTCTCCTGGCACGATAAGGACGGCAACGGCAACGTCGAGCTGAGCTTCAGCTTCATGACCTCGGCGCCTGCGAACTACAACACGAAGCTGGGTCATTTCAGCGAGTTCAGCGACCTGCAGAAAGCCCAGGCGAAACTGTCTCTGCAATCGTGGTCGGACGTGGCCAACGTCACCTTCAAGGAAGGGGCGGCAGGCGGTGACGGGCACCTGAGTTTCGGTAACTACGATGTCAGCACCGGTGGCGCTGCGTTCGCTTACTTGCCTTCGGGCGGCAGCTACGACGGTCAGTCCTGGTACCTGATCAACGATCAGTATCGGGTCAACGAGACGCCGGGCACTAACAACTACGGGCGTCAGACCCTGACCCACGAGATTGGCCACAGCCTGGGCCTGTCCCATCCTGGTGTTTACAACGCGGGTAACGGTAACCCGACCTATAACGACGTGACCTACGCTCAAGACACTCGAGGCTACAGCCTCATGAGCTACTGGAGCGAGAGCAACACCGGCCAGAACTTCAGCAAGGACGGCAGCGGCGCGTACGCCTCGGCGCCGTTGATGGACGACATCGTGGCAGTACAAAAACTCTACGGAGCCAACCTCGAGACCCGTGCCCAGGACACCGTCTACGGCTTCAACTCCAACGCCGATCGTGACTTTTACAGCGCCACGTCGTCGGCTTCCAAAGTGGTGTTTTCGGTGTGGGACGGTGGCGGTAACGATACGCTGGATTTCTCAGGCTTCAGCCAGAACCAGAAGATCAACCTCAACGAAGGCTCGTTCTCTGACGTTGGCGGTCTGGTGGGCAACGTGTCGATCGCCCACGGCGTAACCCTGGAAAACGCCATCGGTGGTTCGGGCAATGACCTGCTGATCGGCAACGCGGTGGCCAACCTGCTCGAAGGCGGTGCCGGCAACGACATCCTCTACGGCGGCGGTGGCGGCGATACCTTGTGGGGCGGGGCAGGGGCGGACACCTTCGTGTTCGGTGCGGCATCCGATTCGACCATGACCGCGCCAGACTGGATCATGGATTTCACCAGTGGTCAGGACAAAATCGACCTGTCGGGCATCGCGCAGTTCTCGTCCGGTGCCGCCACGCTGAACTTCGTCAGTGGCTTCACCGGCCATGCCGGCGACGCGATCCTGACGTACTTCGCCGCGACCAACCAGACCAGCCTGTATGTCGATCTTACCGGCCATGGTGCGGTGGACTTTGCCGTGGGTACGGTCGGTCAGGCTGCAACCACGGACATTGTGGCCTAAACTCTGCTGACAGGGACCGCAGACGCGGTTCTGTGCAGTGAAAGTCCGCCCAGGGCCAACATGGGCGGACTTTTTTATGCCGTCAGTTTTTGTCCAGATCCACATCCTTGGTCTCGCGCAAGCAGATCATGCCCACCACCAGGCTCACCCCGGTGATCAGCACCGGGTACCACAGCCCGTAGAAAATATCCCCGGTGTAGACCACCAGCGCGAACGACACGGTCGGCAGGAAACCACCGAACCAGCCGTTGCCGATGTGATACGGCAGGGACATCGAGGTGTAGCGGATGCGCGTCGGGAACAGTTCGACCATCAGCGCCGCCAGCGGCCCATAGCACATCGCTGAAATAATGATCAGTGCCACGATCAGCACGACGATCATCGGTTTGTTGATCAACTGGGTGTCCGCCTGTTGCGGGTAGCCGGCCAGGGTCACGGCACCGCGCAGGGCGGCTTCGTCGTAACCGTCGATTTTTACATCACCCACGCTGACTTGCACCGCGCTGCCGGCAGGGGCCGCTGCGCTGCTGTAGGGCAGGCCTTGTTTGACCAGGAAGGTTTTGACCTTGTCGCAGGGGCTGTCAAAACGTGCCTTGCCCACCGGGTCGAACTGAAAGGTGCAGGTGGCCGGGTCGGCCAGCACGGTGATCGGCGCTTGTTGGCTGGCTCGGTCGATGGCCGGATTGGCGTAATGGGCGAGGGTTTTGAAGATCGGGAAGTACAGCGCGGTAGCCAGCAGCAGGCCAATCATCAGGATCGGTTTGCGCCCGACCCGATCAGACAGCCAGCCGAAGAAAATGAAGAACGGCGCGCCGATCACCACACTGACGATCAGCAAGGTATTGGCCAGGGCCGGGTCCATTTTCAGGAACTGGGTGAGAAAGAACAGTACGTAAAACTGCGCGGCGTAGAAGGTCACCGCTTGCCCGGCGTTGATGCTGAACAGCGCAATCAGCACGATTTTGAGGTTTTCCCAATGACCGAAGGATTCGCGGATCGGTGCTTTGCAGCACTTGCCTTCTTCTTTCATTTTCAAGAAGGCCGGCGACTCGTGCAGGCTCAGGCGAATCCAGGTCGAAATGCCCAGCAGCACGATCGACAACAGGAACGGAATGCGCCAGCCCCAGACTTCGAACTGATCACCGGTGAAGTAGCGGCAGCCGAGCACCACCAGCAGCGACAGCAGCAAACCAAGCGTCGCGGTGGACTGAATCCAACTGGTGTGGAAACCGCGTTTGCCGACTGGCGCGTGTTCTGCCACGTAGGTCGCGGCACCGCCGTACTCGCCGCCCAATGCCAGGCCCTGGAGCATGCGCAGCACCACCAGAATGATCGGTGCGGCAATGCCGATGCTGGCGTAGGTCGGCAACAGGCCGACGCAGAAGGTCGCCAGGCCCATCAGGATGATCGTCGCGAGGAAGGTGTATTTGCGCCCGATCATGTCCCCAAGGCGACCAAACACCAGCGCGCCGAACGGCCGCACGATGAAACCGGCGGCGAAGGCCATCAACGCGAAGATGAAGGCGGTGGTGTCGTTGACCCCGGCAAAAAACTGTTTACTGATCACCGCCGCGAGGGCGCCGTAGAGAAAGAAGTCATACCACTCGAATACTGTCCCGAGGGATGAGGCGAAGATGACTTTCTGAGTTTCCTTGCTGGTGCCGGCGCGGAGCGTTGCGGCTATTGCTTGAACCTGATCTGACATGTCGGTATCCCTCACAGTGTTTATTTATTGTTGTTCCACTGTCAGCGCCGGCCTTGTGGGCTGGCGCTGCTCCTGTCGATGCAATGCGACCCGTAGGAGCTGCCGCAGGCTGCGATCTTTTGATCTTCCGGGGCGGTGAGCCAGAAAAGATCGCAGCCTCCGGCAGCGCCTACGCGTGTTCTTCTGTGTTCAGTTGGTTTGGCGTAAGGCTCCTTGGTGTGGCGGCGAGAATCAGCTGCGCCGCTTTCTCGGCGATCATCAGTGTAGGTGAGCAGGTGTTGCCCGAGGTGATGTGCGGCATGATCGACGCATCGGCGATGCGCAGACCGGGAATGCCGTGAACCCGCAGTTGGGCATCGACCACTGCATCGGCATCGTTGCCCATGCGGCAGGTGCCGACCGGGTGGAAAATCGTCGTGCCGATGCGCGCGGCCGCTTCGTGCAGTTGTTCTTCGCTTTGCAAGGCCGCGCCCGGCAGGTATTCGACCGGTTTGAACGGTTGCAGGGCCGGCGCGGCAACGATGCGTCGGGTCAGGCGAATCGCATCGGCGGCCACGCGCAGGTCTTCGGGATGGCTCAGGTAATTGGGCTGAATCAGCGGCGCCTGCTGTGGGTCGGCCGAACGAATCTCGACTCGACCACGACTTTTCGGGCGCAGGTCGCACACCGAGGCGGTGAACGCCGGGAACGCATGCAAGGGTTCGCCGAAGCGCTCAAGCGAGAGCGGCTGGACATGGTATTCGAGGTTCGCCGAGGTTTGTTCCGGCCCGGAGCGGGCAAAAGCGCCGAGTTGACTTGGGGCCATCGACAACGGGCCACTGCGGTCGTACAGATAGCGCAAGCCCATGCCGATTTTGCCCCACAGGCTGCCGGCGATCTGGTTCAGGGTCCGGGCGTTTTCCAGTGTGTAGATCAGCCGCAGCTGCAAGTGATCCTGCAGGTTGCCGCCGACCCCGTTGAGTTCGTGGGCGACGCCGATCCCCAAGCGTTTGAGCAGGCCGCTCGGGCCAATGCCGGAACGTTGCAGGATGCTTGGCGAACCGACGGAACCGGCGCTGAGGATGATTTCCCGGTGGGCGACGAAGGTGGTTGCCTTGCCTTGCCAGCGCGCACTGATTTTTGATGCTCGACCGTTTTCCAGTAGCACGCGGTCGACGTCGACGTCGGTCAGCACGGTGAGGTTCGGTCGCTGGCGAATCGGTTTGAGAAAAGCCTTCGCAGCATTCCAGCGTATCCCGGCCTTCTGGTTGACCTGGAAGTAGCCGCAACCTTCGTTGTCGCCCTGGTTGAAGTCATCAAGGTTGGCGATGCCGCTTTGTTCGGCGGCGCTACGGAAGGCGTCGAGAATCGGCCACGACAGCCGTTGGCGTTCGACGCGCCACTCCCCGGCGGCGCCGTGAAACGCAGAGTCGCCGGCAAAATGGTGTTCGCTTTGCTTGAACAGCGGCAGTACGTCGTTCCAGTTCCAGCCGGGGTTGCCTTCGGCAGCCCAACGGTCGTAGTCGCCAGCCTGACCGCGCATGTAGATCATGCCGTTGATCGACGAGCAACCGCCCAGCACCTTGCCGCGCGGGTAGCTCAGGCTGCGGCCTTGCAGGCCGGTTTGCGCTTCGGTCTTGAAGCACCAGTCGGTGCGCGGGTTGCCGATGCAAAACAGGTAACCGACCGGAATGTGAATCCAGGGATAGTTATCGCGCCCGCCGGCTTCAAGCAGCAGCACCCGGTGTTGCGGGTTGGCGGAGAGTCGATTGGCCAGCAGACAACCGGCTGGCCCGGCGCCGACCACGATGTAATCGTATGCATCAACGGCAGGTTGCATCCATGACCTCGCAGCGTGTTGTTCTTATTGGGATCCATCCTAGTTGTTAGTTTTCGGCAAAAGAATGTTAGTTTTTGCTCAGCTGCTGTGCGTTTTTAAACAGTGATCTGCTCCCAAGCATTCAAGGAAGGCTGATGTTCGACTGGAATGACCTGCGGTTTTTTCTCGAATTGCAACGCAGCGGCCGCTTGCTGACCGCCGCCCGGCGCCTGAAAACCACCCACGCCACCGTGGCGCGGCACATTGAGGCCATCGAGACCAGCCTCGGCACTGCGTTGTTCGTCCAGCAAGCCCAGGGTTACCAACTGACGCCGGCCGGCGAAGCACTGCTTAAACATGCTGAAGCCATGGAAAACGTCGCCTTGCTGGCGCAGGAGGAAATCACCCAATCCAGCGCGCCGCTGGGCAAGATCCGCGTCGGGGTGACCGAGGGCTTGGGGATCATGTTCCTCGCCAGTCGCATGCAGGGTTTGTTTGATCGCTATCCGGGGCTGGAGGTGGAACTGGTGGCCGTGCCGCGCTTCGTCAGCATCCTCAACCGCGAAGCCGAGATCAGCATTCATCTGGAACGTCCGGCCGCCGATATGCTGGTCACTCGTAAACTCACCGATTACCGCCTGGCGCTTTACGCCAGTCAGGCCTACCTTGATCGCTCGCCACCGTTGCGCAGCCGTGACGACCTGGCGCGGCATGCCTGGATCGGTTACGTCGACGATCTGTTATTCAGTCAGGAATTGATGTTTCTCAACAGCTTCTGCCGTAACCCTCAAGTGGTGTTCCACAGCACCAGCGTGATCGCCCAGCAGCAGGCGGCACGCTCGGGATTGGGGATCGCCGTGTTGCCGTGCTACATGGCCAGTAACGACCCGGAACTGGTGCCGCTGCTGCCGGCCGAGAGCATCCAGCGCAGCTACTGGATCAGCACCCGCCGCGAGCTGCACAAGTCGGTGCGATTGCGGGTGTTGTGGGATTACGTGGTGGGGTTGTGTGATCGCGAGCAGACGCTGCTGCTTGGGCCCACCTCTGAACTGTAGGAGCTGCCGCAGGCTGCGATCTTTTGATCTTGGCGGCCTGATAGCCGACCAATCTCTTGCAGGTGTACATATCCGTTGCTGCGGTAACGGCCCCTTATGGTTCCGCTCTTACAGCGTGTCACTTTTGACAAACGCCTCAAAAGTAACCAAAAAGTCTCGCCCCAAGCGTACGGCCCCTCGCCTAGGCTCGGCGTTCCCTCGCTCCGGTGTCCATCAGGGGGCATCGCCTACGGTCGGCTTCGCTTCGACCTCCTCTCGATGTGTCCGGCTGCGCCGTACGGCGCTGCGCGCCAGCCCCCTGATAAACACCTCCACTCAGCCTCCCGAAGGGGCGGGTGGATCAAGATCAAAAGCGGCAGGCGAGCTAACGCTCGGCCTGTTGAGTGGTGGTGGGGCTGCTTCATTGTGGGTGGGTGATATTTGTAGGAGCTGCCGCAGGCTGCGATCTTTTGATCTTGGCGGCCTGATAGCCGACCGATCTCTTGCAGGTGTACGCCGATCAAAACCGCTGGGGTCATGGAGTAATTTCAAACGCGGTGCTTCCCAGTCGCTCACCATTGACCATGATGTGTACCTCATGCGTGCCCGCGTAATGCTTGCGGGTGGTTAGCTCGCGGATTTGCTGGGCGCGGCTGAGGGTTTGCCGGGCGTGGGCGGGTAGGGTGAGGCCTTTGAGTTTGAAGACTTTCGCCGAGGTTGCGCCTGAGGCTTTGACGTAGTCGATGGCGTAATCGATGACCAGTCGCTGGTTGTCACTGGCGGTTGAATGAAGATCGAACGAGAGCTTTATGGTCTCGCCGAGGCGGATCACCGCCGGTTCAACCTTTAGGTTATGGATCTGGACCTCGGGTTTACCGCCAGCGCCGATAATCGCCAGTGCCCGCTGATTGCCCTGTTTGATCAAGCTACGCAGCGCGTGTTTGGCAATCCACGCGGTGCGCGGGTCTTCCAGTGACCAGCCTTCGATCAGACTCAGCACCCACTCGGGGTGGTCCTTGGTGATGTCGTTGAGGTGATTGGCCACTGACTTGCGTACGTAAAGGCTGCTGTCGGCCTTGAGGTTTTCGAGGATCGCTGCTGCCAGCGTCGGGTCGGCTTGTACCGGTTCCAGACGAAACGACCACGGCAGGCGCGGTCGACTGCCTTCGCTGGCCAGACGGCGGACGTGTTCGTTGTTGTCCCGCGACCAATCGTGCATCAACGCCAGCGAGCGCTCCAAGTCGCTGCGCAGGAAATGCCGGATCGCGAATTCCGATGATCCGAACGTGGTGAAGTACTTGAGCGCGTCCATCGACAGCTCGAACGCATGGGCGCCGTAGGTGGCGACATAGTGGGGCAGGAACATGCTGACAAAGCCGCTGTTCAGGCGCGGCGCGAGCGGACGCAGGATCTCCAGTGTCTGCTCATAGCTCAGCGGCAAGACCGCGTGCAGACATTCCCCGACCCGCGCCATGCGTTGCATCACTGACAACTCGGCGAGGCCAGCATTGGCCAGTTTCAGGAACGCCTTGGCGTTGAACGCCGGGTACACCGCATGCATTTCGGTAGCGATGTGTTGCAAGCGTTCGGCGTTGAAGATTTCCTTCAGGGCGGGGGAGGACTGGTCTGCGTTGCTCATCATGGATTCCTTTCAGCATTTCAGATCAAAAGATCGCAGCCTGCGGCAGCTCCTACGGGGAACGCGATCTTTTCGGGTTTCAAGGTTTGCCCGTCTCTTCCTCAAGCTGATCCGCCTCGAACAGCCGTGCCAGTTCGGCTCGGGCTTCCTGGGCGCTCTGCATGACTTTCGCGGCATCGTCGTAGATTGCGTGCTGGGCTTCGAGCACCTGTTCGTCGTGATGCTTGAAACGTTCGATGCGGGCATCGGCCTGGGTCTGGCTCAGGCCCAGACCGAGCAGGGTTCGGCGGCTCATTTCCAGGCTTGAATAATAGGTTTCCCGGACCGCCTCGGCACCGAGGTCGACCAAGCGGTGGACGTGCTGACGGTTACGGGCACGGGCGATGATTTTCATGTGCGGGTAGAGCTTGCGCACCAGTTCGGCGGTCTTGATGTTGGTGTCCGGGTCATCGGTGGCAATCACAAAGAATTCCGCCTGCCCGACCTTGGCCGCGCTGAGAATCTCCGGGCGCATCGGGTCACCGTAGAACACCGGTACACCGCCAAAACTGCGGGACAGTTCGATGGTTTCCACCGACGTATCGAGGGCGACGAACTGGACATTTTGCGCTCGCAGAATCCGCGCCACGATCTGACCCATGCGGCCCATGCCGGCGATGACCACGCGGGGTGCGTCGGTGTCGATTTCGCGCAAGTGGGGCGGCACGGTGACGGGCTGGACTTTCGATTTAACCAGTCGGCCACACATCAAAAGCAACAGCGGTGTCACGGCCATGGACAGGGTGATGGTCAGCACCTGAAGGTCGTACATCCGTGGGTCGAACAGGCCTTGATCGCGGCCGATCTTGAACACCACGAACGCAAACTCACCGCCCGCCGCCAGCACGATGCCCAGGCGCAGCGCACTCAGCCGACTCAGGCCTCCGGCCAGCCGCCCGACGACAAACAGCATGGGCAGCTTGAGCATGATCAGCAGCAGGGTCAGGCCCAGCACTGTCGCCGGGGCGCTGAACAACAGGCTGATGTTGGCGCCCATGCCGACACTGATGAAAAACAGCCCCAGCAGCAGGCCCTTGAACGGTTCGATCTGCGCTTCCAGTTCATGGCGGTATTCCGAGTCCGCCAGCAGCAGACCGGCGAGGAACGCACCGAGGGCCATGGATACGCCGACCAGGTCCATCAGCCACGCGGTGCCGATCACTACCAGCAACGCAGTCGCGGTCGAGACTTCCGGCAGACCGGTTTTGGCGACGACACGAAATACCGGTCGCAACAGGTAACGCCCGCCGATCACCACCACCGCGATGCTGCCCAGCACCCGAAGGACATGGTTCAGGTCCTCGGCTGCCGTGGTGGTGTGATCACCGCCGGCGAGCAGCGGCACCATGGCAATCAGCGGGATTGCGGCGATGTCCTGAAACAGCAAAATGGCAAACGCCAGCCGCCCGTGAGGGCTGGTCAGTTCCTTGCGTTCAGCCAGGCTTTGCAGGCCGAAGGCGGTGGACGACAACGCCAGGCCCAGGCCAAGCACGATCGCGCTGTTAAGCGCCTGGCCAAACACGTAGAACGCCAGCACGCCGATCACCGAACCGGTCAGCAGCACCTGTGCCAGACCGACGCCGAACACCGCTTTGCGCATCACCCACAGCCGTCGTGGCGACAGCTCAAGGCCAATGATGAACAGCAGCAAGACCACGCCGAGCTCGGAAATATGGCTGACGCTTTGCGGGTTACCGATCAACCCCAGCACCGACGGCCCAATGATGACCCCAGCCAGCAGATAGCCCAACACCGCACCCAGTTGCAGGCGTTTGGCTAAGGGTACGGTGAGCACCGCCGCGAACAGAAAGACCACAGCGGCTTGCAACAGGTTGCCTTCATGGGGCATGGCTGACTCCTGGGAATACGTCGAACGACACACATTGCGGGCAATCATGGGTCACAAAGGCGGACAGGATAAAGGCTGGGCCGGCATCAGTCAGTCATGAGTGCCGGCTATCGCGGATTACCGCGTTACAATTTGCATCAATTTGTTACATCCATAGGATAAGCTGATCAATTCGTTTGCCGGTGAGTGGGCGTCATGGCCATCAATTTCGATCTGAATGACTTGCAGGCTTTTCGCGCGGTGGTCGAGCAGGGCAGCTTCCGCAAGGCCGCCGACACGGTGCGGATCTCCCAGCCAGCGCTGAGCCGACGGATTGAGAAGCTCGAAGATGCGCTTGGGGTCAAACTGTTCGAACGCACCACCCGCAGGGTCAGCCTCACGCAAGCGGGGCGCGCGTTTTCCCCCAGTGTCGAGCGTTTGCTGGATGACCTGGATGTGGCGCTGCTGGGGATCAGTGACGTGGCGTCGACCCGTTCGGGCTACGTCACCGTGGCCTGTGTACCTTCGGCGGCCTACTACTTCATGCCGCGGGTGGTCGCCCAATACCATCAGCGATTTCCGCGAATCAAGGTCAAGGTCCTCGACTCCAGCGCCCACGACGTCTTGAGCGCGGTGGTCAATGGCGAGGCGGATTTCGGCTTGAGTTTCATGGGCACGCTGGAGGCC
The DNA here is from genome assembly GCF_001874645.1 of Pseudomonas frederiksbergensis. Classification (NCBI taxonomy): domain Bacteria; kingdom Pseudomonadati; phylum Pseudomonadota; class Gammaproteobacteria; order Pseudomonadales; family Pseudomonadaceae; genus Pseudomonas; species Pseudomonas frederiksbergensis. The sequence goes on from NZ_CP017886.1 coordinate 5,482,014, forward strand.
GAGGTCGAGTTCGAACCGCTGGTGCAGGAGCGTTATGTGGTTGCTTGCCGGCGCGATCACGCCTTGGCCAGTCGCGCAAGCGTGAGTTGGAGCGAGCTGTATCAGCAGGATTACATCTCCCTCGACAAGACCTCGGGCAATCGTTTTCTGCTGGATCAGGCGCTGAGCGGGATCGTGCCGGCGCGTCAGAGCATCTGTGAAACCCGTCATGTCACTACGATGATCGGGCTGGTCGAAGCCGGTCTCGGCATTGCAGCGGTGCCGTTGATGGCGATGCCCGGCAGTGACCACCCGATTCTGACCCATGTGCCGCTGACCGACCCGCAAGTGATGCGCAGCGTCGGCCTGCTCAAACGCCGGGGGCGGACGTTGACGCCAGCCGCTTTGGAGCTGGAGCGATTGATCGTCGAAATGAAGTTCAGCCAACCGCCAGAACCGGCCTCAGCGTAGATCGGCTGAGGCCGGCGCCGGGCTTAGCGGTTGATCGAGTCCAGTCCGGTTGCCGTGACATCCGGTTGGGCGGCCGGGGAGGCGAGGTAGTCGAGCAATGCCTTGGCTTGCGCCGGGTGTTGCGCGCCCACGGGAATGCCAGCGGCGAAGCGTGTGACTGACTGCACGGATTCCGGAATCTTGCCGACGAAGGTCACGCCGGGTACCGGGAGCAATTCACTGACCTGCTGGAAACCCAGTTGGTACTTGCCGCTGGCAACCACAGTGCCCACCGGGATTTTAGGCACCATGGTCGATTTGGCTTTGAGCTGCGGCTCGATGCCCAGGCGCTTGAACATCTGGTCCTGGATGTACACGCCGCTGGCGCTGTCGGAATAGGCCACGGATTTGGCATTGAGCAATGTCGCCTTCAGCGCCTCGACCGAGCTGATGTCCGGCGTCGCCGCACCCTCGCGCACCACCAGACCAATCCTTGAATCGGCCAGTTCAACCCGCGACTCGGGCAAGACCTTGCCTTGCTTGATCAACTCATCCAGGGCGTAGCCGACCATGATCAGCACATCGGCGCGTTCGCCACGGGCCAGCCGATTGGGGATCGCCTCAGGCGCCTTGCCCATCGACGGGCCGAGCGCCGTATCGAGCGTGTTGCCGGTGGCGGCGGCGAATTTCGGGCCGAGCACTTTATAGGCAGCGGTGAAACCGCCGGAGGTCATCACGCGCAGCTCTTCAGCCTGGGCAACGGTGCTCAGCCCCATGGCGCCGATCAGGGTCAGCGCCACGAGGTTCAGTAATTTTTTCATCGACACTTCTCTGTCAGGGAGTGGCTTATTGCGCGGCGGCTTGTAAACGTCCGGTCGAGCGCCGGTACAGGTAAAGCGTTGCGCACAACGCACACAGCGCGGCGAAACTCATCCAGTAACCGGGGGCGGCCTTGTCGCCGGAGTACTGAATCAAGAAGGTCGAAATCGCCGGGGTGAAACCGCCGAATACTGCGGTCGCCAGGCTGTAGGCCAGGGAGAAACCGGCCACGCGGACTTCCACCGGCATGATTTCAGTCAGCGCTGCAACCATTGCGCCGTTGTACAAACCGTAGATGAACGACAACCACAGCAGCACCAGCAGCATGTTGATGAAGCTCGGCGCCTGGACCAGATATGACAACGCTGGATAGGCCGTGGCCAGGGTCAACAGGGTCATGGCCAGCAACACCGGGCGTCGGCCGATGCGGTCCGAGAGTGCGCCACCCAGCGGCAGCCAGCAGAAGTTCGACACACCGACCAGCAAGGTCACCAGCAACGCATCGGCGGTGCTCAGGTGCAGCACGGTTTTGCCGAAGGTCGGCGCGTAAACGGTGATCAGGTAAAACGCGGTGGTGGTCAGCGCGACCATCAGCATTCCGGCGATTACGATCTGCCAGTTCTGCAACAAGGTGCCGAACACCTGACGCATGCTTGGGCGGTGACGGCGGGCAGTGAACTCTGCGGTTTCTTCAAGGTTGCGACGTAGCAGGAAGATGAACGGCACGATCATGCAACCGACGAAAAACGGAATGCGCCAGCCCCAGTCGGCAATCACCGCCGCCGGCATCCACTGATTCAGCGCATAACCCAGCGCGGCGGCAATGACGATTGCCACTTGCTGACTGGCCGACTGCCAACTGGTGAAGAAGCCCTTGCGGCCCGGTGTGGCGATTTCCGCCAGGTACACCGACACGCCGCCCAGTTCCGCGCCTGCGGAAAAGCCTTGAAGCAGACGGCCGATCAACACCAGCGCCGGGGCAAACAGGCCGATCGTCTCGTAGCCGGGCACCAGCACAATCAGGATTGTGCCGCTGGCCATGATCGACAGGGTGACGATCAAGCCTTTGCGGCGGCCGACGTCATCGATGTAGGCACCGAGAATCACCGCACCCAACGGGCGCATCAGAAAGCCTGCGCCAAACACCGCGAAGGTCATCATCAGCGAGGCGAATTCGCTGCTGGCAGGGAAGAACGCCGCCGCAATATAGGTGGCGTAGAAACCGAAGAGGAAGAAGTCGAACTGTTCCAGGAAGTTGCCCGAGGTGACCCGGAAAATCGCACTGGCCTTGCGGCGAGCGGATGCCGCTGGCGGATGGGTTGTAGCCTGCATGTTTTTTCTCCCGCGCTTTTTATGACATGCGCAACGTGGCGCATGGATCTTATTAGGGCGGGATACTGGGGCAGGTCGATCAATATGATAAGTGCATATTTAGCATCTATTGATGCGTGCGGATTATCACTGCACCAAGGTCAATCGCAGAATTATCGCTACAGTGAGGTGTGAGCGTTTCGAATGACTGAACGCAATCGCGGTCCCGGAACGGGTGCCATGAATTCACTGGAGGTACACCGATGCTGCATCAAAAAAAACTGGCTGCCATGGCAGTGCTTGCGAGTCTTGCCGTTGTCTGCCCGATGGTCCTGGCCGCCGACCCTCTGCAAACCATCGTCCAGGCTGCGCCAATCAACGCCCGTAACCTGCAAGTCGGCGACCCTGCGCCGGACGTCTACAAACGTAGCGACAAGGCCCTGGCCGACTGGAAGAACCGCGGTTTGAAAACCCCGCAAAGCCAGAGCCAGTGGGTGCAGGTCAACGACAAGTACATGCTGGTGCATACTGGCAACGGGCAGATTTTGGCGATTATGCCGATCGAGCGTTGAGCCGCTGACTGCACCAGGGGCTCCAACAGGATTGCCCTGCAAGGCGAAATCTGAGAAAACGCGGTCCGTGTTTAGGGTCATCGCTAACGAGAGAGCAGTCATGAACGAAGAATTGCAGGTCATCGACCTTGAATTGGGTGACGGCAAAGCCGCCGTTAAAGGCGCCTTGATTACCACTCAGTACCGCGGCTTTCTGGAGGACGGCACACCGTTCGATTCTTCCTGGGATCGCGGCAAACCCTTTCAATGCGTGATCGGCACTGGCCGAGTGATCAAAGGTTGGGATCAGGGTCTGATGGGCATGAGGGTCGGCGGCAAGCGCAAGTTGCTGGTGCCGGCGCATCTGGCCTATGGCGAGCGCTCGATGGGCGCCATCACGCCCAATTCCAACCTGATTTTCGAGATTGAATTGCTTGAAGTGCTGACGCGCGACGACTGACTGCTGTTACGCCTCGACCGTTGTAAGAGGCGGGGGTACGGCGAGGCACGTCAGTGCGCAAACGCTTCAGGGTATTTGTCCAGGTAAGCATCATTGAGCTGCGTATCCTGGGAACGCATGAAAGTTTTGAAATCGGGTACCAGAAAGACCAGCAGAGACAACAGCAGCACCATGACGCCCAGCAGCGTGATTGTCAGTGCGACCCCCAGAAAGGCGATCAGGGTGTTCATCGCGAAACTGCCCAAGGGGCTGGCAGCCGCAGACAGAAATGAAACCGTGGCAAAAATCCGGTTGCGATGGAGCTTGGGCGTCGCCAGCAACCTCACGGCGGAGGTGGGGATGTTGATCAACATCAGGCCGACGCCGCCGCAGAAAAAGGCCGCGGGTACGATGAACGACGATGAAACGGTGCCGACTACCACCAAGTTGCACCCCAGTAATGCAAAACCTGCGGACACACACATGTCACGGGGGATCCGCTCGGTTAACCAGCCGATGATTTTGTAACTACCCGCCAGAATGCCCAGCCCGAAGCACGAGTCCAGAAGCCCGATGTAAGTGACCGGGTACTGGATGACGTCCTTTACGTACAGTGGGATCAGGATGGTGAAGAACGGAAACAGGGCAAAGTTGATCAGCATTGCGATGATGGCCAGGTAAAACTCGACTTTCACTCCGTAAACCACTTTGAAGCCGGAATAGATCATGCTGAAGCCGCTGGCACCTGAAGTTTTTCCGCCTTGGCCAGTGGCGCCAATGTGGTTCGGGATGGTCGCGATCAACGCCCCGGCGATGAGAATCGCAAAAAAATCGGCGGCAAAGGCGAACGTGATACCGAACCCGTAAATCAACCCGCTGGCCAGTACCGGCCCCAGCAGAATGGAAAAGGACGACATCACGCTTTTGGTCCGAAAGGCCAGGGAGACTTTATCGTCGTCGGCAAACAAAGGAATGATCGACGCCTGGAGAGGGTCGCGCACGCCGACGATCGCACTGCTGATCATCATTAGCGCGCCCACCGTCCAAGGGTTGAACAAGCCTGTGGCGGACAGCACTACCATCAACAGCGCTGTCAGCAGACTGATCCATGAGGCCAGCTTGATGATCAGGATTTTGTTGTACTTGTCCCCCAACCACCCCAGCAGGGGTTTGGCTAACACCTCAGCCGCGATGGAACAGGCAATCATGTTGGCGAAATAGAGCGCAGAGCCTGTTTCCTGCAAGGCCCACCAGGCCACCGCCAGTTGATTGCACCGTCCCCCCATAACCATCAGTAAAAAGCTGAATTGCACTTTCAGCAGACGCCGGTCGATGCCGGGAAAGCCCCACGTAATGCCTGAAAAACTTGCACTCATTGACATTCCTTTGATCCGGATAGGGCGCTTTCGTTTTGGCCTTAGCCAACTCGGCTGGATTGGCCTGGCTGACGATGTTGACCATCACACCATATCAGCTGGCCGGGCAGCACCTTCGTGCCGAATACGCCGCTGCCAACGCTGCCAACGCTGCCAACGCTGCAGGCGCTGATCGCCGGTTATCAGCGCCGTTTCGCGATGTGTCCCATGACCATTGGGTGAAGGCAGGGTTGCCAATGTTGACGTAATCGGCGACTATCCCTCCTGTAGATAGGTATAGGGGGTATGGGTATGTCGCACATTCACGAGCACAAAGACGATTTGCTGAAGCGGGTTCGTCGTATCGCCGGTCAGGTTCAAGCCGTCGAGCGGGCATTGGAGTCGGAGGCCGACTGCGCGAAAACCCTGCACTTGGTCGCGGCGATTCGTGGCGCGGTCAATGGTCTGATGGATCAGTTCATCGAAGCCCACGCCCGCGAACACGTGGCCAGCCCCGAACTCAGCGATCAAGAACGCGCCGAAGGTCTTGAAGAGTTGCTGCAAGCCATTCGTCGTTATTCAAATTGAAGGTCATGCAACCCATGAACAGTTCACCTCAGGTTTCACGTTTTTCCCACGATCATATGTTTCTGGGCGCCACCCACGATGACAATGCCAGACGCACGCTGTGGGTCGTTGCGCTGACGTTCGTCATGATGGTTGGCGAGATTGCCGCGGGTTACATCACCGGTTCCATGGCGCTATTGGCGGATGGTTTTCATATGGCAACCCACGTCGGTGCGCTCGGCATTACCGCGATCGCTTACGGGTTTGCCAGACGCAACGCCGGTAATGCGCGCTACAGTTTTGGTACGGGTAAGGTGGGGGATCTGGCGGGCTTCGCCTCGGCGATGGTGCTGGGGCTGGTCTCGATCGCCATTGGCGCAGAGTCCATCATGCGGCTGTTTCAACCGACTACCGTGGCCTTCACCGAAGCGACGCTGATTGCCGTGGTGGGCCTGGCCGTAAACATCGTCAGCGCGCTTTTACTGGCCGGTAACTCTGCGCATCATGACCACGGTCACGGTCACGGTCACGGTCACGGTCACGGTCATGAGCATCATCACGACAACAATCTGCGTTCGGCCTATGTCCATGTACTGGCCGATGCAATGACCTCCGTGCTGGCTATCGCTGCGTTGTTGGCCGGTCGCTATCTGGGTTGGGTCTGGCTGGACCCGGTGATGGGTATCGTCGGCGCAATCGTGATCGCCAATTGGGCCTATGGCTTGATGCGAAACAGCGCTGCGGTGCTGCTGGATACAACCGATGAGCACGTTGCCGCCGAGGTTCGTGAACTGCTTGAGTCGACAGGCGATGTCAGTATCACCGACTTGCATGTCTGGCGCGTAGGCCCACAGGCCCGTGCAGCGATTGTCAGCGTCGTGACCTCGGCCGCCGTCACGGCCGATGCCATCCGCGAACGACTGGCCCCGGTCCATGAGCTGTCACACTTGACGGTTGAGTATCGCAACGCTTGAGCGATCGCTGGCGATCATGGCTGAGCCCCTGTCAGTTCTCTAAACACCGGAATGCGCCCGTTCAGGGACGGGCGGTAATCCCAGGCAAGCTGATCCAGCGCGCCGTTGTGCGTCAGGATTTCACTGAGTGTGGCGCTGGCGATGCTCATGGCCAGTGTCTGGCCGGGGCATTGATGGCGATCGGCGCCGAAGGTGAAGCTGCGGCGGGCCGGGCGGTCGAGGATGAAGGCGTCTGGGTTGTCGTTGAGCTGTGGGTCGCGGTTGGCCGAGGCCAACAGTACCAGAATGACATCGCCGGGCTTGAGGCTGACACCGGCGATTTCACAGGGTGCGCTGACGAAGCGGCGGGTGTTTTGAACCGAAGGGTCATGGCGCTGGACTTCCGCCAGCAGGTCGCCGACTCGCGTCAGGTCGCGCCGCATTTCACTCTTGAGCTGCGGGTTGCGGATCAATGCCAGCACGGCGTTGCCGATTAACCCGGCGGTGGCCTCATAGGTCTGGGAAAGCAGGCCAATCAGGTTGGCGAGCAGGGTGTCAGGGGCTGACAGGCGTTGGCGAATCCCTTCAAGTAACGGGCTTTGGTGATCCTGCGCGCTGAGGCGTTCCACGAAGTAACCGTTCAAGTGTTCCGCCGCTGCATGGGCCGCGTCCAGTTGGGCCGGGCTGCTCAGGGGCGACAGGCACCCGACGAAATCAGCCGTCAGTTCGCTGAGGGTTCGACCTTCTGCCGGAGTGAAGCCGAGCAGCGAAGCGACCACGCAAACCGGGCCCATGAACATTGCCTTGTGCAGCCCGTCGGCGGATGGGCTGATCAACCGGGCGCGGACCAGCGCGCTGACTGCCTTGGTGTTGAGCATTTCCAGCCCCGGTTGTATGGCTGACCTCGGGCAGCGCTGGCGCTCGCCGTCGTTCATTCGCATCAACTGGCCAAACACCTTGCCGGCTGCGCCGTGTGCAATGGCCTTGGGCACCGGTTCGTGGGCCGGCCGGACTTTGCAGTCGGGATGAGCGAGGACGGCGGCGACCGCAGCGGCGCTGCTGGCCACCCACAGGCTCAGACCTTGATGAAACGAAAGGCCAGCGACAGCCCGCAGGCTGGCGTAGTAAGGGTAGGGGTCGATATGGGTCGCGGCGATGATCGGGTCCATGAGGCGCTGCCTTATTCGTCGGTGGAAAGTGTTGCTACTATCTCCAGTTCGACAGGGCGACGATTCGCCCGGGAGCGAAATATGAATGTTGAACAACACGACATCGGCGTCTCGCACGTGGCGGCGGCGATTGCCGAGCCGGCCCGGACGAAAATCCTCTGCTCGCTGATGGACGGCCACGCGCGCACCAGCACCGAGCTGGCAGTGATCGCCGACGTCAGCGCCTCTACGGCCAGCGCCCATCTGGCGAAACTCAAGGACCTCGCGTTGGTGCGCCTGCACGTCCAGGGCCGTCATCGTTACTACAGCCTCGCGGACCAGCGGGTCGCCCAGGCGCTGGAAGCGCTGATGGTGATCGGCCAGAACGCTGCGCCGACGTTCAGCCCGCGCACACCCGATCGCCTGCAATTCGCCCGCACCTGCTACGACCACATGGCCGGTACGCTGGCGGTGCTGCTGCATGACCGAATGCTGGAGGCGGGTTGGTTGGTGATGTCGGAGCAGGGCGATCAGCAGTACGTGTTGAGCGAAACCGGAGAGCGCTTTTTCGGAGGGTTGGGCATCGAAGTGAAATCCTTGAGCAGTCTGCGCCGACGCTTTGCCTGTTCCTGCCTCGACTGGAGCATGCGTCGTCCGCATCTCGGCGGCTCATTGGGCGCGGCGTTGCTGCAAACGGCGATCAAGCGCACATGGCTGACGCAGGATCTGGACAGCCGGGCGCTGGCATTGACGGTAACCGGGCGCAAGGAACTCAGCAGCCGATTTGCGCTTGAGTTGCCGGTTCAGGTCATGACAGTCCAACCCGGTTCTATCGAGAAAAGGCGCCGGGCGATCGCCAGCCCTTCGCTTTAACGGCTGGCCGAGGCCATGAGCAGGCCGAAACCGGTGAAGGTCACGCCCGAGATTTTCGCGGCCAGCCAGGCACCCTTCGGACTCGACAACCAGCCTTTGGCGGCATTGGCGAGCAAGGCATAGCTGCTATGCACCACGATCACCACCACGCCGTAGGAGCTGACCAGTTTGAAGAATTGGCTGTAGAAGTGCGCCGAGGGGTCGATGAACTGTGGAAATACCGCCAGAAAGAAGAACACCGCCTTGGGGTTCAAAAACTGGATCGAAGCCGCTTCGATGAAACGATAGCCAGGGCTGGTGGGGCGTGTTTCAAGCAACGTACTGAAACGATCCGAATGCCAGCTTTTGTAGCCCAGGTACAACAAGTAGGCGGCCCCGGCGTATTTCAACGCGGTAAAGGCGTTTGCCGAAGTGGCTAGAATCAGGCCAACGCTGGTGGCGCTGATGGCGGCGACGACAAACGCCCCTGATGCGATCCCCAGAATCCCTGGCAGTGCGCCCGTCCAGCCATGGCGCAGCGCGTTGGTCAGCGTCAGCAGCACACCCGGTCCGGGGCTGAGAATGGTCAAGGTGGCAAACAGTAAAAATAATCCGTAGCTATTCATCTCGCACTCCATCAGGTGATGCCGCAGATTGGCGTGACGAGGAGGGCGTGACAAACGCTTTAATTGCAGCGCATATGTGACTAAATTAGACGCATGATCAATCAACTCCCCCCCTTGAACGCTGTTCGCGCTTTCGTGGCCGCCGCTCGTCATCAGAGCTTCAGCCTCGCGGCCGAGGAGCTGCATGTCAGCCACAGTGCCGTCAGTCGTCACATCAAACGGCTTGAGGAGCACCTGGCCGTGCAGTTGTTCGAGCGGCGTATCCGGCAATCGGTTCTGACCCCGGCAGGACAGCGTTTCTATGAACAGGTCAGCGCTGGACTGTCACAGATTGCCAACGCCGCAGCGGCACTCAAGCAACAGGCCTCGCTGCGCACCGTGAAGATCAACGTCCGCCCGACCTTTGCCCTGCGCTGGCTGACGCCCAGGCTGGCGGATTTCATGGCGCTGCATCCGGACATAAAACCTGTGGTGGTCACTTCCACTCTGGCGCCCGATCACGCACGAGACGGGTTCGACATTGTCATCCGACGTGGCCGCGATGGCTGGGCGTCAGACATTCACGCTCAGGTACTGTTTGAAGACGATTTGTTGCTGGTCGCGGCGCCATCGCTGATCCAGCGACTACCGCTCGACGACTTGAACGCCCTGAGCCGACATACCCTGCTGACCGCCAAGACACGTCGTGAGGACTGGCACAACTGGGCCCTGCAGTTTGGCGAAACGCAGTCAGCGACTCAGACGACGCTGCAGTTCGATCACATGCAACCGGTGCTTCAGGCTGCGGTGGAGGGCGAGGGCATTGCCCTGTGTCCGGCCTCGTTGCTGGGCGATGACCTGTCGAGCGGTCGTCTGATCTGTCCGTTGCCCGAACTGCGCATGCCGTTGCCGCGTTATTACTATGGAGTTGCGCCGGACGTGACGGCGCAGACTCAGGTGTTTCTGGAGTGGCTGTTTGCCCAGGTCGAAGTAGATGCCGGTCAGGTGGGGCGGTTGATTGCAGGGTGATTTGAAGATCAAAAGATCGCAGCCTGCGGCAGCTCCTACGGGTTTACACCGCTCTCTGTAGGAGCTGCCGAAGGCTGCGATCTTGGCGCGCTGAAAACCAAAAGCCCACACACCGCGTTAGCAATGGGTGGGCTTTTCAGTGCGGCAAGCGCTGGATCAGACCTTGACGATCCAGCCCTCTGGCGCTTCGATGTCGCCGGTCTGCACACCGGTCAGCTCTTTGTAGAGCTTCTGGGTGACCGGGCCGACTTCGGTTTCGCTGTGGAACACGTGCAGTTTGCCGTTGTACTCGATGCCGCCGATTGGCGTGATCACCGCAGCAGTACCGCAGGCGCCGGCTTCCTTGAAGTCGCCGATCTTGTCGATGAACACGTCGCCTTCAATGACTTCCATACCCAGACGCGATTTTGCCAGCTCGATCAACGACAGACGGGTGATGCCCGGCAACACCGAAGGGGATTTCGGCGTGACGAATGTGTTGTCGTGGGTGATACCAAAGAAGTTGGCCGAGCCGACTTCTTCGATCTTCGTGTGGGTCATCGGGTCCAGATAAATGCAGTCGGCGAAGTGCGCCTTCTTGGCCTCGGAACCGGGCATCAGGCTGGCGGCGTAGTTGCCACCGACCTTGGCAGCACCGGTGCCTTGTGGCGCGGCGCGGTCGTAGCTGGAAATCAGGAAGTTGTGCGGGGTCAGGCCGCCCTTGAAGTAGGCGCCGACCGGGATGGCGAAGATCGAGAAGAGGAATTCGGGGGCGGTGCGCACGCCGATGTTGTCACCCACGCCGATCACGAACGGACGCAGGTACAGCGCGCCGCCAGTGCCGTACGGCGGAATGAAACGCTCGTTGGCACGTACCACGGCCTTGCAGGCTTCGATGAAGTCTTCGGTTTCCACCTGCGCCATCAGCAGGCGAGCGCAGCTGCGCTGCATGCGCAGGGCGTTCTGGTCCGGGCGGAACAGGTTGATCGAACCGTCCTTGCAACGATAGGCCTTCATGCCTTCGAAGCATTGCTGGCCGTAGTGCAGGGCGGTCGAGCCCTCGCTGATATGCAGCACGTTGTCGGAGGTTAAGGTGCCTTTATCCCAGGAACCGTTGCGCCAGTACGACAGATAACGCTTGTCTGTCTTGATGTAGTCAAAACCCAGCTTGTCCCAATTGATGCTTTCGTTACCCATGACACCCTCTATCACTTAACAATCGCCTGAACGGTTCAAGGCTTCTGACGTTTTTCTGGATGGGGACAACAATACTTCATTCCAAAGCTAAATCGCAGTGCAAAAAACCTAAAAGATCGCAGCCTGCGGCGGCTCCTACAATATCCGCGAACCCCTGTAGGAGCTGCCGAAGGTTCGGGCCGCGTTCGGACGATCTTTTGATCTTCACAAATGCAACGCATGCCCCAGTGCTCGCAACGCCGCTTCCTGCACCGCTTCACCCAGCGTCGGGTGGGCGTGGATGGTGCCGGCGATGTCTTCCAGGCGAGCGCCCATTTCCAGGGATTGGCCGAACGCTGTCGACAACTCGGACACGCCGGCACCGACCGCTTGCCAGCCGACAATCAGGTGATTGTCACGCCGTGCGACCACCCGCACGAAGCCACTTTTCGATTCCAGGGTCATCGCCCGGCCATTGGCAGCGAACGGGAAGCTCGACACGATGCAATCCAGGCCTGCGGCCTTGGCTTCGTCCGGGGTCTTGCCGACCACCACCAGTTCCGGGTCGGTAAAGCACACGGCGGCGATGGCTGTCGGGTTGAACTCGCGGTGTTTGCCCGAAATCAGCTCGGCGACCATTTCACCCTGCGCCATGGCGCGGTGGGCGAGCATTGGCTCGCCGCTCAAGTCGCCGATGGCCCAGACGTTGCGCATGCTGGTCGCACAGCGGTTGTCGATCTTGATCGCCGAACCGTTCATGTCCAGGTTCAAGGCTTCAAGGTTCCAGCCCTGGGTGTTGGGTTTGCGTCCGACCGCCACCAGCACCTGATCGGTGGCCAGGTTCAGGGTTTCACCGTTCGGGTCGCGAACTTGTAAGGTATTGGCTTGTGAATCAAAGCCTTCAACGCTGTGCTTCAAGTAAAGCTTCACGCCGAGTTGTTTGAGGGCTTCGTTCACCGGTTGGGTCAGTTCGGCGTCGTAGGCCGGCAGAATGCGATCCTGCGCTTCGACCACGCTGACTTCAGCGCCGAGCTTGCGGTAGGCAATGCCCAGCTCAAGCCCGATGTAGCCGCCACCGACCACGATCAGCTGTTTTGGCACGCTTTTCGGCGTCAGGGCTTCGGTGGAGGAGATGATCGGCCCGCCAATCGGCAGCATTGGCAGGTTGACGCTTTTCGAACCAGTGGCCAGCAGCAGGTGTTCGCACTGGATGCGGGTGTCGCCGACTTCGACGGTTTTGCCGTCGATGACCTTGGCCCAGCCGTGAATGACCTGGACCTTGTGCTTCTTCAGCAGTGCCGCAACGCCGGTGGTCAGGCGATCAACAATGCCGTCCTTCCACTCGACGCTTTTGCCGATGTCCAGGGTTGGCGCCGAGACGTTGATCCCGAGGGCCGAGTGCTGGCTGTGATGCTGAGTCTGATGAAACTGCTCAGCCACATGAATCAGCGCTTTCGACGGAATGCAGCCGATGTTCAGGCAGGTACCGCCGAGCGACTGGCCTTCGACCAGAATGGTGCTGATGCCCAGCTGACCTGCACGAATCGCCGCCACATAACCGCCAGGGCCGCCGCCGATAATCAGCAGCGTAGTGTTCAAAGTCTGTTGCATGCATGCCCCACTAATAATCAGTCCACAAACAGGGTTGCGGGTTGTTCGAGCAAGCCGCGAATGGCCTGGATGAATTGCGCCGCGTCCATGCCATCGACCACCCGGTGATCGAAGGAGCTGGAGAGGTTCATCATCTTGCGAATCACGATCTGGCCTTTGATCACCATCGGCCGCTCGACGATCTTGTTGACGCCGACGATGGCCACTTCCGGCAGGTTCAGCACCGGGGTGCTGACGATGCCGCCCAACGCGCCGAGGCTGGTCAGGGTGATGGTCGAGCCGGACAGTTCATCGCGGCTGGCCTTGCCATTGCGCGCAGCAGTGGCCAGACGGGAGATTTCTGCGGCGCTGTCCCACAGGCTGCGAGCCTCGGCGTGACGCACCACAGGCACCATCAAACCGATGTCGCTTTGGGTCGCGACGCCCACATGCACCGCACCGAGGCGGGTGATGACCTGGGCTTCGTCGTCGTAACGGGCGTTGATCTGCGGGAAGTCGCGCAGGGCGACGACCATGGCACGCACCAGGAACGGCAGCAACGTCAGCTTGCCGCGGGTGGCGCCGTGTTTCTCATTCAGATTCGCACGCAGTTCTTCCACTGCAGTGACGTCGATCTCTTCGACGTAGCTGAAGTGTGCCGCACGCTGAGTCGCGTCCTGCATCCGCTGGGCGATCTTGCGACGCATGCCGATCACCGGGATCTGCTGTTCGTCGTTGCGTTCGGCGTAAGCGGCCACGGTGCCCGACTGCGGCTGTTGACCTTGCGCCAGATAGGCGTCGAGGTCCTCGTGAAGAATCCGCCCGGCCGGGCCGGTGCCACGGACCAGGCGCAATTGGATGCCGGCCTCCAGCGCATGTTTGCGCACGGCCGGGGAGGCCAGCGGGCGCTCATCGGCCTCGCGAGCGACCAGCGGGCCTTGCGGCACGACAGGACGAACCGGTGCGGCGGGTTTGCTTTCAACCACGGCTTCGACTTTCGGTGCGGCAACCGGCGCAGGCTTCGGTGTTGCTGCGACTACCGCTGGCTGAGAAGACTCTTTGACGTTGCCCGCGCCTTCCACTTCGATGCTGATCAAGATACTGCCGACGGCCATGACTTCGCCAGGCACACCGCCCAAGGCAATAACCTTGCCATGCACCGGGGACGGGATGTCGACCATCGCCTTGTCGGTCATCACATCGGCCAGCACCTGATCTTCGACGACCATGTCGCCGACCTTGACGTGCCATACCGACAGTTCAACTTCTGCAATGCCTTCGCCAATGTCCGGCATTTTAATAACGTGCGTGCCCATTCAGACCTCCATGACCCGTTTCAAAGCCGCGCCCACACGGGACGGACCAGGGAAATACGCCCACTCTTGCGCATGCGGGTAGGGAGTATCCCAACCGGTCACACGTTCGATCGGCGCTTCCAGGTAGTGGAAGCAATGTTCTTGCACCAGCGACACCAGTTCGGCGCCAAAGCCGCAGGTGCGGGTCGCTTCGTGGACAACCACGCAACGGCCGGTTTTCTTCACCGACTTGACGATGGTCTCCAGGTCCAGCGGCCACAGGCTGCGCAGGTCGATGACTTCGGCGTCGATGCCGGATTCTTCGGCGGCCACTTGCGAGACATACACGGTGGTACCGTAGGTCAGGATGGTCACGTCCTTGCCCGGACGGGTGATGGCGGCGACGTCCAGCGGCACGGTGTAGTAACCGTCCGGTACTTGCGCGGCCGGGTGTTTCGACCACGGGGTTACCGGGCGGTCGTGATGGCCGTCGAACGGGCCGTTGTACAGGCGTTTTGGCTCAAGGAAGATCACCGGGTCATCGTTTTCGATGGAGGCGATCAGCAGGCCTTTGGCGTCGTAGGGGTTGGACGGCATGACCGTGCGCAAACCGCAGACCTGGGTGAACATCGCTTCAATGCTCTGGCTGTGGGTCTGGCCACCGTAGATACCGCCGCCGCAAGGCATGCGCAGGGTCATTGGTGCAGTGAACTCGCCGGCCGAGCGATAGCGCAGGCGGGCTGCTTCGGAAATGATCTGGTCCGACGCCGGGTAGACGTAATCGGCGAACTGGATCTCTGCCACCGGACGCAAACCGTAGGCACCCATGCCGACAGCGACGCCGACGATGCCGCTTTCGGAGATCGGTGCATCGAACACCCGCGAGGTGCCGTATTTGCTCTGCAGGCCTTCGGTGCAACGGAACACGCCGCCGAAGTAGCCGACGTCCTGGCCGAACACCACGACATTGTCGTCGCGCTCAAGCATCACGTCCATGGCCGAGCGCAGGGCCTGGATCATGGTCATGGTGGTCGTGGTCATGGCGGTTTCCAGCTCGATATTATTGTTGTGATCGTTCATGTCAGATCCCCAACTCTTGACGCTGGCGCTTCAAGTGCTCCGGCATCTCTTTATAGACGTCTTCGAACATCGTCGCTGCGCTCGGAATCTGGCCGCCGGCAAGGGTGCCGTACTGCTCGGCTTCTTTCTGCGCGGCGATGATTTCGGCTTCCAGTTCAGCGCTGACACTGACGTGCTCCTCTTCGGACCACTGGCCGATGCGGATCAGGTGTTGCTTGAGGCGCATGATCGGATCGCCGAGCGGGAAGTGGCTCCAGTCGTCGGCAGGGCGGTACTTGGACGGATCGTCAGAAGTCGAGTGCGGGCCGGCACGGTAGGTGACCCATTCGATCATGGTCGGACCGAGGTTGCGGCGGGCGCGTTCGGCGGCCCAGGCAGAGGCCGCGTAGACCGCGACAAAATCGTTGCCATCGACCCGCAGCGAGGCGATGCCGCAGCCGACGCCACGACCGGCGAACGTGGTGGCTTCACCGCCAGCAATCGCCTGGAACGTGGAAATCGCCCACTGGTTGTTGACCACGTTGAGGATCACTGGCGCACGGTAAACGTGAGCGAAGGTGAGGGCGGTGTGGAAGTCGGATTCAGCGGTGGCGCCGTCGCCGATCCAGGCCGAGGCGATCTTGGTATCGCCCTTGATCGCCGACGCCATGCCCCAGCCCACGCCTTGCACGAACTGGGTGGCGAGGTTGCCGGAAATAGTGAAGAAGCCGTGATCGCGCACCGAGTACATGATCGGCAACTGGCGGCCCTTGAGCGGATCGCGCTCGTTGGACAGCAGTTGGCAGATCAGGTCCACCAGCGGCACTTCGCGGGCCATCAGAATGCTTTGCTGACGGTAGGTGGGGAAGCACATGTCGTCGATGTTCAGGGCCAGGGCCTGGGCGCTGCCGATGGCTTCTTCGCCAAGGCTCTGCATGTAGAACGACATCTTTTTCTGACGCTGGGCGACCACCATGCGGTTGTCGAAAATCCGCGTTTTGAGCATGGCGCGCATGCCTTTACGCAGAATCTCCACGGGCACGCCTTCCGCCCACGGACCCAGGGCATTGCCCTGATCGTCGAGCACGCGAATCAGGCCCTTGGCCAGATCAGCGGTATCGGCAGGTTCTACGTCGATTGGGGGTTTGCGCACCGTGCCGGCATCGGTCAGACGCAGGTAGGAGAAGTCGGTTTTGCAGCCGGGACGGCCCGAAGGTTCGGGAACGTGCAGGCGCAGCGGTTCGTACGCTTGGTTCATGGCTTCTACGCTCGATCTTGTGAATTTCTTGTAGTGAGCTGACCGTCATTCTTCGATAAAAGAAATCTTGTCCTACAACAATCATAGGCCGGGCCAAGAAGAATATTTATCTCTGTTTCGTTGCGCTTAAGGTCATTTGAGGATAAAAAATCTGCATAAACATAAAAAAACAGGTTTTTTATCTCATGCGCAAACTTGACCGTACCGACATCGGCATTCTCAACAGCCTTCAGGAGAACGCCCGCATCACCAACGCCGACCTCGCACGCTCAGTGAATCTGTCACCGACACCGTGTTTCAACCGGGTCAAGGCGATGGAGGAATTGGGGCTGATTCGCGAGCAGGTCACGCTGCTGGACGCCGAACTGCTGGGGCTGCACGTCAACGTGTTCATTCACGTCAGCCTGGAGAAACAGGTGGAGGAGGCGCTGGCGCAGTTCGAGGCAGCCATCGCCAATCGTCCGGAGGTGATGGAGTGCTACCTGATGGCCGGCGACCCGGACTATTTGATCCGTGTCCTGGTGCCGACCATTCAGTCGCTGGAGCGCTTCATGATGGACTTTCTGACCAAAGTTCCGGGCGTCGCCAACATCCGCTCAAGCTTTGCGCTGAAGCAGGTGCGCTATAAGACGGCGTTGCCGTTGCCGGCCAATGGCTTGACCTTGGCCAACTAAGATCACCGTCAAAAGATCGTCCGAACGCGGCCCGAACCTGCGGCAGCTCCTACATGGGGTGGCTCGTGGTCGGCGTAGGAGCTGCCGCAGGCTGCGATCTTTTGATCTTGGGTTCAGAATTGGTTCAGCGGGATCTTCAGGTACACCACGTCGTTGTTTTCCGCTGGCGGCAGGTTCCCCGCCCGCACATTCACTTGAATTGCCGGCAGCATCAACGTCGGCATGCATAAGCCCTCATCGCGCTGGGTGCGCATCTCGACGAACGCCGCTTCGTCGATACCGTCATGCACATGAATATTGCTGTTGCGTTGCTCGCCGACGGTGGTCATGCACTGAGAAGTGCGGCCGGCTGGCGGGTAGTCATGGCAGACATAGAGACGGGTGTCGGCGGGGAAAGCCAGCAATGTGTGCATCGAGGCGAATAGCTGATTGGCGTTGCCGCCGGGAAAGTCGCAACGGGCGGTGCCGACGTCAGGCATGAACAGCGTGTCGCCCACCAGAATCAATTCATCGTCAATCAGATAGGCCATGTCCGCCGGGGTGTGCCCTGGGACATGCAGCGCCTTGGCCTTGAGGTTGCCGATGGCAAACACCTCGTCCGGCGCAAACAAGTGGTCGAACTGCGAACCGTCGCTGCGGAACGCCGGCTCGAGGTTGAACAGACTTTTGAAGACGTCCTGCACCTGGCTGATGGCCTGGCCGATGGCGATCTTGCCGCCCAGTTCTCGGCGCAGATAGGGCGCGGCGGACAGGTGATCGGCGTGGGCGTGGGTTTCCAGCAGCCATTGGGTTTGCAATTGGTGCTCGCGGACGAAAGCAATCACCCGGTCAGCCTGAGTGGTAGCGGTTCTGCCGGACGCCGGGTGGTAATCGAGTACTGAATCGACAATCGCGCAGCGGCTGCCGTCGTGTTCGTAGATCACATACGTATAGGTCGACGAGGCGTCGTCAAGGAAGGCTTGGATCAACGCTGGCATGGTGGCGGGCCCTGGCTGGATGACAGAAAGACACAAGGGGTTGCAACACTTTATGTTTAAACATAATGTCCGCAGCTTAAGTGACGACTAAGGTTATCTGCAAATGCAATCCAGTCTAAGCGAAGGTGAAGTGGCGCAACTGCGTGCCTCGGCCTCCAAGGCCTGCGCGCTGCTCAAGGCCTTGGCCAATGAGGACCGCCTGCTGATCCTCTGCCAGTTGACCCAGGGCGAGCGCAACGTCGGCGAATTGGAAACCATGACCGATGTGCGTCAACCAACGCTGTCCCAACAGTTGGGTATTTTACGCGACGAAGGACTGGTGAGTACTCGGCGTGAAGGCAAATACATTTTCTACGGCCTGGCCAGCCACGAAGTGATTCAGGTGATGAAAACACTCTCCGGCCTGTATTGCGGCGCGGTGATAAAAAGCTGGGCGTGAGCCTTTTCGGGCAACCCCCCTTGTAGAGGCAACAACCTATGAACGATCAACACTGGGGCCAGACCATCAGTGCCGACCTCGGGCAGCACGGTGTCACGTCCAAAGTCGATTGAGAGAACCCTATGCTGCTGGCGACATTGTTTGGTGTGGTGATGGGTCTGGTCCTGGGGTTGACCGGGGCCGGCGGTGGCATTCTTGCGGTGCCGGCCTTGGTGCTCGGGTTGGGCTGGACCATGACCCACGCGGCGCCGGTGGCGTTGTTTGCGGTGGGCAGTGCAGCGGCGGTCGGCGCCATCGACGGCTTGCGCCATGGATTGGTGCGTTACCGTGCGGCGTTGTTGATTGCCTTATTGGGCGCGGTGTTTTCTCCGGTGGGGATCTACTTTGCCCATCAGTTGCCGGAAAAAGTCCTGATGATCCTGTTCAGTCTGCTGATGGTCATGGTGGCCTGGCGGATGCTGCGGCGAGAAAAACAGGAGCCGGGGCCGAGCGATCATGGCCACGCCAACTGGGGTCAGAAGAATTGCATGCTCGATCAACAGACCGGGCGCTTTTCCTGGACCGCCAAATGCACCGCAACGCTGGCTGCGCTGGGGGCGGTGACCGGGGTGGTTTCAGGCTTGCTCGGGGTCGGTGGCGGTTTCCTGATCGTGCCGGCATTCAAGCAACTGACTGACGTGCAGATGCGTGGCATCGTCGCCACCTCCTTGATGGTCATCAGTTTGATCTCGGCGATCGGGGTGATCGGCGCCTTTCATGCCGGGGTGACCATTGATGCTCTGGGCGCGGCTTTTATCGCCGCCAGCATCGTCGGGATGGTAATGGGGCGGCGACTGTGCGCCCGGGTTCCGGCCCGGGCACTTCAAGTGGGGTTTGCCAGCGTGTGCCTGGTGGTCGCCGGTTATATGTTACTCAAGGCCTGAAATCAGTGGTTGCTGTGCAGCGAACTGGCAAGAAATCTCTGGCTCATGTTTACTGCCTTCAATACCGATGACAAGGTCACCGAATGGATCACCATGCCCCGCGCAACTGGCTGCCCCACGAACGGCCAAGCCTGCCCGGTTCCCCCTCGACCCCTTTGCACCCCACGCCAAAGCGGCTGGCCTATGCGTTGGTCGGGTTGCTGGTGGCGTTGACGGGTGGGTTGGGTAACGCACTGGTGGTCGCCAATCTGCCTTACCTGCAAGGGGCGCTGGGGGCGACGACCGCCGAGATGGCCTGGCTGCCAGCGGCCTACGTGATGACCAACGTCTCGATGAACCTGCTGCTGGTGAAGTTTCGTCAGCAGTACGGCCTGCGGGCGTTCACCGAAGTGTTCCTGGTGCTGTATGCGTTGGTGACCTTCGGTCATTTGTTCGTCAACGACCTGGGCTCGGCGATTGCAGTGCGCGCCGCCCACGGTATGGTCGGCGCGGCGCTGAGTTCGCTGGGTTTGTATTACATGATTCAAGCTTTCCCGGCGAAGTGGCGGATGAAGGCGCTGGTGCTGGGCCTGGGTACTTCGCAACTGGCGTTGCCACTGGCCCGGCTGTTTTCCGAAGATTTGTTGCAGATCGCCGAATGGCGCGGGCTCTATCTGTTTGAACTGGGCATGGCGCTGGCTTCATTGGGCTGTGTGTTCATGCTCAAGTTGCCGCCGGGCGACCGGTTCAAAACCTTCGAAAAACTCGACTTCCTGACCTTCGCCTTGTTGGCGGGTGGTGTGGCACTGCTCTGTGCGGTGTTGTCGTTGGGCCGTATCGATTGGTGGCTCGAAGCACCGTGGATCGGCGTCGCCTCGGCCGGCTCGATCGTGTTGATCATGGCTGGCCTGGCCATCGAACATAACCGCAGTAACCCGATGCTGATGACACGCTGGTTGGGCAGCGGGGTGATGATTCGACTGGCATTGGCGGTGATCCTCATCCGTATGGTGCTCACCGAGCAGTCCACCGGGGCCGTGGGTTTGCTGCAAATCCTGAACCTGAGCAGCCAGCAGATGCACAGCCTTTACGTGGTGATGCTATTGGGCAGCGTCGCCGGCCTGGCCACCAGCGCGCTGACTATTAATCCCTCGCACCTGTTGATGCCGTTGATCATTTCTCTGGCGTTAATGGCCACCGGTTCCGTGATGGACAGTTTCTCGACCAACCTGACACGCCCGGAAAACATGTACCTCAGCCAGTTCCTGCTGGCCTTTGGCGGGACGTTTTTCCTGGGGCCGACGATGGTGCTCGGTACCCGCAATGTGTTGACCAATCCGCGCAATCTGGTGAGTTTTTCAGTGCTGTTCGGGATTTGCCAGAACCTTGGTGGCTTGATTGGCGCGGCGCTGTTGGGGACGTTCCAGATCGCCCGGGAAAAATTTCACTCCAGTCATATCGTCGAACGTCTGACCCTGACCGACCCGCAAGTGCTCAGCCGTGTGCAAGGCAGCAGCGCCAGTTACGCGTCGAGCATCGCCGACCCGTCGGCCCGCATGACACAGGGGATACGCTCCCTGGCAGCGGCTGCGACCCGGGAGGCGAATGTCATGGCCTACAACGACGTGTTCATGCTGATCGCGGTGATTGCGATGCTGACCATGCTCTGGATCTTCATTCGCAGCCTGTGGCTGTTGAGCACGACCAAAACTGTCGCTCCCGCGCCGGCCAGTCCGACTTCCGTTCCCTCCAGCGGTGCCTCTTCTTCATGACCGACCCGATCACCACAACCACCAACGCCATCGCCTCGACCCCCGAGGGCGTGGCACCGCCTAAAACTTCTGGTGCCGAACCGCGTTCGCTGCCGGTGCGGATCATTTCGTCCCTGGGCTTTGCTGCGATTGCCATCGTCGGGGTATTGATCGTGCTGTATGCCTGGCAGTTGCCACCGTTCGGCAGCACCATTGAAAGCACCGAAAATGCGCTGGTTCGTGGTCAGGTGACGATCATTGGTCCGCAACTCAGCGGCTACGTGTTTGAAGTACCGGTGCAGGACTTCCAGTTCGTCAAGACCGGTGACCTGCTGGTGCGGCTGGATGACCGGATCTACAAGCAGCGTCTGGATCAGTCGCTGGCGCAACTGGCGGTGCAGAAAGCCGCGCTGGCCAATGCGGTGCAGCAACGCAACAGCGCCGAGGCGACCATCAAACTGCGTCAGGCGGCGCTGACCGACAGCCAGGCCCAGGCACAAAAAAGTGCGGCGGATCTGCGGCGAAACGAAGAGCTGATCAGCGACGGATCGGTCTCAAAGCGTGAGCTGGACGTTACTCGTGCCGCTAATGCGCAAACCATTGCAGCGGTGGCTCAGGCCCAGGCGAGTCTGGAAATCGCCCGGCAGGACCTGCAAACGGTGATCGTCAATCGCGGCTCGCTGGAGGCGGCGGTGGCCAGCGCCGAAGCGGCGGTTGAGCTGGCGCGGATCGATCTGTCCAACACCCGCGTGGTCGCCCCGCAGGATGGTCAGCTCGGGCAGATTGGCGTGCGCCTTGGCGCCTACGTCAACTCTGGCGCGCAGTTGATGGCATTGGTGCCGAGTCAGCTGTGGGTGATCGCCAATATGAAAGAAACCCAGATGAACAACATTCACATCGGCCAGCCGGTGACTTTCACCGTCGACGCCCTGAACCACCAGAAATTTCACGGTCGGGTGCAGCGCATTTCACCGGCTACCGGTTCTGAGTTCAGTCTGCTGCAAGCCGACAACGCCACCGGCAACTTCGTTAAAATCGCCCAACGCGTGCCAGTGCGTATCACCGTCGATGCGGGCCAGGCGCAGAGTGAACGCCTGCGACCGGGGATGTCGGTGGTGGTGAGTATCGATACCTCCGGGCAAGGCGATGCCGTCGCTGACAATCCGTAGATCCCCGAGCGCCTACGAGCCGGCTACCATCGGCGGCAATGTACCCAACAGGGAAACCGCCGCCACGGCCGCTACCCCCAGCAACCACTCCAGTATCACGCTGGTGCGCAGCGCCGACAGGCGTTGCTCGCAGTCCTTGATTCTCAAGCGATTGAACAGCGCCAGGCCAAGCATTGCGCTGACCAACAGCACCTTGATCAACAGAATCAGCGCGAACCCGGACAGCAGCGGTGTCGGCCAGAAGGCCCCAGTCAACACCCGGACATTGATCAGGCCGGTCACCAGCAAACCCGCCACCAACCCATAACCGATCCCGCTGAAGCGTTGCAGTATCGGCCCGACAGCGTGGGCCGTCGGTCGCAGAAAAATCATCACCAGCAGCATCAGCCCGCCCAGCCAGGCACCGACGCAGATCAGGTGAATCACTTGATTGAGGATCAGCAACTGGCCACTCAGGCCATCGAGCATAGCGCCGTGGCCGACCGGGGCGAGGGTCATCAGCAGCAGGCTGCTCAGGAGCATACGCAGCGCAAACGAGTTTTTCAGCGGGCTCAGCAGACAGGCGACAAACAGCCCGTTGAACAGCAGATGCCAACTCCAGACCTGTCCGAAGAAGGTATTGCTCAACACCCGTTGCACGGTGGGCCAATCAAACGCCGCCGACAGCGAGTCGGCCATGCTGGCGGTGATCAACAGCAGCCAGCAAACCCCGGTGAACAAGGCGAACCCGGCGAGCAGCCGACTCAGCCCGGCCAAGCGTTGATCGAGTGTCGCGAGCGCTAGGGTCAGCGGTACATGGCGTAACAGCAGGGGCCTGAACATGCAGGCCCCAAACAGCATCAACACGACGGTGAAATGCAGGAAGCGGCACAGGACCATCGCGCTCGACATCGATTACTGACTCACCTTGAAGCTGTAGTTGCCATCGCTTTTATGGGTGTCGACCGACACTGCATGCCATTCGACCTTGTAGTTACCGGCAGTCAGAGGTGCTGCTGGTGTGACGACCAGGGTCTTTTTGTCGGCGCTTTCGGTGGCGATGCTTTTCACGGCAACGGCCACACCATCCTTGCTGATATCGACTTTGGTGAAACTGGCTTCAACCCCTTCGGAGAACACCAGATGCAATTCGGCAGGTGCGGCAACGCTGCTGTCGGCGGCCGGCGTCGAGCTTTTCAGGTGGGCGTGAGCAAACACCGAAGAGGCGGCGAGCAGTGAGCCGAGCAGGGCAGTCACAGTCAGGGCTTTTTTGAGCAACATCGGTCAGCACCTTTCAGGCAGATTATAAAGAGGCGCCAGTTTACCTTTGCCGTGCGCGCTGTACGACGTTTCGTTTCGCAGGTGGCGAATGCTAGTCTTGGCCCATGCCGCTGTCAGGGAGCCCTTATGGGCAATCACAAGATCGAGATTCGTCGCAGTAACGTCGAGAAAATCCTGCTGGCCGCCGAGAAGGTCTTCGCCGAGAAAGGTTTTGGCAGCACCGCGATGGCTGACATCGCTAAAGAAGTGCAACTGCCGCGCTCCAATCTGCATTACTACTTCAGCACCAAAGCTGAGCTGTACAGCGCGGTGCTGTTCGATTTGCTGGAAGTCTGGAAGCAGGACGCGCTGTGTTTCGAGATGTTCGATGACCCACGGGTGGTGCTCAGCAGTTACATCCGCGCCAAGATGAACCATTCCCGCAGCCGGCCTTACGGCTCGAAAGTCTGGGCCAATGAAATCATCCACGGTGCGCCGACATTGGGTGAGGCGCTGGACGTCAGCCTGTACGACTGGGCCAAGATGAAGGAAGCGAAAATTCGTCAATGGGTGGAGGACAAACGCATTCTGCCGGTGGAGCCTTCAAGCCTGCTCTACATGATCTGGGCCTCGACCCAGCATTACGCCGACTTCGATCATCAGATCAACATCCTCAACGACCATCAAGCGCTGTCGGACATGCAGTTCGAACGCGCAGTGCAGACCGTGACCAGCGTGATTTTGCGGGGGATCGGGTTGGAACCTTAAAAGATCGCAGCCTGCGGCAGCTCCTACAGGGGGACATGTATATCCGTAGGAGCTGCCGCAGGCTGCGATCTTTTGACTCTGAAAAATCAACCCACCACGTGATACGGGTTCCTCGGATCATGGTTCCAGTCCAGAAACGGTTTCCCGTTATCGACCGGGACCATTTCGATGCAGTCCTGCACCGGGCAGGTGATCTGGCACAGGTTGCAGCCCACGCATTCGTCGTCGATCACGGCATATTTATGGGTGCCGTCCGGTTGCTTCAGGCTGGCGATGGCCTGGTGCGAAGTGTCTTCGCAGGCGATGTGACAACGGCCGCAACCGATGCAGGCCTGCTGGTCGATCTTGGCGATCACCTGATAGTTGATGTCCAGGTATTTCCAGTCCGTGGTATTGCCCACTGCACGCCCGGAAAAATCCTGCACGCTTGAGTAGCCTTGGCTGTCCATCCAGCGGGACAATCCGTCTTTCATCGCCTCAACGATCCGAAAACCATGCAGCATCGCCGCCGTGCACACCTGCACCGCGCCACTGCCCAGCGCCATGAATTCCGCCGCGTCACGCCAACTGCCAATACCCCCGATGCCACAGATTGGCAGGCCCTGGGTCTGCGGGTCGCGGGCGATTTCGGCGACCATGTTCAACGCAATCGGTTTCACCGCTGAACCGCAGTAACCGCCGTGGGTGCTTTGGCTGCCAACCATCGGATGCGCGACCATGCGATCCAGGTCGATGCTGGTGATCGAGTTGATGGTGTTGATCAGCGACACCGCATCGGCGCCGCCACGGTGGGCCGCTCGGGCGGCGACACGGATGTCGGTAATGTTCGGCGTGAGCTTGACGATCACCGGCAGCTTGCAATAGGTCTTGCACCAGCGGGTGACCTGCTCGACGTATTCCGGCACCTGACCCACTGCCGCGCCCATGCCACGCTCCGGCATGCCATGGGGGCAACCGAAGTTCAGCTCGATACCATCGGCGCCAGTGGCTTCTACCAGTGGCAGGATGTTCTTCCAGGACTCTTCGACGCAGGGCACCATCAACGACACGATCAATGCGCGGTCCGGCCAGTCTTTTTTGACTTGGGTGATTTCACGCAGATTGATTTCCAGCGAGCGGTCAGTGATCAGCTCAATGTTGTTGATGCCCATGACTTCACGGTTGGCGCCAAAATGCGCGGAGTAACGCGACGAGACGTTGACCGCCGCCGGGTCTTCGCCCAGGGTTTTCCAGACCACGCCACCCCAGCCGGCCTCGAACGCACGGACCACGTTGTAGGCCTTGTCGGTGGGCGGCGCGGAAGCCAGCCAAAATGGATTGGGGGCTTTGATACCGGCAAAGACAATCGAGAGATCGGCCATTTACGCAGCCTCCACGTTGAGCATGAGTTGGGCATGGATCGCTTGCGCCGCGAGTTTGCCGTGCTGCACGGCTTGCACGGTGAGGTACTGATCGAGGCTGGTGCAATCGCCACCGGCATACACGCCGGGGATGCTGGTACGCATTTGCTCGTCTACCTGAATCCGCTCGCCCTGGCGTTTCAGTTCGCGGGCCAGCGGATCACTCAGCGTGTTGTCGTCGAAGCGTTGGCCGATGGCTTTAAAGATTGCATCGGCGGCCAGTTCGAAGGTTTCCCCTGTGTTGATCAGCCGGCCGTTTTCCATGCGTGTGCGGGCGAAACGCATGCCGCGCACCTGACCTTGGTCGTCGAGCAAGACTTCCTGCGGTTGTGCCCAGGTCATCAGCCGCACCTGATTGGCCTTGGCGATGTCCTGCTCATGATCGGTCGCGCCCATGTCCTCAAGACCTCGGCGGTACACCAAATTCACGTCGTGCGCACCGAGGCGGGCCATTTGCACGGCCATGTCGATCGCGGTGTTGCCGGCGCCGAGGACGATGCAGTGGTCGGCCAGCGGCAGTTGGCTCAGGTCATCGGCCTGGCGCAGTTCGCGGATGTAATCGGTGGCGGCCAACAGCCCAGGGGCGTCTTCGTCGGCCAGCCCCAACTGTTTACTGGCGGCCAGGCCAAGACCGAGGAACACCGCGTCGAATTGCTGATGCAGCTCGCCGAGGCTCAGGTTCTCGCCGAGTTTTTGCCCATGGCGGATTTCGATGCCGCCGATTTCCAGCAGGAAATCCAGCTCGTGCTGAGCAAAGTCATCCACCAGTTTGTATTTGGCGATCCCGTATTCGTTAAGGCCGCCGGCCTTTTCCCGAGCTTCGAAAATCACCACCTCGTGGCCATGCATGGCGCTGCGGTGCGCACAGGACAAACCGGCAGGCCCGGCACCGACCACGGCAATCCGTTTACCGGTGGCCGCCGCGCGTTTGAACGGGTGCTCCGTGAAATGCGCGTTGTCGATGGCGTAGCGTTGCAACAGACCGATTAACACTGGCGCGCATTCTTCAGCGTTGTTGCGCACGCAGGCGTGCTGGCAAAGGATTTCTGTCGGACAGACTCGGGCGCAACTTCCGCCGAGGATGTTCGCCGAGAGGATTGTTTGCGCCGCGCCCTGGACGTTCTCTTGATGGATATTGCGAATGAACGACGGGATATCGATTTCGCTCGGGCACGCGTTGACGCATGGCGCGTCGTAGCAATACAAACAGCGCGAGGCTTCCAGATGCGCCTGACGGTCGTTGAGCGGCGGCGCCAGATCGGTGAAATGGCTGGCGAGAGCGGCCGCATCCTCGGCGGGATGGGGCAAGTGGTTCAGCGTCTTGATCACGGTGTTGGCCTCACGTTTTTGTGATGGTCTGCCTCTGTGGGCAGTAATGCTGCCCCGTAGGAGCTGCCGAAGGCTGCGATCTTTTGATCTTGATTTTGCAATGAAGAAGGATCGTCGCTATTTGCGGATAAGATCGCAGCCTTCGGCAGCTCCTACGGGTGATCGGTCGCTTAGCGTTTCACAGCAGTCGGCTTGTGCAACTCAGCGCGCTTGCTCAGCAGGTCGAACACCGCCGGGTAGGCCGGGCGTTCGATGTAGCGTCCGGCCCCCCGTTCGGCGCGCAGGTCGCCGTCGGCCCAGACCAGTCGACCCTGGCTGATGGTGTGGCTGGGCACGCCGTGCACGGTCTTGCCTTCGAAGATGTTGAAATCGACGTTTTGGTGATGGGTCCTGGCAGAAATGGTGCGCGTACCTTGCGGGTCCCACAGCACCAGGTCAGCATCGGCGCCGACGCGGATCGAGCCTTTGCGCGGGTAGAGGTTGAAGATCTTTGCGGTGTTGGTGGAGGTCAGCGCGACAAAGTCCTGCATCGACAAGCGCCCGGTGTTGACCCCTTCATCCCACAGCACCGCCATGCGATCTTCAATACCGGCGGTACCGTTGGGGATCTTGCTGAAGTCGTCACGGCCAGCAGCTTTCTGTTCGGCACAGAAACAGCAGTGATCGGTGGCGGTGGTGTGCAGGTTGCCCGATTGCAGGCCATGCCAAAGTGCTTCCTGATGGCCGCGAGGACGGAAAGGCGGGCTCATCACGTAACCGGCAGCGGTTTGCCAGTCCGGGTGCTGGTAGACACTGTCATCCAGCAGCAAATGCCCGGCCAACACTTCGCCATAGACCGGTTGGCCCTTGCTGCGGGCGTAGGTGATTTCATCCAGCGCCTCCTTGGTCGAGACGTGGACCAGGTACAGCGGCGTGCCGAGGGTTTCAGCGATACGGATCGCCCGGCTCGCGGCTTCACCTTCAACCTGGGACGGCCGCGACAGCGGGTGCGCTTCAGGGCCGGTGATGCCTTGGGCCATCAGCTTGCGTTGCAGGTGATAGACCAGCTCGCCGTTTTCCGCGTGCACGGTCGGTACTGCGCCGAGTTCCAGGCAGCGTTCGAAACTCGCGACCAGCGTGTCGTCGGCCGCCATGATCGCGTTCTTGTACGCCATGAAATGCTTGAAACTGTTGACCCCGTGCAGGCGTACCAACTCGGCCATTTCCTCGCGAACCTGTTCGCTCCACCAGGTAATGGCGACGTGAAAGCCATAGTCAGACGCGGATTTTTCAGCCCATCCGCGCCATTGATGGAAGGCCTCCAGCAGCGATTGCTGCGGATTGGGAATGACGAAATCGATGATCGAGGTGGTGCCGCCGGCCAAACCTGCCGCCGTGCCGCTGAAAAAGTCTTCGCTGGCCACGGTGCCCATGAAGGGCAGCTGCATGTGCGTGTGCGGGTCGATGCCGCCGGGCATCAGGTATTGGCCGCTGCCGTCGAGCACTTCGCAGCCTGCGGGAACATCAAGGTTATGACCGATGGTTTTGATCACGCCGTCGGCGCACAAGACATCGGCGCGATAACTTTCATCATGGGTAATAACGGTGGCGCCACGGATCAACAGAGACATTCCGAGTTCCTCGCAGGCTTGACCGGTTTGTGCCGGCTCTAAGTGTTTTTATAGGGTGCAGGCTAAGGAAGTTGTATTCCTGTCAGCGCTGTCAGGAATAAACGCTAGCTGGAGATATCAGATTGAGCAAGAATATTTTTTATAAGCTTATATCAATATTAACTATTTGATATTAAACATAAAAAATCACAAATCACCAAAGTGGTGAGGCCTCTCACCATTTTGACGCACTTGACAGGATCGAAATATGGTCAAGATTTCCTATGTGAAATCAGCTATTTGAGGTGTGCCTGTGGCTGATAGAAAAAATACAAAATAAATGTAACTCACCAGATTGAGTCCCGAGAGTTCGGACAACGTGCCTGGCATTTTGCCTGAGTGCTCAAGCAAGTATCCGCGGGCTCGATTGTTGTTTAAACAAAACTGATGAACATCAGTTGTTTACATGGATTTTACCGACGCGCCAAGGTTGTCAGCAGAGTGTCCGGCATGCTTATTGATTGTCGCCGCTGACACCTTGGCCGGTCGGTAAAAGTCGTCAGTTCTCCGGCCATCGTCCGGCTCGCGGTCCAACCGCAGGCCAGCCCGATGAGCAAAATAATCAAAAGAACAATGGAGCGGCCATGCAACAGAACAGATCGCGCGTCACCGAACGCGAAGGCTTGTACGAACTGGACGCCGGCAGCGACGTCCTCGACAGTCCCCGGTACAACCACGACATTGCTCCGACCAAGGTGCACGAACGAACCTGGAACAAATGGCACATCACCGCACTGTGGATCGGCATGTCGGTTTGCGTACCGACCTACACCCTCGGCGGGGTGCTCACCGCGTACTTCGGCCTGACGGTTGGCGAGGCGTTGCTGGCGATTCTGCTGGCCAACGTCATTGTGCTGATTCCGCTGACCCTCAATGCCTTCGCGGGTACCAAGTACGGGATTCCGTTTCCGGTGTTGCTGCGTTCCTCGTTCGGGGTGATCGGTTCCAACGTGCCGTGCCTGATCCGCGCGCTGGTGGCCTGCGGCTGGTTTGGCATCCAGACGATGTTTGGCGGGCTGGCGATTCACCTGTTTCTCGGCTCGATTTTCGAGGGCTGGAAATCCCTCGGGGGCACCGGCGAAGTGATCGGCTTCATGATGTTCTGGACGCTGAACCTGTGGGTGGTGCTGCGTGGTGCCGAGTCGATCAAATGGCTGGAAACGCTTTCTGCACCGCTGTTGGTGACGGTGGGGCTGGGCCTGCTGGTCTGGGCCATGCCGAACGTGTCGCTGACCGAGTTGCTGGCAATCCCGGCCAAACGTCCCGAAGGCGCCAGCGTGACCAGTTACTTCTTTGCCGGGCTGACCGCGATGGTCGGGTTCTGGGCGACCTTGTCGCTGAACATCCCGGACTTCAGCCGCTACGCCAAAAGCCAGAAAGACCAGATCCTCGGGCAGATTTTCGGCTTGCCGCTGACCATGTTCCTGTTTGCCTCGCTCGGTGTGGTGATGACTGCCGCGTCGGTGAAACTGGTGGGCGTGACCGTCTCTGATCCGGTCAGCCTGATCGGGCATATCCAGAGCCCAGTGTGGGTGGCGGTCGCCATGGCACTGATCATTATCGCTACGCTGTCGACCAACACCGCAGCCAATATCGTTTCGCCGACCAACGACTTTCAGAACCTCGCGCCTAAACTCATCAACCGCACCAAAGCGGTGATGTTGACCGGTCTGGTCGGATTGGTGCTGATGGGCCACGAACTGCTGAAGAAGCTTGGGCTGATCGTCTCCAATGTCAGCCTGGAAACGGTCTATTCCAACTGGTTGCTCGGTTATTCGAGCCTGCTCGGGCCGATTGCCGGGATCATGGTAGTGGACTATTTCCTGATCAAGAAACAACAACTGGACCTGGCAGGCCTGTACCGCGATGACGTGTACCCGGCGTGGAACTGGAACGGCTTCATCGCCTTCGGCGTGCCAGTGGCGTTGACCTTGCTGTCGCTGGGCAGTGATGTGTTCAGCTGGTTCTACAGCTACGGCTGGTTCACCGGCTCGGCCCTTGGCGGCCTGATGTATTACGGGTTGTGCACGATGCGTACTAGCCCGTCTGTTGTGAAGTCTCCGGTGTGACGGATGGCCTCAACTGCACAAAAGATTTGCCTGAGAAAACCTATAACAACTGTCTGAGGAGATCACCATGAACGCTGCCGTAGACGTTCTGCAGTCCAGCCATCAGCACATCGACCGTGACCGGCTCTGGCAGTCGCTCATGGAGCTGGCCAAACTCGGTGCCACGGTCAAGGGCGGTGTCTGTCGCCTGGCCCTGACCGACCTCGACCGCCAGGCCCGCGACCTGTTCGTGCAGTGGTGCAAGGAGGCCGGTTGCAGTGTGACGATCGATGCGGTCGGCAACATCTTCGCCCGCCGCGCCGGACGCAATCCGCAACTGCCACCGGTGATGACCGGCAGCCACATCGACACGCAACCCACCGGCGGCAAGTTCGATGGCTGCTTTGGCGTGCTGGCCGGCGTCGAAGTGCTACGCACCCTCAACGACCTGGGCGTGGAAACCGAGGCGCCGCTGGAAGTGGTGGTCTGGACCAACGAAGAGGGCTCGCGCTTCGCCCCGTGCATGATGGGTTCCGGGGTGTTTGCCGAAAAATTCACCCTCGAAGAAACACTGGCCAAGATCGACGCCGATGGCGTGACCGTGGGTGAGGCGCTGAATGCCATCGGTTACGCCGGTCCGCGCAAAGTCAGTGGTCACGCAGTCGGTGCCTACTTTGAAGCGCACATCGAGCAAGGTCCGATTCTGGAAGACGAGCGTAAAACCATTGGCGTGGTGATGGGCGCGTTGGGACAGAAGTGGTTCGACCTGAAACTGCACGGCGTCGAGGCCCACGCGGGGCCAACGCCGATGCATTTGCGCAAGGATGCATTGGTCGGCGCCGCAGCAATCGTTGCCGCCGTGAACCGTACCGCCCTCGGTCACCAACCTCACGCCTGTGGCACCGTCGGATGCCTGCAAGCTTATCCGGGCTCGCGTAACGTCATCCCCGGTGAAGTGCGCATGACCCTGGATTTCCGTCATCTTGAGCCGACGCGGCTCGATTCGATGATCGCTGAAGTGCGGCAGGTGATCGACAGTATCTGCGATGAGCACGGTCTGACGTTCGAACTGACTCCAACTGCCGACTTCCCGCCGCTGTATTTCGACAAGGGCTGTGTCGAGGCAGTGCGTGGCGCGGCACAAGGTCTTGGGTTGTCGCACATGGACATCGTCAGCGGGGCAGGGCACGACGCAATCTTCCTCGCCGAGCTGGGGCCGGCCGGGATGATCTTCGTGCCGTGCGAGGGTGGCATCAGCCACAACGAAATCGAAAACGCCGCACCGGATGACCTGGCGGCCGGTTGTGCGGTGTTGTTGCGGGCGATGCTGGCAGCCTCGGCGGCGATTGCCAGTGGTGAGTTGGCGGCCTGAACCGCCTCACCAGAACGCCCGGACATAATTGAGCGGCGCATGGGCAGCCAGGCGCCGGTTCATGACATTGCCGTTACCTGGCGGTGTCTTGTAATGGGCGTTGTAATACCGTTCGCCCAGCGGCTGATCCTGATCAGGGCAGTGTCATGACGACAACCTTTTTTTGATCTTCAACGTTGACTGAGTAAAGGCCTGACGATGCCTGTGTAGACGCCGGCGTGGTCTGTGGACGTTCAGTCCCGCTTTTGGCGGATGCACTGCCTACAGCCACACGCGCTGGCTTGTTATAGTTCGGACCTTATTTTCAGCGCCAGCAAGGATCACTGCCATGTCCGAATACCAAGCCTTTCGCGTCGAACTGAGCGACAACATCGCCCATGTGCAGATCAACCGCCCGGAAAAGATCAACGCGATGAACGCGGTGTTCTGGACTGAAATCATCGAGATCTTCCAGTGGATCGACGACACCGATGAGGTTCGTGCGGTAGTCATCAGTGGTGCTGGCAAGCATTTCTCTTCGGGCATCGACCTGATGATGCTGGCTTCGGTGGCCAATGAAATGGGCAAGGACGCGGGTCGCAACGCGCGCCTGTTGCGGCGCAAGATCCTGGCGTTGCAAGCGTCGTTCAACGCCGTCGACAACTGCCGTAAACCGGTATTGGCCGCCATTCAGGGCTATTGCCTGGGCGGCGCCATCGATCTGATTTCTGCTTGCGACATGCGTTATGCGGCAGAAGACGCACAATTCTCGATCAAGGAAATCGACATGGGCATGGCCGCCGACGTTGGCACTTTGCAACGCTTGCCGCGGATCATCGGTGACGGCATGCTGCGAGAACTGGCATACACTGGTCGCACCTTTGGCGCGGAAGAGGCACGCAGCATTGGCCTGGTCAACCGGGTCTACCCGGACACGGCCAGCTTGCTGGATGGGGTGATGGGCATTGCCCGTGACATTGCTGCCAAATCGCCGATTGCGATTGCCGGAACCAAAGAGATGATCAGCTACATGCGCGATCACAGCATCAACGATGGCCTGGAATACATCGCTACCTGGAACGCCGCGATGCTGCAATCCACAGACCTGCGGGTCGCCATGGCGGCGTCGATGAGCAAGCAGAAACCCGAATTTCTGGACTGAGCAAACATGACTTCACGCTGGACCACAGCAGTAATCGACACCGACTTGCCGGGCGGCTGGGCCGTGGCCCGCAGCCCCGAAGGTTTCTTGTTCGACGACAATGGCGCGCTGTTTCCGCGGGAATGGCTGAAACGTCAGGACCTGTCGATTCTCGCCGAACACGGCATTGGTCATCTCGACGGTGAGCCGGTGTATTTGTTGGAGCTCAAGGCTCACAGCGAGGTGTCAGGCTGCAACTGGAAAGGCTTGCGAGCGTTCATGCTCGATGGCGATCACACGGTTTACAAAGTGCTGGGTTATGCCGCGCAAGTTGGCACCTGGGCGCGGGAGCATCGGTTTTGTGGCAACTGTGGCCTGCGCATGACGCAGGTGCCGCGTGAACGGGCGATGTATTGCGAACCCTGTGATCTGCGCTTTTATCCGCGGATTTCACCGAGCATGATCGTGTTGATCACCCGTGGTGACGAAGTCCTGCTGGCGCGCTCGCCACGTTTTGTCACCGGGGTCTACAGCACCCTGGCGGGTTTTGCCGAGCCAGGTGAGTCGGCCGAGGATTGCCTGGTTCGTGAAGTGCGCGAAGAGGTGCAGATCGAGGTCAGGAACATCCAGTACCTGGGCAGCCAGTGCTGGCCGTTCCCGCATTCGATGATGCTCGGTTTTCATGCCGAGTACGCCGGTGGCGAGATCGTACCGCAAGCCGATGAGATCGAAGATGCCCAGTGGTTCAACATTCACGCGCTGCCGCCATTGCCGGCGTCGCGCTCGATTGCCCGTTATTTGATCGACGTTTATGTAGCGCGGCGCTTAGGCCACGCTGAACCAGTGCTGCCAGGCTAGACGCACAGTCAAACCCAGCACCACGGTGATGAAGACCGGGCGAATGAACTTCGCCCCACCGCTGATGGCGGTGCGTGCACCAAAGAACGCGCCAACCATCACCGACAGGCCCATGCTCAGGCCGATGATCCAGTCCACTTGCCCGGAAAAGATGAACACCGACAGCGCCGCGATGTTGCTGACGAAGTTCATGCTGCGCGCCACGCCGCTGGCCTTGACCAGATCGATGGGGTACAGCAGCAGGCTGCTGACGGTCCAGAAGGCGCCAGTGCCGGGACCGGCCACGCCGTCGTAGAAGCCGAGGCTGAAACCCTGGCTCGACTGCCACTTCTTCTTTATCGGTGCGTCGCTGTCCAGCGGTGCTTTCGGCGTGCCGCCAAACAGCAGATAGACACCACAGGCGAAGACGATCACCGGGAGCATTTTGTTCAGCCACTCAGCCGGCAAGTAGTGCGCAACGATTGCGCCGGTCAGTGCGCCCACCAGGGTTCCGATAATCGCGTGCATCCACTGCCGCGGGTGGAACAGCTTGCGTCGGTAGAAGGTGAAACTGGCGGTGGCCGAGCCGAAGGTCGAGCTCAGTTTATTGGTGCCCAGTACCAGGTGCGGGGGCAGGCCGGCGGTGAGCAGCGCCGGGGTGGTCAGCAGACCGCCGCCTCCAGCAATGGCATCGATGAAGCCGGCAATGAACGCGACGATGGCCAAAATGGCCAGAGTGGTGAGGTCTACGCTGAGTTCGAAAGGCATGAGGTCGACTTATTCGGCGGGGGCAGGAGCGGGCTGCGGGGAAGGGCCGATATCTTACCTATATCCAACGTTTGCAGCGACTGATCTGGCCTCATCGCAAGCCAGCGAACGTCAAGGGGCGCGTAGGAGCTGCCGCAGGTTCGGGCCGCGTTCGGACGATCCCTTGATCTTGAAAAGATCGCAGCCTGCGGCAGCTCCTACGCGAGCGGGGGTGGTTACAAGTCCAGGTCAGACAAGCCAGGATGATCATTCGGGCGACGGCCCAGCGGCCAGTGGAACTTGCGTTCGCTTTCCTTGATCGGCAGGTCATTGATGCAGGCGTGACGGTTGGACATCAACCCGTACTCATCGAACTCCCAGTTTTCATTGCCGTACGATCGATACCAATTGCCCGAATCGTCATGCCATTCATAGGCATAACGCACGGCGATACGGTTTCCGGTGAAAGCCCAGAGCTCCTTGATCAGCCGGTAATCCAGTTCCTTGGCCCATTTGCGGGTCAGAAACCCCTTGGCTTCCTCGCGGTTGTTGGCGAACTCGGCGCGGTTACGCCATTTTGTGTCCACGGTGTAGGCCAGGGATACCCGCTGTGGATCGCGGGAGTTCCAGCCGTCTTCGGCCAGGCGAATCTTTTCGATGGCCGACTCACGAGTGAACGGCGGAAGTGGCAGACGAGCTTCGGCATTAGATGACATTAAAAGTCCCCAAGGAAAGTGAGCGTTCAAACCGCGAGTTGATCTTGTTTAAACAGTGAAAGGTCCAATAACGTTCGCGCTATGCATTGCGCATTATCGGCGGCACTGTGATCGCCCATGACAAGAGCAACGGTAATGGCGCCATCGATCAGGATCAGCAGTTGTTTGGCCAGTGCCTCCGGGTCGTGTACGCCATGTTCGGTACAGAGCTCGCACACGTAGTCGAGCAGCTTCTGTTTATGTTCCTTCGCTACCAGGCGCACCGGGTCTTGCGGGTCGCCGGTTTCGCCGCTGGTGTTGATAAAGGCACAGCCGCGAAAGCCTTCGCTGGCGAACCAGTCCTTGAGCACGGTGAACAGGTTGAGCAGCCGTTCGACCGGGCTTGGGGCCTTGTTCACTTCGGTCTGGAACCAGTGCATCCAGCGTACGTCGCGGCGCTGCAAGGCCGCGACGGTCAGCGCCTCCTTGCTGGTGAAGTAGCGGTAAATACTTTTTCTGGAGACGCCGGCGGTTTTCACCAGAAGATCCATGCCAGTGGCAGCAATGCCACTTTTATAGATCAACTTTTCGGTGACATCCAGAATAATGTCGCGTGTGTCGTTGCTAGTGATTTCGTTCATGTGGCAAAGAGTAGAACGGTCGTTCTCCTTGGTCAAATATTTTTAAAGATTAAAAGGTCGCCGCCTTCGGCGGCCGCTGTGGGGGATAAATGCCGAAGGCTGTGAAGACCCGAGCGAACACATGGTGTAAGCTCGTGCGTTCTTCGGATTCGACCCATTTGCGAGCCCTATGCCGTCGCTTTTCAAACGCTCTCTACTGCCCAAACTGCGCAGTTTTCCGCTGACCGCCGATGCGGTCTCCATCCTTTCTGGCGCTGCCGAGTTCCGTCGTTGCCTGTTGGAGAAAATTGCCCAGGCGACCCAACGTATCTACATCGTCGCGCTCTACCTGCAACACGACGAAGCTGGCCAGGAAATCCTCGATGCCTTGCACGCCGCCAAAGCTGCGCGCCCGGAACTGGACGTGGTCGTGGTGGTTGACTGGCTACGGGCGCAGCGCGGTTTGATCGGTGCCGGCAAGCAACCTGGCAACGCGGCGTGGTATCAGCAGCAGACTCGCGAACACGCCAGCGAAGTGCCGGTGTATGGCGTGCCGGTGCAAACCCGCGAACTGTTCGGTGTGTTGCACCTTAAAGGCTTCGTGATCGATGACTGCGTGATTTATAGCGGCGCTAGCCTGAACAACGTCTATCTGCACAAATTCGACAAATACCGTTTCGACCGTTATCACCTGTTGCACAACCGCGCACTGGCCGACTCCATGCAGCACCTGGTGCAGCATGGGCTGATCGCTTCCAAGGCCGTGCACCGTCTCGATCTGCCGAACCTGCCAACCACCCGCAGCCTGCGCAACGACATCGGCGACTTACGCAGCCGCTTCAAGCACGCGGTGTACGACACCACGGCGGGTACGCTGGCCAGGGGCGGTCTGTCCGTGAGCCCGCTGCTCGGGGTGGGTAAAAACAATCCATTGAGCCGGGTGATCTGTGAGCTGATCGCCGGCGCCCAGCATCAGCTGACCATCTGCACACCGTATTTCAACCTGCCGTTGCCAGTAACCCGTGAAATCAACCGGGCTCTGGCACGCGGGGTGAAGATCGACATCATTGTCGGTGACAAGACCGCCAACGACTTCTACATTCCGCCGAGCGAGCCGTTCAAGGTCATCGCCGCGTTACCGTATCTCTACGAAATCAGCCTGCGGCGCTTCGCCAAGCGCCACCAGCGGGTAATCGACAGCAGTCAGTTGAACCTGCATCTGTGGCGTGAAGGTGACAACACTTATCACCTCAAAGGCATGTGGGTCGACGAACGTTACACCTTGTTGACCGGCAACAACCTCAACCCGCGAGCTTTCCGCCTGGACCTCGAAAACGCTTTGCTGATCGACGACCCGAAAGGTGAGTTGCAGGAACCCCGTCGCGGTGAGCTGGCGGAGATTTTCCGCAATACCTGCCGTATCGAACGTTATCAGCAGTTGGAGACGTTGCTGGAATACCCGCCGGCGGTGAGCAAGTTTCTGCGTCGGGTCAGCCGGGTACGGATCGAGCGCTTGCTCTATCGCATCTTGTAGCCAAAAACACAAAAGCCCCGTCACATGGGACGGGGCTTTTGCTTGAGGCGCGTAGCTTGAAGCTTAAGGTGGCTTAGAACACTACGCCCTGGCTACGCAGGTAGTCATCGTAGGTGCCGCTGAAGTCGATCACGCCGCTTGGGCTCAGTTCGATGATTCGAGTGGCCAGCGACGATACGAACTCACGGTCGTGGCTGACGAAAATCAGCGTGCCCGGGTAGTTTTCCAGCGCCAGGTTCAGCGCTTCGATGGATTCCATGTCCAGGTGGTTGGTTGGTTCATCCATCACCAGCACGTTCGGCTTTTGCAGAATCAGCTTGCCGAACAGCATGCGACCTTGCTCACCGCCGGAGATGACCTTGACTGACTTGAGGATCTCGTCGTTGGAGAACAGC
The DNA here is from genome assembly GCF_001874645.1 of Pseudomonas frederiksbergensis. Taxonomy (NCBI): domain Bacteria; kingdom Pseudomonadati; phylum Pseudomonadota; class Gammaproteobacteria; order Pseudomonadales; family Pseudomonadaceae; genus Pseudomonas; species Pseudomonas frederiksbergensis. The sequence goes on from NZ_CP017886.1 coordinate 5,520,094, forward strand.
ATCCGGCCCAAGGTGCCACGAACCAGTTGTTCGCCACCTTGAGTCCAGCGACCCATCCAGTCGAACAGGTTGGATTCATCTTCGAAATCCGAAGCGTGGTCCTGTGCGTAGTAGCCGATTTCTGCGGCGTCGGTCCATTTCACGCTACCGGCATCCGGGCTCAACTCGTTGACCAGGGTACGCAGCAGAGTGGTTTTACCAATACCGTTCGGACCAATGATTGCCACACGCTCGCCGGCTTCAACGGTGAAGCTGAAGTCCTTGAACAGATTCTTGCCGTCAAAGCCCTTGGCCATGCGCTCGACGATGACCGCTTGACGATGGAGCTTCTTGTTCTGCTCGAAACGGATGAACGGGCTCACGCGGCTCGAAGGCTTGACTTCGGCCAGCTGGATCTTGTCGATCTGTTTGGCGCGGGAAGTGGCCTGCTTGGCTTTCGAGGCGTTGGCCGAGAAGCGGCTGACGAACGATTGCAGTTCCGAGATTTGCGCTTTCTTCTTGGCGTTGTCCGAGAGCAGTTGCTCGCGGGACTGGGTCGCCACGGTCATGTACTCGTCATAGTTGCCCGGGAACAAGCGCAGCTCGCCGTAGTCCAGGTCGGCCATGTGGGTGCAGACACTGTTCAGGAAGTGTCTATCGTGGGAGATGATGATCATCAGGCTGCTGCGCTGGGTCAGAATGTTTTCCAGCCAGCGGATGGTGTTGATGTCCAGGTGGTTGGTAGGTTCGTCGAGCAGCAGCACTTCCGGATCGGAGAACAGTGCTTGAGCCAGCAGAACACGGAGTTTCCAGCCTGGCGAAACTTCGCTCATCGGGCCGAAGTGTTGCTCGATACCGATACCCAGGCCCAGCAGCAGTTCACCGGCGCGCGATTCGGCGGTGTAACCGTCCATCTCGGCGAATTCGGTTTCCAGCTCAGCGACGGCCATGCCGTCTTCTTCGGTCATTTCCGGCAGCGAGTAGATGCGGTCGCGCTCGGCCTTGACCTTCCACAGCTCTTCGTGACCCATGATCACGGTGTCGATAACGGTGAATTCTTCGTAGGCGAACTGGTCTTGGCGCAACTTACCCAGACGCACATTCGGCTCAAGCATGACCTGGCCGCCGGACGGATCGAGGTCGTCACCGAGGATTTTCATGAAGGTCGACTTGCCGCAACCGTTGGCGCCGATCAGGCCATAGCGGTTACCCGCACCAAATTTGACCGAAACGTTCTCGAACAACGGCTTGGCGCCGAACTGCATCGTGATATTTGCTGTGGAGATCAAAGAGCTTACCTATCAATAACTTAGCTGAGGCTGGGTTCTGCTGATACCGATTTGATACCAATTTTCAGTTTTTCCAGCTCGCCCCAATCGGAGCTTGAGTTTATCCAGCGGGCATAGGTCGACAGCAACATCTGCACGCTATGGCCGAGCTGCTGTGATATGAATGCGGGGTTCATGCCAGACATTATGCATATTGTCGCATACGTGTGACGACAGTTATATGGCGGGCGGTAGCGGATACCCAGCTTTTCCAGGGCAGGGCGCCACTGATGGTGCAGGTCTGAGGTTTGCTTGATGTGCTCGCTCATCTTGGACGGCGGAAAGACATAAGGCAGCTCTTTCAGTGCACCTGCACCTTTTAGCCGGCGATCCGCATATTTTTGAGCGAAGTCGAGCGCGTGTAACGCTCGCTCATTGAGCAAAACGAAACGACCCTTCTTCGTTTTAGTGCGCTCTTTGATCTCCCGCTCAGCGCTGGCCCTGCAGATATGGACCTGGCGGTTCGGGATGTCGACAGCATCCCAGCGAAGAGCAATAACCTCCTGTAACCGCAAGCCGGTGAAGAAAGCAAACTCGGAAACGCCGCAAAAATGCTGCTTGGCCAATGCTCGGCCCGGTAAAGGTGATCAATGATCAGGTTGGCTTCGGCAAGAGTGAAGGGATCAGGCTCCTTTTTCTTACGTTTTGGTACGTCCAGCAGCTCAGCCGGGTTTTTGGCGATCAACCCCTCTTTTACTGCAGCCTCCAGAATCGTCCGCAGTCGCACCAGCGCATTGCGCTTCACGTCCGGCGAAAACCATTCGATATCGCCGATTATCCGGCGCAAGCTCATGGTTGTAATCATATCGAGCCGAGTCAGTGCCAGGTAAGGCATCCAGTAGAGGTTACGGGCATTGCGAATACCTCGGGTAGGCGCCGCCCTCCGTGATCGGATGCGACAGAGGGAGGGCGCTATGGTAAGAGTTGATTTGCATGGCTGATTGACATCATCGCACGGTCTGCGCTAATTTGATTGGACGTAACCGATTTTTGGTTCAACTGAGTCGATGATTCAGGCGATGTACAATGTGAAGTCCATCGATATCTTGTCTGTTATGTCTGGTCTCGTAACCTTGTTTGTTTTCATCAACGACAATGCTTACTGGGGGTATGTTATGGCAGCAATACCAATGTTTATCTGTGCTGGGGCAGTGCTGCGGGTCCATGCAAAAAACAGAGAAAGTATTGGGACTAAACGTTGCGCTTGATAGATGGCACCTGGGGGTAACTCCCGGCCCCGCACCAATTTCAGAAAGGGCTGACTTGTCAGCCCTTTCTCGTTTCTGGAAAAAAGGACTGATCACCAGGATCGCGTCGCAGCTCCGCTAAGCTCTCATTTCGAAACATCCGCGCCACGGTTTCGCTTATCTTCACTTTGTGTCGCGGACTTTCCATCGCCTGGTATGACAGGGTAGGTCCGAGCGCATGAGCGTTCCGAATCAGGTTCTGCACCGCCTCGCTGATTTCCTTGATATCGTTCCAAGCCATCAACTCGTCAAGCATCTGCCGGGTGCCGAGTCGGCACCGGTGTCGCAATTCCTTCTCGTCGAACTCGATCCGCTTCTGGGCCGCCTTGGCTGAACGCGCCTTTCCATCCATCGCCATGGCCTACCTCTTCGATTCCGCTGGCCGGCAGGTCCAGCCAGGTTTGACGTTTGCGTCGCTGGGGGCGACATGCGAATCGGCGCACTCTCAGCGACTCAACGCTTTGCGCATGTATGAGTCGAGATCACTCTGATTCAGCAGCCAGCGCTTGTAGTCCGCAGGTAAATCCGCGACGGCCATGCCCTTGTGTTTGCCGAAGCCAATCACCGTAGGGATTCGAGCATCTTCTGAAATTTCCCCAAGCTCTCCCACCCACTTACCGGGCGCCCGAGGGTTGCCGCCAGAGTGTCCAGGATCTTCACCAGCAACAGTCGGCAGTTCTTCAGTAAGCGCTCCATGAACCCCACATTCAAAGCGCTTAGCCGATACCGGATGCTGTGCTCCCGATTCCTTCAGGAGCCCGTTTGCCATGATGCGACCCGACGCAAAAGTCTATCTCTACCCCAAACCAGTAGACTTCCGAAAGTCCATTGATGGCCTGGCTGCACTGGTCGAGCTGGACATCAAGGTCGCCGTGTTCGACCCGGTGCTCTTCGTCTTCCTCAACAAACCGCGCAACCGCGTGAAGATTTTGTACTGGGGTGTGTCACGAACGCTGGCGTAAGCCCGCGATGCTCTATCAAAGATGGGAGTAGGCCTCCCGGAGTCTGCTTGCAAGGAGCTGGCTTCAAACCACCCGGTGCTGCTGCGTTCAAAAGGCGTGGTGGTGAGCGACCGTTGGAAAAGGCGCCGATAACGGCGTCAGGTACGTATTGAGAAGATGAGCGAAAGCAAACCGTCCGAAGACGCATCGTTAAGGATTCAAGCGCTGTCAAAACCGAGGTCGCCCAGTAGCCTCGGGATCAGTCTGGAAGATACCTGTCTACTGTCCAGATGGCAGCCGGTGTATAGGCGGCATGAGCTCAATACAGGCTTTGATAGGGAACGTGAGAACCTCGCCTTTGATGCCAAGGGAAATGACAAGCGGCTAACACCGCAAGGAAGAATACCGATGCAAAGGCCGAGGGGCGGAGCCATTCGTAGTAGTGATGAAGTTCTTGTAATGAGAGTGGAGCGAAGGGATGGCGTTGCCCAGCTCGCTTATGTCTGTCGATGCTTGCGCAGTAGAACGGTGGGTGGGCTTATTTACTCATCTGATCCATCATGAGTGCAGATGGGATGAGTAAGGTGTTGGTGTAATAGGCTTTGTATCCATATGCCGTTATGCGAACCTTGCAAGGTATTGATGTTTGGGCTGCAATCAGCGGCTTGATCACGTCGTAGCTATTTTGATCGAGTTGGGTTCCGTCCAGGTTGGTATGATAAAAGACAAGGTCTGCAAGAAAGATATAGTTAGTTTTACTTTTGCTCTTTGCGGTTATTCGTCCCTCTGCTTTTACGTTGATGGAGTGATCCACCGAAAAGTCCAAGTCACGATCTAGAGAGCAGGTCAGCATTGGGGTTAGCTGGTTGGCATTTTCGTAGGTGTTGAAGGCGTTCAGCAGGTCGATGTTTGAGGTGAAAATAATTGTATAAAGATTATTTGGTCCGAGCCCAAAAGACGACAGCGTCAGATCGGCTGGCGGGATGCTTGCTGTTTTTGCGCAAGCAGTGCATAGAAGTATCGATGCGTAAATGAGACTTCGAAGTAGGGTCATTGGCCAAAAATACCATTGATGGAGTCAAATATCAGGTCGCAAGCGGACTTTGTTCCTTGAACGGGTTCTATGAACATCCAGCCTGCCGAGGCGTGATGAATGTCCATTGTTTTGTTCATGGTTGGGCCATCGGTAATTATCCAGCGCCCTCCAAATTCCGCTACACCATCGGAGGCGTCTGGCTTGCTTGAATTTGCCCGAATATTGATCCAGGTTTCGGCAATAGGGGAGGCTTCAGACTTGTAGATGTCTGATCCCATCCACACCCAAAACCCTTCTCCTACGGGGTCCAGTGTGACCAAGAATTTAACGGTGTAGCCGGCCTCTGACAATATTCTAGATAGGTGTGCTCCATTCCACCCGCCAAGGCTGTGCCCAACTATGTAAACCGGGCATGATTTACTGGGTATGTTGGCAATGAAATTAGTTTGGATGTCGCCAGATCCTCTCGCATCGTTATAGCTTTTTGGCCAGCTTGTATATTTCTTCGACAAAGGCTTCATGGCACTGATTCTTTTGTCGAGAATGTTTCTGGCGTCGTCGATGTTATGAAAGGCACCTTGAAAATAATATTTCTCTTGGTCTGCAGCCCCGCCAATAAAAAATACAATTGCCTTCTTCTCTGCGACAGGCACCGACTTGACCGTCGGATCATTTGCCGCCGTCAACGTATGCGTTGTCGCCAGGCTCGCTGTCTTGCCGCTTGGGAGAACAACCTGTTCTGCTTCTGCTGCCATCCCTCAGTCCTCCAAAAACAGTTTGATGCTTTCAGGTAGGTGCGAGCTCACCACATGGGTATGCCCCATCGCATCGCTGACACCATGTTCCACGCTGCCGTCGGCGCGCTGGATGGCGTAGCCATGATTGGGCATCGGTTCGCCGGTGGCTTCGTCGACCAGTTTGAGCTTGTCGCTGAAGTGCACTGGCATCGGCAGCAGGCCGCTGAAGGGCGCCGGTACGAAGGTGTCGCCAATAATGACCGTGCCGGATCCACCCATAACCACGTTGCCGTGGTCACCGGTACTGCCTTGAGTAGCAGCATTCAGCCCATTGATGAAAACCGTAGCGCTGACACCACTCGTGATTGGGCTACCACATGCGGATTTATCGGTCATTCGAGCGGCGGCAAGGCCATCGAAGTTCACATTGGGAGAACCGCTGATAATCGGATTTGTGCCATGTCCCGGAAGCGGGCAATTGGTGGGGTCTGTTACTCGGGCAGCCGGCTTGCCGCTCATGGGAAGTTCCTTTTCAAGGTTTCAAATGGGGTAATAGTGGTCGATGGGCGAGTCGGAAAAGCGCCAGCACTCATCCATAGGGTTGAACAGTGCTCGGTGGTTTTCGCGCATGGGACGGCAGGCCAGTAACGTCTGCCAGGCGATTTCGACGCAGTTGTCCATGGCCTGCGTGGAATAGTCATCAAGCTGGTTGAGCCAGGCGTTGTAATTGGGCATACCAACGCTGCGGTAGGCACTGAGCAATATCTCGGCGACTTCTTCGCCCCAATGGATAAAGCGCCCCGGACTCCAGGGGCCTGTCTGGGCATAAATAAACCAGCCCAAGCTTGGCAAGTCACCCTCTGCAAGTCGTAACGTGTCGAGCCGCGAGGAAAAACCACAGGTGATGTGGACGGTCAGCCAGCCCTGGTGTTGCTGGATAAATCCAGTGGGGTCGAATTGTGCCAGCGGTACGACACGATAGCCTGAGTCAGGCATTGACCTGGCGACCAACTCAGCGTCTAGCCTTGAAACGAAGGCCCGAATCGCCTTGCCTTCGCCGGACGCCGCGCAAAGAATTTCAACCGGCGTGCTCGCAGGTATGTCGCTGAAACCGACGATGCGAACCAGTCCATAAAGGCGTAACGAGGTATTCAGGCCGCTGGGATGATGCGAGGTATCGAGCGTGCAGGCGCAGGGGAGAGGCACGTCCATAGGTGAAGAGCGCATCAAATTTTACCGTCCATGTAAATTTGCGTCGCGAAGGATGCCCCAGGCAGAAGTTGCGTTCAACAATCTTTACAGCGTTTAGGTTGGTATTCGGTCAATGAACGCCGATTACGTGGGGCATACCGCCTTGGAGCTACAACCCGGCGTGGAGCATCTGGCGTGGATGACCCATTCGCGACGCAAGTTCATACGTGGTGGTGCGGTGAGGTGTGATTGTGTTCGGTCAGCAGGACGCTGGGGGGATATCGCGTGAGGTGAAGGTGAGGACGCTGTTGGTTGAGCGACGGCAGCGGATTGGGTATGAGCGAGAGTTGTTTTCCGCCGCGGTTGCCTGTCGATGAAAAAGCGGAAGACCTTGCGATCCTCCGCTCAGGTAATCACTTACCTAAGTGTGCTTTTACCTTGTCGACCATTACACCAACTTTCTGAACTGCGTCCTTGATCTTCTCCTTTGACACCTTGAAATGTTCAGACCAGTAGTTCAGCTCGTAGGGTTCATGCACGTTTATTTTAGATGCGTCCTGAGGTCGACGTTTGGTGAGGTCGTCCGACATTTTGTTTCTCCTTGTATGGGTTGGTGCTGCGCAAAGAGGCTAGCAGTGTCGTTGATTGTCGCGAGGTGAAACCGCGCAAAGCCGACGGTCGGCATCATCGACGACGGTCAAGGATTGATTGCTCTGGCGGCGTGCCAGGCGTATGCCCGAGAAGTGAATCGATGAAGCATTGCAGAGCATATTTTTGTCCTTGAAAGGATGGCAGACTGCCCGGTGGCCGGGGAGGGCCACCAATATGAAAGCTCTGTGTGTAGCCGCATCAATGCTGGCGCTTGCCGGTTGCGCCAATCATCCGCTTGATTGCGCGATTGGTATCATTGCCTGGGATGACTGCCTACCCGGTACAAAAGGGTATGAGGTTCGCCAGCGAAGCTTAAAAAATCTGTCAGCCGCCAGGGCGGAGAAGAGCGCTACAGATGACGCCGTTTGCCAATCGTATGGTGCCAAGCCGGGGAGTGATGCCTACGTGAATTGCAGGGTTCAGCGGGACAAATAGCATCTCAGATCGGTTTGATCAGGCTCGCGCCTTGGTTGTGCACATTGCCAATGGCTGCGCTGACCTTGAACCATTCGAAGGCCTCGGATGGCTCTCCCTGTTGAATCATCATATGCTCGGCGCGCTCCTTGGGTGTGGCCGGGTCGAGCCATTCCCGTGCCAGCTCGGGCGCCAGTATTACTGGGCGTCGATCGTGGATGTCCACCATGCCGCCTGCCGAATCGGCAGTGATGATCACGAAACCGTCATACTCGCTGGGTGTGTGGTCGGCGGTCGGAAACTGGCCGATAGCAGCGCACAGGATCGGTGAGCCGTCCCGATGCCGGATCAAATAGGGCTGCTTTTTCGGCCCGCCCTCATCGACCCACTCAAACCAGTTGTTGATGGGCGTGATGGCGCGGTGTGGCCAGATCGCCCGGTAGAATGGGCTATGCGCTACCTTTTCGACTCTGCCGTTCGGTTTCGCTGGCTGGTCGGTTGCCCAATGCGGTCGCCAACACCACCTGACCAGGTCGGCGCGCAGCGTGTCGCCTTCCTGGCGAAAGAGGGCGACCTTTGTTGTGGGGGCGACGTTGTACTGCTCGAGCGGCTGGTCGCCGACGGTGTTGACCAGAGCATTGGGCATGCTCAGCGCCGCCATGAAGTCGTGGATACCCCGGTACTGCGAAAGTCGTCCGCACATGGCTGAATCCTCAAGCTGAACCTTGAGTTTAGACGATCGTTTTCGGGCGATCTATGAGGCCGTCCAGTATGCCGCGAAGCTGGTCAGCCTCGCGCTTTTTGGTACTCGCTGAGATGTCGAGGTCGTACAGTTGCTTGCGAACCGTAGCCAACTGTCCGGACCTTTCCCGGAGATTTTTCATTGCTTCGTCACGCTGCTCAGAGGTTTCTGCGTGCATCTGTACCAGGCCGAAGATGTCCTCGCGGGCTTTGCGCAGTTGCAGGGTCAGCTCCTGGACTTCATTTTCCAGCATGCGGATGACCGGTGCGGTTATTCAGTTGGGAAGGGTGAACCAGTTAGCAGAATGCAGGTCCATCGAATCCGAGGATTGGCAATCGGAGCCTGACAGGCTTTATCCTCATAAAAATAATAAGGAGGGGGCCATGAGCTGCCTGATTTGCGCTGGAAGCGCTGAAAACATCGAGATTGGTGGTGACTTTGAAGAGCGCCACTGCCCGTCATGCGGCCACTATCGAATTTCCAAAGCGCTGGTTTTAACGCTCATGGAGCAGGGTCAGATTTTCGATGTGAATCGGATGAGGACCTGGCTGGCCGAGAAGCGCGGGCTCGTCGATATTCCCGCCATTGAAATCCATGAGGCGCTGCTCGTTCCCTGAAATCGAGGAACTGCCTGGCTCATCATTTTGGTGCGAAGTGCTCGTCGCCTGGGTCTTTGTGCAATTCGCGCAGGCTTTCATTCAAGAAAGTGCGCGACACGTTTTCGCTGATTACGATTTATCGGAATCACCGATACCGGCGACCGGGGACTGATTGCGCTGGTTGCATGCCAGGCGTAGGTGCGGGAGGTATCACACAGGGGTTGAATGACGGCAACCGACCAGAATCAGCCAGGACCGGACAAGCCTATGTCTGGTGTATGTGTGCCGTAGAGATTTCAGATTGTTGGGGGCTGCGACGCACATTCATAGAGCCATTCAATGAATGAAGACACTCGTCGTGGTAACGGCTCAAGTGCCGGATGCACGATGTAGTAATCGTACTCGCCACACCGCGCAAAGCCGCCAAACGGAAGGACCAATTTTCCTTGCTGGATCGGTCCGCTGACAAGTTGTTCCCGCCCGATCGCCAGCCCCGCGTGATTGACTGCGGCTGTCACACACAAATCCGAGCGATCAAAGGTCACCCCTCGTTTCGGCATGGGGACACCGGCGCCATGGTATCTGACCCACATTGCCCATTCGGAATCAAAGGCCGCATGGTCCCAGGCCAGCGAATCATGCAGCAATGTGCAATGTTCCAGCTGCTGCACCGAGTCGAACAGCCGATGGCGGTCGGCGTATTCAGGGCTACAGACCGGCGCGACCCGTTCTTGCATCAGCTTGTGCGAGATCAGGCCATGGAATTCTCCATTGCCGTAATACAGCGCCAGATCAATCTTTCGAGACCGAAAGTCGACGCTGTCATTGCCCACGCGAAGGTCCAGCGTCACCCCGGGGAATCGTGCACCGAACTCCGCCAGGCGCGGCACCAGCCAGGCGTGTGCGATAGAGGGGTGAGCGTAGAGCGTCAGTGGCCCGGCCAAATCGGCGTCGACCGGCTGGGCGAGGACCTCGGAGAGGTCACCCAGCGTTCGCTGCAAAATCTCGAAGATGCGCTCACCGGCTTCCGTCAACTGCACCCGGCGAGTCAGCCGTTTGAACAGCTGAATCGACAGCTCCGCTTCCAGCCGGGCGATGCGATGGCTGACGGCGCTGGCGGTCAGGCACAACTCGTCGGCGGCCTTGGTGAAACTGAGATGACGCGCAGCGACCTGAAAGGTGAACAGGTTCGAGAACTGGCTACTGTTGAGCTTTGCATCCAGTCGAGGCGGTAGGTTGAACATGTCGGCACTTCTTTTTCAATGTGTCGTCGCCACTTGCCGTGACCCGGACGTCGATCATGCATCCGGGGCGCACACTCGCTTTCAGCCCTGAAGCACTTGCGCGCCTTGCGCCAGGTAAGCTTGCATCTCGGGCTCGGGGACCATGCTGCCACCCGTGGCCCAGATCAGGTGGGTGGCACAGGCGTAAGCTTCGACGCTCAGGCCACTGCGCTGCAAGTACTCGGCGTAATGCGCGTGGAGCCGGGCGACGCCGGGGACGCCAGCCAGGGCTGACGGCTCCAGATTCAGCCCTTCGCTATCAGCGGTCAGCCAGAGCAAGGCATGCAGTTCGTCATCGCTGACCGTGTAATAACCGTCGATCAAACGTTGCATGGTCCGGCCGACAAACCCCGAGGCCCGTCCCACGGCAAGCCCATCGGCGGCGGTGATGTTGTCGATACCAAAATCCTGTACCGACACCTCGTCATGCAGCCCAGTGTAGACACCGAGAAACATGCAGGGCGAATGAGTGGGTTCGGCAAATATACAGTGAACCGCGTCACCGAAGACCAGCTTCAAGCCAAACGCCACTCCGCCGGGGCCCCCACCGACACCGCAGGGCAGGTAGACGAACAGCGGATGCTCGGCATCGATCTTCAGACCCGCCAGGCTCAATTGTCGATTCAGGCGTTCAGCTGCCACCGCGTAGCCAAGGAACAGGTCGGTGGAGTTTTCGTCATCGACGAAATGACAGCCTGGATCGTCCTTCGCTTGCTGGCGCCCCTGTGCCACCGCAATGCTGTAGTCACTGGCATATTCCATGACAGTCACACCATGGGCGCGCAGTTTGTCCTTCTTCCATTGGCGTGCATCGGCGGACATGTGCACCGTGACCTGAAAGCCCAATCGGGCCCCCATAAGCCCGATCGATAACCCCAGGTTGCCCGTGGAGCCCACGGCAATCCGGTATTGACTGAAAAACTCTCGAGCCTGCGGTGTGTCGAGCACCTCATAGTTGCCATCCAGCGTGAGCAGTCCGGCCTCAAGGGCGAGACGTTCAGCATGCTTGAGCACTTCATAGATGCCACCACGGGCTTTTACAGAGCCCGAGATGGGCAAGTGGCTGTCTTTCTTGATCCAGAGCGCCCCCGGCAGTGCCTGGCCATACCTTGCGTCCAAAGCGCCTCGCAACGAAGGCAGCTGCTGGATGTCCGATTCGATGATGCCGTGAGTTGGCAGTGTTTCGGGGAAGGCCGATTGAAAGTACGCCGCGAAGCGGTTCAACCGGGCGCTGGCATCCGCCACATCGTGGGCATTCAACGGAACGTCTTTCAAGGCCTCGGCGGTCGGTGCGCGCACCGGTGTGAACCAGGTGGTTTCACGCAACTCCACCAGGTCCTTGATCAGCGGGTGGCTGGTTTTCCAGTCATCCAGCATTTTGCCTGCAATCATTTATGGTGACTCCTGCATTCAGTGAAGGGCTGTGAAAGACTTAAACGAAGTGAGAAAGGGTCAGCGTCAGCAGCAGGGCGATTATCGACGCCAGCACCGTGGCGGAGGTGAAGGTCTTGAGTGCGTCGGCCAGCGAGACGCCCAGGTATTCCTTCACTACCCAGAACGCCGAATCAGTGACATGGGTCCAGCCGATGGCTCCGGCACCGATAGCGATCACGATGATTTCCTTGCTGTAGGCCGAATGCGCCGCCAGCGTCGGCATCACAATTGCGGCGGCGCTCATCATAGCCACGGTCGCGGAGCCCACCGCGAAGTGCATGATACCCGCCACCAGCCAGGCCAAGACCACCGGGTTGATGTCCAGCTGAGTCAGAGAAGTGGCCAGCACGTTGCCGATGCCACTGTCGATGAGGATGCCGTTGAAGGCCCCCCCTGCACCGATGATCAGCAGAATACTGGCCAGCGGTGGCAGGCTTTTCTGGGTATGCCCCAGCAAATCTTGCATCGATAGACCCCGACGAATTCCCAGTGACCAATATGCAAAGACCACGGCGATCACCAGCGCAACCAGTGGATGGCCCAAAAACGAAATCACTGCGAACGCTGTCGAGTCTTTTGGCAGGGTTACGGCAAAGGTTTTGCCGACCATCAGGATCAGCGGCAGGAGTATGGTGAGCAATGTCAGCCAGAAGCCTGGCAAGACACGGGTACTATCTGCCTCACAACGCTCCTGCAGGAAGGCCTCTTGCGTGGCCGGTGCGTCGATACGCGCCACCAGCCGAATCCACAACGGTCCCGCTATGATGGCTGTCGGCAGGCCCACCAGCAGGCCGTAAAGGATCACCTTGCCGACGTCGGCACCCAGCATATTGGTGATGGCCATGGCCGCCGGATGGGGAGGGAGCATGCAATGTACGCACATCAGCGAAACGGCGAGTGGCACACCCAGGTACAACAGGTTAATTCTGGTTTCTTTGGCCACGACATAGACCAGAGGAATCAGCAAAATATAACCGACCTCAAAGAACACTGGGATCCCCGCAATGAAGCCGACCAGCATCATTACCCATGAGGCCCGTTGCTTGCCCAGAGCCGCTAACAGGGTCTTTGCAATGCGCTCTGCGCCACCGGATTCCTCAAGCATTTTGCCAAGAATGCTGCCCAGTCCAATGATAGCGGCCAGAAATCCCAGCGTATCGCCCATGCCTTTCTGGAACGAAGTCAGCAGGGTGGTCAACGGCATGCCCGAACCGACACCCACCACCACACACGCGGCGATCAGTGTCAGGAATGCGTGCACCCTGAACCTGACGATCAGCACCACGATCATGACAATCGCGGCTAACAACACCCATAGCAACGAAGTACTGCTCACCATCGGCCCACCCTCTTATAGTTTTGTTTCGGGACTCGTCACGGGATTGTGCGAGACGCGAGTTAACTACCGGGGTTACCGACTGACAAAAGATCATTGCTCATCAGACCCATGACGGTGGTTCAGCCATGCCGCATGGAAAGTAAGCAAAGGAGGGGAGCTGTCCAGGCACCCGGATTCAAAGGCACAGGGTGAAAGGCTTAGAGGCAATGTGTATCTAGTCTCAGCGCTTAGGACGATCGTGTCCGCGGCTTTCGACTTCGAAATGATGGTCAGGGCAGAGGTTGGAGGCTGGTTTTGATGGTCGTGACCACACGGTTACGTCCTTGGTGTTTAGCGTGATACAGGCGTTGATCAGCGACGTGCAAAATTGCCTCGATGGTGTCGCCGTCGTGGCCAGATTGCGATATGCCGATGCTCACTGTGACGACCGTTAACCGCTGAAAGCCGCTATTAAAAGAAGTATTTGCAACGGTGGTTCGGAGGCGCTCAGCGATTACATGCGCGCCTTCAAGTGACGTCTGAGGTAGCAGAATCATGAATTCCTCTCCGCCCACTCGGGCTACGCCGTCATACGGCCGGATCGAATCGAGGCATTTCTGCACGAACTCCTTCAGGATGTCATCGCCAACCTGGTGCCCGAATCGATCATTGATGGACTTGAAATTGTCCAGATCAAGTGCCAACACGGAGAACGGCGCACCACCGCGTTTGGTCCGGCCAATTTCGGCTTCGACCCGCTCCATGAACCGACGGCGATTATCAGCTCCTGTCAGTGGGTCGGTCGCCGCAAGGTGTCCGAGTTCTTGATTGGTGCGCTGGAGTTCCTGCAGAGCGTTCTCGGTGTACTCCATTGCCTCGGCAAGACGTACCATCAGCTCCTCTTGGCTGTAAATTCTCGAGAAAGACCGCGTGGTGAGGAACGCTTGCACTACCCCATAGCTCAACAGGAAGAATCCAGCGGCGAAGATTGCATGGGCGAGCCACCACATGTGGTTCCAGGGACGTGCAAGGATGAATGCAAGAGATGACAACGCGAACGCCGTGACCGAGATGACAAAAATCACCATCAACTGCGAACGGACACGGCGCAGCAGGAGCATTGCCACGTTCAATGTGGAAAAAACGAGGGCGCCACCTTCCAGCGAGAGGCGCACCGCGAGAGCGCCGGCGATTGACGAATTCGCGACGTATGCCACTGCCAGGTCAACCAGCAGGAACAGTCCTATCCAGGTCAACCACGGGCGCGGCTTCATTCGTTGGTCCGCAGCATCGGGTGGGCGGTGGTACGACAGCATTCCGACGAACAGCAGAACCGCCATGACCAGTCGAGAGGCGGGTCCATAAAGCAGGAAGAGCCAGATATTGTGATGTGCGAGCCCAGTGAACGCACCATGAAGCGAGTAGATCAGTACAAAGCCGAGAAAGCCAAGCGTCATCCATCGCAGCAGCGGCTCTCCCGATGACTGATAGCAGCGCCACGTCACGTAAGTCACAAACAAGCCTTCCAAGGTAGCTGCCGTGATCGCAATTATATGGAACGCGTGGTCCTCGTATAGAAGGGTGGGGTCCTGAAAGTAGAATAAGTAGCCAATCAGATAGGCTGGAATCAGCGCAAACCCTGCGAGCAGCAAGCTGGCATAAACCTTGATGATGAGGCGGACGGCTTCAGGTGGCTCGCCGGTAGCGATAATATTGCTCATGGCTCCCTCCAATGTTGAATCTATTTTGCCAATACCGGACCGGTATTGGCTCCGAAGTCGCATACGTGCTGCGTTAGATTTAGATAATCAGAGCGAAATAAACCGGATTTTTGTCTTCCATGGCTTTGGCTCCTCTGGAGATTTATAGCCTAGTTGAGCAATGGCTGATCTGCAGGGGAGCCGTCTGAGTTTGGCATCGCAGTCCCTTAGTGGAGTGGTCAGGGCGAACTCTTTACCTGCTCGAATGTGATGACCCAAACCTAGGGATTGGCGTCGCAGCTACCGCCCGTTGCGGTCCAAAGACAGGAAAGAGCTTTGGCGGCGATCGTTTCGAGCAGCGTCTTTCCGTCATCGGGCCCGACCATTCATCCGAAGCTAAGCGACTTAAATTAAAAAGAAACATTGCTGTTGTAGGGTGCAGGCCTGATTCATGAGGGCTACTGAAGTGAACCGATCAGCACGAAACCTGCGTAAAACACTGGACTCTGCAGCCGCCAATAACGAGGCCGCAGCAGTTGATGTCATGCGAGCCATTGATCAGCTGGGTGACGAATTGCTGCGCCAGCGGCTGCTGGGTATCGTCCATCGCCTGAATCAGGATGCGAGCGAATTGCGGCAAGCCAGAGATGATGTCTCTGGAGCATTGATTAAGTTGGCCTGATGCCGTTCTCTCTGGCGATCAGTTCCGCCCGCTTGACCCCGATACCGATGGTTAAGTTAATAGAGCTGCGACTTTGAATACTGCGGTAGTGCCCGCCAGTCCTGAAGTAGTGCACTTCCATCGATCCGGCACGCCGGCACCCGTAGCCATGTTTTCAATCACATGCCCTTGAGTGTAATAGAACCCATCAGTCGGCACGGCAGAAGCAGAGTGAATAGATACAGACTGAAGCAAGAACTCAGAACCTGTCACGTAAGGTTGTATGCGCAGGAAGGTGGCTAGACCGCCAGCGGGGATAGTAATGTCCCGTCCTGCACCGGTAAGAATGTTACTGCCGGCAGCGTTCTTAATAGTGACAGGGCCGGTAGTTGCTCGCAGCACTAACGTTTGCCCTGGTAACACGTTGCTGGATATATGGGACAATCGTACCGTGCGATCAGCATTAGGTGCTATTGTCCCAAAGTTATGCGATCCCATATCAATCTTGCCGCTAGCGTCCATAGCAGGCGATTTTTGTGGCAAGGTAGGCAGTATGGTGGGGCCGGTAGCATCATTACGCAGATAGCCCCACCAGTTGATACCATTGCATTCGTTGGCCCCGGAAGACGTGTCGGAAACCACGTGGTCATAAGACCCTTCTACGACGTTACCCTGACCCCAATCAATCTGGCCTTTAGCGCCTAACGTCACAATATAACCTGTTCCAGCTGCACCGCCTGCGGTGGTACCAATGCCGGCATTGGCAAAATGGTTATTAGACAGACTAATATTACCGTCGCCTACCATGGTCACGGCTTGTGCCAAGGTCTCATACCAGCAGCCATCAGATGTAATATTACGCGCAGGACCATTGACCCAAAGACCCTTTTGCGATCCCTGAAACGAAAAGCCATCACTAAAAGTTATATTGTGGCCGGCTCGAGTGGCATTACCTACACCAGAAACATCCGAAGTGCTCTCGCCATTGATACCTTCATACGCCGTGGTTGAAGGATCAGGGTCAACAGCCACTTTGACCGAGTACAGCGCGCGCTTGACAACAGAGGCGCTAATGCTCTTGCCGAGGCCGCTGCGTACTGAGATCTGGCCATGCTGCCCAGTAAACAGCCAGGGCTCACCACCATCCTGTACCTCAATTTGAACTCCAGAAAAGTCAATCCATTGGTGTGGTCGCTTTGAGTTGGCTTGGGTATAACCGCCACGAGACCAAATGCCCTTTTTGAAGTTCCAAAAACACACATCGACCAGATTTGAGTGCCAGAAGCCGCCCTCTACATTGCCGGCGTCATACTGTGCATGGCAGTAGAAGCCCCATTGATTTGGGTTAACTGCAGGTGTCCCATATACATAAGAAGGCGATCCGCAAAATGTAATGCCACTGATGTGCGCCCCCTGTACCACCCCAGGAGCCAGTTCCAGCATGCCATAGGGCTTGCCATTGGCAGGATCAAAAGGCAGGGCAGTGAGAAACGTATTACGAGCGCCCATGCCTTGAAGCGGCGTGCCACTGTAGTGAATGATCCGGGTAACCGGATAAATTCCGGCAGTAAAACTTACGCCATAACCTCCATAAGCTACTTTGGCCATAGACTGTGCCTCAGTCTGTGCGCCGGCAATGGCCGGAGACCAGTCCCATGTCGTAGGGTCGGACGGGTTAGGCTTATTGGTAATCAGATTGGTGAACTCCCAAACACTGATCCAGGTAGTATCTAATGAGGCAGCGACAGTGGCTATACTCACAGACGCCATCGGTGCCCGAGTCCAACTAACTAAAGCAGAATCTTCGGTAGTCACATTGGCCACTTGCGCGGTTCCGACCTCCGTCACACGGTTTTTATTGGCGGCGGATAGTGCATCTTCCGCCCGAGTCAACGTATCGTGAGACATATAAACTCCAAGTTGTTAAGTGCGAAAATTTAATGAGGTGGTTCAGTGTGTACGAGCACCCAGCTTCATGTTCCATTCAAGTGGTGCAAGGACGCGAACGGAGATTTCGTCGTCGAAGCTGTCGAAGCCAAGTCCCGGTGCGCCTTGCTGGTTCTGCTGTGAGCGCGGTGCTTGTTGTTTGGGGCGTGATTGCTGCGGGGACGCCTGCAGCATCGACATGGCTCGGGTCGTCAAGCATCCCCAAGGGAATTTCAGCAAGGGCACCAACAATCCCCGGTTGGGAAACGTTTGACGGTTTGACTTTAGCGCCTCAAGGCTGCTCAAGCAGGTACCGGGCCAACGCATCGAAGGCCGGCAACGTGACCGGATCGTTGGCTACGTTGCCTGCCACCGGATGTGAAGCGTAGTGGACGATCAGCATTTCTGCTTTCGGATCGATGTAGATACTTTGTCCGTGAACTCCGCGGGCCATGAATGCACCGTCCGGGTTGTGGCTGACCCACCACATGTTGCGATAGCTCCAGTCTTGCAACAGCCCATAACCGGCTTTGGCAAAGGCAGCCTTATCGCCGCCGTGGCGGATGTCATCGACCACGGCTTTGGGCACGATTTGCTGACCATTGAATTGACCGTCGTTGCGCAGCATCTCGCCAAACCGTGCCAGGTCACGTAGGCCGGTGTTCAGGCCGCCGCCAGCAAAGGGCGTTCCGATCGAGTCCACGGTGAAATAGGCATCCTGCTCAGCGCCCAGGCGACTCCAGATACGTTCCGAGAGAAACTGCGCAACGTTTTGACCGGTTACCCGGGCGATCACCCAGCCCAATACGTCGGTGTTGATGGTCTTATAGGCGAATGCGTTACCGTGTTGGCCTTGCAACTGTACGGTCTGCAAAAACTCATAGTAGCTGCGCGGCCCCTGGTAATCCTTTGGCTTGGGCAGCGGGCTGCCGGCGGTGGCGAGCCGACCATCCAGCCCAGTTTCGCCGGGTCGCTGGCGGCGGCGTCGGGAATTTCGGTCGCGCAGGTTGTCGAGGCGCTCAGAGCGGCGAGCAAGGCAGCGGTGCTTTTATGGAGGCGTCTGGGAAGTGCGGCTAACATCATCAAGCTTTCATCCATGAGTAGGGGGGGCTGGCCGGCGTCGACAGCTATCCATGGTGTCCTGTGTTCGTTGAGCTGAACAGGCGTTTTTCTGGCACAACGCCTCCACCATTTTTCACAAATGTAAGTTAACCTTTAATTACAAAGTATGACTAGAATACGCCCCAGTGGCCATGAGCTAGCTTTCTGCTCGGGCTCCCGTGCTTTACCGATTCACTTGATAGTTGGATCTCGGACGCCGCGCTTAAATCAGCCTTGTGGCGCGTGGCATGTATTTTTCTGAACTGTGACGAATTCCCGTGAAACTCATCATTGTCTCCCTCTACGTTTTATCCATTGCGTATGTGCATCTGCGTGGCCGTATCCGGCACAAACTGAGTCGTCAGTTGAGTGATCATTCGACCTTTCTGGCGCCGATCAACTGCTTCCTGTACCTGTTTTCGAAAATCCCCAACAAGCCTTATCTGGATCCTGCCGACTTCCCGGACCTGAGCCCGTTGCAGGCCAATTGGCAGGAAATCCGCGCCGAGGGCCAGAATCTGCTCAGGGCAGGGGAGATCAAGCGCTCGGACCAATACGACGATGTGGGCTTCAACTCGTTCTTCAAAACCGGCTGGAAGCGCTTTTATCTGAAGTGGTACGGCGACAGCCACCCGTCGGCCACCAAGCTCTGCCCGCGCACCACGGAGCTGGTGCAAAGCATCGGCTCGATCAAGGCGGCGATGTTCGCCGAATTGCCACCGGGCTCGAAACTGGTTCGTCACCGCGACCCGTATGCCGGTTCGTACCGTTATCACCTGGGTCTGGATACGCCTAACGACGAGGGGTGCTACATCGAGGTCGACGGCGAGCGTTATCACTGGCGCGATGGCGAGGCGGTGATGTTCGACGAGACTTACATTCATTACGCCGAAAACACCACCCAGCAGAACCGCATCATCCTGTTCTGCGACATCGAGCGTCCGCTGAAGTACCGCTGGGCCACAGCGTTCAATCGCTGGTTCAGCCGCAACGTGATGTCCGCTGCTGGCGCGCCAAACGATGCAGGCGATAAAACCGGTGGCTTGAACCGGTTTTTCGGCAAAGTCTACAAAGTTCGTCTGCGCGGTAAAGAACTGAAAAAGCGCAACCGGACGCGCTACTACCTGGAGAAGTGGGCGATTTTCGGCGGCTTGCTGGCCATTATTGTTTTGATCTGAGCACGATCAACGCGTCAGCAGCCTTTGCTGGCGCTGCGTTGCGGTTTTCCGGCCGTTCTGCGGTGTGGTTGGTTAATCGGTGTTACATCTGTGCTGGAGTATTGTCTTCACAGGGGCGAATCCTGCGCGTAGCGTGTAATCGAAGACCCTATCTGCATGCACTGGAGGAACTCCACCATGAACAGGTTTGTGCTCGGTACCAGCGCGCTGGCGTTGAGTGGCTTGCTTGGCACTCTGACCCAGGCCGGCGCAGACATTGGCATGCTGGCGGCGACGGTGGAGCATCCTGTGCTGCTTGCCCAGAATCTCCCTGACAACCCCGATAACCCCTACAACGACCCGATTCGTCGAGTCAATCCCAACAGCATGCAGGGTACCCAACCCAGCGCGCCGGTCATCCGCGGGCCGAACACCGTGCCGGTTTACCGTCCACCGACCCTCGAAAACGGCGGGATCGGCAATGGCTATCCGCGCAGCGGCACTGCGCCGGGTACGGTCAAACCATCTATCCCGCCCAACCCGCCACCCCGTGATTCGGACACCAGCGGTTATTGAGTGGCATTGACCGTAATTCAGGCGTTGCCGGGTGGCATTCTGTTTGCCAGCGATGGCGGTGCGACATTCGAGACCCGGCAATGGATGATCATCCTCGGCCATACACGACCACCGCTGCCCGCAGCTTCCCGCGGCCAAAACTGCACATTTTGTCGAACTCGCCATGGCTGACCGGCAGGTGCTGGCAGTCCATCGGCTGGCGGTGCTGGCTGTGGTCGATGTCCGGGTCATGCAGGTAGACAAACTCTTCGTCGCAATCGGTGACGATCACCCAGTGCGGAGCCTTGGAGCGGGTCAAGCGGTAGCTGCTGATCAACACCAGCGGCTGTCCGCCATCGGCCAGCAGACGAGGCAGATCGAGCACGCCGCCAGGCACTTGCTCGACATCGCTCTGTTTCAGCTGCGTTTCGAACTCATCGTGCACTAGGCGCATGACGTCTTTTTTATGCTCATCGCGTACACCGTCGAGAAACAATGTCCCGGCCATGCTCACCTGCAACCGTACCCGAAAACCCCGCCGCCAGGCTGCCAGCGCCAGCCCCTGAGGGCTACAGCCGCCGTGACCTGAGGTCATGAAGACGGTGGTCGCCTCACGCCAAAGTTGTACTTCTTCACGGCGCTCCATGACGCGAGTCGGTTGCAATGCATTCATGGCCATCAACAGGCAGGCCGGGCCACAGGTGAAGTCGGTGGTTTGCGCGTAATAGGGCACGCTGATGCTGCGGCCATCGCGGTGTTCGAGGATGCGCTTTTCCAGGCGCAAGGCATCCGCGTGATCTTCGTAGTAGTCGTGAATCAACGCAAAACGCCGGTAGCCGTTACGCTCGTACAGCGCAATCGCCGCTGGGTTGTCGGTGCGCACTTCCAGGCGCAGATAGGCGCAATCGTGCTCCAGCGCGCAGGCCTCGATTTTCTCCAGGAGTTTTTTTCCCAGACCGGCGCCGCGTGCCTGAACTGCAATGGCAATCGAGTAAAGCCGTGCCAGCGAGGTGCCGCGGTGAAACAGCACCAGAGCGTAACCGAGCAACAGGCCTTCGCCCTCGGCAACAATCAACTGCCCGTGGGCACGGTTGATCATCCACTGGAAGTTACGGCTGTTGAGCCGGTCAGTGGTGAAACATTGCTGCTCAAGTTCCAGAAGTGCCGCCAGGTCGTCCAGTACTGCAAGGCGAAAGACAAGATTCATAGGGCCGCCGTAAAAGTTGCGTAACGAAACGGGACTTTCGAAAAAGTTCGTGCTTAATAGGAAAGGTCTTGTTCTCCAACGGATCAATCACTATGTCAGCATTACAAGGTCATTGGCGTGAAGTATCGGAGCAAAGTTTACCGGCAGCAATAACTAAAGCTACTTATTTATCCGAGACTGCGAGAACGTCCAGTCAATTGGTTATTATTGTCGAGCGCAAGGAAGACTGGGCGTCTTACTTTCCCAGTGAAGACATCGTCAGTGCCCAGGAATATCTCGAACACACCCGCGGCAGCGAGCAGGGCAAACGGGTTCAGGTGATTAACCTGTGTCGCAGCTACAAGTACCTGGGGCACGGCTACTACTGCTCATTGCTGGCTGAAGCCCGGGGGCACAAGGTGATTCCTTCGGTGCGAACCATCAGTGAACTGACTCGAAAGTCCCTTTACGGGCTGGCCCTGGATGATCTGGACAAGACATTGGACAAGGCCTTGAGTCATCATCTTTATAGCGACACTGAAGGATTTACCCTGACACTCTATTTTGGAAAAACCAATATCGAGCCGTTGCAGGATTTGGCGCGTCAATTGTTTGAAGTGTTTCCCTGTCCGATATTGCTGGTGGAGTTCCGTCGGCGTAACGGTTGGCACATTGAAGGGGTAAAGTCCGGGGCATTGCATAAGTTACGAGAAGATCAGGAAGATCACTTCGCCAACTCGCTGGACAGTTTCAGTCGCAAGATCTGGCGCATGCCGCGTTCACGACGACTGGCCCGTTATGACCTGGCAATCCTCCACGATCCGCAGGAAGCGCTGCCGCCATCCAATGCCAGGGCGTTGGAGAATTTTGTCCGGGTGGGCAAGGGGCTGGGCATCGATGTCGAGCTGATCGAGCGCAAAGACTACGCGCGTATCGCCGAATACGACGGATTGCTGATCCGCGAGACGACCAGTGTCGACAACCATACGTATCGTTTCGCGAAAAAAGCCGAAAGTGAAGGCTTGGTGGTGATGGACGACCCTGCGTCAATTCTGCGTTGTACCAACAAGGTCTACCTGACGGATTTGCTCAACAGCCATCAGTTGGGCATGCCGGCCACGGAAATTCTCTACAAGGAACGACCGGAAGATTTTGAGCGGGTGGGTGAGCGACTGGGTTTTCCATTGGTGCTGAAAATTCCTGACGGCTGTTTCTCGCGAGGGGTAATCAAGGTCGAAAGTCAACAAGCCTTGCTCGAAGCTACTGCCGAGCTGTTCGAGCATTCGGTGTTGCTGCTGGCGCAGGAGTTCTTCTACACCGAGTACGACTGGCGCATTGGCGTGCTCAACCGCAAACCGATCTTCGCCTGCCAGTACTTCATGTCCAAAGGACATTGGCAGATTTACAACCACAAAGCCAAGGGCCAGGACATCAACGGCGAGTGCCGGACCCTGGCGGTTCATGAGGCGCCCAAGGCGGTGGTGGACCTTGCAGTGAAAACCGCCAATCTCATCGGCGACGGTCTGTACGGCGTCGACCTCAAGCAGTCCGGCGACAAAGTGGTGGTGATCGAGGTCAACGACAATCCGAACATCGACGCCGGTATCGAAGACGCCTATTTGCAGGATGATCTGTACTCGCTGGTGCTCGAGGAGTTCGTCCGCAGGCTCGAACTCAAGCGTCGCGGGCAGGCCTGGTGAGCCGGTGCTGTAGACCGGGCATGTGGCGCTGACATTTTCACCGGCGCCCCCTTAGCGATCAACTATCGCACTCGATAGAAAATGGGCCATTGACTTGCCTTTCGCGCGCGGCTAATTTCGAGTCATGACTTCCACCGTATCGCGCCGCCAGCCAAGCATTATTACCGCCATTCCTTATTTGGCGGGCTAGCTGACGACTGCACCCAACCCGCCCTAGAGGCGGGTTTTCATTTTCTGTCTCCGGGGCTCCGAACAAAGCCAGGAGACGTTGATGGACACCAGCACCGCCACCGCCAAGCAGGCCCTGCTTGAGCAGTACGTGAAAAAAATCCTCGCCGCACCGGTTTATGAACTGGCGGTGCGCACGCCCTTGCAAGTGGCACCGGCGCTGTCCGAGGTGTTGGGCAATCAGATTTTGCTCAAGCGCGAAGACCTGCAACCGACCTTTTCCTTCAAAATTCGTGGTGCCTACAACAAATTGGCCCAACTGAGCGACGCGCAAAAGGCTCGTGGCGTGGTCACTGCGTCGGCCGGAAATCACGCTCAAGGCGTGGCACTGGCGGCGCGCGAATTGGGGATCGCGGCGAGCATCGTCATGCCTACGTCAACGCCGGAGTTGAAGGTGATTGGCGTGCGCAGTCGCGGCGCGAATGCGCTGTTGCATGGCGAGAGCTTTCCGTTCGCCCTGGAGTACGCCTTGAACCTGGCCCGGCAAACCGGACGCACCTTTGTTGCGCCCTTCGACGACCCGGATGTCATTGCCGGGCAGGGCACGGTGGCCATGGAAATCCTGCGTCAGCATCAAGGCCCATTGGACGCGATCTTCGTCCCGGTGGGGGTGGCGGTTTAATTGCCGGCATCGCCGCGTACGTCAAATACCTGCAACCGGACATCCGCATTATTGGCGTCGAGTCGGAACATTCCGCGTGCCTGCAAGCAGCAATGCTCGCGGGAGAGCGAGTGGTGCTGCCGAGCGTAGGCACCTTCGCCGATGGTGTAGCGGTCGCGCAGATCGGTGCTTACGGCTTTGAGATCTGTCGCCATCACGTCGATGAAGTGCTGACGGTTAGTAACGACGAGCTGTGCGCGGCGATCAAGAACATTTACGACGACACCCGCTCAATCACCGAGCCATCCGGCGCGCTGGCTGTTGCCGGGATCAAGAAGTACGTGGCGCAAACCGGTGTCCGGGGTCAGACCCTGGTGGCGATCGACTCGGGGGCCAATATCAATTTTGATAGCTTGCGACATGTGGCCGAGCGCGCCGCATTGAGCGGCGCACTGGTGTAAGTCGCCGAAAGGGATTCAGGCGAGCAGTGGACGCAGAAACGTCCGCTCGTAACTGAGGATGAATTTCTTCTCCACCACTTGCGCCACCAACGCAGTGCTTTCGGTGTCGCTCAGAGCAACATGTCGATAGCTTTCGTAGTCTGCGAGCGAAGGGAAGCTGAACAGGCAATAAGCGATATTGCTTGCGCCTTCAGAAGGTAGAAAGTACCCGTGGTGGGTACCGCCCAGTCGTTCGACAACGCTGAGCCAGGCCTTGGCGTAAGCTTCAAAGTCGGCGAGTTGGTAAGGGTCGATCACGTATTTGACGTGGCAGGTAATCATTGTCTGCGCTCCGGTTATTCTTGACGGGCTTTCTCGACCGTGTCCGACGCCGACCAGATCCGGTAGCGTACTTCGACGTCCTTTGGCACGTAGACCACAATCGGCAGCTTGCTGTTGTAACGCAGCCGGAAACCCTCACCGACGACCGGTACGAAGTCCTGTTTGCTCTTGCCGTCCGGGCACGCCATCAACGTGCTCATCGGGCCGATGACGTTCTCCAGTCGATAGAACGGATAACCCCAGCCTTCGAGGTTTTTTTCCTCCAGCGCGCCACCCAGACGCTGGTGATTGCAATCTACTGTCAGGGTTTTTCCGGCGAGGATTTCGACCTGGTAGTTGTCTTCCCGGGTTTGCGGCGCGAGGTGAATCACCTGGCGTGTAAAACCGCTTTCAGCCTTGGGATAGGGGGCAACGTCTTCGAGTTTCGTAGCGCTGGCCAGAGTAGACAGGCCGGACAGCAGCACCGCCGACGCGGTGAGAATAGATGAGCGCATGATGCCTCCTTGCTCTTGGTTGAGTCAGTGAACGCGAGCATTCTCACTGCGCTGGCCGCTCAATGCAAACCACGACGGCGGAGCTGGCAACGTGCGGGATAATGAGTGGCGAATCATGCGTTTTGCATGAGGCCATTCGGCGGTTCGTCGCAAATCGCTGATTTACCGACAGCCCGTCGTGCGAATTCCCGGGCATGCTTTATGCTTTCTTCCAGTTCATGAAAAACACCCCCAGGAAAAACCGCGAGATAAAGATTGGCAAGACTGACGGCGGTTAACCCGGCGATTGATCGATGGTCCTATAAAACGGGAGGGTTGCAATGTTTCTGTCTGCCTTGGAACTTCGCAATATCATTGAACACAGTTTTTTGCCTAAACGTTGCCAGTGCACCTTGTCACCGGACCTGTCGATGACCGTCAAGGTCTACGACAACCACCAGACGGACCAACTGGATCTGGTGGTGACCGGCATCGACGCGAACACTCTTAACGGCTGTCGTGAAATCAACGACCTGATCGCTGAATTGCGCCACGACCTGGAGGATCACACCCCCGGCAGCCATGTGCTCGCGTCAAAGGTCCGTGCGCATTAATCCACGGTTTCTGCGAGTCCGACGGTTATACGCTGGGTCTGGAGAAATGCCAGGCCCAGCGCGATCTCCACCGCCACCGCCAGCAAGATACCGGGGCCGGCATGGCCATTGAGCCATTCGCCGACACCCAGCGCCGCCAGCCCAAACGCTCCGACCATCAAACCGCTGCTCAGCGCGCTCCGCGAAACGGACGGCGATGCGTTTCGAGCCAGGTAAAACATCACGCCCAGCGCCACAAACAACACCGCGCTGCGTCTGGCTACC
The DNA here is from genome assembly GCF_001874645.1 of Pseudomonas frederiksbergensis. Lineage (NCBI taxonomy): Bacteria > Pseudomonadati > Pseudomonadota > Gammaproteobacteria > Pseudomonadales > Pseudomonadaceae > Pseudomonas > Pseudomonas frederiksbergensis. The sequence continues at coordinate 5,545,942 of NZ_CP017886.1, forward strand.
AACCCTGTTGCGTCTGAATAGCCGACACTCCAGATCGACAGCATGGCGTCGGGCATAACGCCCCAGATCAGCGCCAGAACAAAGCACAGGCCAGCGGTAAATGTAGACAGTGTGCGAAACGACAACTGCATGGCGAATCCTTGCGGCAGTAAGGGGAGGCCAAAGCATAACCTTTGGCCTCGCTCACGCCCATCGCCAAATGCCGCTGTGCAGCGCCATTATTCAGTTCTGATAGTGACAGGCATCCGACAGCTTGAGGTAGCTGATGTCCTCCTGTTTACCGACGTTGTCGATGAACCTCATCTCCGCCGTCACCACCTTGCAATCCTGCGTGGTGGGCTCGGTCATCGAAATCACTTTGTTGACGTGCAGCGGCATTCCGTAGTGATAAGGCACGGGCTGGGAAGGTGCGGAGTCGGCTAGCGCCAGCCCGGCAAACCCGGTGCAGGCGAGGGCAGAGGCCACCAGCAATATACGCATGTTCATGAGAAATCTCCGGTGCAGACGTGAAGTCAGCGCGACACCTGACGATGTCGGCTCTGCCGCGGAGGGCGTCAGAAGGTTCTGCGCGAACGCGGTCCAGTTACTGTTGGACCACAGGATTAACCAAGGGTTAAGTTCAGTGGGTGTTCAGGTGATTGAAAGGGATGGGGTGTTTTTTGGTCTCTATAGCCTGCGGTGACGGGGCTTAAGGGGAAGGCCGACTATTTCATGCGTATGTTCGCGGCTCAAGCGCTGCAAGCCGTCGACTGTTGCGCCCTAACCACCGCGGGTGAGGAACTCGCCGGTGGGCGCTTTACCAACCAATATCCTCACGATAAAAACCTGAGCGAGCTTCGGCTCCTTCCTACAACGTCATAGGCATCGTCGCCTTTCGCCAGTCAGCGGCAAGGGTTTACTGTTCGTCGTCGCTGCAAAATCAGCGAACGGGTTTGGTCACCTGATAATAACCGTGCATATATGTGCCATCATTCGCGCTGCGGACATCCATGTCCTCGTAGTGCGTTGTTATGGCGGCTGTGTGCGGGACGCCTTTAGGCGAGCCGATTGGTTGTTTCGGTTGACCAAGCCTGTACACAGTCCGCCTCCCATCGTTTGGTCACGATGCGGCGGTTACTTATCAAACAACCGAGTAATCCTAATGCCTACGTTAAATCCATTTCCCGATCGTTATCGTGCCATCAAAAGCAGCGTTACCGACTCAAACCCAATGGTCATCGATACCGAGGCCAATCCCCAAGACATACTTGAAGCCGCTCTACAGCGAATCCGTGCCTCCAGCGACCTGCTGGAGACGCTGCACTGCCAGTGCTTCAAACACGGCGATGTCCAGGACATTCCGCACATTACCCATGCGCTTTATCTGCTGACTCAGGATGGTTGCGACCTGTTGAAGGTGGCTCAGCAGCGGATGTTGGGGTGGACAGCGCCAGTCTGACTTAACCATTGCACAGCAAGCCCATCTCCCGAAAAAGCCGGGCTTGTTTGTGCGAATCTTTTTTATTGTGTCGTACAGCTTGGTTGATGGCCGTTTGGCGATCCTGAAGTCCTCTGTCCTTCTACTGCACCAACTGCATGAGACGGGGCATCAAAACCTCAGTGGGATGCCAATCACGCAGCGTCGGCAGCAACCCCTTATTCCGACTTTTTTCGTAATCGTCGGCACCCTCCGGAACAATCAACTCATCCCACACGAAGTAGATATTCGCGACGACGCCTATTTGTACGTAATACCTGGGTGATTCTCCTTGCGCATCCGTCTCGAAATAGGCGGGAAGCGGACTATTTGAAAACACCACCGCCATGTTCACGTGCGTCACAGGAGAGTCCGGGCCAGCAAGAAACCTTACTTGAACAAGCGAAGTGAGAGGAAACATCGCCATCCAAAGTTCGCCAACTTGCCCAAGATCAACGATGCCCGGAAGGTCTGGCGCGAGCAGAGCGATATCGGCTAAGCCCCATTCGTCTCCACCGGCCCGAATAGACATAAAGGGTGTCTGATCAGAAAAGTCGGGAATGTCTTCACCAATCAGCGTGGCATCATTCCCGGAATGGGCTTCTACCTTGGTAGGCTCTGTTACAGCGACAAAGCTTTGGTTGGCGTTATCGCAGCCCGTCAACGCCAAAAATACTAATGCCCATAAATATGCCATCAAACTCGCTCAAACTTAAATTTTAAAAGAGAGGGAGGCACTTAACTACCCCTCTCTCAACGAAGAGTGATTTATTTCAGCGCTTTAATTGGAGGGTCTTGATAGTCACTATCAATTTCTATACCCGCATCAATCGCCTTTTTTTCACGAGCATCACGAATAGCTTTGTAGTTCTTAAGAAGACCCGGCAACAACTCTTTCCAGCGTGCCTTGTCTTTTGACTCACTAAACGCAGGTGCCCAGTATTCGCGCTCTGTTGTAAAGTTCAAAGTTACCAAATATGTTCCGCGTTCATTAGGGGCATCGTCAGAGTCGTGCCGCTGTGCCCTCAGGGTTAGGTAATTCCCATTATTATAAAAATTCCAATCATAAAAATCGTCTACTTTCAACCAGCGATCTAGATCCAGGCGATAGTCAGGATCTAACCATGGATGACTCAGGACATAGTCTCCAAGCACCTTACCAGGCGAGCTAATCTTATCAATTTGCGAACCTGATATCCGCGGATCGGACGGCGCATAATAATGAGTCCAGCCTGCTGATTTTATTTTTTCTAACAGACCGTATAAGAAAGCCTGATACTCTTCATGCTTACTGCCATCAGGGAGGGATCTAACGGATAAGTCAAGACTTCCTATGTTTTTCCCTACATCTTTATCAATCGCAATACTCACACTTGCAACATCATCAAGTATCAAAGCCCCATTGACCTTTACAGAAGGTAGATCAGCATCACCAAAGGACTTATCAATTTTGTACCAGCACATATTCACCTGTGACATGCACTCTTCAGAAAACTTCACAGGGCTTGCGGTCAACAAAGTGTTGATATCTTCCTGCAACTGAATTTCGATCGTCGACTTCTTGCCCGTCATAGAACCACTCCCAGTGTCTCTTGCATCACCACAGGCACTAAGCAAAAAAATAGTACAAAGCAATAGAGCCTCATACTGCATTATTCCAAGTGGCAATGGTTTCAATTTGCTCTTCCATATAGTCTTTTTTAAAACCCATCAACTTATGATACTGGGCAGCAATTTTTCCAATAAATTCCATACGATCTGATTCGCTGTAGAGGTTGCCCTTGTCCATTTGAACCCTTAATTCCTTATCATCTACATCGCACGCAGTACTGAAAGCGGCGACTCGTACCGGTACAAAAGGAGCCCACTCAAATGCAGCTTGGGCTTTCAATGTCGCTTGAAAAAAGAATTCGTTGTAAATCAGTGGCTGAAGAATCCTTCGTTGCTCATGATCAGCAATGGCAAGAAGTGACTTTAATTGCAAATTTCTTTTAGTTGCTGGATCTGACGTGCTCTCAGACTCCTTAATTCGCTCAAAACCTTTTTTTACATCGGGCGTCAACGCAAGATTCTTTAATACTGGCAAAGCCTCGTCGGCCCACGGCAATTGATCTATATTCATCTGCACCTGCGCATCACAACTTTTCGCATTGCGAACAGGTGCGCACTCATCAAACTGCTGCGGATGTTTTTTATAAAACCAGTGCCATACAAATATATCTTGAAATAACCAAAAATTCCCCTTGCCAAGCCCTTTCTTACCAATCCTTAGGGGCGGCTGGCCAATAGGGGGGACTCCAATCGTCAGGTAAGGCTCCGCAGGAATAAAATCCAATCCGCATTTAACCTGCTTACTGGCAAAGGCAGCCAACCCCATCCAGTAAAATCGACCCTTTAAATCCGGTTTTCCGTCTTCGCCGCGCTCCAGATAAAATTCGGCATAAGCAGCAGCGATCCGTGCCGCTCGGGCACCGAAATCTGAAACCAGAACCATTTTTGTAGATTTAGAGAAAACACTCTTTTCCGGCACACTCAAGCGATTGATTGCTTCCTGCTGCCCCATCGTCCACAGCTTGTCACACTTCAAGGTAACGTCTTGAACCGAGCAGCTCTGGCTATTGGTCTTAAAAGTAGCTACGGGTGCGCTCATTTATTTCTACTCGCTTCGTAATCGTCAGAGCCTGGCGGCACAATCAGTTCGTCCCACATCAAATGGACTTCTGCCGTCTCGGCAGTGTCCGTTTCGACACGAGGATGAAGGCCGTCTGCATTACTTTTTGAAATCTTCGGAGCCACTGCGGAAGGAACAATAATGGCGGCTTTCACCGACTTGATAGGCTGTCCAAGCCCTGTCACAAAGCGGATTTGCTCGTCAAACTTCTCACTATTTGCCGTACCGGATTTAAGCGTGTTCCCCGCCCGAGCCTGATCAGCAATCAACGGCAACCCAGGCACCAAAATCCCGATTCCCGTCCCGCTCCCCGGCGAACCACCGGAATTCACCTTCACCTCAGCCCCACTAATCGTCACACCCCCCGCATCAACCTTGACGAAACTCCCGCCAGCTTTGGCCGTCAGTTCCATGCCACCTTCCATCACTACCTTGTCGCCCGCGTGGTAGTGAATCTCCGTCCCCGCTTCAACGAACTGCGCCGTGCCGACCTTCACATGCTGAGTCACGCCGACGGTCAGGTGATCGTCCGCCCGCGCTTCGGTCTTGCGATCCAGATGGGTGATGCGGTGTTCTTCGGCCTTGAGTTCGGTGAGGGTGTTGGCTTCGACAGTGTCGTGGCGTTCGTTGCCGACGCGGATTTTCTGGTCGTGCTCGATGTTTTCGTCCCAGTCGCGCTGGGCGTGCAGGTAGATCTGTTCGGCACCTTTCTTGTCTTCGATGCGCAGCTCGTTGTAGCCCTTGCCGCCCGGTGAGCTGAGGGTCTTGAAGGTGCTGCGGGTTTTGTTCGCCGGCAGGTCGTAGGGAACGAGGTTTTCCTTGTGGTACAGGCACCCGGTGACCAGCGGTTGGTCGGGGTCGCCTTCAAGGAAGGTCACCAGCACTTCCATGCCGATGCGCGGGATGGCGATGCCGCCGTAGGCGCTACCGGCCCAACCTGTGGCTACGCGGACCCAGCAACTGGTTTTGTCATCGGACTGGCCGTCGCGGTCCCAGAAAAACTGCACCTTGATGCGGCCGTATTCGTCGCAGTGGATTTCTTCGCCCTTGGGGCCGGTGACCACAGCGGTCTGGCTGCCCAGCACTTTCGGTTTCGGGTGTTCGAGGGCAGGGCGGTAGTGCGCGTCCCACGGGGTGGCGAGGAAGCGGTTGCGGTAACCCTGGTGGAAGTCATCCTTGTTCTGGGTGACGTCACTGGTGATGGACTCGCCCAGCACTTGCGGCTGTTTGCCTTCGTGAATGACTTCCAGCAGCAGCCAGAGGTCATTCCACTCAGGCCTAGGGTGCTCGCTCAAGGCCAGGAAGTGACCGCTGACCAGGATCGGTTGATCGCTTTTGCCTTCGGCCAGTTGGTAGTCGCTACGGTGACGTTCGAGGGCGCGGGTCGCCAGTTGCTTGCCGCGTGCGCGGTCGGTAAAGCGGCCGGGGTAGTCGTAGTCTTCCAGGTCCGGCAGGAACGCGCTGCTGGCTGCGCCTTCAGGCAGGATGCGCGGTTTTTCGAAGTCGTAATCACGGCGACTGACGCGGCTGGTGCGGGTTTCCAGGCGCAGGTTGAAGCGCTTGATCACCGGTTTGTCGGCGCTCATGCCGGAGTCTTGCTGATAGGTGACCGGCGCCAGTTTACGGAACACCGTCTGGTCATCGCCGAACACCAGTTTGTGGCCGCTGGCACTGTGCTGGAAGTGGAAGTGAATGCCTTCTTCTTCGCACAGGCGCTGGATGAAATGCAGGTCGGATTCGTCGTACTGCACGCAGTACACGCGCTCGGGGTAGATCGCGCTGAGCTGGAAACGGTAGGCGTCGGACAGAATGCCGCGGGCTTCGAGGACCTGGGCAATGATCTTCGGCACGCTCAGTTGCTGGAATATCTGCTGGTCATGGTTGTGCCGCAGGTAGTTGAGCTGCGGGGTCAGGCTGATGCTGTAGCGCGTCAGGCTTTTGCCCGAATCGCCTTGAGCGATGCGGTAGACCAGGCCATGAATGACGCCTTCGCCGGTCGCGCCGAAGGTCAGGCAGGCAGGTTTGTGCAGCAGCTCTTCAAGCTTCAGGTCGGGACGGGAACTGAGCAGTTCGATGTCAAAGCAGTATGGCTGATTGAGCGCTTCGCGGCCTACGAAACTGAGCACCTGAAGGTCCGTGGAAACACCTTCGAGGGTAAGAGAAATATGGGTAGCGTTAGCATCCAGCATGCCTTGATTCCGTCCTTTGAATAACCAGGGCGCGATGGTGCAGGATTAAACCCACTGGTTCAAGGTGCAAGTGGCCGGTGAGTTGCACCTTCTCGATGCGGGGACCGTGTCAGATTAGTTGATGCCGATACGGCAAATCCGGCCCGGTCTTGCTGCAGGTCAGGGCCGCAGCGCTGATGGCGAACCTGAGCATTGCGTCGATCTGTTCGCGGCTCAAGCGCTGCAAACCGTCGACCGAATCGAGCTGTTGCTCGGTCAGCCAGGTAATCAACGCAGCCTGGAAGGTGTCACCGGCGCCGACGGTGTCGGCAATGACCACCTTACTTGCCGACGCGGACCAACTGCCGTGGCGACGGCTGAACACCGTTGCGCCCTGACCACCACGGGTCAGGAACACCAATTGACAGCGATGCTCCAGCCAGCCGTCGATCACGCTCTGCGGGTCACGTTCCGGATACAGCAGGCTCAAGTCTTCGTCGCTGACCTTGATCAGGTCGGCATGGTGGACCAACTCCGCGATACGCGAACGCCACAACTCGATGTTGGGCTCGGGATTGAGCCGCACGTTCGGGTCGAGGCTGATCAGGCGTTTACCGCTTTCCCGGCGCACCAGCGCCAGCAGCGTGTCGGCAATCGGTTGCACCACCAGCGAAAACGAGCCGATGTGCAGGCCGCGTACTTGCTCGTTCAACGCTGGCAGATGGGCCAGCGTGAGTTGACGATCAGCGCAGCCTTCACCGCGAAAGCTGTAATGCGGCGAGCCATTGGCACCGACCGCGACCATCGCCAGGGTGGTGGGCGCGTCGAAGTCCAGCAGGTAATCCGGGCGTACCCCTTCGTCTGCCAGCACCTGCTGCAAGCGCCGGCCGAGGTAGTCGGTGGACAGTCCGGCGAACAGTGCCGCGTCCACACCCAAACGGCGTAGACCGACGGCGACGTTGAACGGTGATCCGCCGGCAATCGCCTTGTAATTCACTGTTGAAGCCTGACCGCTGGCCTCGTTTTCGCTGAAGAAATCAAACAGTGCTTCACCACACACCAGATACATAGATGTTCACTCTTTAAAGGGTTGCGACCTGCTGGCGATAGGGCTCATAGGCCGGTTGGTAGGCCGTTACATTCGCCACGACAGGTTGGGTTTCGCAGCGGTGGTCGAGGCTGACACAGCGCTCGCACAACGCCAACAGACTTTGCTGGATCCCGGTCCCCGACGCGCACCACGCCGCCTGAATGGCCGCGCCAAGTGCCGCGGCCTCACTGTCTTCGCTGCAAGCCACCGGGGTATTCATTTGTGCTTTGAGAGTCGAGGTATTCATGGCGATCACAACCGATTGGGGGGGCAGCTCCTACGGGTGCAGGGTTACTTTGGATAACCCGCGCGCTTCATTTCACGTTCGGTGGTTTGCTGGGCGGCGGCCAGGGCCTGGTCGATGGTGGTCTGGCCGATCAGCGCGGCAGAGAACAGCTTGCCGACCTGAGTGCCGACGGCCTGGAACTCAGGGACGGTAGTGGGTAGGGGTCATGCCCAGGTGTTCGGCGACCTCCTCCAGCGGCAGTTCGCGAGCGTAGTGGGCGATGATGTAATCCACTGCGCACGCTCCAGCAGGGGCGTCAGGCTTTTCAGTTCGGCGAACACCTGATGGCCGCTTTCGAACAGTTCATCGGTGAAGTTCACCAGCATGTCGCGCTTGGGCACCACTTCGTCTTCGGCCACCTGACTGATCCAGTTGTGGGGCAGATTGGGGCAGGGGAATCCGTGCTGGCGATAGATGATGGACACCCCGTTGTGGTCATCCATCAGCTCGTAGGATGGGTCGGTGACTCGGGCGGCTCGGGTCATGGCAGGGCGCTTTTATGGTTATCGCGACTTGATGATGCACTTTCAGGAAGACAGTTCCAACCTGTCGCGCCGCGAGGCGAGGATTTTCGATTGTTCGGGGGGCGGGTCTGTACGAAAACTCGCCGAGCGGCGATCAGGCAAGGCAAAAACAGGCGAGGAACGGCTGGGGTCGCACGCGACTTTAGGCCTCTAAATGAGCATTCCGAGCCTGTTTTTAACGCAGCTTGGTCGACGCGCAGGCAGTTTTCGTACAGAGCCTAGTGTTTGGCTCGCCCCTTGATCATATTCGACTCCCAGCAGTAGTCGATCAGTGAAGAGTCTCCAAAAAAATCGACATTGATAATGCTACATTTCGGTGCCCAGCCAGACGTCGGGCCGAACCACTCGTTCAGTTCTGTGGTGATTCTTTTCACACCCACCAACAACTCATAACTGGTTGCCGACAATGACCATGGCATAGCACCCGATGGCGGGGATTTTAATGTCCGTGCAATGTGCTGCTTCAGCTCATTGGGAGGCGTAATGTCCGTGCCGCTCCACTGGTGGCTGATACCGCCCCAATACAGCGGGCTGTTGAAGTCAGGATGCCATGCGGCTGCCAGTACGATCCGTTGTTGACGACTGAGCTTTTTAAGTTCTCCGAGCGTAAGGCTTTTATTTTTCTCAGGAATGAGTCGCAGCCCTAGTTCATTCATGATGACAGTATTAAACGTCTTGTAGTCGAAGGCGTCGCCATTCAATGTCTTCAATTCGTGCAGGTCCAAAATAATAAATTCATCTGGATTTTCATTGAGGAAATACTTCAGGCTTTTAATCAGCTCACTTAACGAGCGACCTGTAGCAGGGCCGTGAAACGTATGGAATTTCTTGATGCCCATCCAGTGTTCATCAGCGTGAAACCTCAGGTCGAGCGCTCGCACGCCTTCATTGAGTTGCTGGATGAACGGGCCATCCTGACACACCACCCAGTTGGAAATGGCGGCGATATGAAGCGGATAAGAGGCGTCACGGTCGACGCCGGAATTGTGGGCGCCCGGCCAAACTATTTCACCGATGGACAGACGGTCCATGTAACGTGTTTCGGACATCCATTGTTTGTGGGGGTATGAGTTCGCCATGATGCAGTTCCATTGCTTAGTATTAGATAGATACCAGTCCTGATGACTTGTCGCGTGCGCCGAGCGTTCAGCGGCACCCGTGAGTTATAGGTAATCCACTGGGTGCTTAATTACAAGGTGACAAAAGTGTCCAAGTAATTAAATGCCCTGGCGTTTCTTTTCGGCCAAACAAAGAAATGATTTATCGGCAAGAGAAGTCATGCGCGTTACTTGGGGTCGATAGAGATAGCGTTTATGAGCTGACTCGATTTTTAGCCTCAATCCACTGCGCCATATACTGGGTACTTTTGTGAGCGTGATGGCGCAGCATGCTGCCAATAAAATTATGACTTCTGATGTGATCGAGATTGTCGCGGCAGTACGCCAGGCGCTCGATCAAGGCGGGGCCGTGTACCTGCTGTCGATAACGTTCATTGATCAACCGTCGGCCATGTTCCTGAGACTCCAGCCACAGCGCCTTGTCGTTGTAACGCGCTACGGCGGCATCGGCCAGTGCCGCGGCTGTTTCTCCGATGGCCCCCGGCCACGGCTGGCCTGCGCTCATGCCTTCCGCACCGATCGGCGTGGTGATATTCGGCGTACCACAGAGCATGGCGTCGACAATCTTGCCCTTGATGCCCGCGCCGAAACGCAGCGGAGCCAGGCAGATTCGCGCTGCGGACATGACCTGCAAGGCGTCTTCGGCCCAGTTCATCACGTGAAAACCCTGGCTCGGGTTGTGCAACGCGGTCGCCTTGGGCGGCGTGTAGGCGCCATAAATGTGCAGCTGCGCACCGGGCAATTGTTGCCGGATCAGCGGCCAGAGAGTGGTTTTCATCCAGAGCACGGCATCCCAGTTCGGGGCGTGGCGGAAATTGCCGATGCTGAGGAAGTGCGCGCGGTCTTCGAACGGTGTAAACGGCTGAGTGATCGGATCAAGCATCAGCGGACACCAGTGCAGTAACTGGCGCGGTAACTTGAATTGCTCGACGAGCAATTCGATTTCCACCTCCGAGATCATCAGGTTCAGGTCGCAACGGTACAGCGCAGCAATTTCACGCTTGGCCAGATCGGTATCGGCCATGAGTTCGAACTCTTCACCCAACGCCGGGGCGAACAACTCGCTGAAATCATTGGCGTCGTCACTGGCCTTCAGGCGGTCCTTGAGCCGCTGGTGCCGGGCATGTCGCAAGCTCTGCAGATCAGAGGTCTCAAGTACGCGCAGGGCAGTGGGGCAATGTTTCTCGACACGCCAGCCGAACTGTTCTTCCATCATGAACTGATCGAACAGCACGATATCCGGAGCCAGATCGCTGACGAAGGCATCGAAACTGCTGTTGTTCAGCTCAATGGGGACTTCCCGAATACCCAACTCTGCCAGATCGGCCTTGTGTTCGCCGATACCGGCCGGGCTGCTGAAGGTGATGTCCCAGCCTTGCTGCAAAAACGTTTCAAGAATTTGCATCACGTGTCCGCTGGCTGCGGATGAACGCGGCTCGGGCCAGACGTAACCAATGACCAGGACTTTGGTTGCGCGGGGCTGACTCATGAACGGGATTTCCTTGATGCAGGCAGAAGACTGGGGAGAAACAAGGGGCGCAATTAAACCACAGCTGGCGGTGTTTATTGTGCCCGGCAAGCGCTCAACGGTGCGTTATGCACTTGTATTGACTGGAAGTTTCTCGATTCATGGGTTAGCGTCTGGCAGCTGATTCATGGACGTTTTTCAATGACCCAACCCACCGCACTTCAGACTAAAGTTGCCTCGCAGATTCTCATGGCGATCCGGTCTGGCGAGTTAACCCCCGGCAGTCACCTCAAAGAGGTCGAACTGGCCGAGCGCTTTGGCGTGTCTCGCTCGCCGATTCGAGGGGCGTTGGTCTATCTGGCGCAAGAACAAGTGATCGGACGCTTGCCCCATCAGGGCTACTGCGTACTGGATACGCCGCTCAGCGACGAATTGGCCAAGGTCAATCTGCCAGTCGGTGAGGATGAGGCGCTGTATCAGCGGCTGATCGATGACCGACTGGCTCAGGCGATTCCCGATCAGGTGATGGAGAGTGATCTGTTGCGTCGTTACGGTGCAAGTAAAGCGGTATTGCGCCGTTGTTTGCTGCGTTTGTCCGACGAAGGTGTCATGCAGCGCAAACATGGGCACGGCTGGATGTTTTTGCCCACGTTGAGTTCGGCCGAAAAACGCTTCGAAAGTTATCGCTTCCGCATGCTCCTGGAACCTGCGGGCTTGCTCGAACCGACCTTCAATCTGCCGCGTGAACGTCTACAGCGTTGCCGTGAAAAGCAGCAGGCACTGCTCGAAGGCACTCCCGACAGCCTGAGCTTTTTCGAAGCCAACGCCGAATTTCATGAATTGCTCGCTGCTGCGTCCGGCAATAGCTTCATTCTGCAAACCGTGCAGCAGCAAAACCGCCTGCGTCGGCTCACTGAATTTCATACCGTGTCGAACCTGGAGCGGGTTCGCATTTCCTGCCGTGAACACCTGGAAATTATCGACGCGCTGGAGCAGGGCGATCGGGAATGGGCGTCGACCTTGTTGTACCGACACTTGAAAGTGGCCAGTACGTTGAATGAAGTGCGCAAGAAAAGCTGAGCTCAAGCCGCGAACATGCTCAGGACTTTATCGCGCAACTGGTCGATAGAGAACGGCTTGCCAATCACTGACATACCTTCCCGCACTTCAATACTTTCCGAATAGCCACTGGCAAACAGAATCGGCAACGCCGGACGCAGCACACGCGCTTGAGCGGCCAGCTCCCGGCCATCCATCTCCGGCAATCCCACATCGGTCATCAGCAGATCGATGATTTGCGCGCTATCGTTGAGCAGGGCAAGCGCTGCGTGGCCTGTGTCGGCCTCCAGCACCTTGAATTTCAGTTCCTCCAGCACGTCGACGATCAGCATGCGCACGATGGTGTCGTCTTCGACTACAAGGATGGTGGGCGCTATGGCTGACATGGTGGTGGCTCTCAGAAGAAGGCGTTCGGTCACCGGTCGATTGAAGTGACCGGCTTGAGTCGACAGGGTAACCGTTCTCTCTGAATCATGCAGAGCGCTGCGGGATATTGCCGACAAGGCTGTCAGAAAAATGGATCCAAGATGCGTTTATGGGGCAAACTCCTTCACTCACAACGGTTCACAAAGGCCACCCAATGACCTCTTCGTCTTCGGTTGATGAGCAAAGTTTCCGCAAACTGCTGAGCCGCAATATCAGCTTGCCGCTGGGGATGGGCGTGCTTAGCGCGGTGTTTTTTGTCTCTTTGATCACCTATCTGTTGTCGGTGATCCAATGGGTCGAGCACACGGACCGGGTGATTAATAACGCCAACGAAGCGTTAACGCTGACGGTCGACCTGGAAACCGGGATGCGTGGTTTTCTGTTGTCCGGTGACGAGCATTTTCTCGCTCCTTACGAAACGGCCAAACCGAGGATCATTGTTGCGCTCAAGACCTTGCAGGAGCTGACGGCCGATAACCCGCCGCAGGTCGATCGCTTGCGCAGGCTCGAGGCGTTGCAGGTCGAGTGGAACGATTACGCACAGACCATGATCGATTTGCAGCACAGCAGCGGTGATTATCGGGCCGCCGTGAAGTCTGGCCGGGGTAAGCGTCTGACCGATGAAATCCGCAAGCAGTACGAAGATGTCATCGACATGGAGCAACAGTTGCGTATCACGCGCAGCGAAGAGGTTCGCCGCACGACGGTTTTGACCATTTCCCTTTATTTGCTGTTTGTTGCCGCTATCAGTGGTTTGCTGGCCTATGTCGGCCGTCGCGATTTGCTCAGTCTGTCGAAAAGTTACAGTGCCAACCTCGCGGCGCAACAGAGCAGCGCACATCGTCTGGAACAACAAGCCTGGCTGCGTAATGGCCAGGCCGAGTTGGCGGAACAGGTGCTTGGGCAACTGTCGTTAAATCTGCTGGGCCGCAATATTTTGCAATTTTGCGCGCAGTATCTGGACTCTGTTGTGGGTGCGATGTATGTGAAAGAAGAGCACGGAGGCCTCACGCGCATAGCCTCTTATGGTTTCTCCCGCGAGCAGGAAGGGCGCGAGCAGGCGATCGACAGTGGCGAGGGCATTACCGGACAGGTGGCACAACAAGGTCGGCTGATTCGTCTGGATGAAGTGCCCGCCGGCTATTTCAAAGTCAGCTCCGGGTTGGGGGAGGGCCTGCCGCGCAGTGTGCTGGTGGTGCCGACCCGCGATGACGAGCGGGTCAACGGTGTGATCGAACTGGGTTTCCTGCGCACCCTGACCGAGCGTGATGTCGAGTTGCTGGAGCTGATTGCCGGGAATATCGGCACCTCCATCGAAGCGGCGCGTTATCGCCAACGATTGCAGGAAGTGCTCGCCCAAACCCAGCAACTCAATGAAGAGTTGCAGGTGCAGCAAGAAGAACTGAAGACTGCCAACGAAGAACTGGAAGAACAGTCGCGGGTGCTCAAAGAGTCCCAGGGACACCTGGAGACTCAGCAGGTCGAGCTTGAGCAGAGCAACGAGCAGCTTGCCGAGCAGGCACAATTCCTGGCCGAGCAGCGCGATGCAATGGATCGCAAGAACGGTGAGTTGAGCCAGGTCCAGGTACAACTTGAAGAGCGTGCGCAAGAGTTGCAGCGCTCCAGCCAGTACAAATCCGAGTTCCTCGCCAATATGTCCCACGAACTGCGCACGCCGCTGAACAGTTCGTTGATTCTCGCCAGGTTGTTGGCAGAGAACCCACAACAAAACCTCAGCGCTGAGCAGGTGACGTTTGCCGAATCGATCTACTCGGCCGGTAACGATCTGCTCCACCTGATCAACGACATTCTTGACATTTCCAAGGTCGAGGCCGGCAAGCTTGAAGTACGCCCCGAGAATGCCAGCGTCGCGGGTCTGGTCGGTAGCTTGCGGGGCATGTTTGAACCGCTGGCAGCGGACAAGCACTTGGCATTCGACGTCCTGCTGCAAGCCGATGCACCGTTGATGCTGTTCACCGATCGTCAGCGTCTGGAGCAGGTGCTCAAGAACCTGTTGTCGAACGCTATCAAATTCACCGAGAAGGGCAGCGTCAGCCTGACTGTCGCCAGGCAGCCGGCCGAGGGTATTGCTTTTATCGTTCGTGACTCGGGCATCGGTATTTCCAGCGATCAGCAGGAAAGTATTTTCGAGGCCTTCCGTCAGGCCGATGGCAGCACGAACCGGCGTTACGGTGGCACGGGGCTGGGCTTGTCGATTTCGCGTGACCTGGCGGCGTTGCTTGGCGGCTCGATCAGCGTCATCAGCGAACCGGGGCAGGGCAGCGCATTCACGCTGGTGTTGCCTATGCAGTATGTCGAACCCGGCGATGAGCCGCGTGAGTTGCTGAAGATCGCACCGGTCGTCGCTGTTCCCAAGGTGACTGCCGCGCCTGCACCGTTGATCGATGAACCGAGGATTCCGCGTTTTGCTGATGACCGTGGCAAGGCGCCGTTCACCCGCCGTTGCATATTGGTGGTGGAAGATGAAGTGAAATTTGCGCACATCCTCTTCGACCTGGCCCACGAACTGGGCTATCAATGCCTGGTGGCTCACGGTGCCGATGAAGGTTTTGAGCTGGCGACACAATTCATGCCGGATGCGATCCTGCTGGACATGCGCCTGCCGGACCATTCCGGGCTGACGGTGTTGCAGCGCCTGAAAGAACAGGCCGAAACCCGCCACATCCCGGTTCATGTGATTTCTGTCGAGGACCGCGTCGAGGCCGCCATGCACATGGGCGCTATCGGTTATGCGCTCAAGCCGACCACCCGCGAAGAGCTCAAGGACGTATTCGCGCGACTGGAAGCCAAGTTGACGCAAAAGGTCAAACGCGTGCTGCTGGTGGAAGACGATGACCTGCAACGCGATAGCATTGCCCGGCTGATCGGCGATGATGACATTGAGATCACCGCGGTTGGCCTGGCCCAGGACGCGCTGGACCTGCTGCGCGACACGCTCTATGACTGCATGATCATCGATCTGAAACTGCCGGACATGCTCGGCAATGACTTGCTCAAGCGCATGTCCACCGAAGACATTTGCTCGTTCCCGCCGGTGATCGTCTATACCGGGCGTAACCTGACCCGTGATGAAGAGGCGGATCTGCGCAAGTATTCACGCTCGATCATCATCAAGGGCGCACGCTCGCCAGAGCGCCTGCTCGACGAGGTGACACTCTTTCTGCACAAAGTCGAATCGCGGTTGTCTCGTGAGCGGCAAACGATGCTCAAGACTGCCCGCAGCCGCGACAAGGTTTTCGAAGGCCGCAAGGTGCTGTTGGTGGATGATGATGTGCGCAACATCTTTGCTCTCACCAGCGCACTGGAGCACAAGGGCGCTATCGTGGTGATTGGCCGTAACGGTCGTGAGGCGATCGAGAAACTCAATGAGGTGGATGACATCGACCTGGTGCTGATGGACGTGATGATGCCGGAGATGGACGGTTATGAAGCCACCCTCGAGATCCGCAAGGACCCGCGCTGGCGCAAGCTGCCGATCATCGCGGTGACGGCCAAGGCCATGAAGGACGATCAGGAGCGCTGCCTGCAGGCGGGCGCCAACGATTACCTGGCCAAACCCATTGACCTCGATCGCCTGTTCTCGCTGATCCGCGTGTGGTTACCGAAGATGGAACGTATCTAAGTGGAGAGAGATAGCGAAATCGAGTTGCGGCTGCTGATCGAGGCAATCTACCTCAAGTACAGCTACGACTTTCGTGACTACTCCGGGGCTTCGATCCAGCGTCGGGTCAATCACGCCTTGCATCAGTTCGAGTGCAAGAGCATTTCCGCGTTACAGGAGCGGGTGTTGCACGATCCGACGGCGTTCATGCAGCTGCTGCAGTTGTTGACGATTCCGGTCAGCGAGATGTTTCGCGACCCGGCGCACTTCCAGGCGATTCGTCAGGAAGTGGTGCCGCTGCTCAAGACCTATCCTTCGATCAAGATCTGGATTGCCGGGTGCAGCACGGGCGAAGAGGTCTATTCGATGGCCATTCTGCTGCGCGAAGAAGGCTTGCTGGAGCGCACCATCATTTACGCCACTGACATCAACCCACGCTCGCTGGAAAAGGCCAAACAAGGGATCTTCTCGCTGGCGAACATCCGTGCCTACACCCATAACTACCAGCAGGCCGGTGGTCAGTGTTCGTTCGCCGACTACTATACGGCAGCGTATGACCACGCGATTTTCGACAAGACCCTATGCGAGAACGTGACCTTCGCCGATCACAGCCTGGCGACTGACAGCGTTTTCTCAGAAACTCAGTTAATTTCATGTCGCAATGTATTGATTTATTTCAATAAAAAATTACAGGATCGCGCCTTCGGGCTGTTTCATGAGTCGCTGTGTCATCGTGGTTTCCTGGTGCTGGGCAGTAAGGAAACCCTGGATTTCTCGACCTATGGCAAGCAATTTGAACCTTTGGTCAAACAAGAACGGATCTACCGCAAGTATGCTGAGTAATATCCAGGCCAAATTGTTGATCGTCGACGATCTGCCAGAGAACCTGCTGGCGCTCGAAGCGCTGATCACGCGTGAGGACCGCATGGTGTACAAGGCGCGATCGGCGGACGAAGCCTTGTCATTGCTGCTGCAACACGAATTCGCCATCGCCATCCTCGATGTGCAGTTGCCCGGCATGAATGGCTTCGAACTGGCCGAACTGATGCGCGGTACCGAGAAAACCCGAAGCATTCCGATTATTTTCGTCAGTGCAGCTGGGCGCGAGCGCAATTACGCGTTCAAGGGTTACGAAAGTGGCGCGGTGGACTTTTTGCATAAACCGCTGGATATCCACGCGGTGAAAAGCAAGGTCAATGTGTTTGTCGAGCTGTACCGACAGCGCAAGGCGATGAAGCTGCAGGTCGAAGCCCTGGAACAAAGCCGTCGTGAGCAGGAGGCGTTACTCAAACAATTGCAGGCCACGCAGAACGAACTGGAGCAGGCGGTGCGCATGCGCGATGACTTCATGTCGATCGTCGCTCACGAGGTCCGTACGCCGTTGAACGGGCTGATCCTCGAAACCCAGCTGCGCAAGATGCACCTGGCCCGGGATAATGCTGCTGCGTTTGCCCTGGACAAGATGCACGCAATGGTCGATCGCGATGAGCGGCAGATCAAGAGCCTGATTCGCTTGATCGAGGACATGCTTGATGTATCGCGGATTCGCACGGGGAAGCTATCGATTCGCCCCAGCCGTTTTGATCTGGCGCAGTTGGCGCGTAACCTGTTGCAGAATTTTGCACCGCAGGTGGAGTCGTCGGTGACGTTTGTCGCGCCGCAACCGGTGGAAGGCAATTGGGATGAGTTTCGTATTGAGCAGGTGGTGTCCAACTTGCTGACCAACGCCCTGCGTTACGGTGCCAAGCGTCCGATTGAGGTGCACGTGTACCGCGAGGATGGCGAAGCGCGGGTCGAGGTCCGGGACCAGGGAATTGGCATCAGTGAGGAAAACCAGAAACGTATTTTCAGCAGTTCGAGCGTGTGTCGGCAAAAACCGCGGTGGCCGGACTTGGCCTGGGGCTATTTATTTCCGAGCAAATCGTCGCCGCCCATGGCGGATCCATCACCGTTGAGAGCAAGATTAATCAAGGTTCGTTATTTCGTATTTGCCTACCGCTGTAGGAAAACTGACAAAGCAACGCAACCTCTGCATGACCGAAGGGTCGTATCAGCAGCTATTGACCGAACAAAGGCTTCCCATGAGTGAAGATGCACAAGACGTCGTATTGATCGTTGAAGATGACCCCTCGATCCTGATGGTACTGGTCGCCTACCTGTCGGGTGAAGGATATCGGGTTTTGCAGGCTGAAGATGGCGAGCAGGCCTTCGAAATTCTCGCCAGCAAACCGCACCTGGATATGATGATCACCGATTACCGTCTGCCCGGCGGCATCTCCGGCGTACAGATTGCGGAACCTGCGGTGAAGCTGCGACCTGAACTCAAGGTGATTTTCATCAGCGGTTACCCGCAGGAAATTCGTGAGTCTGGCAGCCCGATCGCGCAAAAAGCGCCGATTTTGGCCAAGCCGTTCGATCTGGATGAATTGCAGGTATTGATGCAGGAAATGCTTTCGTAAGCCCCACTCAATACCCTACGGCCCATCTTTTACAGCCCTTGCTGCAACGCCGGATCATCCGGATTCATCTGCTCAAGCTGTGCCAGCAGCACCTGAACGTTCTGCAACTGGCCGCTTTCCTTCCAGTAGTTGATCAGCGTTACCCGCGCCTTGCGATCGGCCGGGTGACGTTGAACGATCTCTTGAAGCTGCTTTTGCGCCGCTTCAAGTTCTTCCTGGCCGTGCAACGTGGTGGCCAGGTCGTAGCGGTATTCCTTATTGTCGGGAGCCAGTTCTACCGCTTTTGAAAGTCCGAGCAAGGCCAGCTCGTTTTGTCCGTGATGCAGCAACCACAACCCTAAAGCATGCTGTAGATAGGCGGAGTCGGGTTGGGCCTGCAACTGTCTGGCCAGCATTTGTTGGGCGGCATCGACCTGGCCCTGTTTATCCAGCACCTCGATCTGCATCACCAGCGCCGGCAGGTTGCCCGGGTCCAGGCGCAAGGTCTGATCGAGTGCTTGTTGGGCTTCTTTCAATTCAGCGTTGTGCAGGTGCAGGCGAGCCAGTTGGTAGTGGGTCTCGGCGCTTTCGGGCTGACTTTTCAGGAAATGCTCATACTCATCGATGACCTGCTGCAAAGGACCGAAGTACAACCCCAGATCATCCGGCGAAAGCCCCAGCAATGCGTTCGCTGTGGCAAAACGCACGGTTTGCTCACGGTCGTCGAGCAATGGCCCGAGCAACACGCTGCGTTGGCCATTGGGCACCAGCCCGACAATGCTTCTGATCGCGGCCTGACGAACCTCGACCAGAGGGCTTTGCAGGTCAGCGTCTGCCAGTTTCAGCGCCTGCGGGCTCGGGTAATTCGGCAGTTCGGCATGCAACAGGACGCGGCGTGTGTCTGACAAGTCCGGACGTGCCAGTTGCTGATAGAGCACTCGCGCGGCACCCGGTTGGCCATTGCGGGCCTTTTCCATGGCGTCGTGATAGCCCTGCTTGATCGCGGGAGGCACCTCGGGCGTCGTACTGCGCAGAGAAAACCAGGCAATGCCGACGGCAAACAGGACAAGCAGGCTGATGAACAGGTAGCGGCGAGGCTTGGACATTCAGGAATCCGGAATCTGACAGCGTTTGCAAAGTTGCCAGCTTCGGTCAGCCGGCGCTGCGAGTCAAACCCTGAACTCATCGCCTGCGTGCGGGCACCACCGCAACGGTGACAGTGCTTGAGACCACCCAACCGTAGGAACGCTGCCCGGCCGCTTCTGCCAAAGACCAAAAAAAACCCCGCGACCGAATGAGGCGCAGGGCAAAAAATTTTGGTTGGTTGCGGCCAACCAAAGGAGCTCTTGAAGGGGTTACCTGCTGGCGACCGTCTCGGGTTGCCAGCCACCGCCGAGGGCCTTGTAGATGGCGACGATGCCACGGTAAAGGTCAACCTCGGCCTGGGCCTGGGAGTCCTCGGCTGCCAGGCGTTCGCGTTGTGCGTCGAGCAGCACCAGGAAATCCACGGTGCCTTCGCGGTAGCGAATTTCTGCCAGGTCGGCCGCAGCGCGGCTCGATTCGCTTTGGCGAATCAGCGAGATCAGGCGTTGCTGGCGTTTACCGTAATCGGAGAAGGCGTTCTCCGACTCTTCCAACGCTAACAACACTTGCTGCTCGTAGGTCGCCAGCGCGCCTTCGGCGTTAGCATCGGCTGCCCGCAAGCGAGCGCGAACGCTGCCCAGATCGAAAGCTGCCCAGGTAATACTTGGGCCGAGCGCCCAGGCGCTGGCTGCCGACGAACCGATCTGTGAACCACGTCCGGCGGTGAAACCGAGGAAGCCGCTGAGGCTGACCCGTGGGAACAGATCGGCCTTGGCCACGCCGATTCGCGCGGTGGCGGCGGCCAGTTTGCGCTCGGCACTGCGAATATCCGGACGGCGTTGCAGCAGTTCACCCGGGTCACCAATCGGCAAGGCCTTGGCAATCGCCGGCAAGCTGGCCGGGCTGAGGTCGACGGTCAGTTTGTCCGGCCGCTCACCCAGCAGGGTGGCAATCCGGTTGCGTTGACGCGCCTGCACTTCTTGCAGCTGCGGCACGCTGGCTTCGACGGAAGCGAGGCGGGCATCAGCGCGAACCACATCGAGCTGATCGCCGACGCCGGCGTCACGCAGGCTCACGGTGATCTTGCTCGACTCTTGCTGGTTCATCAGGTTGGCCAGCGCGATTTTTTCCCGCAGTTGCGCACCGCGCAGTTGACCGTAAGCGTCCACCAGTTCGGCAATCATGCTGACTTGCAGTTGGTACAGATCGGCTTCGGCGACTTGCTGATCGGCATCGGCGGCTTCCAGATTGCGCTGGATACGGCCGAACAGGTCGACTTCCCAGGCCATGTCCAGGCCCAGGTCATAGCGTTCGCTGTTGACGCGGTCGGTGGTCTGGCCGGGAATCTGGCCCTTGGCCAAATCGCTGCTGGCGCGGCTGGTGACGTTGGGTGTGGTCTGGGTGGCCGCGTCATCACGGAACGCCCGAGATGCCTTCAAGCGGGCATACGCCACCCGCAGCTCACGGTTGCCCTGCAAGGATTGGGTCACCAATTGATTGAGAACCGGATCGTCGAACTGCTGCCACCAGATACCTTCGAAGCGTGCACGGTCGAAATTCTTCTGACCGTTTGCGCCGTCGGTGGCGGCCGTGATGTTGGCCGCCTCGGTCGCTGGGGTTTTGTAGTCCGGGCCGACGGCACAGGCACTCAGGG
Organism: Pseudomonas frederiksbergensis; assembly: GCF_001874645.1. Taxonomy (NCBI): domain Bacteria; kingdom Pseudomonadati; phylum Pseudomonadota; class Gammaproteobacteria; order Pseudomonadales; family Pseudomonadaceae; genus Pseudomonas; species Pseudomonas frederiksbergensis. The sequence continues at coordinate 5,567,005 of NZ_CP017886.1, forward strand.
CCAGCACCAGCAAGCTCGGCAGGAAGGCTTTCAGACTCATTGTTGCGCCTCCAGTTTCAGGGCCTTGGCCGCTTTGCGCGCTTCACCGCGCTCGACAAAGTTACGGATCAATACGTAGAACACCGGTGTCAGCAACAGACCGAAGAAGGTCACCCCGAGCATCCCGGAGAACACCGCCACACCCATGGCGTGACGCATTTCTGCACCGGCACCGCTGGAGAACACCAGAGGCACCACGCCCATGATGAAGGCGAAGGAGGTCATCAGGATCGGCCGCAGACGCAGACGGCAGGCTTCCAGTACCGCGCTGAGCGGGTCCAGGCCTTCCTCTTGCTTGTCCTTGGCGAACTCGACGATCAGGATCGCGTTCTTACAGGCCAGTCCGACCAGAACGATCAAGCCGATCTGGGTGAAGATGTTGTTGTCGCCACCGGAGAGAATCACCCCGGTAATCGCCGACAGCAGGGTCATCGGTACGATCAGGATCACCGCCAGTGGCAGGCTCCAGCTCTCGTATTGCGCCGCCAGTACCAGGAACGCCAGCAGTACGCAGAGCGGGAACACGAACAGCGCGGTGTTGCCAGACAGAATCTGCTGGTAGGTCAGGTCGGTCCACTCGTAGGTCATGCCGTTAGGCAGTTCGTCCTTGAGCAGTTTTTCGATGGCCTTTTGCGCTTGGCCGGAGCTGTAGTCAGGGGCCGCGGCACCGTTGATTTCAGCGGTGATAAAGCCGTTGTAGTGCATCACGCGGTCCGGCCCCGAGGTGTCGCTGACCTTGATGAAGGTCGCCAGCGGGATCATCTCGCCTTTGTTGTTGCGCACTTTCAACTGACCGATCTGATCAGGTTCGAGGCGGAACTGTTGCTCGGCCTGAACGTTGACCTGATAGGTGCGACCGAAGCGGTTGAAGTCGTTGGCATACAACGAACCCAGGTAAATCTGCAGGGTGTCGAAGATGTCGCTGACGGCCACGCCGTGGGTCTTGGCTTTTTCGCGGTCGATGGCAGCATCGACCTGTGGCACGTTCACCGTATAGCTGGTGAACAGCCCGGCCAGTTCCGGCACGCTGCGGCTCTTGGTGATGATGTTCATGGTTTCTTTGTACAGCTCGTCGTATCCCAGGTTGCCTCGGTCTTCGATCTGCAGGCGGAAACCACCGATGGTGCCCAGGCCCTGTACTGGCGGCGGCGGGAAGATCGCCATGTAGGCCTCCTGAATCCCGGCGTACTGGCCGTTCAAGGCTCCGGCAATGGCCCCGGCCGACTGGCTTGGGTCTTTGCGCTGGTCGAACGGTTTCAGGGTGACGAACACGATGCCGGCGTTAGGGCTGTTGGTGAAACCGTTGATCGACAGGCCCGGGAAGGCCACTGCGCTTTCCACGCCGGGCTGTTTCAGGGCCAGGTCGGACATGCGTTTGATCACATCCTCGGTACGGTCCAGGCTCGCCGCGTCCGGCAGTTGGGCGAAAGCCACCAGGTATTGCTTGTCCTGACCCGGCACAAAACCGGTCGGGGTGCTGGAGAAACCGAGGAACGTCAGTGCCATCAGGCCGGCGTACAGCAGCAGGGCGATGCCGCTGCTGCGGATCACACGACCCACGGTGCCCACGTAGCTATGGCTGGCACGATCAAAGAAGCGGTTGAACGGACGGAACAACCAGCCACCGAAGATCCCGTCGAGGACTTTCGAGAAGCGGTCTTTGGGCGCGTCATGGCTTTTGAGCAAGACGGCAGCCAAAGCTGGCGACAGGGTCAGCGAGTTGAAGGCCGAGATCACTGTAGAGATCGCAATGGTCAAAGCAAACTGTTTGTAGAACTGCCCGGTCAACCCGGAGATGAACGCGGCCGGGATAAACACCGCACACAGCACCAGCGCGGTGGCGATGATCGGGCCGGTGACTTCACGCATGGCGCGCTTGGTCGCTTCGACCGGCGTCAGCCCCAGGCCGATGTTTCGTTCGACGTTTTCAACCACCACGATGGCGTCGTCGACCACGATACCGATGGCCAATACCAGTCCGAACAATGACAACGCGTTAAGCGAGAAGCCAAACAGGTGCATGACTGCGAACGTACCGATCAACGATACCGGGACCGCCACCAACGGAATGATCGAGGCGCGCCAGGTTTGCAGGAACAGAATCACCACCAGCACCACCAGAATCAGTGCTTCGAACAGCGTGTGCACGACAGCCTCAATGGAACCACGAACGAAAATCGTCGGGTCATACACGATGCTGAAGTCCATGCCTTCGGGGAAGCTCTTCTTCAGCTCGGCCATTTTGGCGCGAACTTCGTTGGAGATCTCGATAGCGTTGGAGCCCGGACGCTGGAAGATCGGGATTGCCACGGCCGGTTGGTTGTTCAGCAGGGAGCGCAAGGCGTACTGACTGGAGCCCAGCTCAACGCGAGCAATGTCTTTGAGGCGAGTGATTTCACCGTTGTCGCCAGAGCGAATAATGATGTTCTCGAACTCTTCCTCGGAAACCAGGCGACCTTGGGTGTTGACCGAGAGCTGGAACGCGGTGGCGTTCGGCGCAGGCGGCGCACCCAGGGCACCGGCGGCAACCTGACGGTTCTGTTCGCGAATCGCGTTGACCACATCGGTCGCGGTCAGGTTGCGCGAAGCGGTCTTGTTCGGATCGAGCCAGACTCGCAGCGAGTAGTCGCCCATGCCGAACAGCTGCACGTCACCCACGCCGCCCAGCCGCGCCAGTTCATCCTTGATGTTGAGCAGGGCGTAGTTGGACAGGTAGAGCATGTCGTAGCGCTTGTCCGGCGAGGTCAAGTGCACAACCATGGTCAGGTCGGGCGAGGCCTTGTCCACCGTGATACCGATCCGGGTCACTTCTGCGGGCAGCTTGGGCTCGGAGCGGGTGACGCGGTTCTGCACCTGCACCTGAGCGTTGTCCAGGTCGGTGCCCAGCGCAAAGGTGATGGTCAGGGTGATCTTGCCGTCAGCGGTGGACTGCGAGGACATGTACAGCATGTTCTCGACGCCGGTGATGGCTTGCTCCAGCGGAGCGGCCACGGTTTCACCGATGACTTTGGGGTTGGCACCCGGGAAGTTGGCGCGGACCACCACAGTCGGTGGCACGACTTCCGGGTATTCGCTGATCGGTAGCTGGAACAGCGAGATGCTGCCGGCGATCAGGATCAGCAGCGAGAGCACCGCTGCGAAGATCGGCCGTGAAATGAAGAATTGGGAAAAATTCATCGGAGTTGTCGTCCCTTAACCACGTGGAGTCGCAGCGGCGAGCTTCACAGCCGTACCCGGCGCAACCTTGGCAGGTGCGACTTGGGGCAGGTTGCTGGCTTCAAGCGCTTGGCGTTGTTGAGCAAGGGCCGCGAGGGTTTCCTGGCTGGCCATCGGAATCACTTCAGGCGTGACCGGGGAGCCCGGACGTACCCGTTGCAAGCCCTTGACGATGATCGTGTCGTCCTTGTTCAGGCCGCTGCGCACAATGCGTAAACCTTCGATTTTCGGCCCCAGTTCGACGGCGCGATAAGCCGATTTGTTGTCGGCGTCCATCACCAGCACGAACTTTTTACCCAGGTCGGTACCGACGGCTTCGTCGTTGATCAACACGGCGGAGTAGGTCCCGCTGCCCACCAGTTTCAGGCGAGCGTAGAGGCCGGGGGTGTATTCGCCCTTGCTGTTATCAAATACGGCACGACCACGAATGGTGCCGGTTTTCGGGTTGACCTGGTTGTCGACGAAGTTCATCTGGCCCAGGTGTGGGTTGCCTTCTTCATTGGACAGACCAAGGTAAACCGGAGTGGTTTGACCGCGTTGGCCCTGGCGGGCGAGTTGGGTGTACTTGAGGTACACACGCTCATCGGCGTCGAAGTAGGCGTAAATCTTGTCGGTGGAGACCACGCTGGTCAGCGCGGTGACATCAGCGGTGACCAGGTTGCCGGCGGTGATTTCTGCACGGCTGACACGGCCGCTGATCGGTGCGGTGACGCGGGTGAAACTGAGATTCAGTTTGGCCAGGTCCAATTGAGCCTGGATCGCGCCGACAGCGGCTCGGGCTTCTTGGGCGGCGCTGGTACGCGAGTCGGCCAGCTCCGCGGAAATCGCGTTGCTGGTGCGCAGGCGTTCACCGCGTTGGGCTTCATTTTCGCTGCGGGTAGCATTGGCGCGGCCCTGGGCAACCAGGGCTTCAAGGCGGCGGACCTCAGCCTGGAACGGCCGGGGGTCGATCTGGAACAACAGATCGCCTTTTTTTACCAGTGCACCTTCGGTGAAAGTGACTTCATCGATCTGGCCAGACACCCGAGGACGAATCTCGACGGTTTCCGGTGCTTCGAGGCGGCCAGTGAAATCGTCCCACTCGTTGACCGGTTGTTCCAGCACCTTGGCCACGCTGACTTTGGCCGGGGGCATGGTGGCGGCAGCGTCCGGCGTCTTGCCGCAGGCGCTCATCACCAGCAAGGCCAAGAGGGCCAAGGGGAAGCGCAAATGTTTGAGTGACTGTTCCATGGATGCATCCGCCAATGTATTGAGATGGGCGGATGATGCTCGGCGGGGCGGTATCAAACGAATCGAATGAGGCAAAGGTAACTATCATTCGGAATGATATAAGCGGCAAGTGAGCCCTCTAGCATGGGGCTTTCGTTAGGTGGCTATCAATGTTCCTGATGACAATTCTGTGTTGCGCAGAATGCAAAGGACAGCCTTGAAACCGCGTCGCGAAGAGGTCATCAGTGGTGGCGGGGATTGGTTTGGAAGCGCCGGCTGAAACAGCGGGCACTACGTCAATCACGCAGGTGTGGCACGCCTGGCCATTCACTCGGACGATAAACCGATTGAAAGTGCAGGGCGCCCCTCTCTGGCGCCCTTTCAAAACCACACACTCAGAAACGTCTACACAGTGTCCTTGGTCATACGCTCATCAATGGGCTTATGCCTTGTTTCGGTCGGGATAAGTGACTTGCCAGTGCAGAATCTGCTGTTGGATATTCCAATGAATAATCTGCTCGTAGAGCTTCTCGACGAAGGCCACTTCGAACCCAGCGGCGACTGCCCACTCGCGGCGGTCTTCGAGCATCGCCGCGACTCGCTCCGGTGCGGGGATAGCCTGCTCATTGGCTTTGAATTGCACAGCGGCTTTCACATAACCCAGGCGTTGTTTCAAGGACTCAAGGATCTGGCGATCAAAAAAATCGATGCCTGCCCGAACATCATTGAGGCTTTCGCAGGCTTCAGGCGTTTTAAGTTGCGACATAGTGCTTGTCTCAATGTGTGATGAAAATAGCCAATTTCAGATGACGTCGAATCGGGGACACGTCTCCCTGGCGGAGTGTGAAGGTCGTCGCTCATGACCCTCTTGTTTGACATGCGCCCCCCCAAATCGCCAGGCATCGGTCTCAAGCTCGGTAATGACCTCATCGATCAATGCGTCGATCATTAAGTTGTCGTGATGATGGGGTGTCGTTATCAAGTGCGCCGTATCGCCAGATATCGCCAGGCAATATTTCTTCGCAATCCACTGCGACGGGCAGGGGAACACTACGGTGATGGAGTTCTCGTTGCGCCAGGCATCAATGCCCGCAGCCTGGAATCGATCCACCGCATACTGTGCTTTTTCCAGGCTGTGGTGGATACGCTGGCGCCAGTCAGCGAACGAGTGGCTACGGAGTGCCGCCCACATCATCAACGGTGTATGGCCATTGCGCGAGCCACTGATGGTCTTGTCATGGGCCAGGATGTAGTCCACTTCCACCGAGATGCGCGCAACGTTCTTGCGTTTGGCCACGACGATCCCGCAAGGAATGGGCGAACCGATCATCTTGTGGCCGGAGACGCAGATCGAGTCGATGCCATCGGCGAACGAGAAGGGCTGTGGGTGATCGACGAAGGGCAGGATCATCCCGCTCAGCGCTGCGTCTGCGTGCAAGTAGTAGTCATGACGGGCAATGCCCGCCTGCTGCAGACGCTGTTGAATGGTGGCGATATTGTCGACCGCTCCGCGCAGGGTGGTGCCGATGTTAGCGAAGATGATGGGGTGGCGTTCCTGGTCGGCGGTTATTTTTGCCATCAGGTCGTCGTAGTCGATTTCGCCATTGGCCAATGACTCGACTGCACGACATTTGATCCGTAGCAACTTGACGATTTTCGCAACGGAGTAATGGGTGTCTTTCGAGTAGTACAGGGTGCCGTCCGGGAACAGTTCGCGACCCAGGTAGCAGCCAAACATGTTGCCTTCGGTCCCCCCGTTGGTGACGTAGCCCCAGCTGTCTTCAAGCGCAATGTTGAACAGCTCGGAGAAGTACGTCATGACGTCCTTTTCAAAGTCGAATGAGTTCAACAGGTAGTTGCTGTACTCGTTCCAATCCCCGCAGTTGTTGATCGAAAAACGCAGGAAGCGATGCAACTGGGAGTAATCGAAGTCCGCTGATTCGGGGTACCCGATATTGAAGTACTGATTCGTCACGCAGTGCTGCCAGAAGCGCTCAAGCCTGCTTTGGTCGGCAGTGGATAAAGTCATTTCTAACTCCTTTTAGAGGCCGCCCGGTCAGGCGGCTTTTTGCTTCGTGTCTACCAGCGACCACCAACTGGCGAGCGTGGGCGAGGCCGCCAGCTCTTCGAAGCTGACAGCGATACCGCGTTCTTTGAGCTCCGCAGCGAGCTTCATCACCTGCAAGGAATCGAGGCCGTAGAAAATCAGGTTTTCCTCTGGGTCCAGGTCTTCACAGTCCTCGACAAGTTGCAGTACGCGGGTGTGTAACCAGGCGCGGGTGGTTTCCGCCGCCAGGAACTGGCGTAGTTGCTTTTTGTCGATCTTGCCCACGGCCGTCAGCGGCATGGTCTCGATGAGCCGGATGCGATCGGGCAGTTTGTATTCGGCGATGCCGAGTTCCATCAAGTGGCGTCTCAAGGCGGGTGGTTTGAGAGTGGGGTTGCGGGAGACGACGAAGGCGCAGCTCTTTTCCCCTAGTCTGTCGTCGGGCATGGCCACCAGGCCGGCGTGGGTCACGTCCGGGTGGAGGACGATGAGGTTTTCGATTTCCTCCGAGGCCACTTTTTCGCCACCGCGGTTGATCTGATCCTTGACCCTGCCGACGACCCGCAAATCGCCTGTCGGTGTGAGCTGAACGAGGTCGCCGGAATAGTAGTAACCCTCATTGTCAAACGCCTGGGCATTCTGTTCAGGGCTTCGGTAATACCCGCAGAACGTGTAAGGACCGCGAGTGGCGAGCATGCCAGGCTCGCCGTGCGGGACGGGAATGCCGTGTTCGTCGACGATTTTGATTTCGTCATCCGGACTGATTGGACGGCCTTGAGTGGTGAAGATCTGTTCGTTTGAGTCGTCCAGGCGGGTGTAGTTGATCAGCCCCTCGGCCATGCCGAACACCTGCTGCAACGTGCAGCCGAGCACTCCGGGAACCTGGCGTGCCAGCGAGTCGGCGAAACAGGCGCCGCCGACCTGGAGGAATTCCAGCGATTGCAGTTGCTCTTTGTGCTCCGGTGCGGCCTGCAACCACAAGGCGACCGCACTTGGAACCAAGGCCACGGTATTCACTTCATGGCGCTGAATGATCGAAAAGCAAGTCAATGGCTCCGGGCTGGGAGCCATGACGATAGTGCCGCCGGCATACAGGACACCCAAGGCGCCGGGCGAGCTGAGCAAGAAGTTGTGCGCCGCAGGCAGGGCGCACAGAAAGCGCGTTTGTGGTGTGAGCTCGCATACGTGCGCACTCGCCCGAGCGTTGTAGTGATAGTCGTTATGGGTGCGCGGGATGAGTTTGGGGGTGCCTGTGCTGCCGCCGGACAATTGGAATAGCGCCACTTCACCCGGTTCGCTGGGGGAGAAGTCCACGTGGCGCTCACTTGGGGTTTTGATCCAGGCGGCGAGGTTGTTTTCGGGACGCAGTTCGCCCAGCAGCAGGGTGATTTCAGGGCTGGAGCCCACTTCCTTGAGGTCTGCGATGTAGCTGTCGTCGCGAAAGACTTCATGCTCACGAGAAGCGATCAGCAGCCTAGGCGTGATTTGCTTGGCGTAGCTCTTGAGTTCCAGTTTTCGATGGCTGTAGAGCGCGTTGAGGGGCGCAATCCCGGTCTTGAGCAGCGCGAACAAGACAATGTAAAACTCCGCAATATTGGGCAGTTGCACCAAGGCGGTGTCGCCTTTGCCAAGCCCGCTGGCCGCCAGACGCGAAGCCAGGTTGGACGACAGCTGCTCCAGCTCGGCATAGCTGAAACGACGATCACCGCAAATAATCGCCGATGCGTGAGGTTGCGACTGGCTGCGTGCCTGAAGAATTTGTGTGAGTGGTTTGTCGATCCAGTAGCCTTTTTCCCGATAGCTCTGCGCTCTGTCGAGGGGCCAGTGATGGAATTCTATAGTCATGATTGTCACTACTGAAAAAGTTCGTATTAGTGGGCCAAACCGCAGGCGCGCAGCATGGTGCCGAGTTTGGTCTGGACTTCTGTCCATTCGGAGTCGGGGCTCGAGGCTTCGACGATGCCAGCGCCGGCGAACAGGCGGACCCTGTTGCGCTTGACGGTGCCGCAGCGAATGGTCACCACCCACTCGCCATTGCCTTGGGCGTCGCACCAGCCAACCATGCCGGTGAACAGGCCACGCTCGAAGGGTTCGACGAAGCGGATCAGGCGCCGGGCGCGCTCGGTGGGGAACCCACAGACGGCAGGGGTTGGATGCAGGCGGCAGGCAAGCTGCAAGGCCGAGACTGTCGGATCCGCCAATGTGCCTTCGATACGCGTGGAGAGATGCCAAAGTGCGGGCGTGCTGATAAGGGTGGGGCGCTGGGGCACATTCAGCTGTGTGCACAGCTCCCCAAGTTGAGTGGCAATGTCCTCGGTCACGAGGCGGTGCTCGTAGTGATCCTTTTCCGAAGCGGACAGCCAATCTGCGTTGCGCCGGTCCGCTTGTGGATCGGTCATGCGTTTGGCCGAACCCGCCAGCGGGTTGGACACGAAGTTCAGACCGTCCTTGTGGACGAGCAGCTCGGGGCTGACGCCGATCAGCGTAGCGCCGTCCAGCATGGGTACACGGAAGTGATAGCCGCTTTGATTCTGGGCTCGCAGATTGTTCTGCATGGCGCCCACATCCACATCCTGCGCAAACACCAGCTCACGTTGCACCGAGAGCACGGCCTTGCGCACGTCACTGTGGCGGAAGTTGACGATCGCGTGCTCTACCGCGCGTTTGAAGCCTTGCTCGTCCGGTATGTTTTTTTGCTCGATCAGTTCAGGCAGTGTTGCGACGCCTGTCCGCGCGGTGGTGCTTCGTGCTCGCCACTCGGCGTGTTCGGGGATGTAGAGGCAAGAGGCTTCAGCAGGATCGAAGGGGATGGCGCCGACGATTATCGGGTTGCTCTGGCCGGCCTTGCGCGCCCGGTCGAGGGCTTGCATAACGGTTTTCTGGAACAGGCTATTGGCGTTATCGCCGCCAATGGCAGGTGTTTCGATTCGCTGAAGCATCCCGGCGACTGTTAGTTCTCGATCGCCGGAGGTGAATGAAAAACGCTCTTTTTCATCAATGGCTTGCACCTCATCCGTGTCATTCGCTCTTAGGGTGCCCGATCTCATTTGGGGAAAGCCTCCGTGGCCTATGGGGAAAAAATTAAGTCTTGAAATGTAATCATTATCGTTTCTAATATGGGACGCTAATCATTTAGATTTGTCAATCACATGAGTGAGCCATGAGAGAGTTAACTTCAATGCAAGCCGCCTGTTGGATCGGGCGCGCTGCTCATGCGTCTTTAGGGAGAGTTTCGGCTCATCTTTATGCCGAGTTTGATGGTCGTTCCATTGACCTGGAACGGCTTCGCAAGGCGCTTGAACGGGTATGTCTGCTGCATCCCATGCTGCGGGTTCGGCTGAATGCAGAGGGCCTGCAATCCATTGCTTCGATGGACCAGTCACCGCCGTTGGAAGTCGAAGATCTACGCGTGATGACCGAGCTGGAAGTGGCGCGGCATCTGCTCTGCAAACGTGAGGAATGGACTCATCAGCAGCTTGATCTCGGCCATTGCCCGGGCGTCCGTTTCTCGGTCAGCCTGCTGGCGGGCGATGAGTTCCGCTTGCACGTCGATACGGACATGATCGCCATCGACCCGTCGAGTTTCCGCATATTAATCGAAGACCTGGCACGGTTTTATGATGACCCCGACGGACCGGTTCCACACACGCCTTCTTTCTTCGATTGGTACGACAAGGCGCGTACCGATACCTCGCTCAAAGTCGCCCGAGAACGAGACCGCATTTGGTGGCGTGAGCGCCTGGCTGAAGTCGCTCCTGCGCCCACATTGCCGTTTCTCGAGGTTCAGCCTGATCAAGCCCGGAGCCATCGATTAAGCACATGGCTTGGCCCCGATGAGCGTCAGGCGTTACAGCGTCTGGCCCGTGAGCGAAGAATGACCCTGTCGACCTTGATGATGGGGCTTTTCGCGGCTGTACTCGGGGCGCAGACAGGGGACCGGAAATTTCGCCTCAACGTGCCCACGTTCTGGCGTCCGCCACTGGTGGATGAAGTCGAGCGGGTAGTCGGCGATTTTGCCAACGTGCTGATTCTCGATGTGGATATCGAGTCGGCCCGGAGCCCCGCAGCCCTTTGCACGCAGATGGCGAAAAAGATGGTCGATTTGCTCGAACATTGCGCCTATCCAGGGGTGAATCTGATGCGCGATCTTTCTCGCCATCATGGTTCGCCGCAACTGGCGCCGGTGGTGTTTACCGCAGCGCTGGACATGCCGGGTGGCGATCTTCTCTCGGAGCGCGTCCGGCGTGTCTTCGGGTCGATGAACTGGGTGATCTCCCAAGGGCCCCAGGTTGCACTCGACGCGCAGATTGCCTGCGCCGACGGCGGCATATTGATCAATTGGGACATTCGTCTTGATGCTCTGCCGGGAGCCTGGGTGTCGGATCTGTTCGATCGCTTCGTGGCGGTCGTGCGTGAGGTGTCTGTCTGCTCCGCGGTCCTGGATCAACCGTTTTCTCAGCGCACGCTGCCGCTGACCGCTCTTCAACAGGCCTATTTGCTTGGGCGCAGCGCGCAGATGCCGCTGGGCGGCGTGGCCATGCAGGAGTTTCGCGAGTACCGCGGCTCTTTGGATCCTGCTCTGCTGCGAAGCCGGTTGGCCGGGATGGTCCAGCGCCACGAAAGCCTGAGAACACGGATCGATGCGCAAAAACTCGTGCAGCTTGTCAGTGATGAGGTGCAGATAAACCTGCAGGAAGTCGACCTCACTGCTCTGTCGCCAGAAGATGCGCTTGGCTACGTTGAGGAGCGTCGTGAGGATTATGCACACGCGCTGTTCGAGCTGGATCGCTCGCCCTGGAATGTCACGGTCTTCCGGCTCCCGGAAGGTCATCTGTGCGTTTTTGTGCGCCTTGATGCATTGATCCTCGATGGGCGATCGATTGCAACCCTCATGGTTGAACTGTTCGACGGTGTAGTCGGCGAGGAACCGTTCACAGAGGTTACCCCTGAGCCAGAAGACCTCGCCCGCCAACGCAAGGCGGATGCCGCTTATTGGAAAGCCAAACTCGCCTCCGTGAGCGGTGCTCCACGTTTGCCGTGGATCACCGCGCTGGACCAGGTGGGCGCTTCTCGCTATGAGCGACAGAGCTTGTTGGTGCCCAAAGCGGCGTTCAGCGCGTTCTGCAAACTGGGAGCGCGGCAACGGCTGTTCAAGAACTCCACCCTGATGGCGCTGGTGCTGGAAGTGCTTTCCCACTGGGTCGATGAGGGGGGATTGTGTGTCGCGGTGCCTGTTGCCCCGCAAACGAGTGGTGCCTTTGCCAATCGCTCAAGCTTTATCGCGGTCAATTGGAACTCCGATTCAGACGGTTTTGCGCAGCGGGCTACCCAGCTGCAAGTCGATGTGCTGGAAGGTTTGCAGCATCTGGTCTTTTCAGGGGTTGACCTTGCCCGGTTGCTGTTCGAATCCCACGGTCCAGGCCCCGTCCTGCCTGTGGTGATCACCAACGGTTTTTCCTGGCCGGTCTCGCCGGTGGACAGTCCCATGAGCCTGTGGGGCGGACTGACCCAGACACCACAGGTGGCGATGGATATTCGCTTCTCGGCCAACGCCGAGGGTGCCTTGGTGTTCGACATCGACTATGCACGCGAAGTACTTGATCCGGCCGTGGTCAGCGATATCTTGAGTGCCTTCGAAAGGGCGATCAGTCAGATCACGGCAAACGGTGTTTTTGCCATTGATGCCCCGGCGATTATTGACAGGCGCCACTACCGGCTGAATAGCCCGGTTACTGATGCGTGCCACGCAGCGTTTCTCGGGCAGATCGCGAGCCATATCTTTGATCGTACCAACGCCAGAATCGCCCTTATCAGCGGCGACCGGCAAATCAGCTATGCCGAACTTGGCGACGGCGTATGCCGGGTGATCGCTGCGTTGAAAGCGCGCGGGCTTTCTCGGCGCAATGTGGTTGCCATATGCCTGCCCCGCAGCCCGGAGCACACGATGGTGACGTTGGCCTGTGCACTGACGGGCTTGATCTGGGTCCCCATCGATGCTTCAGCACCTGAGGAGCGACGGCTTTTCCTGCTGGAAAACTGTCGACCTGATCTGGTGGTGATCACCCAAGGTGAGCCTGTCGAGCATCCTTACGCGACACCCGATGAGCTGCTGGCAGCGCAAGCCCAGGTTCCACCGGTGATGGATGACCTGTCGTTAAGCGAAGCGCCGGCCTATTACCTCTATACCTCGGGCACCACCGGAAAGCCAAAATGTGTGGTGCTGAGCAACCGAGCCACAGCCAATGTCATTGGCAGTACTCTTGAGCGCTGGGCAGTGACCGAGCGCGATGTGTTCATGTCCGTCACCCCGCTTCACCATGACATGTCGATTTTCGACGTGTTGGGCTGCCTGACCGCGGGGGCGACGCTGGTACTTCCTGGCCAGGGCGAGGAAAAGGATGCGGTGCGCTGGAATCAGTTGATTGCCCGGCATCAGGTGACGTTGTGGTGTTCGGTGCCCGCCATCCTGGAGATGCTCCTTTCTTGCCGCGCCACTCATGACTTGAAGAGCCTACGCCTGATTGCGCAGGGCGGTGACTACATCAAGCCCGCCGTCATTGCCGAGCTGCGCGCGCTGCTGCCGGTTTCTCGGTTGATCTCCCTTGGGGGCCCGACGGAGACAACCATCTGGAGTATCTGGCACGAAATCACTGCCGATGACCGAGCGCTGATCCCCTACGGAAGGCCCTTGCCCGGTAACCGTTACTTCACCCTTGATTCACAGGGTGAGCATTGCCCGGCGGGCGTCGTCGGCCGAATTCACACGGCCGGTGTCAATCTCGCACTGGGGTACCTGGAAAACGGCGAGCTGACACAGAGCGAGTTCGTGACCGTCAGCGATGAACATGGCCAGGCCGTTCGGGCTTTCCGCACCGGTGATTGTGGTCGCTACCGTCGCGATGGCACCTTGATCTTCGACAGTCGGGTCAACGGCTATGTGAAAGTCCGCGGTGTACGGGTGTCGCTCCCGGATATCGAGATCGAACTGATCAATCACCCATCGGTCAGGCACGTGCTGGTCGTGGATTATGGCGAACAGCGTCGAGGTGAGGTTTGCATCGGTGCGCTGTATGTCGGCCAGCAGGGTGCCGCAGAGCTGACGGCAACCGAGTTGCGCAACTATGCCCGCCAGCATCTGCCGCATTCCCATGTACCCACGCGGTTCTTGAGCGTGGATGAGTTGCCGCTGTCGCAAAACGGCAAGCCTGATCGCCAGCGTGCCCGGAGCCTGCTCACTGCGCCGGCGAATGAAGTGGCCGAGCCTGTCGCCAGGATCGTGCCGACCCAGAGAAACAAGGTGCTGGACATCTACCTGAGTGTACTGGGCCGCCCGTTGGAAGACGGGGTAAATGACGCGGTGGATTTCATCAGCCTGGGGTTGCGTCCCCAGCATTTGAAAGCCATTTCGGCGCGGTTTCAGGAAGACTTTTCGGTGGTGCTTTCACCCGGGCAATTGCTGCGTTGCCGCACTGCACAAGACGTCGAACGGCTGCTCGTAGCTGAAGGTTCGTGAGCGCCTCTGAATACTATTGAAATGAATGGAGTGGGGCACCACAGAGCGTGCTCCCTTCTACCCAAACAGCAGCCTCTATGGAGATGGATCGGATGACGGATATACCCACTGTAGATATTGCCGGTGTTGGCATTGGGCCCTTTAACCTCGGGTTGGCTGCATTACTGTCTAAGCACCCGGGCGTGACGGGTATTTTCCTCGATCGCAAAGCGGAATTTCGCTGGCATGAAGGGCTTCTCTTGCCAGGCACGACGCTTCAGGTTCCCTTCCTGGCGGACCTGGTGACGATGGCGGACCCCACGCATCCACTGAGTTATCTGAACTACCTGCATCAGCACGATCGCCTGTACCCGTTCTATTACTACGAGAACTTCCAGGTGCCGCGGCGCGAGTACGACCATTACTGCCGATGGGCGTCGCAGCAGTTGCCCGCCTGCCACTTCGGCGAAGACATCTGTGATGTGAGCTATGACGCGAGCGTCGACCGATTCCTGATTGAAAGCCAGTCCGTGTCCGGCTTCAAACGCCATTACTACAGCCGGGACCTGGCGATTGGCGTCGGCACCGTGCCGCTGTTGCCGAAATGGGCCCAGTTCAAGAGCACGGCGCCGGTCATGCATTCGGCGGAGTTCGGCAAAAGGCAGGAGCAGTTGGCGCAGTGCCGGCGGGTCACGGTCATTGGCTCCGGGCAGAGTGCGGCGGAGTGCGTGCTGGCATTGTTCAACGAGTTGACCCCCGAGCGGATCGCGGCCGGTGCTTCGATTCGCTGGATCACGCGTTCGCCGGGCTTCCATCCCATGGAGTATTCAAAACTTGGGCAGGAGTGCTTTACGCCATCCTATATGGAGTACTTCCACAGTATTCCACGGGAGCGTCGCCGAAACATCGTTGCGGGGCAGGGGTTGCTGTACAAGGGCATCAGTTTTTCGACCATTGCCGAGATCTACGACTTGATCTACGAACGCTCGATTGGCGGCACTGATACAGGTCTGACGTTGCTTTCCAACTGCGAGGTCGAGACCGTGGAGGATGTCGACGGCACGCTGCGAATTGCCTACCGGCATCGCGAACTGGATCAGATCAGCACCCTCGAGGCAGATGCCATTGTTGCGGCGACGGGATACGGGCATGCCTGGCCGCAGTGGTTTGAAAGGCTCAAAGGCGCCGTGCTTGAAACCGATGAATACGGCGACTGTATCGTCCAGGAAGATTTTACGGCGCGCCGCTGCGACGAAGGCACGGGCCGTATTTTCGTGCAGAACGCGGAGATCTTCCAGCATGGTGTGGGTTCGCCGGATCTCGGGATAGCGGCCATTCGCAATGCGACGATTGCCAATCAGTTACTCGGTCGAACGCACTACCGCTTGCCCAAGCGCTCATCGTTCCAGCGCTACGGGATGCATGAGGCGTAGAGCTTGATGTGCGGGGTCTTGTTAACACGTTTGGCGTTACCAAGACCCTGATTGAGGGTTATACGCGGATATGATTCAGGGCGATGCCGGCTGCATCTGGCGTTGTGAAGAGTGCGAACACGTGATCGATCATTGCGCTGAGACGTGTCATCTGCTCGGCGCTGTAACGATCCGAACGGTAGGTAATCACCAGGCGCAGTGAGCGTTTGCCGTCGATCAGGTTTTCCATGATCTCGAACTGAATGCCGAACATTGATTGGTTCTTGTCCGGGTCAATCTGTCGGTAGCGGATCGTTCCTGCGTCTGGCGTGCTCAGGGTGCCGTTCAGTGCGTTGTTGGCATGAATCTGGATATAGACGTCGAACAGCAGGCCGTCCGCAGGCGTCATGCCCAAGGCCTGTTGAATCGACTCCATCGGTACATCGGCATAGGCCATGGAGTCATTGATCAAGTGGGTGACGTTTTCGATCAGAGTGCCCACTGCCTGCTGAGGATCGAACTGCACCCGGTGCGCCACCATGGTGGTGAAGTAGCCGACCGTCTCGTAAAACCCGGGGTCGGTTCGCCCGGAAGCCGATGTGCCGATCACCAGATCCTGCAAGTCACCGAGTTTATGCAGGGACAGCGCAATGGCCGTATAGACCACGCCGAACAGCGACGAGTTGTTCTGTCTGGCGAAGGCATACAGGTTATCGGTGAGGTCCTGGTCGGGTTTGATTTCGAACCATTGAGCCTTCGTTGAAACGGCTTTGGCAGGCGCGCTCGTCTGATGATCAGGGGAGGGCAGTGTCAAGCCGCGGGTTGCATCACGCAACATGCTCGTCCAATAGTCGAGATGCTTCTGATTGACGCCGGTGCTTTGTTCTTGCACGGCGAATTCGTGGAATGAGCGTGCAGGCGCTTCCCAGGTCGGCGCTTTGTCGGCGGCACGGGCGAGGTAGGCCCGGGCCAGTTCTTCCATCATGACATTGAGCGACCATTCATCAATGGCCATGTGATGGATCAGCAAAGACAGGGTTTGGCGCTTGCGCTGCGAGTCGTAAATGAAGCGAACCCTGAGGGGCAGTTCGCGGGCCAGGTCGAACTGATAAGAGGCTTCGCTTTCCAGCGTTGCCCCTTGGCTCTCATGGCTAGGCCAAAACCATTTGTAGTGGGACAGTTGCGCGATCGGCACGATTCGCTGGTACGCCTCATCGTCCTGGAAGTGGAAGGTAGTACGCAGGCTGGCATGGCGTATAAGCAGGTCGCAGAAGGCTTGCTCGAACAGCGCTTCATCCACGTTATCGAGGAAATCCAAGGCAAAGGGCAGGTTGAAAATCGTCCCGAACTCATAGGCGACATAGGCCCGCCCGAGGGAGGCCTGGGCCAGCGCGAAAGGCGCCCGCTGCACGTCTTGCGGCAGGCCTGCCGTAGACGCTGCCGGATTGTCTTGCGCGATGACGTGGACCCGTGATGCCAGGGCCTCGGCCGTAGGGGCGCTGAAAAAGTCATTGAACTGGACTTCAATGCCGTGGTTGCTCAATAGCTTGCCAATGATGCGGGTGGCCAGTAGGGAGTGGCCGCCGAAATCAAAGAAGTCATCCGTAAGTTGCATGTCGGGCTCGGCCAGGGCACCACGGAATTCGCCAAGGATAATCGTCGCCACTTCACTGCTGTTGGCCACTGGCCGGGTGTTGGGTGCACTGGCTGCTGGCGCTGCAACCTTGCCATCTGCCTGGCGGCGCAACCAGGGGGTGTCGCTGGTCGAGTGACCGACATAGGCGTTCAGGACTCCGCGATACAGGTCGATCTCCTGGCAGGTCTGGTCGAGGATCTGATGGATCACGAACGCCAGGATAACGTTCTGCCTGGTTTGAATCATCAGCGCCTTGAACGGCGGCTGGCTTTGCGCGTCCCACGATGCCGCTTGCCGCGAGAGCAATAGCTCGGTGGCTTCGGCGTCGGAGTGTGAGCGAATGAGTTCGACGCAGGATTTCCAGTCACTGGCGTGGACTTTGTCCACTTCGCCGTCGTCGTTGAATTGGTAGCGTGCATTCAGATCGGGCAGTGTCTCGATGACGGCCTTGATCGCCAACTCGAGCCTTGAAAGATCGACATCAGCGTCGAGCCGCCAGGCGCTGAGGTGTTTGAGGATGCGTTCGGGGTATTGCTGCTGCAAGAGCCAGATGTGCTCCTCGTAACCGTTAACAGATAGCTTCGGTAACGAAGCTGGACTGAGTTCCATCATGGAAATTTCCCGCCTTATCAAACTGAACAGTAAGAAGTAGAGGTGTCACCGAGTGCCGACAAACCGATCCTCGGTCTGGTGTAACGCCCAGGATCCCGGGCGTCAAAGGCGTTGCAATTGAGGTCGCATTGCAGAGGCTCTATGAACGCCGTATGATGTTAAATAATAATCATACCTATTCGCATTAGTCAAAATCTGATCGCGGAAGTCATCGTCTCAGGAGAGGTGTTGTGGACAACGGAGCGTTCGCGTCCAAGGAGCAATTTGAAAAGCTGTATGTCGACCATCACCGCTGGTTGTGCAGTTTGTTGCGTCGCAAGCTGGGCAATTCGGTGGATGCCGCGGATCTTGCCCATGATGTCTATCTCAACCTCATCAGGAAGGGCCGGGTTCCCTCGACCGAGAACTCACGCAGTCATCTGACTCAAATCGCCAAAGGAATGCTGATAGATCTGTATCGCCGCCGGCATCTTGAAGCCAGCCATCTGGAAGGGCTGATGCAGCAAGCCGAGCCTCTGGTGCCATCAGAAGAGGTTCGCGCGCTGGCCTCTGAGACCCTGTCTCAGATTGATGTTGCCTTGCATAACAAGCCACTCAAGGCCCGCGAAGCGTTGCTGCTGTGCAAGTTGCATGGCATGGGTCACCGGGATATCGCGGCCGAGTTGAAGGTGTCGGTGTCCTCCGTCGAGAAATACATCGCTGCGGGCCTTCGGGCCTGTCACCCATTCGCATCGGGGGTGGGCCCGTGATTGGTCGTTCGGTTCACGGCGGCGAACGGATTAATCGGTATTCGATTGAGGATTTTGCGTCGCCGTTCGGAATACAAGGTACGCAACGCGCAAAACGCTCCAGCAAAAAGGAAGTCAGGCATGCCTTCAGGCTGCCAGCAGTGGTTATTCAGGAGAGCTCATGAGTGTTAAAGACAAACCCGCCGCCGGCCCGGTATCCCGGATACTGAGACCCGTACGCGGCCGGTTGATTGTCGCCGCGGTACTGGCCGCCATCGGGACCATGCTGACGATGGTGCCACTGGCTGGCATCGCCCATATCGCACAGTTCTCGATGGGGCAGGCCGAGGTCGCTACCGGGTGGGTCCAGATGCAGAATCAGGTCTGGCGGGTTGTCAGCGTCAGCCTGGTGTGCC
Source organism: Pseudomonas frederiksbergensis (assembly GCF_001874645.1). NCBI lineage: Bacteria > Pseudomonadati > Pseudomonadota > Gammaproteobacteria > Pseudomonadales > Pseudomonadaceae > Pseudomonas > Pseudomonas frederiksbergensis. The sequence goes on from NZ_CP017886.1 coordinate 5,585,812, forward strand.
TGTTCCTCGGCATGACGTTGATTTCGGTGGGCGAGATGGTCGCGCACCTGGCCGACAATCACATCACCGGCCATTTGCGTTTGGCGATTACTCGTCGACTGGCCAAGGTGCCGCTGGGTTGGTTTACCAGTCGGGCTTCGGGTGAAGTCAAACAGGCAATGCAGGATGACATCGGTACGCTGCACAGCCTGACTGCGCATTTCTTTACCACGCTGGGCCGTACCATGGGAGCGATCCTCATCGCCATCCTGTACCTGTTTGCCATGGACTGGCGCATGGCGATTGTCTCCCTGCTGCCATTCCCGCTGTTTTTCCTGTTTTTCTCCAGGGCGACCAAGGCCAGTGGGGCGAACATGCAATCGTTCGGCGCCGGTATGGCGCGTATCAACAACGCAGTGGTTGAGTTCGTCAACGGCATTCCCGTGGTCAAGGCCTTCGGTGTCGAGGGCAAGGCCCATGGCAGCTACCGTGGGGCGGTGGATGCTTTCGCCGAGGCGTTCACCGACTTCACACGGCCGCTGGTCAGTGCGATGGCCAACGCCCATGCAATGATTACCCCGGTTGCGGTACTCGGGGTGGTGCTGGCCTTTGGCACGTTGTTGGTGAGCCTGGGCTGGATCACGCCGGTAGAGGTCTTGCCCTTCGCCTTGGTGGCGCCGGGCATCTGTGCGCCACTGCTGCTGTTGAGCTATATCACCCACGACCTGAACAATGCGACCGCCGCTGCCCAGCGTGTGCATACACTGCTGGAAACGCCGGTACTGGAAACCCTGGCGGGCGAATCACAGCAGTTGCCCGAAAATGCCGAAATTCGCGTCGAACAACTCGGCTATAGCTACGACGGCCAGAACCCGGTGCTCAAGAACATTGGCTTCACCCTCAAGCCCGGCACCGTGACGGCGATTGTCGGTGCTTCCGGCTCCGGCAAGTCGACATTGGCGCGCCTGTTGCTGCGCTTCTTCGATCCGACTGAAGGACGCATTACTCTGGGCGGCGTCGACATCAGGCAGATCGAGAGCGCGCAGTTGTACCGGCGCATCGGTTTTGTGTTGCAGGAAGTGCGTCTTATCCATGCCAGCCTGCGCGACAACATTGCCTTGGGCAGGCCATCGGCCAGCCAGCAGGAAATCGAAGACGCGGCGCGCACCGCGAATATTCACCAGCGCATCCTCGCCTTGCCGCGGGGTTATGACTCGGTGATCGGTGAGGATGTGCAGCTCTCCGGCGGCGAGTTACAGCGCGTGAGTATCGCCCGCGCCGTGTTGCTGGACCCGCCGGTGCTGGTGCTTGATGAAGCCACGGCGGCAGCCGATGCCGAGAACGAGGTGAAGCTCCAGCAAGCGCTATCGCGATTCGCCCAAGGCCGCACCTTGATGGTGATCGCTCACCGGCTCGATACGGTGATGCACGCCGACCAGATCATTCTGATCGACAACGGTACGATTTGTGAGCAGGGACGTCACCACGAGCTGCTCGCCCGCAAAGGCCGCTACGCCCGACTGTGGGCACTGGGCGGCTACGAACAGGCCAAGGAACAGGCGGTGTCGTCATGCTGAGAACCTTTATTCAACTGTTGGGTGAAGATGCCCCGGTGCTGCGGCGCTATCTCTACATGACTCTGGTCTACGGCCTGCTCTGCGGGCTGACGATTGTCACCTTGGTGCCGATACTCACCAGCCTGCTGGGCAATGAAACGCGCGCAGCGGGGCAATGGTTGATCGCGCTGGTGATCGGCGTGGTGATTTGCTGGGCGCTACGACGCACAGTGGAGAAAGCCGGTATCCGTGTAGGCATCGCCGTTCTCCAGCGGGGCCGCCATCGGCTCGGCGACCATGTGGCGCGTTTGCCGGTGGGTTGGTTCACCGCACAAAACACCGCACGGCTAAGCCATGTCGCGTCCCAGGGCATGATGGAAATGGCTCAGCTTCCCGCCCACGTTTTCACGCCGCTGATGACAGGCGTGGTCACACCCGTAGTGATCCTGATTGCACTGTTCGCCTTGCACTGGCAGATGGGTCTGATCGCGCTGGTGACGCTGCCGATCCTGTTGGGTGTCTTTGTGTTCACCGCTCGCTTGGGGCAGCGTGCAGACCAAGACTTCCAGCACAACGCTGCCCACACCAGCCAGCGCATGGTCGAGTTCGCCCAGGCGCAATCGGTGCTGCGGGCGTTTAATGGCGAGGACGGTGGTACTCAGTTTCTCGAACAGGCCATCGGGCGCCAGCAGCACTCCGCGAGACGGTTGATTCACGTCTCGGCGATGTCGGTGGTGTTCAATGCCTGGGCTGTACAGGCGAGCTTCGCAGCCTTGCTGGTGGCCGCCACGCTATGGCTGGGTGAGTTGTTGGGCGCAAGCCTGGAGGCGGGAACGGTCATCGCGGTCATAGTTTCACTGCTACTGGTCAGCCGCTTTATCGATCCGTTGCTGGAAGTGGCTGGCTATAGCGAGGTGCTGCGTGGCGCGCGTGGCCAGTTGGGAGCCGTGCGTGAGATCTTTGCGGTCAAGCCGCTGCCTGAACCGCAGACGCCACAGGCACCCGTCGATGGGGCCGTCGAACTGCGCAACGTGAGCTTTCGTTATGCCGAGGACCAGGCTGATGTATTACAGGATGTCAGCCTGCGTATCGAGCCGGGCAGCATGACCGCTCTGGTCGGTGCTTCCGGCTCGGGCAAGACCACGCTGGTGAGGCTGATCGCGCGTTTCTTCGACGTGACTCAAGGCTGTGTGATCGTGGGCGGTGTGGATGTGCGCCAGATGTCCGGCGAGCAACTGGCCGGCCAGATCAGTCAGATCTTCCAGGATGCTTACCTGTTCCAGGGCAGCATCGCCGATAACATCCGCATCGGCAAACCCGATGCCAGTGATACCCAGGTGATGGAAGCGGCAAGACAAGCCGGCGTCGTGGAGATCATCGAACGACTGCCTCAAGGCCTGGATACACCCGTGGGCGAGGGCGGCGCCCGACTGTCCGGCGGCGAGCGTCAGCGGATTTCCATCGCCCGTGCGCTGATCAAGGATGCACCGATTCTGTTGGTCGATGAGGCCACTGCTGCGCTCGATGCCGAGAACCAGGCCGCTATTGCTGAGGCACTGGCACGCTTGCGTGGTACGCGTACGCTGATCGTCATCGCGCACCAGCTCTCGACGGTGGCCATGGCCGACCAGATTCTGGTGCTCGATAATGGCCAGATCAGTGAGCAAGGTTCCCACGCGCAATTAAGTGCCAAGCCAGGGCTCTACGCGCACTTTCTCGCCCAGCGCCGGGCTGCAAAGGGCTGGCGCATTGCCGGGGCGTTTGGCAGTGAGGACGATTCTTGAGTCGTGCAGCCTTACTGATCCTGTTTGTTGTGCTCTGTTGCCTTTCGCTGATGGTGGGAGTCAAACAGGTCTCCTGGACAGCACTTTTCACATTTTCCGATGATGCCTGGCTGACACTGACCGCCAGCCGCCTTCCGCGTCTCGCGGCCCTGATACTCACCGGGGTAGGGCTGGCCGTCTGCGGCGTGATCCTGCAGCAGATTGTGCGTAACCGGTTCGTCGAGCCCGCCACGTCCGGTGGACTGGATGCTGCAAAGCTGGGCATTCTGATTTCACTGACGGTAGCCCCCGCCGCGGGTGCTGCCGGCAGGATGCTGTTTGCCCTGGCGTTCTGTTTTGCTGCGGGCCTGATCTATGTCGCGATCATCCGTCGTATCAAGTTCAAGAACACGGTGATGGTTCCGGTCATAGGTCTGATGTATGGCAGCGTATTGAGTGCCGTCGCCGAGTTCTACGCCTACCGCCACAACATCTTGCAGAGCATGCAGGGTTGGATGCTCGGTGACTTCTCCAAAATCGTGCAGGGCAATTACGAGATCATCTATCTGATCCTGCCGATCGTCGTGCTCACCTACCTTTATGCGCACCGGTTTACCGTACTGGGAATGGGTGAGGGCATGGCCAGCAGCCTGGGCTTGAACTACGCCGCCAATGCGGCGCTAGGTCTGATGCTCGTGGCGGTCACCGTTTCCGCCACGGTCATCACCGTGGGGGCGATCCCCTTTGTCGGGCTGGTGATTCCCAACCTGGTGGCGCTGCACTACGGCGAAAACCTGGAGCGAACATTGCCCATCGTCGCCTTGTGTGGCGCGTCGTTGTTATTGGCCTGCGATATCCTCGGCCGCCTGCTGATCTACCCCTTCGAAGTGCCTATCGGCCTCACCGCCGGCAGTGTGGGCGGCCTATTATTTCTCGTGCTGCTGATCAGGAAGTACACATGAGGCGCGTGGCTAACCGTTATGGTCTCTGGCTGCTGGTTCTGGCGCTGGCGATTGCGTTCCTGTTGTTGGGGTCTGGCTTCGACTTCGACTACGTCATTCCCAAGCGACTCACCCGTTTGGCGGCGATGTGCATTGCCGGGGTGTGCATTGCCTATTCGTCGGTGATTTTCCAGACCATCGCCGGCAACCGAATACTGACGCCGGCGATCATGGGGTATGAGGCGATCTATCTGCTGTTCCAGGCACTGCTGATTCTGGTGCTGGGCACCCAGAGCCTGGTGTTGCTGGGGCGTGACGGTAACGTCCTGTTGTCGGTCCTGCTGATGCTCGGCTATTCATGGCTTATTCACCGTTGGCTGTTCCGTGACGGGAGCAACAACGTGTACCTGCTGCTCCTGTTGGGACTGGTACTGAGCATGGTGATGGGGACGTTTACCCAATTTATCCAGTTGAAGATCAGCCCCGGAGAATTCTCGATTTTCCAAGGGTTCAACTACGCCTCCTTCAACAAGGCGCAACCTGGGCAAGTGATCTATTCGGGCGTGCTGGTCGCGGCGGTGTGCTGCATCGCCCAACGAACCCTGCCGGTGCTTGATGTGCTTTCCCTGGGACGTGACCAAGCCATTTCCCTGGGGGTCGATTACCCGCGCAGCGTGCGACTTCAACTGGCACTTATTGCAATTCTGGTGGCGATCTCGACGAGCCTCGTCGGGCCGACGGCATTCATGGGCGTGTTCGTTGCGAACATCTCCTATGCGCTTGCCCGAACCGCTCGGCACCGGGTCACGTTGCCCATGAGTTGCGCCATCGCCATTGGCATTTTCATTGTCGCCCAATACCTGGTCGAGCAGCTATTCAACTACAACACCTCCGTCAGCATTCTCATCAACCTGGTGTGTGGTGTGTATTTCCTCGCGCTGATGATTCGAACCCGAGGCACCCCATGATCTCCCTCAATCACGTTTACAAGGCCTACGGCACCAAGCATGTCCTTAGTGACGTCAGCGTCCAGTTTCCACCGGGGCAGGTCACGTCGCTGATCGGCCCAAACGGGGCGGGCAAGACCACGTTGCTGATGTTGATCGCACGCCTGCTGGCGCCGACCCGGGGCGACGTTCTGATTGGCGGGCGCAGCATTTTGGATGTGCCCGTTCGCGACTATGCCAAGCGCGTGGCCACCTTGCGCCAGTCCCCGGATTTCAACCTGCGCCTGACCGTCGAGGAACTGGTCGCCTTCGGGCGCTTCCCCTACAGTCGTGGAGCGCTTACCGCCCAGGATCGCGAGGCTATCGATGAGGCCATCGAGTTCTTGTCTTTGCAGTCCCTGCGCCTCTCCTACATTGACGAGCTCAGCGGCGGACAACGGCAGATGGTGTTCCTGGCGATGACCATTGCCCAGCAAACGGATTACCTGTTGCTGGACGAGCCGCTCAACAACCTCGACATGAAGCATGGCGTACACATCATGCGTGCCCTGCGTCGCTTGTGTGATGAGCAAGGCCGCACAGTGATCCTGGTGGTCCATGACATCAACTTCGCGGCCAACTATTCCGATCATATCGTTGCCATGAAAGGCGGGGGAATTCACTGCCACGGCCCGGTCGCGGAGGTGGTTACCGAGGCGCACCTGCGCGAACTTTTTGATCTGGATTTCGAAATCCTGCAGAGCGAACAAGGGTTTGTCTGCAACTACTTCAACCCATCACCTTCAAGGGAACTGATATGAGCACTGATCACGCGAAAAAATTCTGTGGAGTGCTACTGGCAATGGCCGTAGCGGCCGGGCTGCAGGGATGTGACAAGCCGGCGGCAGAGGCCACGCCGCCAGTGAGTGCGCAGGCGCACTACGAGCCGGTCAAGATCGAGCATCCTCTGGGCACAACCGTGGTGACCAAACTACCCGAGCGCGTAGTGGCTTTCGATATGAGCGAGCTCGATACACTCGATCAGTTGGGGGCACCGGTGGTGGGTATCGCCAAGGACTACGTCACCAGCTTTCTCACCCAATACCGTGACGACTCGAATGTGATGGATGTAGGGTCGACTGTTCAGCCCAATCTCGAACGGTTGCATGCGCTCAAGCCCGACCTGATTCTGATCTCTCCGCTCCAGGCACAAAGCTATAAGGAACTCAGCCAGATCGCCCCGACCGTCTACGACGACGTGGACCTGACCAACAAGCAAGGCAATCTCATCGGCACAGCCAAGGAGCATTTGACCCTCATGGGACGCATCCTCGGCAAAGAGGAACTGGCCCGCCAGAAAGTCGCGGAAATGGAAGCCAAGGTGGAACAGACCCGCCGTGTCACCGAAGGACGTCCAGAGAAAGCGTTGATCGTGCTGCATAACAACGGCGCCTTCACCTCCTACGGCGTGAAGTCGCGCTACGGCTTTATCTTCGACACCTTGGGCGTGAAACCGGCCAGCACTGACATCGAAGCCGGTTTGCATGGGCAGCCGATTTCCAATGAGTTTATCCAGCAGGCCGATCCCGACATTCTCTATGTAATCGACCGTACCGCGGTGATGGAGCATCGTCCGGCACTGGACATCAAGAGCCTGGATAACCCGCTGCTGCGCAAGACCAAGGCCTGGAACAACGGCCGTGTAATCTTTGTCGATGCTCAGACCTGGTATCTGTGTACCGCTAGCGTGACCTGTCTCAATCGAATGGCTGACGAGGTGGTTCAGGGCTACAAGGGCTGATTCGCGACGTGTATCTGCAGCACAAAGGGCTGGTCCTGTTCAGGCGCCGGCCCTTTTTGTGGAGGGTGCAGTGCGAATAGTGCGCGGCGAACATTTCTTCAGGCGGCTTGCCACCTGCCTTTGGTGCTGGCCTGCGGCCGATGCGGACGCCCCCACTCCCCACGGATCCAGCCCCTTGGAATGTCCTCAGCGCAGTGGATGTAAATATTTATCATTTAGATTGAGGATTTGGCGTTCTGGTACGGAAACCTAATGAATGCACTTCAATTCTTCGCATCGAAAGGAATCCAGCATGTCGGAACACGGCTGCCCACATAGCGCCAACCCTGATTCATTACAGGCTACGCTACGCGCTGTTTCGTTTACCTTGAATCGCACTTTCTCTGCCGTACAGATGGCCCTGTTGCTAGGGCTGACCGGGGGGTCGATGGCTGTAGCCGCTGCGCCTGCTCCTGAGCCGTCAACGCAGTCTCCGACGGGCACTGGCGAAGGCAGCCTTGTCCTGTCTGAAACGACGGTGGAGGGCACAATGGGCGCACCTGCCGACCTGCCGCCCGCGTATGCGGGCGGCCAGGTTGCCACTGGCAGTCGAGTCGGGCTGCTGGGCACCAAGGACTTTATGGAGACGCCCTTCAGCGCCATCAGCTACACCGATGACTTCGTGCGCAACCACCAGGCGAAGGACATCGGTTCGGTCATCGGTGCAACCGATCCATCGGTGAACGTCCCCTCCAAACGGGCCATCATCGAAACCTTCTTCATTCGTGGCTTCAATACCAGCGCCAACGACATCACCTACAACGGCCTGATCGGTATGGCGCCGAACCTGCGCGGCTCGACCGAGCTGGCCGAGCGCATCGAAGTGCTCAAGGGCCCGTCTGCTCTGCTGAACGGCATGCCGCCAGATGGCAGCGTCGCAGGCAGCATCAATATGGTGCCCAAGCGCGCAAGCGACGAACCCCTGACGCGCCTGACGACATCTTTTGAATCCAATGGTTTATACGGTGCGCATGCCGACGTGGGTCGGCGCTTTGGCGAGCAGAATCAGTTTGGTATCCGCTACAACGGGGTCTACCGCGACGGCGACACCGCCGTGGACGATCAGAAACAAAACATGCAGCTCAATGCGCTGGGCCTGGACTGGCGTACCGAGCGCGTGCGCCTGTCGCTGGACGCCTATAAGCAGCGTGAGCGCCTGGATGGCTCCAATTATTTCGGTATTGCCTCGATCAACCCTAATGTCAACAAAGTACCCAGCCCGAAGAAAGGCGATTACGCCCTGGCACCTGACTGGGCGTACACCATCAACGACACTGAAACCTTCCTGCTCAGGGGCGAGGCTGATTTGAATGACTCGCTCACGGCCTTTGCGGCCTATGGTCAGAGGGACGGTGGCCGTAATGCCCTGATGACGCGTGACACGCTGGTCAACAACGCCGGTGATATCAACGTCCTGGCTTATCGCTCGGATGGGCAGGGCACCCAGAAATCGGGCGAGGCCGGCCTGAAGGGCAACTTCAACACCGGTCCCGTAGGCCACCAATGGTCGCTGGCGGCCACTCAGTACAAGTCGGAGATGAGCTACAAGGATCTTCAGAAAGCCAACTACGTGACCACCAACTACGACAACCTTGACTTCGGCCCAACGCCGCCCTTGGACACATTCGGTGCTGTCACCTCTCGGACCGAAGCCAAGCTGGGCAGTGTTGCTTTTCTCGATACCCTTTCGTTCCTTGACGATCGTATCCAATGGACTGTGGGGTTGCGGCGGCAAACTGTGGAAAGCTCATCCCTGACTCCTGCTCGGGTCAAGACTTCTCACTACAACGAGAGCCGTGTTTCGCCGGCTACCGCGTTGCTGGTCAAGGTGACCGACGATGTATCGGTCTACGCGAACTACATCGAAGGTCTGTCTAAGGGGGATACGGCTCCGATGACGGCAGCCAACTCGGGCCAGATCTTGAGCCCGTACCAGACAAAGCAATATGAGGTCGGTGCCAAGCTTGACCTGGGTTCGTTCGCCACTACGTTGGCTGTGTTTCAGATTGAAAAGCCCAGCGCCTTTACCGACCCAATCACCAACACTTTTGGCCTAAACGGCGAGCAGCGCAACCGTGGCGTGGAATGGAGCTTCTTCGGTGAGGCCCAACCAGATCTGCGTTTGATGGGTGGTGTTTCCTATACACAGGCAGTGTTGAGCAAGGCGCTGGTGAAGGCCAACGAAGGCAATCAGGTGACTGGCGTTCCGAAAATCATCGCCAAGCTTGGGGTCGAGTACGATCTGGAGAGGGTCCCTGGGCTGACCCTGACCGCGGGCACGAACCACGTAGGCAGCCGCTATGTTACGGACGACCATCGGATGGAGTTGCCGTCTTACACCGTTTTCGATGTGGGCGGTCGGTACACCACCAAGGTCATGTCCAAACCTGTGACCTTACGGGCTAACGTGGAGAACATCGCCAACCGGGCATACTGGATCGGTTCCTACAGCGGCGGCGACGGCAGTGGCCTGTCCGGCGGCCTGGGCACTCCACGTACCCTTCAGCTGTCAGCATCGGTTGATTTCTGACCGTCGGCCAGCCAAGAGGCAGGGGAGAGTTCTACGACTTTCTCCGGTCTTGGCGGTACGACACGGCACGCTGGAACTCTCGCTGGATTTAACGATAAAGCCTCGATTCATCGGGGCTTTATCGTGTCTGTGGGTGAGAAATCAGACGGCGTAATCGCTGATCTCTGTGCCGTCAAAGACTCTCAGGGTCGCCGAAAAACATCTGAATCCGCGAACGCAGCCAGCGCTCACCCGGATCGTTGTCCTGCGAGCCGCGCCAGGCCATGTGCAACTCGAAGGTACGCATCGGCAGCGGCGGGTCTTCGGCGCGTACGCCACCGGCGGCGGTCAGTGCATCGGCGGTGTAGTCTGGCACGGTGGCGAGAATATCGGTGCCGGCCAACAGCGTACCCAAACCATTGAACTGCGGAACCGCGAGCACCACGTGACGCTTGCGCCCGAGTTTCTCCAGTTCTTCATCGATGAAGCCGCTGAGGTCGCCGGCGAAGGACACCAGAGCATGGGGGCGAGCGCAGAAATCGTCCAGGCTCAAGGCGCCGGGTACCGAATCGGCGCGTAGCAGTTTCGGCATGCTGCGTCGTAGGACTTTACGTTTGGCGTTGGCCGGCAGATCCGTGGTGTAGCTGACGCCAATCGAGATTTCACCCGAAGCCAACAGTCCCGGCATTAACAGGTAATTGACGCGTCGCACCACCAGCACAATGCCTGGGGCCTCGGCACGCAGGCGCTTCAACAGCAGCGGCAGCAGCGCAAACTCGACATCGTCCGAGAGGCCGATGCGAAACACCGCGGTGCTGGTGGCCGGGTCGAATTCAGCGGCGCGACTGACTGCGGTAGAAATCGAATCCAGAGCCGGAGAGAGCAGGGCGAAGATTTCCACCGCCCGGGCCGAAGGTTCCATGCTGCGGCCGGTACGCACAAACAGCGGGTCGTCGAACAGGCTGCGCAGGCGAGATAACGCTGCACTGATGGCCGGCTGGCCGAGAAACAGCTTCTCTGCCGCGCGGGTCACGCTGCGTTCATGCATGAGGGTTTCGAACACGATCAACAGGTTCAGGTCGACACGACGCAGGTCATTACGATTCATCTGGAGTCCTGGCAGAGTCAGCAAACTTGACGAGAGCGGCCATTTGAGAACAATGGCCGGCATGAATCTTACGGGGAAAGGCTGTTACTCTGCACCGAGTAATTCATTTTTCCCACAATGCTGGTTCGGTTTTCTACGTTGATTGGCGTATTGCCGGAGCTGCGGAATCAATGACAGGCATGTCGACTATTAATAGCCACTGATGGTCTTGGCCAGAAAGCCCAGATAGAGTTCAGGGCATTAGAGGTTACTTTGACGAGGTTTGCGATGTCCCGCACGATCCGTTTTCACAAGTTTGGTCCTGCCGAGGTGCTCAAATGCGAAGAGCATGCGCCCGCTCTGCCAGCGCCGGGCGAAGTGCAGGTGCGTGTCGAAGCAATCGGCATCAGTTGGTATGACATCCTCTGGCGTCAGAACCTGGCGTCTTCCCATGCCCGGTTACCGTCGGGCCTTGGTCATGAAATGGCCGGCGTGGTCACGGCCATCGGCGAAGGTGTCGATGATCTGGCCGTAGGTGACAAGGTCGCCAGCTTCCCGGCAGAAAGCCCCAATGACTATCCCGTCTACGGCGAGCAAATCGTTCTGCCGCGTTCGGCGCTGACGCGCTATCCGGATGTGCTCAGCCCGATCGAAGCCGCCGTGCATTACACGCCGCTGTTGGTTGCCTACTTTGCTTACGCCGATCTGGCACGGGTCAAGCCCGGCCAGTTTGCATTGGTAACCGATGCGAGCCACTGTGCCGGCCCGTCCTTCGTGCAACTGGGCAAGGCCTTGGGTGTGCGGGTCATTGCCGCGACCAAATCGGCTGAAGAGCGCGAGTACCTGTTATCCCTCGGTGCCGAGAAGGTGATCGTCACTGAAGAGCAGGATCTGCTCATGCAGATCAACAAGCTCACCGACAACCGCGGGGTCGATGTGGTCTTCGATGGCCTCGGCGGCCCACAGATGTCGATGCTCGGTGACGTGCTGGCGCCTCGTGGCAGCCTGGTGCTGTATGGCCTGCAAGGCGGCAACCAGACTCCGTTCCCGGCGTGTGCAGCGTTCCAGAAAAACATTCAGTTCTTCGTGCACTGCATCGGCAACTTCACGGGCAAACCGGAACTTGGCATCGTTCAGGATCAGGTCGCGCTGCAACGGGCCTTGCGCGATATCAACCAGTTGACGGCTGACCGCGTTCTGCTGCCACTCAAGACCCGGGTCTTCCCGTTTACCGAGTTTGTCCAGGCGCACCGTTACATGGATGAGTGCCCGTGTCGCGAACGTGTGGCGCTTCAAGTCGAACCGGCATGACGCTTGCGCAAGAGTCCGTGATTACGGGCTCTTGCGTTTTTGTTGGACGTGCAAACCTCTTATCCCTCTTCGTCATCTGCTGGTTCAGCAACTGAACTGGTTTTTGCTCCTGATCTGTATCTTCTAATCAGCATGTAAGCCCTGATAATTGAATGATTAATTTCATCTCAAGGAATGAGTCATGGCTGGGCCTATTTTTTTAACGGGCACGGGTTTGGGTGCTATGCATACGGACCATTGCTCACCTGCACCTCATGTTAAAACACGGCAAGTAAGCGGTTCGCTTGTTAATCACAGAAGTATTGCCCTGTTCTGGTTTCTTTATTTTCCGTGCTCATTGTCTGTGGGACGTTGTCGGAATAGTCCTAGGCCGTCCGCTCGGGCCGTCGGAGCTCTTTGTCTCGGGGGTTGTAGGCGATTGACCCACTCGTGAATGTTATTTCTATAACAATCGTTTCAAATGGTTACCACAATCAAAGTGTTAGCATTTGACAGCAGATACTCACGATAAGCCGTAATCAGCCATCACCGATCGCAGGTCGTACACGCAAATGTTTGTTTGTTCGATGCCGACTTTTTGAATATCAGGTAAATGACGATGAGCACCACTCATGATCAAGCAATGAACTATGTCTATCAGCAAGTTTTGCAGCGGTTGCTGAGTTTCTTTTCTCGTGCGGAACGTACTGCATTGCAGCTTTTGATCCAGCGACTGGTGGTGGCGGCCGGGGGCGTGGAGAGAGTCGGTACTTACAAGGTGCTGATGACGCACTCGGGAACGCGCAACAGTTGCTACACACTGGCATTCCTGCGTGCTGCGCAGTTGAGTATCGCGGGCAGAGCGCCAGCGACCTTCCAGCTGCGTGTTGCCACGCTACGTCTGGGCGGGACGACGCCGACGATCATGGAGAACATTCATAGAAGCTACGGTGCCCTGTTTGTCTACGACGATCCTCGGGTCGAGGTGGTGATGGTCGATAACCGCGAGGTGTTGCCCTTCAGTCATTTGACACCCATGTCTGAGGCTGGCCGCGATTTGAATCGCACCAACATGCTGATGCTCGGCCACCTGCGAGGGACTGACGGGGTATTTGAAGCGTGTGACGACTGCTACCTGGCGACAGGCGAGTTCTACTCGCAGATAGCTCGATGGGAGGGGGGTGTCGATGCGTTGATCAGCGGTAAAACAGTGCGTCAGCAGAAGCAGTTTCTGGCTGGCCTGATGCGCGAGGCGCAAAAGGCCTGCCTGTCGACGATCACTCATCCGGCCTTCAGTTTCGAAGGATTGTTTTCAATGCTCGATCCGTTGGGCGGCGATTGTTATCGCGAACTTTATGCGGGCCATGAAACGGTCGAGTGGCGGCCGCGCGAGAGTTTTGAGACGCGACGCGGCGCAGACTACATCGATATCCAGGACCTGGTGACCGGCAACATGGAAGAGCGCTGGCCATTGCTGACCGACTTTCTCGGGCTGCAACCGGATGAAATTGACGCGCACCTGCGCGAAAACGACTACGCCAGTCCTTTGCTCTCGGCCCATTTGCGGGGCTTGCAGGCCTGCTTCGTGAAAGGCCAGGCCTACGAAAGCGGATTCAGCGAGTACATACAACGGGCGTTGTTGATGATGCGCAAACGACGTCTGCCCGAGCGGTTGTGTGATCAGGTGCTGGAGGTTTACGGTAATCCGCACGCAATGGCTGAGCTTCGGACCCTGGCGTCGGCCGAGGCTCAGCAAGCACTGGGGCTCAATGAAGCACAGCAGCTGTGCCTGCTTTTCACCCCCTTTGTCGATGCAGGTGCCGGGCTTGAGCGTTTTTTGCGCCGCTGCCATCCCGGCATGTTGGTGGCGATGCCCGAACTGCACAAAGCGATGCAGGGCAATGCCGCCCCCGAGCAAGTCATGCAATGGATGATCGACGTCAGCGGTTTGTCTGTCAGCCTGATCTGCAAGCTCTACGGCATGCGCTCGGTGCCCGTAATCGGACTTGAAGCGGGTGATCCAGGTTTGAGTGCTGAAGACGAGGGAGCGTTCGTGGAGGGTGATGCGCTGGGTGAACGGTCAGCGAGACGTTGAAGGAGCCTGGTTTGACCGATTCAAACATCAGCTGTACAGCGATTGGCTGCCGTCCATGAAAGGGCAAAGAGAGACCGATTTTGCCTACCAGGCCGTGTACCGATACTTGACCAGCCTGATCAATGAAATGGCAGCTGAAACACCGATCAAACTGCCTTCGCTAAGGCAGTTGGCAGACCGGTTGAACGTGTCGATTTCAACCATCCAGTACGCCTATTCGCTGCTGGAGAAAGAAGGGCGGGTGTATTCGGTGGCAAAGTCCGGCTACTACGCGTTGCCGGTTTCCTTGAACACTTCGTTCACCAGCGGCAACGACCTGCTTGAAACGGTCTATGTCAGCGCGAGGCGCCCGGGGATGCTGGTCTTGAGCATCGACGAGCCCGCGTTGCTGCAATCGCTGGACAGTCCGTTATTACTGCTGGAGCGGGAATTGGTGCGCCAGTATCCGCGCCAACCACAGCTTCACTCGCAGCCGTGTGGCGAGCTGGAATTACGCACTGCGCTGGCCGCACGCTACACCACGTCACCGGCCCGCTGCTGGCACGCCGATGATGTTTACATCGGTGCCGACTGGCGGGGTGTGCTGGAAATACTGATCGCGGTACTCGAACTCAAGGACGCGACCGTGCTGGTCGAATCGCCCTGTGACTGGGCCATTCTGCGTCTGTTCCAGACCGCCGGTGTACGGGTGATCGAGCTACCGATCGACAGCGACGGCTGCCTTGACCTTGAGTTGCTTGGGCATTTGCTCAAGACCGAGGCGGTTCGTCTGGTAGTGCTGTCGTCAGGCGTGAGCATGCCGCGTGGTAGCCTGATGCCGTCAGACAACCGGCAGTCCACCGCCGAGTTGTTGGAGCAACACGGCAGTTGGGTGCTGGAGAACGATGTGTACGGCGAACTCGCTCATGAGCCGAATGAAAGTCGTTTTCGCGATGTGCTCGATCCTGATCGCCTGATCGTGTTCTCCACCTTCGAAAAGCTCATGGGGCCTGAGGCGCCTTACGGGTATCTGCTTTCACGGCATTTGAGCGTGGAGTTGCAACGACATTTTTTGCTGCGCTCGTTTCGCCTGTCGCCGATTCGTCAGAAAGCCATCGCACGGTTGTACAGCAGTGGTCGTGTCGATCAGCACTTGCTGGTACTGCGCAGACTGTTGAAAGAGCGCAAAACCCGAATGACCCAAGTGCTTCTGGAGCGTCTGAGCGACTCGCTGGAGTTTGTCGAGCCGGCGGGCGGGGCAACCATTTGGGCGCGCTCCTTACGGCCGGTCGATATGCGGCGGGTCTTCCAGCGTATGCTCAAGCAACAGGTGGTGATTGCGCCGGGCGAACTGTTCAGCCTGCAGGGGCTGCACTCGCAGAACGTCAGGCTCAGCCACACATTCAGTGGGCAGCATGACCTGGAGGCTGCGTTGATGATGCTGGCGGATGCGTTGAGGCTTGAACTCATCGATTGATCGGGCGTCAATATAGCCTGCTGATGTCTGGATAGATTTTGTCTGGATAGATATCGTCGCTCTCTGGTCAAACTGCCAGTAAACTGCGCTCCAATTCCTGAACCACTCTTTTTCAGAGGTTTTGCATGACACTCAGTCCTTTTGCGGGCAAACCGGCACCAACAGAGTTGTTGGTCGACATCCCGCGACTGGTAACGGCCTATTACACCGGCCAGCCCGATGCTTCCGTTTCGACCCAGCGCGTTGCGTTCGGTACTTCGGGCCACCGTGGCAGCTCGTTCGAGCTGAGTTTCAACGAATGGCACGTTCTGGCCATCAGCCAGGCCATCTGCCTGTATCGCGAAGCCCAGGGCATCGACGGTCCGTTGTTTGTCGGTATCGACACCCACGCGCTATCGACGCCGGCCGGCGCCAGTGCGCTGGAAGTCCTGGCCGCCAATGGCGTGACCGTGATGATTGCTGAAGGCGACGAGTACACGCCGACGCCGGCTATTTCCCATGCGATTCTTTGCTACAACCGCGGCCGCACGTCGGGGCTGGCGGACGGCATCGTCATCACGCCGTCCCATAACCCACCGCAAAGCGGCGGTTACAAGTACAACCCTACCAACGGTGGCCCGGCCGATACCCACATCACCAAGTGGATCGAGGCCAAGGCCAACGAGTTGCTGGCCAACAAGCTCGCCGGCGTCAAACGCATCAGCTATGAGCAGGCACTCAAGGCCAGCACCACCCATCGCCATGATTACCTCAATACCTACGTCGCCGATCTGGTCAACGTGATCGACTTCGACGCCATCCGCGGCGCCAACCTGCGCCTGGGCGTGGATCCGCTGGGCGGAGCAGGGGTGCGCTACTGGTCGGCCATTGCCGAGCATTACCGTCTGAACCTTGACGTGGTGAACACCCAGGTCGATCCAACGTTCCGATTCATGTCCGTCGACTGGGACGGGCAGATTCGCATGGATCCATCGTCGAGCTATGCCATGCAAGGCCTGATCGGTCTGAAAGAGCGTTTCGACGTGGCGTTTGCCTGCGACCCGGACCACGACCGTCACGGCATCGTTACCCCGTCCGGTGGCTTGCTGGCACCGAACAACTATCTGGCCGTGTCCATCGACTATCTGTTCCAGAACCGCCCGCAATGGCGCGCCGATGCGGCGGTGGGTAAAACCGTGGTCAGCAGTGGCTTGATTGACCGCGTTGCCAAGCGTTTGAATCGTCGTCTGTTTGAGGTGCCAGTCGGTTTCAAATGGTTTGCCGATGGCCTGTTCGACGGCTCGCTGGGTTTTGGCGGCGAAGAAAGTGCGGGTGCGTCATTCCTGCGTAAGGATGGCGGCGTCTGGAGCACCGACAAGGACGGCCTGATTCCAGCCTTGCTGGCGGCTGAAATGACCGCTCGCACAGGGCGTGATCCAAGCCAGGCTTATCGCGCACTGACCGATGAGCTGGGTGAGCCGTTCTCGGTACGCGTCGACGCCAAGGCCAACCCTGAACAAAAAGCCTTGCTCGGCAAGTTGTCACCGGACCAGGTCAAGTCGACACAACTGGCTGGCGAAGCGATCCAGAGCATTCTCAGTAAGGCGCCGGGTAACGACCAGGCGATCGGCGGCCTGAAAGTCATGACCGAAAATGGCTGGTTCGCAGCCCGTCCTTCGGGCACCGAGGATATCTACAAGATCTACGCCGAAAGCTTCATTGGCAACGATCACCTCAAGCAGTTGGTGCAAGAGGCGCAAACGCTGGTGGATGGCGCAATCAGCGCGAAATAAGGGCGTAACGCCAACCTGCCTGGACCTTGTAGGAGCTGCCGCAGGCTGCGATCTGTTGATCTTGATCGTCATGATCGCAGCCTGCGGCAGCTCCTACGGGGTGTGGCGTGCGCCAGTAGCCGGTGGCAAACAAAAAGGGGTGACCAAAACGGTCACCCCTTTTTTGCATCTGGCTTTCAGCACATCAAGCCAGGTCCACCAGGACGATTTCGCTGTCCTCGATGGCGGTCACCCGCAGCACTTGCTCCTCGGCAACTGCTACACCGTCTCGAGCTTGTGCACGCAAGCCATTGACTTCAATGACTCCAGTGGCAGGCACCAGGTACGCTCGGCGACCGTTATCGAGTCGATACTCGGCGGTTTCGCCGGCCTTCAGGTTTGCCGCGACCAACCGCGCATCGGCGCGGATCCGCAGGCTTTGGTCGTCGCCGGCCTTGCCGCTGGCCAAGGTCACGAAACCTTCGCGCTGACCTTTGGGAAACGGTTTGGCGCCCCAGGACGGTGCCAGCCCGGTTTCATTCGGGATGATCCATATCTGGAAAATCTTCGTCGCCGTCGACTCCAGGTTGTACTCGCTGTGAGCAATCCCGGTGCCGGCGCTCATGACCTGTACATCACCGGCCTCGGTGCGGCCCTTGTTACCCAGGTTGTCTTCATGGCTGATGGCACCTTCGCGAACGTAGGTGATGATTTCCATGTCCCGATGCGGGTGTTTCGGGAATCCGGTACCCGGCGCAATCACATCGTCGTTCCACACTCGCAGGTTGCCCCAGTTCATGCGTTTTGGGTCATGGTACTCGGCGAACGAAAAGTGATGATGGGCATCCAGCCAGCCATGATGGGCGCCGCCCAGGGAGTTGAAGGGTCTGAGTTCAAGCATGATCGTCTCCTGAAAAGGTTCGTCATGGGGCGGAACGCTTGAGCCGCAAAACGAGAACCGGTGGTTGATGGCGAGCATCATCTATCAGTTAATAATCGATAAAAAGCGTAAAAACTGCGTAAAAATGATCAGTTTATTAGATGTTAATTGAAGTCTATATTCTGCGTTTCAGCATTCACTTCATCGCTTAAACCAATGATGGATAAGCATTTGACTAGAACTCGCCGGCAAATGAAGACACCATAGCCTGCAACAGCCTCACACCCTGGAGTCAGCGTGCCGCGTCACATTCCCGATCTTCCTTCCGAGCTTTTGCCCCTGGCCGAAATGCCGCTGCTCAAGCGCCTGGCCGCGCGTTTTTTTGGTCACGGCCTCAATCGCTTGCGCGCTCAACACCGGGCGTCCTGGCTGCACGGCCAGGCCGACGGTTTTCGCAGCGGTCATAGCGCGGGCGTGGACTACGGCTACCAGGAAGGCAGGCTTGAAGGAATAGAAGAAGGCCGCCAGGTGCTGCTGATTCGCGACAGCCGATCCACCGAGCATCCGGCGCCGCGTATTGATGAAAACCTGTTCGACGACTGGCGGCTGCCCCTGAGTGCCGACATCAAGAAACGCATGAAGACCGATGTCGCCCGTTTGTTGCCGGAGTCGGCGCAGCCTGGTGCCGCACAGTGGAAGATGATCTTCAGTGACACACCCTCGACTTCGGTGATCGCCGGGGCGGGTGCCGGAAAGTCGACAACCCTGGTGCTGCGCATTTTGCTGCTGACCCATTATCTGGGGTTTGAGCTCGATTCGTTGACTGTGGTGACGTTCACTCGAGAATCGCGCAAGGACTTCATCAACAAGCTGACAGGACTGTTTGCCGTGTGGGGGCACACGCTTTCTCAGAAAGACGCCCGCGACCTGGTGCGAACCTTCCACTCACGCATTCTGCCGATGGTCCGCAGCCTGCCGGGATTCGAACGGCTGCAAGCCTTCGAAAACCTCAATGCACGTTCGCTGCTCGATGATGCAGAGGTCGACAGCAACCCGTTCGATCTGCGGATCAACGACACCCAGCGCCAGCAACTCAATGCCTGTTTTCACCGGCTGTTTACTCAAAGCGAGCGCTTTCGTGAACTGATCACGCCGTTGTCCCGTCATGCCTTGCAGCTCAAGGAGCTGGAGCGCGATCACCCGGATGTGCAAAAGCGCATGGCGGTGACCGAGTTGGCGGCCAAGCGCGATGAAGAACTCTGCGATGCCGTCGAGGATCTGTGGATTCGCGCGGGCGCCTGGCCGATCAAGGGCATTGAGCCCAGCCGCCAGGCATTCGAGATCAACGGTTCGACCTTCCACTGTCACGGTTACATCCCGACGCTCGACGCCTGGGTGGTTCTAGGCTTCGACCCTCGTGAAAACCCGCAAGTCAGCCGTCCGAACGCCAAGCTGACGGTTCGCGCCGAATGGGCAGTCAAACGCACCCTGTTTCAAGCTTTCTGCCGTAAGCCTTTGATTTGGCTAGACAGTTATGAGTCTGCAAAGCGCGTTTTGGCCACGCTGGCAGGGGATGCCAGCGCCGGGCCGGGGTTCGATTACAAGGTTAAGGGCGAACTGGCTTCCGCGCCGTTGCTTGATTGTTTTGTCGCGGCGGCGAGCTTTATCGAAAACCTCGGGCTGGATGTTCCTGCCGCCGTGGGTCAGATGAGTTTCGCCAAGGACGATCCGGATCGCTTCTTCTTTCAGGCCCTGAGTCTGTACTGGCGAGCCCTGGAGGATCACCTGCTGGATCAGTCGCCGCCGGTGATGACCTACAACCGGATGTTCGCCTTGTTCAGCGAACATTCTCCGGAAAACCTTAAACTCCTGAGTGATGAGTTGCTGCGGCCGATGTCGCACTTGATGATCGACGAATTTCAAGACGTTTCCCCGCAAATTGTCTCCTGGATTCGTGCGACCCTGATGGAAATCCGCAGCCGTGGTCCGGCCATGCACGTCGGTCGCGGTGCGCAACGCTCGTCGCTGCTGTGCGTCGGCGATGACTGGCAGTCGATCTATGGCTGGCGCGGCAGTTCGCCGAAGTACTTCATGGAATTCAACAAGGAATTTGCGTCGCCCAGTACCACGCGGGTAATGCTCAGCGAAAACTACCGCAGCCATCAGCACATCATCGACGCTGCCGAGCATATCGTGCGCGCAGCACCGGCGATTCCCGGCAAAAAAGCCAAGGCCAGTGGCGAGCCCGGAGAGTTGTTGCCGGTCAACGTCCATGATCGGGATGATGCGGCCATGGCCAAGCGCCTGGCGGAGCACTACCGAAACGGTGATTCAATCTTGATGCTGTATCGAAAAGGTAGCGATAAGTCATTGATTGAAGAGCATATATCTTCTGTAGTTAATGCTGATTCGAGTTTGCCTTTCGAGGCCAGACGGCTCAAACAGCTGACCTATCACAGTGCCAAGGGGCTTCAGGCTGACGCGGTATTCCTGCTCGGCGATTGCCAGCACCTGACCCGTTCACCGTACAAGAATCAGGTCTATCGCATGGCCGGATTGGGCAAGGACGGCGACGCGGAGCCTTATGACAGTGCGCAGAAAGACGAGATTCTGCGGTTGGCTTACGTTGGTATCACCCGGGCAGTGAAGCATTGCTATTGGTACGTCGATGGCCAGGACAATCAATCGGTCAATATGCCCAAGGCATCCGACAGGATCGCGCAGGGCAAGCCCTTCTTCGCCGATCGTCGCGCTGGCAAGCTGTCAGTCTGAACAGGATGCTGCAGGAGTCAGGAAAACTTATGTCAGCCCATGATGATGGCCCGTTGCAAACCCAGGCCACCGGCGAGACCGTGCTGCGTTATCACGTGTGCTGGAAGCACCGGGACCTGGACGGCGTCATGGCGCTGTATCACCCGGACATCCAGTACAACGACTTTTTTCAGAACCGCGTTCTCGGCTTGAGTGAGTTACGCGAGTACGTGCGCAGCAGCATGCCGCGCGATCCGGATGAGGCGCTGGAGCATTCGGACCGGATTCGCCTGGACGGCAACACCGCGTTCATTCAGTACTGCGTGACCTTGCGCGGCGGCGAAGGGCTGGTGTCGTTTCGCTCCAGTGAGGCGATCACCGTGCGCGACGGGCTGATCTGGCGCGTCAATGAGTACGCATCCCTGGTCCACGAACAGGCGCCCAGCAAATCGGCCGCCAGTTCGCGCCCGGCAGTCAGTCGGCTGGGGCTTTCGCCGCGCCAGCTGAGCTTCATGGCCGAGGATTTGCAGCAATACTTCGAGCGTCAGCAACCCTATCTCGACCCGGAGCTCGATTTGCAACGGGTGGCGAAGGAGTGCGGTTATAGCCGTAATCAGATTTCCTATCTGTTGAATCAGGTGCTCGGCCAGAGCTTTTACCGTTACGTGAACCAGGCACGCCTGCGGCACTTGCTGGCGGCGCTGGACACGACAGCGCCGCCGCTGCGCATCGATGAGCTGGCGTTCGCCGCCGGTTTCAATTCGCTCTCGGCGTTCTACAACTGCTTTCGCCAGCACACCGGCCTGTCACCCAAGGCCTACGCCAAACAAATTTCTTTGCGTGCACGCGCGCAAGACAGCCACTGAACCGAGGCACTAGGATCGGCGCCATCGAAGTTTGAGTGGCGGAGTCTTGCATGCCGGCGTGGCGCACTATCAGTTTGTGGATGGACCAGCTTGAGGAGCCGTTACGGGCACGGCCGTCGCTTGAGAAGGATCTGGATGTCGATGTCGCAATCATCGGTGCCGGCTACACCGGCCTCTGGACCGCTTACTACCTCAAGCGTCTGGCACCCGACCTGAAGATCGCCATCATTGAAGCCCAGACTGCGGGCTTCGGTGCATCTGGTCGCAACGGCGGCTGGTTGATGGGCAATCTGCTGGGTGAGGATCGTTTGCTTGCCGATTTGCCGGCGGAACAGCGCCGCGCGTCTTTTGATTTGCTGCATCGTATTCCTGATGAAGTGGAAGTCGTCCTCGAACGTGAAGGCATCGACTGCGACTTTCGCAAGGGCGGGGTGCTTTACTGCGCGGCCCGTTATCCCGAGCAGGAAAGCAGCCTGCGTCGTTATCTGGACTCGCTCTACCGCCAGGGCCTGAACGAAGCCGATTACTGCTGGCTCAGCCCCGAGCAACTCGCTCAACAGATCCGTGTCGCCAAACCCTATGGCGCAATTTTTGCGCCGCACTGCGCGACGATCCAGCCGGCGAAGCTGGTGAGTGGCCTGGCGCGTGCGGTGGAGCGCATGGGCGTCAGCATCTATGAAAACAGTCCGGTCAGTCACTGGCAATCCGGCCGCTTGCGCACCGCCAAGGCTTCAGTGCGCAGCCGCTGGATCGTGCCGGCTGTGGAAGGCTACGCCGTGACGCTGGCGCCGTTGGGGCGTTATCAGTTACCGGTGCAGAGCTTGTTGGTGGCGACCGAACCTTTGTCCGCCTCGACCTGGGACGAGATCGGTCTCAGCCGTGGCCAGGCGTTCAGTGAAAGCAGTCGCCAGGTCACTTACGGCCAACGCACCGCTGACAATCGACTGGTGTTCGGTGCCCGTGGCGGCTACCAGTTTGCCGGCAAGCTGCGCCACGACTTTGACCTGACCCGGAATGAAGTCGAGTTGCGTCGCTACCTGTTTGGCGAGCTTTTCCCGCAGCTGAAGAGCGTCAACATCACCCATTCCTGGGGCGGCAACCTCGGCATGTCCCGACGCTTCAAGCCGCACATGCTCTGCGATCAGCGTAGTGGCATCGCCTTGTCTGGCGGTTATGGTGGCGAGGGTGTCGGCGCGAGCCATCTCGGCGGCAGGACCCTGGCGGACCTGATTCTTGGACGCGACACCGAGCGGGTCCGTCAGCCGTGGGTCATTGCGCAGGGTGGTCTCGACGCGCTCAAAGCCTGGGAGCCCGAGCCACTGCGCTGGTTGGGCTACAACGCGATCATTCGAAGTTTCATCCATGAGGACCAGGCCCTGGCCGACCCGACCAGCGCGCCATGGCGCCGCAAACTGGCCAGTCAGGTAGCGGGTTTCATGGAAGGTTTCATGCGGTAAACGTGTTACCTGCGTCTTGATTTTTTGATCCTCTGATCACCCGACCCACTGAATATCGACCCGGTCCGCGCACGGCTGTGGAACACGATTCGGACCGAGAGTTGAGTGGTTACATCTGGTTGAGCATTGCACCGGCCTGAATGCCGTCAACACTGTAAGTTCTGAGCCTCCTTTGAATGGATATGGGGGCAAGGAATGCCTGTTTCAACGAATGCTGGACGATTGCGCAAAGGACGGGTGTCGGAGGCTGGGCGAATTTACTTACTGACTGCGGTCGTTCATCAGCGCCAGTCGGTTTTTTTGGATTGGCGATTGGGGCGGTTGGTGGTGGAGCAGCTTAGGCTTGTTCAGGAAGATGGCTGGGCAGACTTCTTGACCTGGATCGTGATGCCAGATCATTTTCATTGCTTGCTTGAACTGCGAGAAAAGACGTTGGCGCAAGTGATGTGTCGTATCAAGTCTCGCAGTAGTTTGGCAGTGAATCAGGCATTAGGGCGTAAAGGGCGTTTGTGGCAGAAGGGGTATCACGATCGCGCTGTTCGCGGGGAAGAAGACGTGAAAACCCTTGCGCGATACGTCATTCAAAACCCGATTCGTGCCGGGTTGGTTCAGCGGGTTCATGATTATCCGTTATGGGATGCGTGCTGGCTCTGATACCGAGGCGTCCGGTTTTACGACCGCAGCGCGGCCGAACGCGGCCTGCGACCGCTGCTACGGGGGGTGTGCGCCGTGGTTTTTGTAGCAGCTGGCGCAGCCTGCGTTCGAGTGCGCAGCGCTCGTCAATGCTGACGGCTTGGTGAATCTGACGCACCGCAGCGCCTGGTTTTACGACCGCTGCGCGGCCGAACGCGGCCTGCGACCGCTGCTACGGGGGGTGTGCGCCGTGGTTTTTGTAGCAGCTGGCGCAGCCTGCGTTCGAGTGCGCAGCGCTCGTCAATGCTGACGGCTTGGTGAATCTGACGCACCGCAGCGCCTGGTTTTACGACCGCTGCGCGGCCGAACGCGGCCTGCGACCGCTGCTACGGGGGGTGTGCGCCGTGGTTTTTGTAGCAGCTGGCGCAGCCTGCGTTCGAGTGCGCAGCGCTCGTCAATGCTGACGACTCGGTGAATCTGATGCACCGCAGCGCATGGTTTTACGACCGCTGCGCGGCCGAACGCGGCCTGCGACCGCTGCTACGGAGGTTGTGTGCGCCGTGGTTTTTTGTAGCAGCTGGCGTAGCCTGCGTTCGAGTGCGCAGCGCTCGTCAATGCTGACGGCTTGGTGAATCTGACGCACCGCAGCGCCTGGTTTTACGACCGCTGCGCGGCCGAACGCGGCCTGCGACCGCTGCTACGGGGGGTGTGCGCCGTGGTTTTTGTAGCAGCTGGCGCAGCCTGCGTTCGAGTGCGCAGCGCTCGTCAATGCTGACGGCTTGGTGAATCTGACGCACCGCAGCGCCTGGTTTTACGACCGCAGCGCGGCCGAACGCGGCCTGCGACCGCTGCTACGGGGGGTGTGCGCCGTGGTTTTTGTAGCAGCTGGCGCAGCCTGCGTTCGAGTGCGCAGCGCTCGTCAATGCTGACGGCTTGGTGAATCTGACGCACCGCAGCGCCTGGTTTTACGACCGCAGCGCGGCCGAACGCGGCCTGCGACCGCTGCTATGGGGGGGGCGCAGTGGTTTTTGTAGCAGCTGGCGCAGCCTGCGTTCGAGTGCGCAGCGCTCGTCAATGCTGACGGCTTGATGAATCTGACGCACCGCAGCGCATGGTTTTACGACCGCTGCGCGGCCGAACGCGGCCTGCGACCGCTGCTATGGGGGGGCGTGGTTTTTGTAGCAGCTGGCGCAGCCTGCCTTTGAGCACGTCACTGGAAATGCTCAATAACGATCACATCTCGCCGTTGTACAGTACCGCGGCTGAAACGGTGGAAGAGGCAATCATCAATGTGCTGTCGGCGGGTGAGGATATGCGCAACGACGATGGTCGTCAGGTGGATGCACTTAAACCCGAACATTGACGGCACGCTTGGAGTGCAACTGGATGGCGTAAGGCCAGGTAAAAACTGCGACGTATTCATCAAATACACCTGTACTGTTATTTAATATTTAAATAGACCACTGTCCGACAATCCGCAGTGGAGATTGAACGACAAAGATTATTTCGACTCGCCGGTCATTGTTTTCGGCCATTTTGTGGAGTTGTTCAATTTGACGCCAAAAAAGTAGTGGACGTTTGATTTCAAATTGTGTCAGTTTTCCTTCGCCTTCATTGGGCGAGTGATAGGACGATCTCGCCAGAGATTGTCGCTGTCTGACAAAAAACTGTTCCATTGCTAAACAAGGAAGTGTGTTTATGTCGAAAGTAAAAGTTAAAGCTATTGAATCGGCCGACGCAGCACCAAGTTCCGCGTGGTCGCAAATCGATAGTTTCAGCCATCAGTATGACCGTGGCGGCAATCTGACGGTCAATGGCAAACCCTCCTTCTCGGTAGATCAAGCCGCGACGCAACTGCTGCGTGACGGTGCCTCCTGGCACGATCTCAACGGCAACGGCAAGATCGATCTCACCTATTCGTTTCTGACCGCTCCAACGTCGAACTTCAGCGACCTGGGTGTTACTGGCTTTAGCCAGTTCAGTTCTGTGCAGAAGGCCCAGGCCGTGCTCGCCATGCAATCCTGGGCGGACGTAGCCAATGTCAGCTTTACCCAAGCGGCAAAGGGGGGCGATGGTCACATGAGTTTCGGCAACTACAGTGGCGGCCAGGAAGGTGCAGCAGCATTCGCTTTCCTGCCCGGTACTGAACCTGGCCATGACGGCGAGTCCTGGTACCTGACCGGCAGTGGCTACAACGTCAACAAGACCCCGGGCGTGAACAACTATGGTCGCCAGACCCTGACTCACGAAATCGGGCATACCCTCGGTCTGTCTCACCCTGGCGACTACAACGCCGGCGAAGGCAATCCGACCTACAACGACGCGTCCTATGGCCAGGACACTCGTGGCTACAGCCTCATGAGTTACTGGAGTGAGAGCAACACCAACCAGAACTTCAGCAAGGGTGGTGTCGAGGCGTATTCCTCCGGCCCGTTGATGGACGATATTGCGGCGGTGCAGAAGCTCTACGGTGCCAACATGAGCACCCGTGCCGATGACACCACCTACGGTTTCAACTCCAATACCGGTCGTGATTACCTCAGCGCGACGTCTTCGTCGGACAAGCTGGTGTTCTCGGTGTGGGACGGCGGCGGCAACGATACCCTGGACTTCTCTGGTTTCACCCAGAATCAGAAAATCAACCTCAATGAGGCCTCGTTCTCCGACGTTGGCGGCTTGGTAGGCAACGTTTCCATTGCCAAGGGTGTGACCGTCGAGAATGCCATCGGCGGTTCGGGGAATGACTTGCTGATTGGTAACAGCGCGAACAACGTGCTCAAAGGCGGTGCCGGTAACGACATCATCTACGGCGCGGGTGGCGCGGACAAACTCTGGGGTGGATCGGGCTCGGATACCTTCGTGTATGCCGCAAGCTCGGACTCCAAGCCAGGTGCGGCCGATCAGATCATGGACTTCACCAGTGGTCTGGACAAAATCGACCTGAGTGCCATCACCCAAGGCGCGGGCCTGCACTTCGTGAACGCGTTCACCGGTGCGGCAGGCGACGCGGTATTGAGCACGATTTCCGGTGGCAGCAGCCTTGCCATCGACTTCTCCGGGCATGGCGTGGCTGACTTCCTGGTCAGCACCGTTGGCCAGGCAGCGACCACGGACATCGTGGCCTGAGTCGATGACTATGGGGGCAGCGCATCTGCGCTGCCCTTTGCCCTTGCCAGTACCGCTGCGGTAGGCGAGGCTGCACAGGCTACAACCTGGGACGAAACACCTTATGACCCATAACGCCTTTACCTATAGGGCAATGGCTTGGCTGATCGCCACGCTGATAATGTTTTCTGGAGAGGTAGTCATGGCAAGCAGCCTGAGATTAGCGGACCCGTCGGAACTGGCCGGGGAGTGGCAGGTTTACCTGAAGTCTGCCCCACAAAACATCTGTGCACTGAAACTTGAACAGAATCAAATAGTGGCTGGCGATATTGAATGCCTCGCTGGCTGGCTCAGCGAAACACCCATCGGTTGGTTCCCGGAACCCGACGGTCTATCGCTGACCGGTAAAGAAGGTTCAAGAATTATTCATCTTGGCCGACAGCAAGAAGGGCGTTACCAAAGTACCAAACCATCTGACCCGCAGATTGTTCTGCAACGCGTTCCAGACTAAGAACACAACGGTAAGCCGAGTCTTTTCCAGTAGTGGAACTAACGACTCATCCACAGTTTTTTGCTGACGGGTAAATAACCTGAACTCTATGTCGTCATGGAATAGAGTTCGTTCGCCTGTCAGTTGCACTATTAAAAAGTATGCCCCCAACGAGAAGGGGGCAGTTTATTGGAACCGTGTCGAACTACCGCGCGGGCTATCAGCTCAGGGAAGATCAATGAGAATGGCGAAGACCACTCCCACTGCACCGCTATTGAAGGCGCTGGGCGACTATAAACGTATTCTGATCAGCGTCGGTTGTTTCACCGCATTGATTAACGTACTGATGTTAGTGCCGTCGATTTACATGCTCCAGGTCTATGACCGGGTACTCTCGTCGCAGAATGAAACCACCCTGGCCATGTTGTCGCTGATGGTGGTGGGCTTTTTCGTGTTTATCGGTTTGCTGGAGACTGTGCGCAGCTTCATCGTGATTCGCATCGGCAGCCAGCTTGAGCGACGCTTCAATCTGCGGGTCTATCAGGCCGCGTTCGAGCGCAACCTGTTCAAGGGCGAAGGCAATGCCGGCCAGTCGTTGGGCGACCTGACCCACATTCGTCAGTTCGTCACCGGGCCTGCGCTGTTTGCGTTCTTCGATGCACCGTGGTTTCCGGTTTACCTGTTCGTGATCTATCTGTTCAACGTCTGGCTTGGGGTGTTCGCGACCGTCGGTGCGGTGCTGCTGATCGGTCTGGCGTTCCTCAACGAGGCGATGACCAAAAAGCCCTTGGGTGAGGCCGGCGGTTACTCGCAACGATCCTCGCAACTGGCCACCAGTCACCTGCACAACGCCGAGACCATCCAGGCGATGGGCATGCTCGGGGCGTTGCGCAAACGCTGGTTCCAGGTGCATTCGCGTTTTCTGGGCTTGCAGAATCAGGCCAGCGATACCGGCGCGGTCATCAGTTCCCTGAGTAAAACCCTGCGTCTGTGCCTGCAATCGCTGGTGCTGGGGCTGGGCGCGTTGCTGGTGATCAAGGGCGAGATGACCGCCGGGATGATGATCGCAGGCTCGATCCTGATGGGCCGGGTACTGAGCCCGATCGATCAGTTGATTGCTGTCTGGAAACAATGGAGCGGGGCAAAGCTGGCGTATCGGCGCCTGGACGCCTTGCTGCAAGAGTTCCCGTCGAGTGACGACGCCATGGAGTTGCCTGCGCCCAAGGGCCAGATGACCTTCGAACAGGTCAGCGCTGGTCCACCGGGCCAACGTACGGCGACCTTGCACAGGGTCAATTTCAACCTCGGGGCTGGCGAAGTGCTGGGGGTGCTTGGTGCGTCCGGCTCCGGCAAATCGACTCTGGCGCGGGTGCTGGTGGGTGTCTGGCCGACCCTGGCCGGCACTGTGCGGCTGGACGGTGCGGACATCCACCGCTGGAACCGCGACGACCTTGGCCCCTACATCGGCTATCTGCCACAAGACATCGAACTGTTCAGCGGCAGCGTCGCCGAGAACATTGCACGCTTTCGCGAGGCAGACGCGCAGAAGGTGGTCGAAGCGGCTCAACAAGCCGGCGTGCACGAGATGATTCTGCGCTTGCCGCAAGGCTACGACACGTTGCTCGGCGAGGACGGCAGCGGTTTATCCGGCGGCCAGAAACAGCGCGTGGCCCTGGCCCGAGCACTGTATGGCGGGCCTAGCCTGGTGGTGCTCGATGAACCGAACTCGAACCTCGATACCGTTGGCGAGGCCGCATTGGCCAGCGCCATTGCACAGATGAAAGCCCAGGGCACCAGCGTGATTCTGGTGACCCACCGTTCCTCTGCGTTGGCCCAGGCCGACAAGTTGCTGGTGCTCAACGAAGGCTGTTTGCAAGCCTTCGGGCCGAGCCAGGAAGTGCTCAAGGCGCTGTCGGGTGCGCAACAGGAACAACCACGGGAAAAACCCGCCGCACCGGCCGGGCTCAGCATGAGCCGCCAGTATCAGGCCCCGACCAAGAGCAGCGGTGTATGAGCAAGGACAGCGGCATGACAATCGAACAAGGTTACGCACCGGAGCGCCCTGAGCGCGACGCCGGCTTTTTTGCCCGCATGGGCTGGATCCTCGCCGTGGTCGGCGCCGGCAGCTTTTTTCTCTGGGCCAGTCTGGCGCCTCTCGATCAGGGGATGGCGGTGCAGGGCACGGTGGTGGTGTCCGGCAAGCGCAAGGCTGTGCAGTCGATGAGTGGCGGGGTGGTCAGCCGGATTCTGGTGCGTGAAGGTGAGGCCGTGAAACAAGGTCAGCCGTTGTTTCGCCTCGACCAGACTCAGGTCGAAGCGGACGTGCAATCCTTGCAAGCCCAATACCGTATGGCCTGGGCCAGTCTGGCGCGTTGGCAGAGTGAGCGTGACAACCTCAAACAGGTGAGTTTCCCGGCCGAACTGAGCAACGACCCCGACCCGCGTCTGGCGTTGGTGCTGGAGGGCCAGCGGCAACTGTTCAGCAGCCGTCGCGAAGCGTTCGATCGTGAGCAGGCCGGGTTGCGCGCCAACATCGAAGGTGCCACCGCGCAATTGGCCGGGATGCGTCGGGCGCGCACCGACTTGACCGCGCAGGCTGAATCGCTGCGCCAGCAACTGACCAACCTGCAACCCTTGGCCGACAACGGTTACATCCCGCGCAACCGGCTGATGGACTACCAGCGTCAGCTCTCGCAGGTGCAACAGCAGCTGGCGCAGAACACCGGCGAAAGCGGGCGAGTGGAGCAGGGCATTCTTGAAACGCGCTTGAAGCTGCAACAGCACAGCGAGGAGTACCAGAAAGAGGTGCGCAGCCAGTTGGCAGACGCACAGCTCAAGAGCCTGACCCTGGAGCAGCAGCTGACCTCGGCCGATTTTAATCTGCAACACAGCGAAATCACTGCGCCGGCCGATGGCATCGCGGTCAACCTCGGCGTGCACACCGAAGGCGCGGTGGTTCGTCCGGGTGAAACCTTGCTGGAGATCGTGCCCCAAGGCACACGCCTTGAGGTCGAAGGTCACCTGCCGGTGAACCTGATCGACAAGGTCGGCAGTCACTTGCCGGTAGACATCCTGTTCACCGCGTTCAACCAGAGCAAAACCCCGCGGGTGCCGGGCGAAGTCAGTCTGATTTCAGCCGACCAGATGGTCGATGAAAAAACCGGCGTGCCGTACTACGTGCTGCGCAGCAGCGTCAGCGATGTGGCCATGGGGAAACTCAACGGGCTGGTGATCAAGCCGGGCATGCCGGCGGAAATGTTCGTACGCACCGGTGAACGCTCACTCCTCAACTATCTGTTCAAACCTCTGCTCGACCGGGCAGGCTCCGCATTGACCGAGGAATAAGGATGTCCCGTCGTATGAGCAAGCTTTCCATTCTCGGGACCGCTATTGCATGGCTGGTCTGCACCCACGTTCACGCCATGGGGCCATTTGAGGTTTACGAACAGGCACTGCGCAACGATCCGGTATTCCTGGGTGCCATCAAGGAGCGTGACGCTGGCCTGGAAAACCGCGCGATTGGCCGTGCCGGTTTGCTGCCGAAACTGTCGTACGACTACAACAAGGGCCGCAACAACTCCAAGGCCACTTCCCTGGACGAACACCGTCGCAATCAGACCGAAGACCGCAACTACAACAGCTACGGCTCGACCTTCACCCTGCAACAGCCGCTGTTCGACTATGAGGCGTACGCGGCCTATCGCAAGGGCGTCGCGCAATCGCTGTTCGCCGATGAAAATTTTCGCGGCAAGAGCCAGGAACTGCTGGTGCGGGTGCTGACCTATTACACCCAGGCGCTGTTTGCCCAGGATCAGATCGACATCGCGCAAGCGAAGAAAAAAGCCTTCGAAGAACAGTTCCAGCAGAACGAGCAGATGTTCCGTCAGGGCGAGGGCACCCGCACCGATATTCTCGAAGCGGAATCGCGTTACGAACTGGCCACCGCTGAAGAGATCGAGGCCCGCGACGAGCAAGATGCTGCCTTGCGCGAGCTGGGAGCGCTGATCGGCACGCGGGATATTGATATCAAGGACCTCGAGCCCTTGGGCGAGTCCTTTGAGTCATTCACCTTGCAACCGGCCAATTTCGACACTTGGCATGAACTCGCACTGAGCAACAACCCGAACCTGGCGTCCCAGCGTCAGGCGGTTGAAGTGGCGCGGTTCGAAGTAGAGCGCAATCGCGCCGGGCACCTGCCCAGGGTCAGCGCCTACGCGACAGCGCGGCAGAACGAGTCGGAAAGCGGCAACACCTACAACCAGCGCTACGACACCAACACCATAGGCATTCAGGTCAGCGTGCCGCTGTATGCCGGTGGTGGGGTGTCGGCATCGACTCGTCAGGCCAGTCGCTCGATGGAGCAAGCCGAATACGATCTGGACTCGAAAACCCGCGAAACCCTGATCGAACTGCGTCGCCAGTTCAGCGCCTGCCTGTCGGGTGTCAGCAAGCTGCGCGCCTATCAAAAGGCCCTGACGTCGGCCGAAGCGCTGGTGGTCTCGACCAAGCAAAGCATCCTCGGCGGCGAGCGGGTCAACCTTGATGCGCTGAACGCCGAACAGCAGCTCTACACCACACGCCGTGACCTGGCCCAGACCCGTTATGACTATTTGATGGCCTGGACCAAGTTGCATTACTACGCCGGCAACTTGCGTGAAGAGGACCTGGCCAAGGTCGATGAAGCCTTCGGCCGGCGTAAGACAACCCGATAAACGCCTCACCGCTGGACCGCCCCTGGATGGGGGCTACCCGTCTAATAACGCCAGGAAAGCGAGTATTTATGAACACGGACGTACGTCGTTATCGTTCCCGGCCGATCACCACCGGCCCATTGCTGTTGCTCGTCGCCGCGCTGCCCGCTGCCGTTCACGCGGCCTACCTTGATCCGGGGCAAGTGGGTGATCCCGCCAGTTGGCGCACCGCTGAGTACCAGCGCGACTGGGGGCTGGATCGCCTGAAGGCGAATGAAGCCTATGCCGCAGGATTCACCGGCAACGGGGTGAAAATCGGCGCGCTGGACTCAGGTTTTGATCCGAATCATCCCGAAGCTGCGCGCTTTCATGCGGTCACAGCCAGTGGCAACTACCTCAACGGCACGCCGTTCAGTGTCAGCGGTAACCTCAACGCCAACAACGACTCCCACGGCACCCACGTCACCGGCACCATGGGCGCCGCGCGTGACGGTGTCGGCATGCACGGCGTGGCGTTCAACGCGGATGTGTACGTCGCCAACACCAATCAGAACGACAGTTTCCTTTTTGGCCCGGGCCCCGATCCGCGCTATTTCAAAGCGGCTTATAACGCCTTGGCCGATGCCGGCGTGCGGGTGATCAACAACAGTTGGGGCAGCCAGCCCAAGGATGTCGACTACAAGACGCTCGACAGCCTGCACGCGGCCTATGCCCAGCACTGGAACCAGAACACCTGGATTGATGCGGCTGCCGATGTCTCGCGCCGGGGCGTGATCAACGTATTCAGCGCCGGCAACAGTGGGTACGCCAACGCCAGCGTGCGTGCGGCCCTGCCGTATTTCGAGCCAGACCTGGAAGGCCACTGGATGGCGGTGTCGGGGCTGGATAAAAACAACCAGCAAAAATACAACCAGTGCGGGATCGCCAAGTACTGGTGCATCAGCACGCCGGGCGCGCAGATCTACAGCACCATCGTCGGTGGCGGTTATGCCAGTTACAACGGCACGTCGATGGCGGCGCCACATGCAACCGGTGCCTTGGCGCTGGTGATGGAACGCTACCCGTACATGAACAACCAGCAAGCCTTGCAGGTGTTGCTGACGACCGCGACCCAGCTTGACGGTTCGATCACCGACGCGCCGACCACTCGGGTCGGTTGGGGTGTGCCCGACCTGGCGCGGGCGATGAGAGGGCCGGGGCAATTGCTCGGTCCATTCGACGCCAGTCTTGCAGCCGGTCAACGTGATGTGTGGAGCAACGACATCTCGGACAAGGCGCTGATTCAGCGTCAGCGCGAAGACGCCGCCGAGCACAACGCCTGGCAACAGACCTTGAAAGACAAAGGCTGGGAAAACGGCATCGCGACCAACGCCAGTCAGCAGGACAAGACCGATTACGCGGTGGGCACGGCGCGCGATGCGGCCGCCGCCACACGACATTATGACGGCAGCCTGATCAAATCCGGTGCGGGCCAGTTGATTCTGGCCGGGAACAACAGCTATCGCGGTGCGACCACAGTCAATGGCGGCCTGTTGACGGTCAATGGTTCGCTGGACTCGGCGGTGACGGTCAATGACAGCGGCACCCTGGGCGGTTCCGGGCGAGTCGGTGGAGTTATCGCCAACAGCGGCGCAACCGTTGCGCCGGGTAATTCGATCGGCACCTTGCAGGTCAACGGCGATGTGACGCTGGCGCCCGGTTCGACCTATGCGGTGGAGCTGTCGTCGACCCGCAGCGACCGCATTGTCGCCAGCGGTACGGCGACCGTCGCGGGCGCCACTGTCAGCCTCGCGCTGGAAAACAGTCCGACATTGTTAAGTGCCCGTCAGGTCGACAGTCTGCTGGGTCGCCAGTACAACATCCTGCAAGCGGCGGGCGGCATTCAGGGGCAATTCGGTGCGGTGCTGCCGAATTACCTGTTCATCGGCGGCAGTCTCGATTACTCGGCGACCGGCGTGCAGCTGGCGATTCAACGCAACGACACGTCGTTTGCCAGTGCCGGGCAAACCCCGAATCAACGTTCCGTGGCCGTTGCCGCCGAGCAATTGGGTACGGGCAATCCGGTTTACGAAAGCCTCTTGCTGTCGCCGTCGGCAGCGTCTGCCCAACAGGCGTTCCAGCAGTTGTCCGGGGAAATCTATCCGGCGCTTGGCTCCCTGCTGGTCAACGACAGCCGCTACCTGCGTGAGGCGGTGACGGAACGTTTGCAGGCAGATCCTGCCACTGGCGGTAGCGGTTGGGTCAAGGCGCTGGGCGCCTGGGGCAAGACCGATGAGCGCAATGACACGGCGGGCTCGACCACCTCGATTGACGGCTTGCTGGCCGGGGTCGACGGTTCGCTCGACGAAGACACGCGTCTGGGATTTGTCACTGGCTACAGCAACAGCTCGCTGAACATGGGCAGTGGCACCCATTCGCGGGCGCAGGTCGACAGCTACCACCTGGGCGCTTACGCCGGACGCGAACTGGGCGCACTGCGTCTGAGTCTCGGCGGGTCTTACAGCTGGCACCGGGCAGACATCAAGCGCGACCTGCAGTACGGCGATGTCAGCGCCAAACTGACCGCCAAGGTCGACGCCAACACCACGCAAGTATTCACCGAAGCCGCCTACCGGATAGACCGGCAACCCGTGGCGCTGGAGCCGTTCGCCCACCTCGCCTATGTGCACCTGGACACTGACGGTTTCACCGAAAAAGGCGATGCCGCAGCGCTGAAAAGTGGCCGCGACACGCGTGATGCGGTGCTCGGCACGTTGGGCGTACGTGTGCTGAAAACCATCAACCTTTCCCGTCAGCAACAGCTTGATCTGGCCGGCACCCTCGGCTGGCAGCACAACCTGAGTGCCACCCCCTCGGAAGATCATCTGGCGTTTGCCGGCGGCGGCCCTGGGTTCGCCGTCGAAAGCGCACCACTGGCCCGCAACGCGGCGCTGATCGGTGTTCAGGCAGGGCTGGCGTTGGCCAAGGACGTTCGCTTGAACCTCGATTACAACGGCCGTCTGGCCAGCGGCGAAAACAGCCATGGAGTAGGGCTGAGCCTGAATTGGCAGTTCTGATCACAACGTATTACGACGTAGGAGCCTGCGATCTTTTCCATGGATGACTCCGTCCGCAAGTTCAAAAGATCGCAGCCTTCGGCAGCTCCTACAGGTGGAGCCCGGTTGGCGTAGGCGTTGGCGAAGCCTGCGATCCTTTCGGCCATTTTGAATACGCCGAAAGTGCGTGAGTAATAAAAGAAGAAAGACCACTAAGGAAGGTAGCTGGATGGAAGGCAAGTCTCGCAACAACACGCCTGTGCAAATCGGCATCAGCCGCAAGGCAACAGCCCTCAATGGGGCCTTTATCGCTTATCTGGCGGCGATCGGTGTCGCCCAGGCCACGCCCTATGTAGAAACCGGCGTGCACGGCGATCCCAACAGCTGGCGCAGTCCTGAATTCAACGCCGAGTGGGGGCTGGGGGCGATCAACGCCCAGGATGCCTATGCGGCCGGGTACACCGGTAAAGGCATCAAACTGGGCATCTTCGATCAACCGGTCTACGCCCCGCACCCGGAGTTTTCCGGAGCGAACAAAGTGCTGACCCTGGTCACCAGCGGTATCCGCGAATACACCGACCCCTACATTCCGGTCAAGGCCGGAGACGCCTTTCGGTATGACGGCACACCGTCGGTGGGTTACGACGGCAAACTGGGGTCTCATGGCACCCACGTTGGCGGGATTGCCGCCGGCAGCCGCGATGGCAGTCCGATGCACGGCGTGGCGTTCAACGCGCAAATCATCAGTGCCGACAACGGCGACCCGGGACCTGAAGACGGGATCATTCTCGGCAACGACGGCGCGGTCTACAAAGCTGGCTGGGACGCGCTGCGAGAGAGCGGTGCACGGATTATCAACAACAGCTGGGGCATCGGCATCACCGATCGCTTCAAAAAGGGTGGCAAGGACCCGGCGTTCCCACACTTCACCGTGCAGGACGGCCAGGCACAGTTCGATCAGATCCAGCCGCTGCTCAATACCAAGCAGGGCGGCGCATACCGAGGCGCCATCGACGCGGCACGCAGCGGCATCGTGACCATCTTTGCCGCCGGTAACGACTACAACCTCAATAACCCGGACGCGATTGCCGGCCTGGGTTACTTCGTGCCGGACATTGCCACGAACTGGGTCACCGTCGCGGCTCTGCAAATGAACCCGGACACCAACAGTCCCAATCCCTACCTCATCAGCACCTTCTCGTCGCGTTGCGGTTATACCGCAGGCTTTTGTGTGTCGGCACCGGGTACCAAGATCTACAGCGCAGTGATCGGCGGTACTAACCTCGACAACCTGACCGTGGGCTATGCCAACAAGAACGGCACCTCAATGGCTGCGCCACACGTTGCCGGTGCCACGGCAGTGTTGATGGAACGCTTCCCGTACATGACCGGCGCGCAGGTCGCCACGGTGCTGAAAACCACCGCCACCGACATGGGTGCGCCGGGCATCGATTCGCTGTACGGCTGGGGCATGATCAACCTGCGCAAGGGCCTCGACGGTCCCGGCATGTTTGTCGCCGACGCCGACATTCCGCAGGAATTCCGCGTGGCCGGATCGTATGGCTCAGGCCAGTTTGTCGCCGACCTGCCAGGCATGGGGGCGGTCATCGATGCCGGCAAGCCCACGCAGCGGATCTGTAACGATATCGGTTGCGGGCTCGACGTCTGGCGCAACGATATTTCCGGCCACGGCGGTTTGACCAAGCAGGGTATCGGTACGCTGGTGATGACCGGAAGCAACACGTATGCCGGGCCAACCCTGGTGAATCAGGGGCGACTGGCAGTCAACGGTTCGCTGCTGTCAGCGGTCACGGTCAACGACAGCGGCATCCTCGGTGGCTCCGGGCAGGTCGGCGCATTGACCGCGAAAAGCGGCGGCACCGTCGCGCCGGGTAACTCGATCGGCACCTTGCACGTTGCCGGCGACGTGACCTTCGAGCCCGGTTCGACCTATGCCGTCGAGCTGTCTCCCACCAGCAGCGACAGCATCGTTGCCGGCGGCACGGCGACGATCCAGGGCGCGACCGTGAGCCTTTCGCTGGAAAACAGCCCGACGCTGTTGAGCCCCGGCGACGTCCGCAGCCTGATCGGCCATCAGTACAACATCCTGCAAGCGGCCGGCGGTATCCAGGGCCAGTTCGGTGCGGTGTTGCCGAACTACGCGTTTATCGGTGGCAACCTCGATTACTCGGCGACCGGCGTGCAATTGGCGGTCGAACGCAATGGCAACTCCTTCGCCAGCGTCGGGCAAACCCCGAATCAGCGCTCCGTCGCTGCCGCCGCCGAGCAACTGGGCGTGGGCAACGCCGTGTATGAAAGCCTGCTGCTGTCTCCGAGCGTGACGTCTGCCCAACAAGCCTTCCAGCAACTGTCCGGGGAGATTCATCCGGCGATCGGCACCTTGTTGGTCAACGACTCGCGCTATGTGCGTGATGCCGTCGGTGAGCGCCTGCGTGATGGCGGCCTCTATGACGCCGCAACGCCGAACAGCAACGAGAACAACGCCTGGGTCAAAGTGCTGGGCGCCTGGGGCAAGACCGACAGTGGTCACGACAACGCCAACTACACCCGCTCCATCAGCGGTCTGTTGGCCGGGGGCGACGGATTGATTGCCGACCACACTCGACTGGGTTTCGTCACCGGCTACAGCAACAGCTCGTTGAACATGGGCGATGGCACTCATTCTTCTGCCTCGGTCGACAGCTACCACCTGGGCCTGTACGCCGGGCATGAAATGGATGCGCTGCGTCTGAGCGTCGGTGGTGCTTACAGCTGGCACCGCATCGACACTCAACGCGATCTGCAGTTCGGCGATGTCAGCGCCAAGCAGAAATCCAAGCGCGATGCGCACACCACACAAGTGTTCACTGAGGCGGCTTATCGCCTGGACCTGCAACCGTTGGCACTGGAACCTTTCGCGAATCTGGCCTACGTGCACCTGGGCAGTGACAGTTTCACCGAGAAAGGTGGTGCGGCGGCGCTCAAGGGCGGTGACGACAACCGTGACGCCGTGCTCTCCACGCTGGGCCTGCGGGCGAACAAGCGCCTGGCGCTGACCGAGCATCAGCAACTCGACCTGTCCGGGACCCTGGGCTGGCAGCACAACCTGAGCAACATCCACGCCGAGGAAAACCTCGCGTTTGCATCCGGCAGTACGCCGTTTGCCGTGCAGAGCGTTTCCATGGACCGCAACGCGGCGGTGGTCGGCGTTCGCGCAGGCCTGGCGCTGGCGCGCGATATCACGCTGAACCTGGATTACAACGGACTGCTGGGCTCGAAGGACAAGACCCACGGCGTCGGGCTGACCCTCGACTGGCAGTTCTGATTTGAAAAACCGCAACACGCAACAGCAATAACCAAGAGGCAAGAAAATGGGTGTTTTTGATTACAGGACGTTCGGCAGCGAGGCCAGCAAGGCGTTGTACAGCGATGCGATTGCACTGACGCTGTACGCCTACACGCCGACCGGCAAGCCATTGGCCACCGGCTGGACGCCGATCACCGCCGGACAATTGGGTTATCAGGGCAAGGTCGGTGCCCAAGGCACGTTCTTCGGCGAGCAGGACGGCTTTACCAGCGCCGAAGCCGAGGTGCTGGCCAAGTACGATGCTGCGGGCAAGCTGATCTCCCTCGGTATCGCTTTTCGCGGGACCGGTGGCCTGGGTTACAGCGATACCTACGGCGACATGAAGAACAATCTGCTGGCCGCTATCGGCCCGAAGGATTATGCGAAGAACTACGCCAAAAACGCCTTCGACACCTTGCTCAAGGACGTTGCGGCGTTCGCCAGCAGCCAGGGCCTGTACGCCAAGGACGTGCTGATCACGGGCCACAGTCTGGGCGGTCTGGGCGCCAACAGCGTGGCCGAATTGAGTGCCGACCACTGGGGCGGTTACTTCAAGGACGCCAACTACATGACCTTCGCCTCGCCGACGCAAAGTTCGGCGAGCACTCACGTGCTGAACATCGGTTACGAAAACGACCCGGTGTTTCGTGTGCTCGACGGCACGACCTTCACCCGTTCATCGCTGTACAAGCACGATAAACCCCAAGAGTCGGCGACCAACAACATCGTCAACGTCAACGACCACTACGTATCCACCCAGATGACCCCGTTCAGCATTGCTAACCCGCAACACTGGGCGGCCCACAGCTCCCTCGGTTATGCCGACGGCCTGAACCGGGTGATCGGTTCAAGCTTCTACGACCTCACCAGCAAGGACTCGACGATCCTCGTCTCGACCTTGTCGGAGTCGTTGCGTGCCAGCACCTGGATCGAAGACCTGGATCGCAGCGGTGAAACGCACACTGGCAGCACCTTCATCATCGGCACCGACAGCAACGATTTGCTGCGGGGTGGCAAGGGCAACGACTTCCTGGAAGGTCGCGACGGCAATGACACCTTCAGGGATGCCGGCGGCTACAACATCCTGCTCGGCGGCAAAGGGCAGAATGTGTTCGACCTGCAACAGCCGTTGAAGAACTTCACCTTTGCCAACGACGGTGACGGCACGCTGTATGTGCGCGACAGCTACGGCGGCATCAGCATGACCCGCGACATCGGCGCGCTGGTCAGCAAGGAGTCGGGGGCGATGTGGGGTCTGCTCAACAAGGACGTTACCTATAACGTCACCGCCAAAGGCTTGTTGGCCGGCACCGAGCTGACTCACTACAACCACTCGCTTAATGGCGATGCCTACGGCAATTCGCTGGTGGCCACCGCTGACGGTGACTGGCTGTTCGGGTTGTCGGGCAACGACGTGCTGCGCAGCGACAAGAGCCAGGTGACGTTCGTCGGCGGCGAGGGCAATGACGTCCTGTATGCCTCCGGCGGCCACAACACCTTCCTGTTCAGCGGCGCGTTCGGCTTCGACGCCATCAACGGTTATCAGGGCAGCGACAAGCTGGTGTTCATGGGCGTTCAAGGCGCGGGGCTGGGCTATGACTACAGCCAGCATGTTTCGCAATCGGGTAACGACACGCTGCTCAAGGTCGGCGACTACGCGGTGACGCTGGTCGGTGTCGGCCTGGACAACCTGTCTGGCGCGGGGATCGTATTTGTTTAAACCGCAGTACAAGAAGGCATTGCACTAACTGGAACGCCCCGCGCTTCGGGGCGTTCCAGCTGCGTGAGCTATCTCTGACAATTTCATCAAAGAGAGAGGCAATACCATGGGTGTTTATGACTACAAAAACCACAACTCAGCCGAATCAAAAGCGCTGTTTTCCGATGCGCTGGCGATCACGCTGTACTCCTATCACAACCTCGACAATGGCTTTGCCACGGGCTATCAGCACAATGGTTTCGGCCTTGGACTGCCGGCGACGCTGGTCACTGCGCTGATCGGTGGCACTGATTCGCAAGGGGTGATTCCCGGTGTTCCCTGGAACCCCGACTCGGAAAAAGCCGCGCTGGACGCGGTGCAAAAGGCCGGCTGGACACCGATCACTGCCAGCCAGTTAGGCTATGGTGGCAAGGTCGATGCGCGGGGAACCTACTTCGGCGAAAAAGCCGGTTACACCACGGCCCAAGTCGAGATCCTCGGCAAGTACGACGCTCAGGGGCATCTCACGGAAATCGGCGTTGCCTTTCGCGGCACCAGCGGCCCGCGTGAAATTCAGATTTCGGATTCCATCGGCGATGTGATCAACGACCTGATGGCGGCGTTAGGCCCCAAGGACTACGCCAAGCATTACACCGGTGAAGCCTTTGGTTCATTGCTCAAAAATGTCGCCGCGTTTGCCACAGCCAATGGCCTGAGCGGCAAGGACGTACTGGTCAGCGGCCACAGCCTTGGCGGGCTGGCGGTCAATAGCCTGGCGGATCTGAGCGGCGATCACTGGAACGGTTTCTACAAGGATGCCAACTACATCGCCTACGCGTCACCGACCCAAAGCAGCACCGACAAAGTGCTCAACATCGGTTACGAAAACGATCCGGTATTCCGCGCGCTGGACGGCTCAACGTTCAACCTGGCATCGGTGGGCGTACACGATGCCCCTCAGGACTCGGCAACCAACAACATCGTCAGCTTCAACGACCATTACGCCTCGGCTGCCTGGAACCTGCTGCCGTTTTCGATCCTCAACGTCCCGACCTGGATTTCCCACCTGCCCACCGGTTACGGCGATGGCATGACCCGGGTGCTGGAGTCGAAGTTCTACGACCTGACCAGCAAGGATTCGACGATCATCGTCGCCAATCTGTCGGACCCGGCGCGCAGTAACACCTGGGTTCAGGACCTCAATCGCAACGCCGAAGCCCACAAGGGCAGCACCTTTATCATTGGCAGTAACGGTGACGATCTGATCCAGGGCGGCAAAGGCAACGACTACCTGGAGGGTGGAGATGGCAACGACACCTTCAGGGATGCGGGCGGTTACAACATCATCCTGGGCGGCAAGGGCAGCAACACGCTGGACGTGCAGCAGTCGGTGAAGAACTTCGATTTTGCCAACGACGGCGCTGGCACCCTGTATGTTCGCGATGCCAACGGCGGGATCAGTATCACCCGTGACATTGGCAGCATCATCAGTAAAGAACCGGGATTCCTCTGGGGTTTACTCAAGGATGACGTGACCCACAGCGTCACCGATAAAGGCCTGCTCGCAGGGAACCACCTGACTCAATATGCGGCATCGCTCAAAGGTGGTGCGGGCGACAATGTCCTCAAGGCCGATGCGAGTGGCGAGTGGTTGTTTGGCCTGGACGGCAACGACCATTTGATCGGCGGTAAAGGCAATAACGTGCTGGTGGGCGGTGCCGGTGATGATCTGATGGAGTCGGGCGGGGGGAGCAATACCTTCCTGTTCAGCGGCCACTTCGGCAACGACCGGATCCTCGGTTACCAGACCAGCGACAAGCTGGTCTTCCTCGGGGTCGAAGGCGTGGGGCAAAGCTACGACGTACGCGATCACGCCAAAGCCGTAGGCGCCGATACCGTGCTGAGCTTCGGTCATGACTCGGTGACGCTGGTCGGGGTTGGGCTCGATCATCTGGCCAGTTCAGGCGTGGTGATCGCCTGAGGTTAAAAAAGCCCGGCGCGAACGTTGGTTCGTGCCGGGCTTTGTTCCGGCGAGCCAGGCGTAAAGCAGAGTTTTT
The DNA here is from genome assembly GCF_001874645.1 of Pseudomonas frederiksbergensis. Taxonomy (NCBI): domain Bacteria; kingdom Pseudomonadati; phylum Pseudomonadota; class Gammaproteobacteria; order Pseudomonadales; family Pseudomonadaceae; genus Pseudomonas; species Pseudomonas frederiksbergensis. The sequence goes on from NZ_CP017886.1 coordinate 5,628,015, forward strand.
TCTGCAACGGCATTAAACCATCGGCCACGCCATACGTTTCCAGATGGCACGACCTTCGCGCGACACAGACGTCAGGCGCGGTGAACCGAAACAGGAGAGTGAACACAGTGAGTAACAGCAAGAGGCAGGCCGTCGCAGTAGCGCTGATGATTTTATCGGCGCGCGCGATGGCCGAGGAGTTGCCTCATGGCTCGATTTTGAACCGATATGGCGTAACTGCCGATCAACTGCCCACACCCGCACAGGTCGAACAGACCGAGCCTGAACCCGAGAAAAGCCATTTTCAGATTCAGCCGGAACAACCCTGGGTGAAGTTAAGCCTGGGTGACGGCAAGCAGCCGCCAGTGACCGGAAACATCAGCATCGACAACGCGAATGCCCGGGAATACGAGCGCTGCCAAACCATCAGAGGGCAAATGTTGCGACGTGGCGGGCAGGTCATTTCCTGCGATAACAGTATTCCGGGGCAAGACCCTGGATTGCAGATGCCTTAAGGATCATTTTTCTTGGCGGATGGTGGCGACGTCGTCCGCCTTGACCTTGATTTTGGCTCCGGAAATGTCCTCGAACTCAACGAAACCTTCCGTGCCCTTGGTTTTCGGCATGTCCTTGGTCAAATATTGGGTGCCGTTCTGCAACGTCACCACCGTTGGAGACGCGCAACCGCCTAATGCCAGCAAGCCCACGATGGCCAGGGGCACGCTCAGAGTGCGGATATTCATAGACAAACCTCTCTTTCAGAACGCTCTGGATCGTTTCGACACACAGGTGCGTCATTTCGATACTGACCGTTCTTGGTGTCACTCATCCCGGGAAAGTTCGGTTCATGGCGGGAAAAACCGGTTAGTTAAGCGTTGGTTGTCCCCAAAAGATCGCAGCCTGCGGCAGCTCCTACGGAGTTGCGGGTGGATTCGGCGTAGGAGCTGCCGAAGGCTGCGATCCTGGCAGAACCGCCGCTGATCATTTTCCGTTTGCCAGCCCCCGTCTCAGCTGATATCTGTACGCATAACCAGTATCCGCTCGCCATGGCGCTTTCTATTTGTGACAGTCAATCCGCTCGAAGATCCGTTCTATTACCTGAACAACTTTCAACACGTGCTCGCCTGGCTTGAGCAGCGCTATGCCGATGTGCTTAGCGTGGAGGAGCAGCAATTCATCGTTGATTTTGGCCAGTTGCCGCGCGCGTCTCAGGCACTGCTGGTCAGAATGGTCATGCGCAAGGGCGAGCATTTTCGCCTCGGCAAGTTGCATTACGCCGAAATAGGCGAAACCGCCCGCGCGGCAGAACCCTTGCTGAACCTTGGCTGGGTAAACGAACAGGCGCCACTGTCGATCGAGCAACTGTTTGAAGTACTGCTCAAACCGGAAATCCTGCAGTGCTTCAGCGCGGCTATCGAACAACCCAAAGCGAAAAAGTCCGAGTGGCTGGCCGCACTGAGCGAACAGTTCAGCCAACCGCAGGCCTTCAAGAGCTGGTGCCCGACGCTGGATGACCGGTTGTTGAGCCTGACCATCATGGGCCTGTGCGATCGGCTGCGGCTGATGTTCTTCGGCAACCTGTATCAGGACTGGTCGGAGTTCGTCCTGGCGGATCTCGGGATTTTTACCTACGAGAAAGTCGAGTTTTGCGCCGAGTCCCGAGGCTTGCGCAGCCGTGAAGACGTCGAGGCGTTTCTCTATTTGCACGATTGTCAGCTGCGTTTTGAAGCCGGGGAGGCGCTGGCGCAAGTCGTCGAACAGATCCAGGCACTGCAAACCGTCAACCCCTGGCTGGAGCGGCGGCGCGCCAAGCTGCTGTTTCAGATCGGGCAGCATTGCGAGCGGGTTGCCGACTGGTCGGCAGCACTGACGATCTATCGCGAATGTGCGTACCCCGGCGCCAGGTTGCGCTTGATCCGGGTGCTGGAACGTTGCGCCGAGTTTCAATTGGCGCTGGAGTTGGCGACCCACGCCGAACACGCACCGGAGAGCGCCGCCGAGCAGCAACAACTGTTGCGGGTGCTGCCCCGTTTGCGGCGCAAACTCGGCGGGCCGCCGACGCCACGGGTCAAGGCGCGCGAAGTTGAACGTCTGGACCTGAGCCTGTCGCGAATCGACCCGGCGCTGTCGGTCGAATTCTACGTTCAGGCGCATCTGGATGAGCCTTCGGCGCCGGTGCACTACGTCGAGAACAGCCTGGTCAACTCGTTGTTCGGTTTGCTCTGCTGGCCGGCAATCTTTGCACCGCTGCCGGGAGCATTTTTTCACCCGTTCCAGCGCGGGCCGGTGGACCTGCTCAGCGAAGACTTTCATTCCCGGCGTGCCGATCTGTTCCAAGCGTGCCTGGCAGAGCTGGACGATGGGCGTTATGCGCAGACCATCCGCCAGCGCTTTCGCGCCAAGTCGGGTGTGCAGTCGCCTTTTGTGTTTTGGGGCGTGCTGACCGAGGCGCTGCTTGAGCAGGCGCTGGACTGTCTGCCGGCCGAACACCTCAAGCGCTGGTTCAATCGCCTGTTGCTGGACATCAAGGCCAATCGCGCCGGGATGCCGGACTTGATCCAGTTCTGGCCGCAACACAAGACCTATCGGATGATCGAGGTCAAAGGCCCGGGCGATCGCCTCCAAGACAACCAACTGCGGTGGCTGGAGTTCTGCCACGAACACCAGATGCCCGTCGCGGTCTGCTACGTGCAATGGGCGGAGCCTGCGGCGTGAGCTACAGCGTTGCGGTGCGCGCGTTGTGTGAGTTTACTGCCAAGGTCGGGGATCTCGACCTGCGCTTCACCCCGTCGCCGACAGCCCTGGAAGGCATCATGGGTCATCGCACCGTCGCTTCGCGGCGCAGCGAGACTTATCAAAACGAAGTGGTCCTCGAAGGTGAGTATCGGCAGTTGAAGGTCAGGGGCAGGGCGGATGGTTATGACCCCGGCCAGAATCGTCTTGAGGAAATCAAAACCTACCGTGGCGAGCTGGAGCGGATGCCGGCCAACCACCGACAGTTGCATTGGGCGCAGGCGAAAATCTACGGCGGGTTGATGTGCCAGAAATTGCAGTTGGCCGAGATCAGTCTGGCGCTGGTGTATTTCGATATCGTCAGCGAAAAGGAAATCAGCCTGGTCGAAACCTGGAGCGCGCTTGAGCTGGAGCGTTTCTTCACCCAGCAGTGCGGGCTGTTTCTGCACTGGGCCGAGCAGGAAATGGCCCACCGTGAAGCGCGCAATCAGGCTGCTCAGGTATTGCGCTTCCCGCATCTGGACTTCCGTCCGGGGCAACGTCACCTCGCCGAATCGGTGTTCAAAGCCGTCAGCACTGGCCGTTGCCTGATGGCCCAGGCACCGACCGGCATCGGCAAGACGGTCGGTACGCTGTTCCCGATGCTCAAGGCATTGGCGCCGCAGCAACTGGACAAGGTGTTCTTTCTCACCGCCAAGACGCCCGGACGCCAATTGGCGCTGGATGCGGCCCGGGTGATCGTCGACAGCAGCAACGGTTTACCGTTGCGAGTGCTTGAGATGATTGCTCGCGACAAAGCCTGCGAGCACCCGGACAAAGCCTGCCATGGCGAATCCTGTCCGTTGGCCAAAGGCTTTTACGATCGTTTGCCGGCGGCCCGTGAGGCGGCGAGCCAGATGACGCTGCTTAATCAGGCAACGCTGCGGCAGATTGCCCTGGAGCATCAGGTCTGTCCGTATTACCTGAGCCAGGAAATGGCTCGCTGGGCTGACGTGGTGGTTGCCGACTACAACTACTATTTTGACTTCAGCGCGTTGCTATTCGGTTTGGCCCAGGCCAACCAGTGGAAGGTCGCCGTGCTGGTGGATGAGGCCCACAACCTGGTGGAGCGCGGTCGGCAGATGTACAGCGCGAGCCTCGATCAATTCATGCTGAATACGCTGCGCAAAAGCGCTCCCGAGGTGCTGAAAAAGAGTTTGCAGCGGGTCAGCCGTGAATGGAACGCGCTGCACAAGGCACAGGTCAGCCCTTATCAGGCCTACCCCAAGGCTCCGGACAAATTGTTGCAGGCGCTGTCGCTCTGCACGACGGCGATCGGCGATTACCTCAACGATCATCCGCAAGGGTTGGAGGCTGCGTTGCAGAGTTTCTATTTCGATGCGCTGCAATTTGCTCGGGTCGCCGAACTGTTCGATGAACATTTCCTGTTCGACATCAGCAAGCGCGATCTCGGCAACACGCGCAGCCTTTCGCAGCTATGCCTGCGCAACGTAGTGCCGGCCGGTTTCATCCGCCCGCGTCTGACGGCGGCGCGCAGCAGCGTGATGTTTTCCGCGACCTTGAGCCCGCAGCGTTACTACACCGACTTGCTCGGGCTGCCGGCGAGCACGGTGTGGATCGACGTCGAGTCGCCGTTCAACGCCGAACAGCTCAAGGTGCACATCGTCAGCCAGATATCCACCCGGTTCGTGCACCGGCAGGCTTCGCTTGCGCCGATTGTCGAGCTGATGGCCCGTCAGTTCATGGAGCGTCCCGGCAATTACCTGGCGTTTTTCAGCAGCTTTGATTATCTGCAACAAGTGGCGCAGTTGTTCGCCGAGCGCTGGCCGCAGATCAATCTGTGGTCACAGTCACGCGGCATGGACGAAGCCCGGCGTCAGGCCTTTCTTGAGCAGTTCACGGCCACCAGTCAGGGCATCGGCTTTGCGGTACTGGGCGGAGCGTTTGGTGAAGGCATCGACTTGCCGGGCTCACGGTTGATCGGAGCGTTCATCGCGACGTTAGGGCTGGCGCAACTGAACCCGGTCAACGAGCAACTGAAACAGCGCATGGCAGCGATCTTCGGCGCAGGTTATGACTACACCTACCTGTTTCCCGGCGTACAGAAGGTGGTGCAAGCCGCCGGACGGGTGATTCGTACCCAGCAGGATCAAGGCGTCGTGATGCTGATCGATGACCGCTTTGGCGAAACCAAGGTCCAGCAGTTGCTGCCGCGTTGGTGGTCGGTCAGCGGGCGCGTTTGAGACGCCCCGCAGCCGTCAATGCATGCCGACTGTCCAGTCGGCCCGGCGCGGGGGCTGAACACCGTGTGCCTGACGCACCATGCTGACCAGCTCTGCCGCAAAACGGTGGCAGTCGCCCGGCCAGCGTGCGGTCAGCAAGTTTCCGTCGCGGACGATAAACCCGCGTTGCGGGTTTTCTGTTGAATCACGTTGCGCGAATCGCGGCCCCGACAAGAAGTCATGGGCGCTGGCCAACGCCGCGGTGACTTCGGCCTGCACGGTTTGCGGGTACGTGCGGTAGTAGCGGCCGAGCCACGGCGCGGTGACCCACCAGGCTGGCAGCTCCATGGTGTTGGCCAGCAACGCGGTCACCTTGCGTCCGTGCAATACCGAAAGAACGTTGTCGGCATCCAGCGTGCGGGCCAGTAGCAATACGCCGTGACAGACCGCCGCCACCGGTTTTTGCGCATCAAAGAAGTGCCGGACGATCCGCCGGGCGTGTTCGGACTCCAGCAAACTGCGCATGCCCTTGGCATGGCCGCCCGGGATCACCAGCCCCTCGAACTGCTTGGGATCGACCTCGGCGTAGGCCATGGGCGACTTGAAACGCTCGTCGGCGGTCATGGCCGCGTAATGTTGAAGATCCTCTTTGCGGGTCATCAGCAGCGAATTCAAAGGCCCGAAACCGATCTCCACGAGGCGCGCGTCGGCATAAGCCGGCAAACCTTTTGGCGTTGCAAAGCGCACCTCGATCCCGGCGTCGTGCAACGCCTGCCAGGGCACACTGCTTTCAGTGGGGTCGTAGTCAGCCTGAGGTAACAGGAAAAGCAGCATGCACAAAGCCTCGAATCGTCAGCGCTGGGGATTGGCTATTGCACTGAGTCTGGACGCAGCGGCTGGACTTCGCCAGCCATTGCCTGTTCATTCGATGCAGGCAAGGGCTTAAGCTTCAAGGAACTGAAACTTGAACAGTGTGCACGGGTAGCCGTCGACGGGGAGCTGATGGCGAGTGAACTTGCCATGGGTCAGCTCAGGGATGATGTGGGCCCAGAACGCCTGCGCCGGCTGATTGGCGTCGATATGAAAAATCTGCCACTGGCCGGGAAGCTGTTTGAGCAGGGCAGACACCGCGCACTTCCCGACGCCACGACCACGATAGTGGCGACTGACGAAGAGATAACCGATGTTGTACTGCACGTCGTCAAAACGAACATCGTCGTCAACCGTGACGAACCCGGCAACGTCCCCATCAACCTTGATCAGGAACGGCTGCGTTGCAGGCTTTCTCCAGTAGTCGAGTGTTGGCTGAATATCGAAAAAACCATGGGCGCCAAATTTCAGCGGCAGCCATTCGCTGAAGTCGTACATATAGAACTGCATCAGGTTCTCGATGCAGTCCAGTTCGTCCCGTTGTGCGCGGTGCAGTTCGATCGTGGCCATTGCCTACAGCTCCAGACGATTCGATGGCTATCGCCATTAACCTAGCACCTCACGCAAACGATGCCACAACATGCCCAGCGCCAGGAGTGGTGTGCGCAATGCGCGCCCGCCTGGAAAGGTCATGTGCGGCACCGCGCTGAAGACGTCCAGGCCCTGGCTGTGTCCGGCATGAATCGCCTCGGCCAGCAGGCGGGCGGTCCAGTGCGTGACGTTAAGACCATGACCGGAATAGCCTTGGGCGTAAAACACGTTCGGGTACTGCGACAACCGCCCGACCTGGGGGAAGCGATTGGCGGTGATACCGATCCTGCCGCCCCATTGATAGTCGATCCGCAGGTTGGCCAGTTGCGGGAACACCTTGAGCATTTTCGGGCACATGTAGGCGGCGATGTCCGCCGGATCGCGCCCGGAATAGTGGCAGGCGCCGCCGAACAACAGGCGCCGATCCGCGGAAAGCCGGTAGTAGTCGAGTCCGACTTTCTGGTCGCACAGCGCCAGATTCTGCGGGATCAACTCGGCGGCAGCCTGCGCTGACAACGGCTCGGTCGCGATGATGTAACTGCCTGCCGGCAGTACCTTGCCGCTTAGCCGTGGTTCCAGATCCTCCAGGTGCGCGTTGCAGGCCAGCACCAGACTCCCGGCGCGCACCGATCCGCCCGCGCAGCGAACCTGCACGGTGTTGCCATGGATGATCTCCAGCACCGGGCTTTGCTCGAAAATCCGCACCCCCAGCGACTCGGCTACCCGAGCCTCGCCGAGGACCAGATTGAGCGGGTGCAGATGGCCGGAGCCCATGTCCACCAGTCCGCCTGCGTAAACACCGGAGTTCACCACTTGCCGCATGTCTTCGGGCCTGACGAGGCGGGTTGCATGGGCATAACCCTGGGCGTTCAGGGTTTCTTGCTCCGTCTGAAATGCCGCAAATTGCGCGGGGGTATTGGCCAGTTCGCAGAAGCCCCAACGCAGGTCGCACTCAATGCCGTGCTCGCGGATGCGATTGCCCACCACCTCGACCGATTCGATGCCGGCGCGCTCCAGATAGCGCACGCCTTCATCACCGACGTAACGGGCAAAGCCCGAAACGTCGTGCCCGATGCCACGGATCAACTGCCCGCCGTTACGGCCGCTGGCGCCCCAGCCGATCCTTCGGCCTTCCAGCAGAATCACCGAGAGCCCGCGTTGGGCCAGTTCAATGGCGGTGTTGACGCCGGTAAAACCGCCGCCGATCACGCAGACGTCAGCTTCCAGATCAGAGGTCAGCGTCGGGTGTTGCACCATCGCGTTGGCAGAGGCGTTGTAATAGGAGCGGGCGTGTTCCGCCGACGGGTTTATAGCGGTTGCCTGATTCATTTGTTGGACTTCACTTTGCTCCAGGAACGGGTCATCAGACGCATGATTTCCGGTGTCGGTGTGGTCGAGATGTACAGCTTGTCCAGCACCGCCTGGGAGGGATAAACCTCTGGGTTGTTCACCAGCTCTGTGTCCATGAACTGCTTGGCCGCAGGGTTGGGGTTGGCGTAACCGACGGTGGCGCTGACCTTGGCGATGACCTCTGGCTCCAGCAGGTAGTTGATGAATTCGTGGGCTTGTTTGGCGTTGCTGGCGTCTGCGGGCACGGCCAGCAAGTCGAACCACAGGTTGCTGCCTTCCTTGGGAATCGCATAGGCGATGTTCACGCCGTTCTTCGCTTCCTTGGCGCGGTTCGCCGCCTGGAACACGTCCCCCGAGTAACCGAAGGCGATGCAGATGTCGCCGTTGGCCAGGTCCGACACGTACTTGGAGGAGTGGAAGTAGGTGATGTACGGGCGGATGGTCAGCAACTTGGCTTCGGCTTTTTTGTAGTCTTCGACATTCGAACTGCGTGGATCCATGCCCATGTAGTTGAGGATTGCCGGGAACACTTCATCCGCCGAGTCCATCATCGACACGCCGCACTGGCTGAGCTTTTTCAGGTTTTCCGGTTCGAACATCACTGCCCATGAGTCGATGTGATCGACACCCAGCACTTGCTTGATCTTGTCGACGTTGTAGCCGATGCCGTTGGTGCCCCACAGGTACGGCACCGAGTGCGCGTTACCCGGGTCGTTCTTCTCCAGCAGCGTCAGCAATTTAGGGTCGAGGTTTTTCCAGTTCGGCAGCTGCGAACGGTCCAGTTTGAGGAACGCGCCGGCTTTGACCTGACGGGCCAGGAAATGGTTGGAAGGCACCACCACGTCGTACCCGGTACGCCCGGCAAGCAGTTTGCCTTCCAGGGTTTCATTGGAGTCGAACACGTCGTAGATGACCTTGATACCGGTTTTCGCCTGGAAGTCGGCGAGGGTGGTCGTACCGATATAGTCGGTCCAGTTGTACACACTGACGCTTGGCTGCGCTTGCGCGCCAAGGCTGCAGAACAGCGCAAGCGCTGCGGGAACGACTGATTTCAATAGACGCATTTCGACACCCCTTTGAATGATTGTTTTCGATGTGTTGGTACTGATCGTCCCCGCGCAGAGCGTGGGAACGATCATCAGCGTTGCAGATTAAACACTCAGCAACAGGAACTCGCGCTCCCAGGAGCTGATCACCCGTTTGAAGTTTTCGTGCTCGGCGCGCTTGACCGCGACGTAGCCGCGCACGAATTTGGTCCCCAGATAGCGCTCGATGGTCGGGCAGTTTTCCATGTGCGCCAGTGCATCTTCGATGGTGATCGGCAGGCGCAGGTTGCGTCGCTCGTAGGCACGGCCCTGTACCGGGGCGCTCGGTTCGATGCGTTCGATCATGCCGAGGTAACCGCACAACAGGCTCGCGGCGATGGCCAGGTACGGGTTGGCATCGGCGCCCGGCAGGCGGTTTTCCACGCGCATGGCCTCGGGACCAGAGGTCGGTACACGCAGCCCGACGGTGCGGTTTTCTTCGCCCCATTCGACGTTGACCGGTGCCGAGGTGTCCGGCAGGAAGCGGCGGAACGAGTTGACGTTGGGTGCAAACATCGGCAGCAGTTTCGGAATGTACTTCTGCAGACCGCCGATGTGGTGCAGGAACAGTTCGCTCATCTGCCCGTCGCTATCAGCGAAGATCGGCTTGCCGGTGGCGATGTCGACCACGCTCTGGTGCAAGTGCATGGCGCTGCCCGGTTCGTCACCGATCGGCTTGGCCATGAAGGTCGCGGTGACGTTGTGCTTGAGCGCCGCTTCGCGCAGGGTGCGCTTGAACACGGTGATCTGGTCGGCCAGGTCCAGTGCATCGCCGTGACGGAAGTTGATTTCCATCTGTGCCGGGCCGTCTTCGTGGATCAGCGTGTCGAGGTCCAGACCTTGCAGTTCGCACCAGTCGTAGACGTCTTCGAACAGCGGATCGAATTCGTTGGCCGCATCAATGGAAAACGACTGACGACCGCTTTCGGCACGGCCCGAACGGCCCAGCGGTGCCTTGAGCGGCAGGTCCGGGTCTTCACAGCGCTGGGTCAGGTAGAACTCCATTTCCGGTGCAACGATGGGCTGCCAGCCCTTGTCGGCGTAGAGCTTCAGAACTTTCTTCAAGACGTTGCGCGGCGACAGCTCGATCGGGTTGCCGAGCTTGTCGAAGGTGTCGTGAATCACGATGGCGGTCGGTTCGATCGCCCATGGCACCACGTAAATCGCCGAAGAATCCGGCCGGCAAACCATGTCGATATCGGCAGGGTCGAGCAGGTCGTAGTAAATGTCGTCGTCGACAAAGTCCCCGGTTACCGTTTGCAACAGCACACTTTCCGGCAGGCGCATGCCTCGCTCATGCAGGAACTTATTGGTGGGCGCTATCTTGCCACGAGCGATACCGGTCAGGTCACTGACCACGCATTCGACTTCGGTAATCTTGTGTTCTTTCAGCCATGAGGACAGCTGATCGAAAGGGGCATTCATAAAGACCTCGTAGTTGGTTTTATCAGCGTCAGGGCGGGTCTGTGCATCTCGTACAAGCGGCAAGAGACTTCCCCTGTAGCGCGTTGACGACTATCTTGGGCGACGCGTTTCGTTCCATCTATCCACTTTAAGCAGAACCAGAACGCACCAAAAAAGTGCGCACAGGTCATTCCATGACAGCGTCAAACCCCTTGCACGTGCAGGCTTTCAACACCTTGGATGTCGCCGAACAGATCCGGGCGACCCCAGGGTGGGTGCAGCACTATCAGCAGATGTCGCCCGGGCATTTCGCAGGCCAAGTGCGCTATCTGGACCTGCAAGGCGTGGAGATTTACGAGGAGTGCATGAACACCCGCGTCGAGCAGAATTTCAGCGCGCCACCGGGCTCGCTGGCGTTCTGTTTCGATCGCAGTGACAACGCGCTTTATGTGCTGAATGGCGAAAGCCACAACATCTGGATTACGCCGGAGAACTACCAGGAAGTGGCCGTGGTGTTCGGTCCGGAGTTCGTTCAGCGTCATGGCCTGAGCGTCGAACGGCTCGAAGGTCTGTTCATGGCGCCGCTCAATTCGCAGCAGAACGCGCTGTTCAGTCGCTGGCTGAGCGGCACCCTGACCCGGCTGTCGCACACCCTCGACCCACCGAGCAAGGACGCGCTGACCCAACAGCTGCTGGACGACTGTCTGTTTATTCTCGACAACGCCTGCGTTTGCCTGGACCGAGGCGCGTTGCAGCGCCGGGCAGGGGAGCGAACGATCATGAAGCGGGTCGGTGAATGGGCGGCGGATACCCCGGAAGAGAACTTGAATTTGCTGGAGCTTTCCCACGTCGCCGAAGTGTCACTGCGTCAGCTGCAACACGCGTTCAAGACTTACACCGGCATGGCGCCGACCCAGTGGCTGCGCTTGCGCCGGCTCAACAGCGCCCGCCGTGAATTGCTCAGCCGCACAGTGACGGACACCACGGTGGCCGAAGTGGCGATGAACTGGTCGTTCTGGCACCTTGGGCGCTTTTCCAGCAGCTACCGGGCGCTGTTCAAGGAATTGCCGAGTGACACGCTCAAGCGCGCATGCGTCACTCAGCCGAACGGGCGCGTGCATCGTTAGGCTCTGTACGGAAACTGCCTGCGCGTCGACCATGCTGCGTTAAAAACAGGCTCGGAATGCTCATTTAGGGGCCTAAACTCCGCTTCCTCGCCTGTTTTTGCCTTGCCTGATCGCCGCTCGGCGAGTTTTCGTACAGAGCCTAGAACGTCGGTGGGGTAATCACCCATACCACCACCGCATCGACGTCGCCGGGGTTGCCATAACGGTGGGGCTCCTGGCTGGAAAAACTGAAGCTGTCGCCTTCGTTGAGCTGGAAATAACGCTCCCCAACCCACAACTCGAAACTGCCCGACAGCAGAAAGCCGGCTTCCTCGCCTTCGTGGCTGTAGCTGTGCTGGCTATAGGTGCCTGGCGGGAAGCGTGAATGGAGCATTTCCAGCTGACGGTTGGGTTGCGGGGTCAGCAGTTGGTCGACGATACCGTCTTCGTAATGCACGCTCATGCGGCTGTTTTTGCGTACCACGTAACCGTGATCTTCGGGCGCGGTGTTGGCTTCGCTGGCGAAGAACCACTGGATGGTCACACCCAGACTGCGGGCGATGTTGAACAGCGCGGGGATTGATGGATAGGCGAGGTTGCGTTCGAGCTGGCTGATGTAGCCTGCCGTCAGCTCACTCATTTGCGCCAGTTCCGCCAGGGTCATGCCCCGACGTTTGCGCAGCCCGCGAATCCGTGTGCCGAGAAAGTGCGGTTCGGCGCTGCCGGTTGCGGGCTGTGTCGTGCTGTTGTTGCTCATGGTGAGTTCCGAACCGAGGGCTGCGCTACGAACCCTGTAGGAGCTGCCGCAGGCTGCGATCTTTTGATCTTGTTTTTGAAAATCAAAAGATCGCAGCCTGCGGCAGCTCCTACAGGGGGTGTTAATTAGCGTGTAAAGCCCCGGAGTATAAACAGCCTCAAAGCTCCCAGGCGACTTTCAAACCCTCATAAATCGCTTCTTCGGCGGTGCGCGGCGCCAGACAGTCGCCGATCCGCCGAAATTCCACCAGACCTTGCAGCTCGAAGCCCAAGGTGTCTACCGGCTGATGGCCCTGACAGAGCACCAGCGTATCGACGTTTTCGAAGAGCATCGGTTCGCCGCTGGCGGTGTGTTGCAAGTAAACGGTGTTGTCGTCGCAACCGTAAAGCCGGGCGTAGGGCGTGATCGGGATGCCCAGCTTATGCAACTCGCCGGCCAGTTGATCGCGCACGTACAGCGGCAGGTTTTCACCGCAATGGGTGCCGTTGACCGCCAGTTGCACCTGATGCCCGGCGCGCACCAGACGTTCGGCAATGCCGGGGCCGATCCAGTCGCAGCGCCAGTCGACCACCACCACCGAACGGCCAATCTGTACCTCCTCGCGCAGCACCTGCCAAGCGTCCACCACCTGCAACTCACCGCCGCGTTCGAACGCCGGCCAGTAGGGCTCGGCACCAGTAGCAACGATCACCATGTCAGGCCGTTCGCGTTCGACCAGCGCACGATCGACCCGGGTGTTGCGCACCACGCGCACGCCGGCCAGTTCCATCTCGCGTTGCAGGTTGGTGCTGGCACCGCCGAACTCACTGCGCCGTGGCAACAGTTGCGCCAGCAGCACTTGCCCGCCGAGTTGCGAGCTGGCCTCGTAGAGGGTCACCTCATGCCCGCGTTGCGCGGCCACTGCCGCGGCTTTCATCCCGGCCGGGCCACCGCCGGCAATCATGATGCGTTTGCGCTGGGTGGTCGGTTGCCGCTGGCCGAACAGCAGCTCGCGACCGGTTTCCGGGTGCTGGATGCAGGAAATCGGCAGACCTTTGTGGAAATGCCCGATGCACGCCTGATTGCAGGCGATGCAGGCCCGCACATCTTCGGCGCGCCCGGCGTCGGTCTTGTTGGGCATTTGCGGGTCGCAAATCAGTGCGCGGGTCATGCCGCACACATCGGCCTGACCACGCGCCAGAATCAGTTCGGCTTCCTGCGGCTGGTTGATGCGTCCGGTGACGAACAGCGGAATGCTCAGGCTGGCCTTGAAGGTTCCGGCTTCCTTGGCCAGGTAAGCCGCTTCGATCGCCATCGGCGGCACGATATGCACCGCGCCGCCCAATGACGCCGAGGTCCCGGCGACGATGTGCACGTAATCCAGCTGTGCTTGCAGTGACTTGACCGCCTCCAATGACTCGTCTTCGGTGAGCCCTTCGGGGTCGCGCTCATCGGCGGAAATACGCAAGCCGATGATGAACTGTTCATCGGTATTGGCTCGCACGGCGGCGATCACTTCGCGCAAAAAGCGCAGACGCTGTTGCAGGTCGCCGTTGTAGTCATCGGTGCGGCGGTTGACCCGTGGGTTGATGAATTGCGCCGGCAGGTAACCATGGCTGGCGACCACTTCGACGCCGTCAATCCCGGCCTGATACAGGCGCCTTGCAGCGGCACCATAACCTTCGACGATCTCGTCGATCATCGCCTGATCAAGGGCACGCGGCATCACCCGAAAACGCTCGTTGGGCACTGCCGAAGGCGAATAGGCGACCGCCAGCAGACCATCGCTGGACTCCATGATCTCGCGCCCCGGGTGGAAGATCTGCGAGAGCACCACGGTGCCGTGGGCGTGGCAGCTTTGCGCCAGTTTCCGATAACCCTCGATACAAGCGTCGTCGGTCGCCATCAGCACATGCGAGGTGTAGCGCGCGCTGTCATGCACGCCGGCCACTTGCAGCACGATCAGCCCGACACCCCCTTCGGCGCGCGCCTTGTGGTAGGCGATCAGTGGCTCGTTGACCAGGTTGTCGGTGGGCATCGAGGTGTCGTGACCGCTGGACATGATGCGGTTTTTCAGGCGTTTGCCACGGATCTGCAACGGTTCGAACAGATGGGCAAAGGCTGGGGTCGAGGTCGGCATGGTACGGGTACTCCAGGCGGGCTGAAGCCGAAAGGCCGGGGTTTCGGCGTTGTTATTATGTGCCTATAGAAATTTACCCTAAGTAAAAAATCAACTTGTTTTTTTACTATGGCTTGCAGTAGCTTGTTTTGGCGCCCACTCCTGAGCATAGGTATCTACACAGCATTGAAATGCGGTGCCGGACGGCTCCCGTAGCAGCTGCCGAGCCTGCGAGGCTGCGTTCGGCTGCGAAGCAGTCGTTGAATCAGGCAGCGCGTTCTTCCAGGTAAACCGCGTATGCAGGATTTGCGAGGGCTTCGTCCTCGAACGCAGCCTCGCAGGCTCGGCAGCTGCTACGGGAGTTGGAGTAGAACGATGTGTAGATACTGATGCACTCCTGGGGCGAACCTCACCACAATAAAAAAAGGGTCACGCCGGCGTTTGCCTGAGTGACACCTGCACGAGGAACCACTGATGAAATCGAACACGCTCAAGCACGGTTTTTATCCCTTGTTGTTGACCTTGGCCATCGGCCTTGGCAACGCTCAGGCAGCACCGGAGATGGTGGTGGTAGGTTACGGCGGAGCCGGACAAAAAGCCCAGGATGTGGCGTTTTTCCAACCTTTCAGTCAGGCGGATCAGAGCAAACTGATCCAAAGCGAATACAACGGCGAAATGGCCCGGATCAAAGTGATGGTCGACACCGGCAACGTCGATTGGGACGTGGTGCAGATCGAAGGCCCGGACCTGATGCGCGGCTGCGACGAAGGCATGTACGAACGACTGGACTGGAAGACTCTGGGCCGCGCCGAGCAGTTGATCCCCGAGGCCGCGCTGGAATGCGGTTCGGCTGCGCTGGTGTGGAGCGTGGCGATTGCCTACGACACCCAGAAGCTTGCGCAGGCGCCGACCTCATGGGCCGACTTCTGGGATGTGCAAAAAATTCCCGGCAAGCGCGGGCTGCGCAAACGTGCGGTGTACAACCTGGAGTTCGCCTTGCTGGCCGACGGGGTGAAAGTCGAGGACGTGTATAAAGTGCTGAGCACCCCGCAGGGCGTGGACCGGGCGTTCGCCAAGCTCACCGAACTCAAACCGCATATCCAGTGGTGGGAAGCCGGTGCGCAACCGGCGCAATGGCTGACCGCAGGCGATGTGGTGATGACCTCGACCTACAGCGGGCGGGTGGCCGCTGCCGCGCAAAGCGGTAGTCACCTCGGGCAGGTCTGGCCGGGCAGCCTGTACGGCATGGACTATTGGGCGATCATCAAGGGCTCCAAACACGTCGATCAGGCCAAGCGCTTTATTGCCTTTGCCAATCAGCCGGACGCCCAGGTCAAGTATGTCGAGCAGATTCCTTACGGTCCGACCAATACCCAGGCCGCAGCGCGACTGGACAGTAAACTGGCGCAATGGGTACCCACCTCACCGCAGAATCTTGCGGGTGCGCTGTCGATGAACGTCGCGTTCTGGGTCGATCACGGCGAAGAACTCGAAGAGCGCTTCAACGCCTGGGCCAGTAAGTAATTGCAATGGGCTGGACGCGTCAAAGCGTCCAGCCTTACTGTTTGCGCAGCCGATCAGCCTGGAGAACGACAACAATGAACGAGATCGCATCGCCCCTGACGACAGTCGCCATCCCTCAACGCAGCGCCACCGAACAGCGCCTGCGTGAGGAGCTGGCGGCGTGTTATCGATTGATCGCGCACTTTCGCATGACCGATCTGATCTTCACCCACATCTCGGTGCGTCTGCCGGGGCCTGAGCATCATTTCCTGATCAATCCTTATGGGTTGATGTTCGATGAAATCACCGCCTCCAATCTGGTGAAGATCGGTCTCGATGGTCGGGCCGTGGAGCCGTCGCCGTATCCGGTCAATCCAGCGGGTTTCGTGATTCACAGCGCCATTCACGGTGCCCGGGCAGACGCACAGTGTGTGTTGCATACCCACACCCGATCCGGCTGCGCGGTGGCTGCACTGAAATGCGGACTGTTGCCGGTGAACCAGATTTCCATGGAGTTCTATGGCCGGGTCGCCTATCACGACTATGAAGGCGTGGCGCTGGATCTGAGCGAGCAGCAGCGCCTGGTGCATGACCTCGGCGACAAGCCCGTATTGATACTGCGTAACCATGGTTTGTTGACCGTCGGTGAAACCGTGAGTCAGGCCTTTTTGCGTATGTATTACCTGGATAAAGCCTGCGAAATTCAGCTGGCCGCGCAAGCCTGCGGCGAACTGGTATTGCCGCCGGCCGACGTTTGCGAATACACCGAACGCCAGTTCAACGACCCCGGTCGACCACTGGATGAGGGTGAGCTCAGCGACCCGGATGGGATGCAATTGGTCTGGCCCGCATTGCTGCGATTGCTTGAGCGTGTCGCACCGGGTTATCGCGACTGACCGTGCTGTGCGGGAAATCCTCACCTCTGACTCTGGAGACTGTTGTCGCTCTTGCTGTACAGTCGTTTAGCTCGCGGTCTTCCCGGCCGCGGCCCCTAACGATTGATCCACGGAGAGTGTCGCGCATGAGTCAGGAAGCCCGTTTTTCCCGCATGGAGCCGGAGTTGCGCAAGGCCAACCTGATCGAGGCAACGCTGGTGTGCCTCAAGCGCCACGGCTTTCAGGGTGCATCGATCCGCAAGATTTCCGCCGAGGCGGGGGTGTCGGTCGGGCTGATCAGCCATCACTATTCGGGCAAGGACGAACTGGTGGCCGAGGCCTACATGTCGATTACCGGCCGGGTCATGAGCCTGCTACGTGAGGCCATGGAACAGGCTGCACCGAATGCGCGTGAGCGTTTGTCGGCGTTCTTCCGGGGGTCGTTTTCCGCCGAACTGTTGGACCCACAACTGCTGGACGCCTGGCTGGCGTTCTGGGGCGCGGTCAAGACGGCGGAAGCGATCAACCAGGCGCACGAGCATTCCTATGGCGAGTACCGCAACATTTTGCGCAAGGTCCTGACCGAGTTAGCCGAGGAGGAGGGCTGGGAACAGTTCGACGCCGATCTCGCGGCCATCAGCCTCAGCGCCCTGCTCGACGGCTTGTGGCTAGAGTCGGGCCTCAACCCCGGCACGTTTACCCCGGCGCAGGGCATGCAGATTTGCGAAGCCTGGGTCGACGGTTTACAGGCCGGTGGACGCCAGCGTTTTTGTTTGCAGACGACGGGCTGTTGATCGCCCGTTCAGCAATGGATACTCTCAGGCGCCGGTGCAGGAAAAAACTCTAATAAGAAACACGCCTTCGGGCATACGCAGGACTCCAAGCGATGTCTCCTCGGGTACTGATCGTCGATGACGATCCGCTGATTCGCGAACTGCTGCACGCCTACCTGTCCCAGGAAGGTTACGACGTATATTGCGCCGCCACGGCGGAACTGGCCGAAACCTTTCTGGCGAGCCAGACGGTCGATCTGGTAATGCTCGATATTCGCCTGCCGGGCAAGGACGGCTTGACCCTGACCCGGGAGCTGCGGGTCCGTTCGGAAGTCGGGATCATTCTGATCACCGGCCGCAATGATGAAATCGACCGCATCGTCGGCCTTGAATGCGGCGCCGATGACTACGTGATCAAACCCCTCAATCCACGAGAGCTGGTGTCCCGGGCGAAAAACCTGGTGCGTCGGGTGCGTCATGCGCAGACGCCGCAACCGGTGGCGGCGATCCCTCGGCCGGTCAAGCAGTTCGCTGCGTGGGCGCTGGACACCGACCGCCGACGGCTGATCGACCACGCCGGCAGCGAAACCTTGTTGACCCACGGCGAGTACCAGTTGCTCAGCGTGTTCCTGCGCAACAGCGGTCACACCTTGAGTCGCGACCAGTTGATGGACCAGATCCGCAACCGCGAGTGGGTGCCCAACGATCGCTCCATCGACGTGCTGGTCGGGCGCTTGCGGCGTAAGTTGCACGACGATCCGGCCGAGCCGCAATTGATCATCACCATCCACGGCGCGGGTTATCTGTTCACCGCCAGTGTGGCGGCCTGAGCCGTATGTTGCGGCTGTTTTGGCTAATGTTGGCGCTGGCGGCCAACAACGTGATGGCGGCGCAGAAGCTTCGCTACTGCGACTATCCGGTGTACCCGCCGATCTCCTGGAGCGACGGCAAACAGGTGCGCGGCCTGGCCCCCAGCGTGGTGAAAAACCTCTTCGGGCAACTGGGTTACGAGGTCGAGATTGTCGTGCTGGGCAACTGGAAACGCTGCCTGCTGGACGCCGCCGAAGGCCGCGTCGATGTGGTGCTGGCCTACAGCACCGCGCAACGTGAGCAGAGCATGGTTTTTTCAACCGTACCGGTGTTGCGCGAAGAGGTCGCGCTGTTCACCAATCGCCAGCATCCGGTGAAGTTCGAACGCCTGGAGGACCTGGCCAATTACCGTGGCGGGCTGTTGTTCGGTGAAAGTTACGGCGTGGATTTCGACCGCTTGGTCGCCCAATACCAGAACATCGAATGGGTGTCCGACAGCAGCCAGAACTTCGGCAAACTGATTCGCGGGCGCATCGATTTCATCACGTCGGAGCGGCGCACCGGGCAGCTTTACGTCGAAAACCTGCCCGGGGCGCAAGACATCGTGGCCTTGCCTAACGCCTTGAGTGTGGATTATCTGCGGGTGGCGGTGTCACGCCGTTCTCCGCTGGCCAGCCGCATGCCGGAGATCGATGCGCAGTTGAAGCGCATGGTCGATGCCGGGGAAATCGACCGTTGGCTGAACGAAAGTGAAGTCACCTATCGCGACATGATCAACCTGCCGACGGATGCGCAATGATTCGTGCACGGCCCGGTGGTCTGCTACGGCGTCTGCTGCTGTTTATCCTGTTGTTCAGCCTGTGTTTCACCGTTCTGGCGAGCACCGTGCAACTGTATTTCGAATACCGCCGCGAGATGCGTGACATCGACTCGCGCATGGAGCTGATACGCGCCGGTTATCTGGCCAGTCTGGAACGCAGCCTCTGGGACCTGAACCAGGAACAGTTGAATGTGCAGCTGCGCGGCCTGGTGGATTTCTCCGACGTGACTCGGGTTCATCTGAGCAGCCCGGACTTCGATCTGCTGCAAGGCAGCCCGGACCCGATCGGGCCATTACGTGTCGAGCGTTTTGAGCTGGACTATCAACCGCCGGCAGGTCCCGTGCGGCATCTAGGGCAATTGGAAGTCAGCACCGATCTGGGGGCGGTCCATCACCGGCTGTTCGCCACCGGTTTGACCAGTCTGTTGTGGATGAGCGTGTTTCTCTGCGGGTTGGCGGTGGCGCTGTCGGGGTTGTTTTACCGCCTGGTCACGCGGCACCTGCAAGTCATGGCCGGGTTTGCCCGGCGCATTGCCGCCGGTGACTGGCACGAGCCCTTGCACCTGGACAAGCGCCGCAGCGCCAACGAAGACGAAATCGACACGGTGGCCCATGCGCTGGACGATTTACGCCGGACGATCCTCAGTGACATTGACCGACGGGAAACCGACCGCCTGGCGTTGCAGAATAACCGCGATGAACTGCTGAGAAGGGTCGAGCGCCGCACCGCCAGCCTGATGCGTGCCAAGGATGAAGCTGAAGCGGCCAACCTCGCCAAGTCGCGGTTTCTGGCGACCATGAGCCACGAACTGCGGACACCGCTCAATGGCATCCTCGGCATGGCTGAGTTACTGCGTGGCGCCCGTCTCGACGAACGCGACGGTAAACGTCTGGATGCGCTGTACAAGGCCGGCGAAGGGCTGCTGACGATTCTCAACGAAGTGCTGTATTTCGCCCGGCTGGAAGAGGGCGAAAGCCACCCGGAACCGGTCAACTTCTCGGTTCGGCACTTGCTCGACGAGGTGCTGACGTTGCTGGAGCCGCGCGCGCAGAGCAACGATACGACACTGCACTGCCGGATCGATCCGCAGGTCGCGGACAGGCATCACGGTGCCGAGCAGTTCTTGCGTCAGGTGTTAAGCAACCTGCTGGCCAACGCGATCAAGTTCACCGAAGGCGGGCAGGTCAGCGTCGAGGTCACGTTGCTGGCGCACGATGTGCGGCAAGTCGGTCAACGGCTGCGCCTGAACGTGACCGATAACGGCATCGGCATTGCGCCGGCGATGCAGGGAAAGATTTTCGAACGCTTCACCCAGGCCAGCGAAGAGGTCGCGCAACGCTTTGGCGGCACCGGGCTGGGACTTGCCATCAGCAAACATCTGGTGGAGCAACTCGGCGGACGGATCGGCGTTGAAAGTGAAGTGGGGCGGGGCAGTTGTTTCTGGTTTGAGCTGACGTTGCAGCCGGCCACCGGCATGGCCGATGAGGTGATGATGAGCCGCGCAGCGGGTCACGCGTTGAACATTCTGGTGGTCGAGGACGTGCCGCTGAACCGTGAAGTGGTCAGCGGTTTGCTGCAACGCGACGGGCATCAGGTCTGGCTCGCCGAAGAGGCCGAACAGGCGTGGACGCAGTGCGCCGGTCAGACCTTCGATTTGATCCTGCTCGATGTGCACCTGCCGGGTATCAGTGGTGTCGAGTTGTGCAAACTGATCCGCAGTAGCAACGGCCCGAACGGTCACAGCCGGATTTTCGCCCTGACCGCCAGTGTGCAGCCGTCGCTGGTGCGCGGTTATCTGGATGCCGGCATGGACGGCATTCTCACCAAACCCTTGAAGCTTGAGAACCTGCGACAGGCGCTGGCCGGGCAATCGCCGAGCCCTGAGCCGCAACCCGATGACGAGGCGATGGATTGGCCGTTGTTACACACTCACCGCACCTTGCTTGGCGAACAGAAGGTTCAGGGCTTGCTCGCAGTGTTGCGCAGTTCGATCACCCAGCATCGGGAGGCGCTGACCGAGGCCATCGAGGCCGATGATTGCACCGAGGTCGCCCATCTGGCCCACCGCTTGGCCGGCAGCAGCGACTCACTGGGCTTTCGCGCATTGGCCAACGTGCTGCGAGCACTGGAAGAGGCGGCGCTGGTCAGCGATGAGTTGGCGCTGCGAGCGCTGGCACCGCACGTTCATGAACAATTGCAGCGTTCGCAACAGACGCTGGCGGAGCTGTTGCACGCCTGACGTACAAGATCGTTACGACTTTTTACATCTTTGATCTTTACGTTCAACGCGAACTTACACGGGTTTCCAATAATCGACTCAACCGCCGTCTGCGCGGTCTTCGAAGCTTATTGGAGATAATAATAATGAACTGCCGTAAAGCTGATCCTTCCCAGCGCAATGACCTCCTGTCATCCGCCGCGCACCTCGCCGACTATTGAGGTGCCGACATGAACGAAACTATCGAACGCAAAGGCATACACCTGACCCGTGCCCTGAAAAGCCGGCACATTTTCATGCTCTCGCTGGGCGGCGTGATCGGCACCGGGCTGTTCATGGGTTCCGGCGTGACCATCAACCAGGGCGGCCCGGTGGGGGCGATTCTGGCCTATCTGGTTGCCGGTTTCCTGATGTACCTGGTGATGGTTTGCCTCGGCGAGCTGTCGGTACAGATGCCGGTATCCGGTTCGTTCCAGACCCACGCCACCCAGTTCATCGGGCCGGCCACCGGCTTCATGATCGGCTGGGTGTACTGGATGAGCTGGGCCTCTACCGTCGGCCTGGAATTCACTGCGGCAGGGATGTTGATGGTGCGCTGGTTTCCCAGCGTGCCGATCTGGTATTGGTCGGCACTGTTCGTGGTGGTGCTGTTCGGCCTGAATGCCCTGGCGACCCGCGCTTTCGGTGAAGCGGAATACTGGTTCTCCGGGATCAAGGTCGCGGCGATTCTCGGTTTCATCATTGTCGGCATCCTGGTGATCTTCGGCGCGATCCCGCTGACCAGCGGAGCACCGGCACCGATGATGACCAACCTGATCGGCGACTCGCTGTTCCCCAATGGTCTGTCGGCAGTGTTCGCGGTGATGATGACCGTGGTCTACGCCTTCCAGGGTTGCGAAATCATGGGCGTGGCCGCCGGCGAAACCGATCAACCGGAAAAAAGCATCCCGCGTGCCGTGCGCAACGTGGTGTTCCGTGTGCTGATCTTCTACGTGCTGGCGATTGTGGTGCTGTCGGCCATCGTGCCATGGCAGCAGGCCGGGTTGATGGAAAGCCCGTTCGTGCAGGTGTTCGACATGGTCGGCATTCCGTACGCCGCCGACTTGATGAACTTTGTGATCCTTACGGCGATTTTGTCAGTCGGTAACTCCGGTCTGTACGCTTCGACCCGCATTCTGTGGGCCATGTCGAAAACCGGCATGGCGCCGAAGAGTCTGTCTCCGTTGAGCAAGCGCGGCGTGCCATTGCGGGCGCTGAGCATCACCTTGTGTTTCGCGCTGGTGTCGCTGATGACCAGTTTCATCGCCGCTGACACGCTGTTCATGGTGCTGATGGCGGTGAGTGGCATGGCCGGCACCGTGACCTGGATCGTCATCGCACTGGCGCAGTACAACTTCCGCCGCGCTTACCTGCGCGATGGCGGCAAGCTCAGCGACCTGAAATACCGTGCGCCGTGGTTCCCGGTACTGCCGCTGATGTGCATCGCCTTGTGCTGCTCGCTGTTCGTGTTCCTGGCCATGGATGAAACCCAGCGTCCTTCGCTGTATTGGGGCTTTGGGTTCATGGCGTTGTGTTACGGCGCGTATTTCCTGATTCATCGCAAACGCCAAACGGTTTTGGCGCCGAGCTTGCCGACTGTGTAACCGCAGGCAGCAAGAAAAAACGCGACGGGCGACCGTCGCGTTTTTTATTTCTGGAGATCAAAAGATCGCAGCCTTCGGCAGCTCCTACATTTGGAAGGCGTACTCCCTGTAGAAGCTGCCGAAGGCTGCGATCTTGGCGGAGTCATGTTCCCAGTTGTTCAAAGTTGTAACAAATCCATCGTGGCAGCATCTGGCTAAAAAAATAATCAATTGAAATCAATTGGTTATTAAGTTTTTGATGCTGTTACAGCCAATTCCCTCGCAGATTGCTGTCTTGCTGAACACTCGTTTAGTATGACCGCAAGTCGCATCACCTCATGCCAAACACAATAATTCGAGGACTCGCATGACTATTCAATCTTCTCTGCTCAGTCAGGTCGAAGCAGGCGTTGCCTGGATCACCCTCAATCGCACCGCTCAGCGCAATGCGCTGGACATTCCAACCCTGAAAAACCTTCACGCCTTGCTCGATGGCTTCAACGCCGATCCTGCGGTTCGGGTTGTCGTGCTGACCGGCAGCGGCCGCAGTTTCTGCGCCGGCGCCGACCTTGCCGAGTGGGCCGAAGCCGAAGCCCGTGGCGCGCTGGAAAGTTACGGCTGGACCGAAACTGCTCACGCGCTGATGAGCCGGTTGTACAGCCTGGACAAACCAACCATCGCCGCCATCAACGGCACTGCCGTCGGCGCCGGGATGGACCTGACGCTGTGCTGCGACCTGCGCATCGCCGGGCAATCGGCACGCTTCAAGGCCGGCTACACCAGCATGGCTTACTCGCCAGACGCCGGTGCCAGTTGGCATCTGCCACGGCTGATCGGCACCGAACAAGCCAAACGCCTGCTGTTTCTCGACGAGTTGTGGGGCGCCGATCGCGCCTTGGCGGCCGGGCTGGTCAGCGAAGTGTGCGCCGACGAACAGTTGCTGGATGCGGCGAGTGAATTGGCTGCACGCTTGGCCAACGGTCCGACCTTTGCGTTTGCCCAGACAAAAAAACTCATGCGCGAAGGCGCCCAGCGCAGCCTGCCAGAACAGCTGCAAGCTGAACTGGCAGCCGGTTTGCTCTGCGGTCGCAGCGAAGACGGCGCCGAAGCGTTGCGCGCCGCCATGGAAAAGCGCCCGGCACAGTTTGTCGGCCAATAGGCCCACGCCGTTCATCTATTCAGTAAACGAACAACAGGTAACACCATGAATTTCCAACTGACCCAAGAACAAGAAATGTTGGTGGACGCGGTACGCAGTTTTGTCGCCAAGGAATTGCTGCCCCACGAGGAAGCGGTCGATCGCGCCGACGAAGTCTCCCCGGAGCTGGCGGCACAGATTCGCGGCAAGGCGATTGCGGCGGGCTTTTATGCCTTCAACATGCCTGAAGAAGTCGGCGGTGGCGGTCTAGATTACTTGTCCCAGGCGCTGATCGAGCGTGAGCTGTCCAAGGTTTCCTGGGCGCTGCATGTGTTTGTCGCGCGGCCATCGAAAATCCTCATGGCTTGCACCGGCCAACAGATCAACGATTACCTGCTGCCGTGCATTCAGGGCGAGAAGATCGACTGCTTCGCGTTGACCGAGCCAGGTGCCGGCTCCGATGCCAACGCGATCAAGACCCGCGCCGTGCGTGACGGTGATGACTTCGTCCTGAACGGCAGCAAGCACTTCATCAGCCACGCCGGGCACGCCGATTTCGCCATCGTTTTCGCGGTCACCGACACCTACGAACACAACGGCCGCAAGCGCAACGCCGTGACCTCATTCCTGGTGGATCGCAATACCCCGGGCATGACCATTCGCCGTGGATCGAAGTGCGTGAGCAACCGTGGTTATCACACCTTCGAAATGTTCTTCGACGATTGCCGCGTACCGGCCTCGAAAGTGTTGGGCGAAGTCGGCAAGGGCTGGGACGTCGCCAACGCCTGGCTGACTGCCGGGCGAGTGATGGTCGCGGCCAATTGCGTCGGCCAGGCCCAGCGCGCACTCGACGTGTCGCTGCAATGGGCGGCGGATCGTAAACAATTTGGCCAGCCGATCGGCACCTATCAGGGTGTGTCGTTCAAGTTGGCGGACATGGCGACGCAGATCCGTGCTGCCGAACTGCTGACCTTGCACACCGCCTGGAAAATGGACCAGGGCACGATGACCGATGGCGAGGCCGGGATGGCCAAGCTGTTCGCCAGTGAAGTGCTCGGTCGGGCCGCTGATGAGGCGGTGCAAATCTTTGGCGGCATGGGCCTGATGGATGAAGGGCCGGTGGAGCGTATCTGGCGTAACGCGCGGATCGAGCGGATCTGGGAGGGCACTTCGGAAATCCAGCGCCACATCATTTCCCGCGAGCTGCTGCGGCCGCTGCTGCTGCGCTGATCGCCCCGGAGAATACCCATGTCCCAGACGATTCGTGACAACCTCAAACGCCTGCTCGCGCCGCGCCATCTGGCGTTCGTTGGTGGTCGCAGCATGGCCCGGGCCCTCAAGCGCTGCGTTGATGGTGGCTACCTTGGGCAGATGTGGCTGGTTAACCCGCAGCACGAAAGCCTTGAAGGCGTGCCCTGTGTGCGCAGCATCGCCGAGCTGCCGTGCGCCCCGGACGCGGTGTTCGTCGCGACCAACCGTGAGTTGACCCTGACCTGCGTGGCCGAGTTGGCCGCCAGGGGGGCGGGCGGGGTGATCTGTTATGCCTCCGGTTTTGCCGAGACCGGCGCCGAAGGTCAGGCACTGCAACAACAGTTGCTCAAGGTCGCCGGCAACATGGCCTTGCTTGGCCCCAACTGCTACGGCCTGCTGGATTACCTGCACAGCTCGGCGCTGTGGCCGGTGGCCCACGGCGGTAAACCGGTGGAGAAGGGCGTTGCGGTGCTGACCCAGAGCGGCAACTTTGCCTACAACCTGTCGATGAGCGACCGCTCGCTGCCGGTGGCCTACATGGCCTCGGTCGGCAATCAGGCGCAACTCGGCATTGCCGAATTGATGGACGTGTTGCTCGACGAGCCTCGGGTCACCGCCATCGGCTTGCATCTGGAAGGTTTGAAAAACGTTCCAGGGTTTGCCCGGGCGGCGCACAAGGCGCTGGAGAAGGGCATTCCGATCATCGCCTTGAAAACCGGCGTGTCGCAGATCGGCGCGGAACTGGCTCTCAGTCACACCAGCTCGCTGTCGGGCTCCGATGCGCTGTACGACAGCCTGTTCGCGCGCCTTGGGGTGATCCGCGTCAGTGGGCCGGTAAGCTTCGTCGAAACCCTCAAGGCTGCGGCGTGCGGCAAGCTGCCGGCCGGCAACAGCCTGAT
This sequence comes from Pseudomonas frederiksbergensis, assembly GCF_001874645.1. Classification (NCBI taxonomy): domain Bacteria; kingdom Pseudomonadati; phylum Pseudomonadota; class Gammaproteobacteria; order Pseudomonadales; family Pseudomonadaceae; genus Pseudomonas; species Pseudomonas frederiksbergensis. The sequence goes on from NZ_CP017886.1 coordinate 5,654,120, forward strand.
CGCACTGGCCTGTTCTGGCGGTGATGCCGGGTTGATTGCCGACTATGCCGAACGCAACGACCTGAGCTTGCCCACGCTTGATGAGCGTCAAACTGATGAGCTGGCACAGGTCCTGCCGAGCTACGCCAACCTGGTCAATCCACTGGATTTCACCACCGCGATATGGGGTGATGGCGACGCCTTGAATCGCATGCTCGACAGTGCCCTGCGCACCGACGCCGATGCGGCGATGCTGGTGCTGGACTATCCGGCAGAGTTCACCGGCGAACGCAAGGAATGCGACCTGCTGCTGGAGTTGTACTGCGCAGCGCTGGTTCGGCACGGCAAGACCGGTTTCGTCACCTCGGCTTTTCCCGAACTGCTGCCGGCCAGTGCGCGTGAGCGTCTGCATGCTCAGGGCGTGGCCGCGTTGCAAGGTGTGGAAGATGGACTGGCCGCGTGGGGCCGCATCGCCGGTTATCAGCGCAATCGCCGGGCGTTGCTGGCCCTAGGCGAATCGGCACTGGTGCCGCTGTGTCCGCAAGCGTTGGCAGGCGTTGGCCAGTTGCTCAATGAGTGGGACTCCAAACAGGCATTGCGTGCGTTTGGTCTGCCAACGCCGAACGGTGTGTTGAGCACCCCGAATAAGGCGCTGAATGATGCCAATGCGCTGGGTTATCCCTTGGTGCTGAAGGCCGTCAGCGCGCAACTGCCGCACAAAACCGAAGCCGGCGCCGTGGCGCTGAACCTGAAGGATGGCGCCGCCCTGAGCGCCGCATTGGAAACCATGCGCGCGAGCATTGCCGATTACGCGCCGGATGTACCGTTCGATCAACTGCTGCTGGAGCCCATGGCCACACCGCCATTGGCCGAACTGATTGTTGGCATCAAACGCGAAAACGACTTTGGCCTGGCCTTGGTGATCGGTGCTGGCGGGATTCTGGTGGAGTTGCTCAAGGACAGTCGCAGTCTGCTGCTGCCGACCACCGATGGCGCGATTCGCGGGGCGTTGTTGGGCCTGCGCAGTGCCGCTTTGTTGCAAGGTTTTCGCGGTCGTCAAGCGGCGGATCTGGACGCGCTGGTGGCGGCGATCCGCGCAGTTGCCGATTACGCCTGCGAGAACGCCGGGCAATTGCTGGAACTCGATGTGAACCCATTGTTGGTCGGTGCCCACGGCACGACGGCGGTCGATGCGTTGATTCGCCTTGGCCACAAGTGAGGATATAAACATGCAAACCACGACATTGACCGGCGGCCAGGCTCTGGTACGCCTGCTGGCCAACTACGGCGTCGACACCGTGTTCGGTATTCCCGGGGTGCACACCCTGGAGCTGTATCGCGGTCTGCCCGGCAGCGGCATTCGCCACGTGTTGACCCGCCACGAGCAAGGCGCCAGTTTCATGGCCGACGGCTATGCGCGGGTCAGCGGCAAACCGGGCGTGTGTTTCATCATCACCGGACCTGGCGTGACCAATGCCGCGACCGGTATCGGTCAGGCCTATGCCGACTCGATTCCGATGCTGGTGATTTCCAGCGTCAACCACACCGCCAGCCTCGGCAAGGGTTGGGGTTGCCTGCACGAAACCCAGGACCAGCGCGCCATGACCGCGCCGATCACCGCGTTCTCGGCGGTGGCGTTGAGCACCGAGGACCTGCCCGAGCTGATCGCCCGTGCTTACGCGGTATTTGATAGCGAACGGCCACGCCCGGTGCACATCTCGGTGCCGCTGGACGTGTTATCGGCGCAAGTGACCCGCGACTGGAGCCATGAAGTGGTGCGTCGCCCTGGCCGCGGCGTACCGGCAGCCACTGCGCTGGACCATGCCGTGGCCAGGCTGCAGTCGGCCAAGCGGCCGATGATTATTGCCGGTGGCGGAGCCTTGAACGCGGCGCAGGAACTTCAGAGCCTCAGCACCCGATTGGCAGCGCCGGTTTTCACCAGCGTCGCCGGTAAAGGCTTGTTGCCGCCGGGAGCACCACTGAATGCCGGCTCGACCTTGTGCGTGACACCTGGCTGGCAACTGATCGCCGAGGCCGACGTGGTGCTGGCGGTCGGCACCGAAATGGCCGACACCGATTTCTGGCGCGAGCGCCTGCCCCTGAACGCCGAACTGCTGCGCGTGGACATCGACCCGCGCAAGTTCAACGACTTTTATCCGTGTGCAGTGGCGTTGCACGGCGATGCACAACAAACCCTCGCCGCGTTGCTGGAACGCCTGTCGCCTGCCACCCGGGATGCCAGCGCGGCGATTGCGGCTGTCGCTGCATTGCGAGAAGCGGTGAAGGCCGGTCACGGCCCGTTGCAGTCGATTCATCAGGCGATTCTTGAGCGCATCGCCGCCGAGCTGCCGGACAACGCGTTTATCAGCACCGACATGACCCAGCTGGCCTACACCGGCAACTACGCCTTCAACAGTCTGGCGCCGCGCAGTTGGCTGCATCCGACCGGCTACGGCACGTTGGGTTACGGTTTGCCGGCGGGCATCGGCGCCAAGTTCGGTGCACCGCAGCGACCGGGGCTGGTGCTGGTCGGCGACGGCGGTTTTCTCTACACCGCGCAGGAACTGGCGACTGCCGTAGAGGAACTGGACAGCCCGCTGGTGGTGTTGCTGTGGAACAACGACGCACTGGGGCAGATTCGCGACGACATGTTGGGGCTGGATATCGAGCCGATTGGCGTACTGCCGCGCAACCCGGATTTCGCCGCCCTTGGTCGTGCATTCGGTTGCAGCGTGAGCCAGCCGCAAAGTCTGGCTGAGCTGCAAACCGATTTGCGCCACGGCTTCAAACGCAACGGCGTGACCCTGATCGAACTCAAGCATGCGTGCGCGCACTGACTTTCAACCTGACTTCCAACCATTGTTGCAGGACTTTTTTAAGGGGATGGGGCCATGCGCTTTTCCGATCTGACTCAACGTATCGCCGGTGACGGCGCCGCCGCCTGGGACATTCATTACCGTGCACTGGCGTTGCAAGAACAGGGCGAAGACATTCTGCTGCTGTCGGTGGGCGACCCGGATTTCGATACGCCGGTGCCGATTGTGCAGGCTGCCATCGACAGCCTGTTGTCCGGCAACACCCACTACGCCGAAGTGCGTGGCAAGCGCGCTCTGCGTGAAAGCATCGCCAAGCGTCATCAACTGCGCAGCGGCCAGCAGGTTTCGGCCGATCAGGTCACCGTGCTCGCCGGGGCGCAATGTGCGCTGTTCAGCGTCGCTCAGTGTGTGCTCAACCCGGGCGATGAAGTGATCGTCGCCGAGCCGATGTATGTCACGTATGAAGCGGTGTTCGGTGCTTGCGGTGCGGTGGTGATTCCGGTGCCGGTGCGTTCCGAAAACGGCTTTCGGGTACGGCCCGAAGACATCGCCGCCCGTATCACGCCGCGCACTCGGGCGCTGGCGCTGAACAGCCCGCACAACCCGTCGGGCGCCAGTCTGCCGCGAACCACCTGGCAGGCGCTGGCCGAACTGTGCATCGCCCATGACCTGTGGCTGATTTCCGATGAGGTCTACAGCGAATTGTTATTCGAGGGCGAACACGTCAGCCCGGCCAGTTTGCCGGGCATGGCCGAGCGCACCGCGACGCTGAATAGCCTGTCGAAATCCCACGCCATGACTGGCTGGCGAGTCGGCTGGGTGGTGGCGCCGCAATCATTGGCGGCGCATCTGGAAAACCTCGCGCTGTGCATGCTTTACGGCTCGCCAGACTTTGTTCAGGACGCCGCTGTCGTGGCGCTGGAAAGCAACTTGCCGGAGCTGGCAGCCATGCGCGAGGCCTATCGCCAGCGCCGCGATCTGGTCTGCGAAAGCCTCGCTGATTGCCCCGGTGTACGCCCGTTGAAGCCGGACGGTGGAATGTTCGTGATGGTCGACATCCGTGAAGCCGGGCTCAGCGCCCAGGCGTTTGCCGATCGCTTGCTCGACCGGCATGGCGTGTCGGTGCTGGCCGGTGAAGCGTTTGGCCCGAGTGCCGCCGGGCATATTCGTTTGGGGCTGGTGGTGGGGGCGCAACCGTTGCGCGATGCCTGCCAGCGGATCGCCCGTTGTGCCAGTGAACTGATGGAGGCCCAGCTCCATGCGTAAGCACACGGCGCTGTTTATTGATGGACGCTGGCAAACGCCCTCAGGGCAAGGCATCGCCGAGGTGATCAACCCGGCGACTGAAGAAGTGGCAGGTTCGGTGCCGCTGGGTGACGAGCGCGATGTCGAGCACGCGGTGGCCGCAGCACGTCGAGCCTTCGGACCCTGGTCACGGACGCCGTCCAGCGTACGCGCTGGTTACATCCGGGCCCTTGCCGAGCAGTTGCGTATGCGGGCCGATGAGATGGCCGCGGTGATCACCGCCGAACTGGGGATGCCGGTGCAATGGTGCCGTTCGGTTCAGGTGGATGGGCCGATTATCGGACTGGAGCAGTACGTCGAACTCGCCGGCTTGATGGATGAAGTGCGCGAGGTCGGCAATTCGCTGGTTATTCGCGAGGCGGTGGGCGTCTGCGCCTTTATCAATCCGTGGAACTACCCGCTGCATCAACTGATCGGCAAGCTCGCACCGGCACTGGCCGCCGGTTGCACCGTGGTGGTCAAGCCAAGTCAGGAGACCCCGCTGCACGCTTTTTTGCTGGCGCAGATGATCGACGCCATCGGCTTGCCGGCGGGCGTGTTCAACCTGGTCAGTGGGCCGGGTTCGAAGGTCGGCGAAGCGCTGGCCAAACACCCGGACGTGGACATGGTGTCGTTCACCGGCTCCACCGGCGCCGGTGTGCGGGTGGCGCAAGCGGCGGCGCCTTCGGTGAAGCGCGTCTGCCTGGAACTGGGCGGCAAGTCGCCGCTGCTGATTGCCGAGGACGCGGATCTGGCCGCCGCGGTGCGCTACGGCGTGCAGGACGTGATGATCAACTCCGGGCAGACCTGCACCGCGTTGACCCGCATGTTGCTACCGGCCAGTCGTTACGCCGAGGCGGTGGAGCTGGCGCTGGCAGAAACCTTGAATTTACGGATGGGCGATCCGCTCGACCCGCAAAGCTTCCTCGGGCCGATGTGCTCGGCGGCCCAGCGCCGCACTGTGCGTGACTACATTCAGGTCGGTCAGCAAGAAGGTGCACGGCTGGTGTGTGGCGGCGACACGGCGCAGGCGTTCGAGCGTGGTTACTACGTCAGCCCGACCGTGTTTGCTGATGTCGACAACCGGATGCGCATCGCTCAGGAAGAAATCTTCGGTCCGGTGCTGTGCCTGATTCCTTACGCCGATGAAGCACAGGCGATTCAGATCGCCAACGATTCACCGTTTGGCCTGTCCAGCGGTGTCTGGGCCGGCAGCGCTGACCGGGCCTTGCAACTCGGTCGTCAATTGCGTGCGGGCCAGTGTTTCCTGAATGGCGCGGCATTCAATTACCAGGCGCCGTTTGGTGGTTACAAACAGTCGGGCAACGGCCGCGAATGGGGGGAAGAAGGGCTCAACGAGTTTGTCGAAGTGAAGGCGATCCAGGTGTGAGGGCGAGATGAGTCCACGTACGCAATACCGTCTTCAATCACAACGTTTGCAAACGTCTAAGGAATTGCCATGAAAGTACTGATCGTCCACGCCCATCCAGAGCCAAAATCCTTTACCGCCGCACTGCGTGACCAGGCGGTTGCCACCCTTGAAGCCCAGGGGCATGAGGTCCAGGTCAGCGACCTGTACGCCATGAACTGGAACCCGGTGGCCAGTAGCAATGACTTTTCTTCGCGGGAAAATCCGGAGTATCTGGTCTACGCGCTGGAGCAACGCCTGGGCGTGAAGAACCAGTCGCTGGCGGCGGATATCCAGTCTGAACTCGACAAGCTGTTGTGGGCGGATTTGTTGATCCTCAACTTCCCGATTTTTTGGTTCTCCGCCCCGGCCATGCTCAAGGGCTGGATCGACCGGGTGCTGGTGTCCGGCGTTTGTTATGGCGGCAAGCGCTTTTACGATCAGGGCGGGTTAAGCGGCAAGAAAGCCCTGGTAAGCGTAACCCTGGGCGGACGCGAGCACATGTTCGGTGACGGCGCGATTCACGGCCCGTTGCAGGATATGCTGCGGCCGATCTTGCGCGGCACCTTGTCCTACGTCGGGTTCGACGTTCTGGAACCGTTCGTGGCCTGGCATGTGCCTTACATCAGCGATGAGGCGCGTCAGGCGTTCCTGGAAGATTACCGCCTGCGCCTGGAGCACCTTGGCGACGAGCAACCGCTTGAGTTCCCGCGGTTGTCGCAGTTCGACGAGCAGCTGTATCCGTTGCGCCAACCGGCAGCCGCTGACGCCTGATCAGGAACCCACACCTTGTGGGAGCGAGCCTGCTCGCGATACGGTGTTTCATTCAACATCAATGCTGACCGACAGTCCGCTATCGCGAGCAAGCTCGCTCCCACATTAGGTTATGCGTGGATCTCACTGATGGGCTCGACGCAATTCCTTTCTATGCAGGTGTAGGTCACAACGCAAGGACGCGTAGCCCCTGACGAACACAGATGACGGCTGGCGGAAACCGTTGTAGCAGCTACCGAGCCTGCGAGGCTGCGTTCGAGGACGTAGTCCTCGCAAAGCCAACCGACGCGGTATGCCTGGAAGATCGCGCTGCCTGGTTTTGCGACGGCTGCGCCGCCGAACGCAGCCTCGCGCTGCTCGGCAGCTGCTACGGACTGCGTTGATCCTTCCTCAGCCGTTCACCCCCATTCGGGGTATGGCGCCGTTTCAGACGCTGGCAGTGTGCGCCACCGAACAGACATGGGCCGGTGGCTACTCCACTCTAGTGAAAAGTCGGCGGCTGCCAATCCTGCGGATTATCGGCTCGCCGCATCATGTACATCGCTGATATCGGAGTACAACCATGACAACCTCACTACGTTCGCTTCTGTTTATCGCTCTCACAACCCTGTCGCTGGCTTCAACAGGTTTGCTCAATACTGCAAGCGCCGCGACGGCCGCAGACCTGGACCAGGATTCCCGGCATGCCTTGCAAATCCTCTACAAAGCCAATCCGGTGGCCGAGACCATGTCGCGCACTGCCAAGGCTGTGCTGGTGTTCCCTAAAGTTATCAAGGCGGGCCTGGTGTTTGGTGGCAGTTATGGTGAAGGGGTCATGTTCAGCGGCTCAAAAGTAGACAGTTACTACAACACAGTGACCGGTTCATGGGGCTTGCAGGCGGGTGCCCAGTCCTATGCATATGCCGTGTTCCTGATGACTGACAAGGCGGTTAAGTATGTACGTGAGACCAAGGGCTGGGAAGTTGGCGTGGGCCCGACCGTCGTGCTGGTTGACCAAGGGCTGGCGAAAAACCTGTCGAGTTCTACCTTGAAGGACGATGCTTACGCGTTTGTCTTTGACCAGCAAGGCCTGATGGCGGGCGTCAGCATTGAAGGCACCAAGATTTCGCTGATCAAACGGTAAGTCCCCAAAACTACCGATTCAGAGCCAGAGCCCAGGCGTGCGCTTCAGCAGGAGTTGTCATGAATACCTTTACCATCGAAGGCTGGTGCAAAACCGGCGACGACAGTAAACCCTTGGCGTTGGGGGACATCCATTTCCACGTCAGCGTAGCCGATCATGTGCGTCTGGAGGCGGCGGAGGAGCGTCTGAACACGACCCAGGAAACTGAAGTCCTGGTGGATGTCGACATGAGCCTGATGACGTTGGAAATGCCGCCGGAGTGCGGCCCCTTATCCGACTGTCAGTTCCGTGTTTATTTGAGTAAACGTGGTGATCAGCGCGGGCAATTTCATTTGGTCGGGCATCGGGAGAGTGATGGCAGCCTGGTCTACAGCAATGCGGTGATGATCGATCAACTGGGTTAGAGAGGCTGCCTAAGGCAGTCTCTCCCAGACTTCCGTATTGGCTAACTCGCTGTCGGTCGCGTGTTTTGCGTGGCCGTTTATAGGGCTCAGCTCATAACTGCCAGCGGCTTCATAGGCGGCCAAGTAGCGTACGCCACTCAGCTTGTGAAGGTAGCGTAACAATGGATGGCATTGTGCGTTGATGCGCATTACCAGGGCGGAATCGGTCATTGTGTTCATGGTTTTGCCTGCTGCAGCGAAGGCTGCTCCGTTGTTATTTATATTCTGTTCCTGATCGTCACAACGTTCTGTACGCCATCACACACTGTGCAGCTTAAATAGAGCTAAAAGCGAAATAACAACGCCTGCGCCTCTGATCAACTAATCAATGACGATATGTGTGTTGCCGTACAGACCGTATCGGGTACTTGCGCCAATTTGGTGGCATGCAGCGCGCAGATCAGGGTCTCACTGCCTGCACTTAATCATTGACTTGCAGACTCAAGGAGAAACGCCATGAGCTTGGGAACCATACTGTTGATCTTGCTGATTGTGCTGCTATTTGGCGCCATTCCGACATGGCCGCACAGTCGAAGCTGGGGCTATGCGCCGAGCGGATTATTAGGCGTAGTCGTTATCGTCCTGATTGTGTTGCTGTTATTAGGGAGAATATGACGCCGATCGACAATGTCCTGACACCGGGGGCCCAGCGCTCAAGTGGTTGCGGTGAATAGGGGGGGAGAGATTCACCGTGGGAGAGCCCGACAGCATCAACTTCGCCTACCGCTATTTTCCGTCCTCGACCTGTCAATAAAACAATCCGCTCTCCGTGTACTAGCGCACAGACCCGATCCGGCCACTACGCGCAATCTGAATGACACGCAGATTGTTGCTGGTCATTTACTGGAGAACATATGAAAACCATCAAGATGTTCAGTCCTTCACTGACGCTTCCAAGACTCGCATTGGCCATGTTGTTGGGCTTGTCTCCCGTGGTGCTGTATGCCGCCACCGAAGAATCGGCCGACCTGTCGGTCGTACGGCTGGATCCGCAGGAGCAGAATGGAATCCACTATGTATCAGGCGGTATTGGCCTGGACGAGTCGAAGGCCTTGCTCCAGACCCAGGGCTACAACCTTCACATGACCTTTTCAACGGGTAAGGGTAATCAGTACCAAAGCAATGTCGACGTGGTGATCCAGAGCGAAAAAGGTAGCCCTCTGTTGTCGCTGAGTCAGGTCGGCCCCATCGTCTACGTTCAGTTACCGGCAAACAAATACCTGGTCATTGCCAGTTTTAATGGCCATGAAGAGCGCCACACCATTGCACTCGATGGTAAATCCATCGGAACGTTGAACTTACATTGGAGTGAATAGCGTGCAACCCGGCATTGCGTATAACGGCACGTTTCATGCCATGAGGCTGTTCAAGACAGACGAGCGGCCTCTCGCTGCACGCATGCTTGTCGGACAGCCTCTGGCGATGAACCTCAAGGCCCAATACACGCTGGACGTTGCGCAGGACACGTTGCGTAGCCAGTACGCTGCGGCAGAAGGCCGGGCGCTGTTCGCCGAGCAATTGATCGGGATTGTCAGTCACGATCTGCGCAATCCGTTGGCGGCGATAACAATGGCTTCGCAATTGCTCGGACGCCGTGACTTGCCTCCTAAACAAGCACAAATACTCGGCCACATCACGCACGCTGCAGAGCGCGCGCAGCGTCTGGTGGCGGACCTGTTGGACTTCACTCTGAGGCAAGTCGGGCGAGGCATCGCGGTTTCCCTCAAACCGGTTGATTTGCACACACTGGTGGGCGAATGCCTGGACGAGCTGAGTCTGGTGTCCCCTGGACACACGCTGACCCATCTCTGTGTCGGCCAAGGTCGTTTCAGCGCCGACAGTGATCGGCTCTACCAGCTGATTGGCAATCTGGTTGCCAATGCGATGGCCTATGGCACTGCCGAGGGTGGGATTACAGTGTCTTCGCGGTTTGAGGACCAGGTGATCATTGCCGTACACAACAGTGGTACGCCGATCCCCTCAGAGTTGCTCGACGACCTGTTCGAACCGATGATTCGCGGCAGTCACAATAACGCGCAGCTGCGCAGTGTCGGGCTCGGTTTGTTTATTGTGAGAGAGATCGTCAGGGCGCATCACGGCGATGTCGGGGTGACCTCCTCGATAGAAGGCGGTACCACGTTCACCGCGACGTTCCCCTTGCCTCGATAGCCGCGTCATAGAGGGCTCGAGTGGGTGTCGCTATAGCACTCGCATGACGCTGCCTCCAATCCCTTGCGGTCAAGAATCGTGATTTCACCACGGGCGTAGCGGATCAATCCACGCTGTTGCAGCGCGCCGGCGGCCAGCGTCACGCCACTGCGCTGAACACCGAGCATGTTCGCCAGGGACACATGGGTCAGATGAAAGTGGTTGGCGTGCGCACGATCGTGGGTCATCAGCAACCAGCGCGCCAGGCGTGGCCCGATCTCATGAAAATGGGTACAGGCGGCGGTTTGAGCGAGCTGCATCATCTGCACATACAGGTACTGATTGAGCCGGCGCAACAACAAAGGGCTCTCGCGCAGTGCGACCTGCAGCTGTAAGCCATTCATCCTCAGACAGGTGCCGGCACCTTGCACCACGGCGCGCATGGGTGCGGTATTAACCCCCAGAGCAAGCGTCGCCCCGAGCATCCCTTCGTTACCGATCAGGCTCAGTTGAAGAGGCGGGTGGCTGTACAGCGTCACCACTTGAGAAATGAACGCTGTTTGCGGGAAGTACACATGCAGGATCGGATGACCCGGCTCACACAGGACGGTGCCAAAGGTCAGTTCAACGTTATCGCACTGCGCCTCCAGCCGGCCGTAGTCAATTTTCGACAGCCCCTGAAGTAGTCGGTTTTCTACTGGCTGCCCTGGTGTATGTGGCACACGAACGTCCTGCAGCACAGTGGGCCCGGATTGGGCGGGACAGGTGCCGAGCCGTCTCATGCTTTAAGTGTGGGCGACGCCGACAGGGCGGTCTGTTCGCTAGAACACGCAAGCGCCGGTCGGTGACAGTCAGCAAGCGGGCTTTAACGGAACGTAGGGCAGCAGGCGCTCGGTTTCCTTTCTGACCACGGCGTAGCACTCGCAGCTGAGTTTCTCGAGCGAGTCCCTGTCCAGCACCTTGATGTGGCCACGGCTGTACTCGATAACGCCCAGGCGTTGCAGCTTGCCGGCGGCATCGGTCACGCCTTCGCGGCGGACACCGAGCATGTTGGCGATCAGTTCCTGGGTCATGATCAGTTGATTGTCTTGCAGGCGATCGAGGGACAGCAGCAACCAGCGGCACAATTGCTGATCAATCGAGTGGTGGCGGTTGCACACGGCGGTCTGGGCCATCTGCGTGATCAACGCCTGGGTGTAGCGCAACATCAACAGGAGCATCTCCCCGTGGCGGTTGAACTCGTCCTTGAGTCGCTGGCCGGGCAACCGGAAGGCATGCCCGGCGCTCTGGACAATCGCCCGGCTGGGCGTGCTTTCACCGCCCATGAAGACAGCGATGCCGATCAAGCCTTCATTGCCGACGACTGAAATTTCCGCCGATGCGCCGTTTTCCATTACGTACAGCAGGGATACGATGGCGTCGGTAGGGAAGTAGACATACCGCAGAGCATCGCCAGACTCGTAAAGCACCTTGCCGAGCGGCAGGGTGATCAGTTCGAGGTAGGGCAGCAAGCGCTCCCGCGATTGCGTGGGAAGGGCCGCCAGCAGATGGTTCTGTTGTGGTTTTGGAGCATCACGCATATCCGTCACCGTCCGAAGGTGAGAGACCCAATACCTACAGATTAATCCATGGGGCGCTGTGTACATCGCTGCTCGAAACCGTCCGTCGGTTTTGCTGTGCATCCATGCTACGCGCTCAAACCTGGGCCTGAACAGACGACGGCTCTAGAGCCGGCCGTGGTAAGCCGCGTCGAAAATCTCAGCCGCGCCACTTCGTGTCAATGGCAATGGGTTGCCGCAAGCACAGGGGTCGACAATCGCCATGTCCGCGATCAGGTCGGCCTGTCGATCATCCACCCCCAGCTCAAACAGCGTATGCGGCACACCGATGTCCTTGCGCAACTTGAGGACGAAGGCCAGGAAGCTGTCGAAGCCAGGGGAGGGCAGGCGCAGATAAGCCGCCAGGCGGGTGATGCGTTCCTCGATGGCCGGGCGATTGAACTTCAGGACATAGGGCATGAAGGTGGCGTTGGTCATGCCGTGATGGGTGTCGTACAGGGCGCCCACCGGATGTGAGAGTGCATGCATCCCGCCCAGACCTTTCTGGAAGGCGGTGGCGCCCATCGCAGCCGCTGCGAGCATTTCCGCGCGCGCCTCAAGGTCCGAGGGTGTGCGGACTGCCCGCACCAGGGCATTGGCCACCAGGCGCATGCCTTCTACCGCGATGCCTTCGGCCATGGGGTGAAAACCGGGGGCGCAGTACGACTCCAGGCAGTGCGCAAACGCATCCATGCCCGTGCCGGCGGTGACCTTTGCCGGCATGCCGACGGTGAGGGCCGGGTCGCTGATGACCACACGCGGCATCATCTTCGGATGGAAGATGATGCGTTTGGTGTGCGTACGCTCGTCGATGATCACCGCCGCACGCCCCACCTCGGACCCGGTACCGGCAGTGGTGGGTACCGCAATGATCGGGGCGATGCTGCCTTCGTCGGCGCGTGTCCAGTAGTCGCCGATGTCTTCGAAATCCCAAACCGGTCGGGTCTGGCCACTCATGAAGGCGATGAGTTTGCCCATATCCAGCCCGCTGCCACCGCCGAAGGCGACCACGCCATCGTGTTTTCCGTCACGCCAGGCGTCGAGCCCACCCGCCAGGTTGGCCTCGACCGGATTGGGCTTGAGGTCGCAAAACAGCGCTACGCCGAGACCGGCGGCACGTAAGGATTCGAGCGCCGCCGTGGTGATCGGGGCACGCGCCAGGCCACTGTCGGTGACCAGCAACGGTCGCTGGATGCCTTGACTGCGGCAGGTGTCGGCCAGTTCGGCGATGCGGCCCACACCGAAGTGGATGCTCGTGGGGTAGTTCCAGTTCGCGGTCAGGCTCATGGCTCAGATCTCATGGCGCAGATGGAAGGATTTTGCTCGGGTCAGGTGTTCGTAACCGATGCGAGACAGCGATACGCCGCGCCCGCTGTTCTTCACCCCGGTCCAGGCCAAGGCCGGGTCCAGGTAATCGCAACGGTTCATGAATACGGTACCGGTGGCGATCTCGTTGCCTATGCGTTCGGCGGCGGCGAGATCCTCGGTCCAAATGGACGCGCTGAGCCCGAACTCGCTGTCGTTCATCAAGGCGATGGCCTCTTCGTCGCTGGCAACCGGCATGATGCCGACCACCGGACCGAAGCTTTCCTCACGCATCACCGACATGTGATGGGTGACATCGACTAACACCTGCGGCGCGAGGTAGGCGCTACCCGGCGCGTCCGCGGGGAAGGTCTGTGGATCGATCAGTGCTGTGGCGCCCTTCGACAGTGCATCGGCGATCTGCCCGCGAACGAATTCAGCGGCGCTCGGTGTGACCAGCGGGCCGAGGGTGGTGGTTTCGTCCAGCGGGTTGCCCAGCACGTATTGGCGGGTCAGGGCGACGAAGCGCTCGACAAACGTCGGGTAAATTTTTTGATCGACATAGATACGTTCAACGGCGCAACAGCTTTGCCCGGAATTGAAGAAGCTGCCGTCCACCAGGTTTTCCACCGCATGCTCAAGGTTGGCGTCTGCGCGGACGTAGGCCGGGTCTTTGCCGCCGAGTTCCAGGCCCAAGCCGAGAAAATGTCCCATGGCGGCGCGTTCCATGGCTTTACCGGCGCCGACCGAGCCGGTGAAGTTCACCTGCTGCACCCGTCCAGAGGCAATGATCCCGGCGGTCTGCTGATGATCGAGCAGCAGGTTATAGAACAGTCCTTCGGGCAGGTTGGCGTGGCGAAAGGCCTCGGCAAACCGTTCGCCGACCAGCAGTGATTGCGAAGCGTGCTTGAGGATGACGCTGTTACCGGCCATCAGCGCCGGAATAATCGTATTGACCGCCGTCAGGTAGGGGTAATTCCAGGGAGCGACTACCAGCACCGTGCCCAGCGGTTCACGTTTGATATACCGTCGAAAACCTGCGACAGGCATGGGTTCTACCGCTGCCAACGCTTCTGGTGCAATGGCGATCATATGGCGGGCACGCTCTTCGAAACCGCGCAGCTCACCGGCGCCAAAACGCACCGGGCGGCCCATCTGCCAGGCCAGTTCCGGCACGATGTCGGCCTGCATGGCCAGCATCGCGTCCACGGCGGCGCTGCATAAGGCGGCGCGTTCGCTCAGTGGCCGGCGCGTCCATAACGCCTGGGCGGCTGCGGCAGCCGTCAGAGCCTGCTCGATCTGCGTTGTATCGGCGCAGCGGCGTTCGGCGTAGACCCGGCCATCGATCGGGGAGATGAGTTGAATCATTGAAGTCATGGCTGCCTCAATAATGGATTGCTCAATAGCGCTCAAAACCGCGTTGCAGTTCCCAGTCGGTGATCCGCCGGTCGTACTCTTTCTGCTCCCATTCGGCGGTGTGCACGTAGTGGTCGACCACTTCATCACCGAACGCCTCGCGCAACATGCTCGAAGTCTTGAGCGCGGCGCAGGCATCGCGCAGGGTCTTCGACACTTGCGGCAAGTGCTCGTCGAGGTAGGCATCGCCCTCGAAGGGCGGCGCCAGGCTGAGCGTCTCGTCGATACCGGCCAGACCCGCGGCGATCAAGGCGGCGAAGGCCAGATAAGGGTTGAGGTCGGCGCCGCCGATGCGACATTCGATACGGATGGCTTTGCTGCCTTCGGCGCACAGACGAAAGCCTGCGGTGCGATTGTCCCGACTCCAGACCGCCCGGGTCGGCGCGAAGGTGCCGGCCTGGAAGCGCTTGTACGAGTTGATGTAAGGCGCGAGAAAACAGGTGATGTCATTGGCGTATTTGAGCTGCCCGGCCACCCAGGAACGCATCAGCTTCGACATGCCAAACTCGGCCTTGGGATCAAAGAACAGCGGCTTTTTGGCATTCTTGTCCCACAACGAGTTGTGGATATGGCTGCTGGACCCGGCGGCGTCATAGCGCCACTTGGCCATGAACGTGATCGCCTTGCCCTGCAATTGCGCGATCTCTTTGCAGGCATGCTTGATGATGACGTGGTGGTCGGCCATGGTCAGGGCATCGGCATAACGGATGTTGATTTCTTCCTGGCCCGGGCCCCATTCACCCTTGGAGTTTTCCACGGGAATGCCGGATGCCTGCAAATACTTGCGAATCGCCCGCAGCACCGGCTCCTCGCGAGTGGTTTGCAGGATGTTGTAATCCTCGATGTAGTGGCCAGCGGTTTTCGGCTTGTGGTAGTTGCGCGCGTGGATGGCCTCATAACTCTCGTCGAACAGATAGAACTCCAGCTCAGAGGCGAACATGCCGCTGTAGCCGCGCTCGCGCAGCCGCTCGATCTGCTTTTTCAGGATGGCTCGCGGACTGTGCGGCAGGTCCCGCCGATGGTGATGGTCGAGCACATCGCAGAGTACCAGCGCTGTGCATTCCAGCCACGGCACACGACGCAACGTGGCCATGTCGGGCTTTAGCACAAAGTCGCCATAGCCTTTGCTCCAGCTGGCCGCCGCGTAACCCGGCACCGGCTCCATGTCGATATCGTCGGCCAGCAGGTAATTGCAGCAGTGGGTTTCTTCATGGCCGCTGTCGATGAAAAACTCGACCTGGAATCGCTTGCCCACCAGTCGTCCCTGCATATCGACCATGCAGACCAATACGGTATCGATCTCACCGGAGGCGGCGGCGCGCTTGAGTGCTTCGAAACTGAGGAGGGGCTCGGTCATCACGTCAGTCCTGCGTGAAAGGGTTGGGCCTGTCTGAAATAGCGGCTGTACGCAATACCTGTAAATACCTGTAAATACCCGTAGGAGCTGCCGCAGGCTGCGATCTGTTGATCTTGGCGTCCGTCCAGACAGAAAATCAAAAGATCGCAGCCTGCGGCAGCTCCTACGGCGAACGCATACACCCGTGAAAGCTTAGCCTACTGCTGCTCGATCGGATCCTGACGAATCGGCAGCAGATCCAGCACCTAAAATGACACTCAAGAGGGATCGCGCCATGAGTGAGTTCGTCAAGGTCGCCTGCGTGGGTGATATCGAACCGGGTAACGGCATAACCGTTAACCTTGAGGGCACGCCTGTCGCACTGTTCAATGTCGATGGCCGGTATTTCGCCATCCACAACACCTGCCCACACGAAGACGGCTCGCTGGGGGAGGGAATACTGTGCGACAACGTGGTGATCTGCCCGGTTCACGCCTACGAGTTCGACGTGACCAGCGGCGAGTGCCTCACAGAACCGGCTTATCGAGTCGAGCAATTTGAGGTCCGGGTGGACGGCAACGACATCCTGTTACGGCAATCGTCGGATGTTTGAACGTCGGGTCGCAAGGAATAGGGAAGGAGTATAGTTAAACGATCACATCGTCCTGCCCAAAGCAGGAGGCATCAGCGATGAGCACCGACAATGCCAGGATCCGCGAACTCAGCAACCGGGCCTACAAGTATGGCTTTGTCTCTGATTTTGAGAGCGACGCGGCCCCGCGCGGGCTCAACGAAGATGTCATCCGCCTGATCTCGGCGAAAAAGAACGAGCCGCAATGGCTGCTGGACTGGCGCCTGAAGGCGTATCGCCACTGGCTATTGATGCGCGAGCCCACCTGGCAGAACGTCCACTTCGATCCCATCGACTACCAGGACATCATCTATTACTCGGCGCCCAAGCCGAAAACGCCGGGGCCCAATAGTCTTGACGAGGTCGATCCCGAGCTGCGCGAGATGTTTGGCAAACTCGGCATCTCGCTCGCCGAGCAGGAGCGCCTGACTGGTGTGGCGGTGGATGCGGTGGTCGATTCGGTCTCGGTGGCGACCACCTTCAAGCACAAACTCGCTGAGGTTGGCGTGATTTTCTGCTCCTTCTCCGAGGCCGTGCAGAACCATCCGGAACTGGTGCGCAAATACCTTGGTTCGGTCGTGCCCTACAGCGACAACTTCTTCGCCACACTGAACTCGGCGGTGTTTTCCGATGGCTCTTTCTGCTACGTGCCCAAGGGCGTGCGCTGCCCGATGGAACTGTCGACGTATTTTCGCATCAATGCCGCGGACACCGGCCAGTTCGAGCGCACGCTGATCGTCGCTGAGGAGGGCGCCTACGTGAGCTACCTCGAAGGCTGCACCGCACCGATGCGCGACAATAATCAGCTGCATGCGGCGGTGGTCGAGCTGGTCGCGCTGGATAACGCCCAGATCAAGTACGCCACGGTGCAGAACTGGTACCCGGGCGATGCGCAAGGACGCGGCGGTATCTTCAATTTCGTCACCAAACGCGGCAAGTGCGCAGGTGCGCACTCAAAGATTTCCTGGACTCAGGTCGAAACCGGCTCCGCGATCACCTGGAAGTATCCGGGGGTGATTCTCCAGGGTGATTATTCGGTCGGCGAGTTCTATTCGGTCGCGATGACGGCCAATTACCAGCAGGCGGACACCGGCACCAAGATGATCCACATCGGCCGGCACACGCGCAGCACCATCCTCTCCAAGGGAATTTCTACCGGTCATGGCCAGAACACCTACCGCGGCCTGGTGAAAATCCAGAAAGCCGCGACCGGTGCGCGCAACCATACGCAGTGTGACTCGCTGCTGCTGGGCAGCCAGTGTGGCGCGCACACGTTTCCTTATATCGACGTGAAGAACCCCAGCGCCCAGGTCGAGCATGAGGCCTCGACCTCGAAGATCAGCGACGAGCAGCTCTTTTACTGCCGACAGCGCGGCATCAGCGCGGAGGACGCGGTGCCGATGATCGTCAACGGCTTCTGTCGCGAGGTGCTGAAAGAACTGCCGATGGAGTTCGCGGTAGAAGCCCAGAAACTGCTGGGTGTGAGCCTGGAGGGCTGCGTGGGCTGAGGCCCGGGGTGGAGCATGCTTGAGATCAACAATCTGCACGCCAGTGTCGAAGGCCGTGAAATCCTGCGGGGCATCACGCTGCGGGTTGAAGCGGGCGAGGTGCACGCGATCATGGGGCCGAATGGCTCCGGCAAAAGCACGCTGGCCCAGGTCCTCGCGGGCCTTGAGACTTACGAGGTCAGCGGCGAGGTGCTCTATGACGGCCAGAACCTGCTCGCCATGACGCCGGAAGCGCGGGCGGTCGCGGGGATTTTCCTGGCGTTTCAGTACCCGGTTGAAATCCCCGGCGTCGGCAACCTCTACTTTCTGCGCACGGCCCTCAACGCCGTGCGCAAGCAGCGCGGGCTGGAGGAGCTCGATGCGCTGGATTTCCTGGCGCTCGCCAAGGAGCGCATGGCGCTGGTCGAGATGGATCAGCGCTTCATGAACCGCTCGGTGAACGTGGACTTCTCGGGTGGCGAGAAGAAGCGCAACGAAATTTTCCAGATGGCGATTCTCGAACCCAGGCTGGCGATCCTCGATGAGACCGACTCGGGCCTCGACATCGACGCGCTGCGAATCGTTGCGGCCGGCGTCAACGCGCTGCGGAGCAAGGACCGCGCACTGCTGGTGATCACCCACTATCAACGATTGCTCGATTACATCGTCCCGGATCGCGTGCACGTCATGGCCAACGGCCGGATCGTCCAGTCCGGCGGCAAGGCGCTGGCTGTCGAGCTGGAAAAACACGGCTATGCGAGCTATGAGCAGGACTCTGCCGCGCCCGGAGCCAGGCCATGAACACCGCGGCGTTCCTCGCGCAGCTCACCCCCAGCGCTGACGTTCGGCATCCTGCCTGGCTGCACGCGTTGCGTCGCGCAGCGTTGCAGTGGGTGACCGACCAAGGCTTTCCCACGGCCAAGGACGAAGCCTGGAAGCACACGCGAGTCGCGCCGATCCTGGAAGTCCCTTTCCAGCCAGCCAGGCCGGGCGCGAGTCGGGACCTGTCCGCGACCAGCGTCGAACGACTTGCCGGCGACTACGGCAGCGTGCGACTGGTCTTCGTCAACGGTTATTTCGCCGCTGAACTGTCGGTTCTTGAAGGGCTGCCTCCAGGCACCCAGGTGTGCCCTTTTGCGACACTGCTGAGCGCCGACAACGGGGTGCTCGAAAGCCTGTTCGCACATGCGTTTCGCTCACAGCCGCAAGCCTTTCCGGCGCTGAATGCGGCGCTCGCCGAGGACGGGGCGTGGGTGCAGATACCTGCCCACACGACGGTCGAAGCACCGATCCATCTGGTGTTCCTCTCGGCGCCGGGCGTCACGCCGCAGGTGGCACATCCGCGCGTCCTGGTGCGGGTGGGGGCAGGGAGCCGGGCGATCGTGGTGGAAAGCCACGTCGGCAGTGGGGATGAGGTCTACCTGAGTAACGCTGTCAGCGAGGTGGTGCTCGACGCGGACGCTGTACTTGAATATTACACGGTGCAGAACGAGAGCACGGCGGCGTTCCATGTCGCGCTGCTCAGCGTGCGCCAGGCTCAGGGCAGTCACTTCGCTTCGCACTCTTTTGCACTGGGCGCGACGCTGGCGCGGCAGGAGGTGCGCGTTGTACTCGAAGGCCCCGGCGCGGAGGTCGCGCTGAACGGTCTGTACCTGCCACAAGGCCAGCAGCACCTGGACAACCAGACGACCATCGAGCATCTGGCACCGCGTTGCACCAGCCGCGAACTCTATAAGGGCGTGATCGATGATCGTGGGCATGCGGTCTTTGACGGGCGGATCATCGTGCGACCGGGTGCGATGAAGACCGATGCCAGCCAGACCAACAAGAATCTGTTGTTGGCGACGTCGGCCCAGGTCAACACCCAGCCACGGCTGGAGATCTTCGCCGATGACGTCAAGTGCGCTCACGGTGCCGCCGTTGGCCAACTGGATGAGCAGGCTATTTTCTATCTGCGCTCACGGGGAATTGCGCTGGCGGCGGCGCGATCGGTGCTGATCTTTGCGTTTGTCAGCGAAATGCTTGAGCTCATCCGGCTGGAGCCGCTGCGTGAGCAGGTGGAGCGACGGGTCGCCGCGCAATTGCGGGGGCGGGAGGTGTCGGCATGAGTGACCTCGAAAACCGCCTTCAAGGGCTGTCAAAACCGCTCGACCTTGCGCCAGGCTACGATGTCGAACGTGTGCGTCAGGCGTTTCCGATCCTCGCGGAGATGATCTACGGCAAGCCGCTGATTTACCTCGACAGTGCCGCGACCAGCCAGAAGCCGCAGGCGGTCATCGATGCCATGTCGCACTTCTTTTTGAAGGAGAACGCCAACGTGCATCGTGGCGTGCACTACCTCTCGGTGCGCGCCACCGAGGAGTATGAGAAGGCTCGGGCCAAGGTCCAGGGCTTCCTCAATGCCGAGCATGTCGAAGAGATCGTCTTCGTCCGCGGCACGACCGAAGCGGTCAATCTCGTGGCGCAAACCTACGGCAAGACTCAGGTTCATGCCGGTGACGAGGTGCTGATCACTGCGATGGAGCACCATTCGAATATCGTGCCTTGGCAGATGCTCTGCGAGCAGACCGGTGCCCGGCTGCGGGTGGCGCCTATCAACGACGCTGGCGAACTGCTGCTCGATGAGCTGAAACGGCTGATCGGACCCAGGACCCGGCTGGTGGCGGTCACTCATGTCTCAAATGTGCTGGGCACCCTCAATCCGATCCGGCGCATTGTCGAACTGGCCCACGCCCAAGGCGTACGCGTGTTGGTCGACGGTGCCCAGGCGGCGCCTCACCTCAAGGTCGACGTGCGAGCACTAGGCTGTGACTTTTATGCGCTGTCGGGCCACAAGATGTACGGCCCCACCGGCATCGGCGTGCTCTACGGTCGGCACGAACTGCTCGAAAGCATGCCGCCCTATCAGGGCGGCGGCGACATGATCCTCTCGGTCAGCTTCGAGAAGACCGTCTACAACAAGCCACCGTACAAGTTTGAAGCGGGGACGCCGAACATGGCCGGCGCTATCGGCCTCGGCGCGGCGATCGACTTTCTCGCTGAACTGGGGCCAGAGGCCGTTGCTGCCCACGAGCAGGGCGTGCTGACCTACGCAACGAAGGCGCTGATGACGGTGCCCGACCTCAGGCTGATCGGTACGGCAGCGGAGAAAGTCGGCGTCCTCTCGTTTGTCCTCGAGGGCATCCACCCGCATGATATCGGTACCATTCTCGACCGCGAAGGGATCGCGATTCGCACCGGGCACCACTGCGCACAGCCCTTGATGAACCGTTTTGGTGTGGCCGCCACGGCGCGCGCCTCGCTCGGCTGCTACAGCACCGAGCGCGATATCGATGCGCTGGTGGCAGGTCTGGCCAAGGTTCAGGAGGTGTTCCGATGAGCCACGATGAGCTGCGCGATCTTTACCAGGACGTCGTCATCGACCACGGCAAGCGGCCGCGTAACTTCCGCCAGATCGAGGACGCTACCTGTATGGCGGAAGGCTTCAATCCGCTGTGCGGCGATCAGCTCAGGATTTACCTCAAGCTTGCGGACGGCGTGATCGAGGACATCAGCTTTCAGGGGGCCGGCTGCGCCATCTCCCAAGCCTCGGCTTCCCTGATGACCCTGGCGGTGAAGGGGAAAAAGCCGGAGGAAGCGCAGGCACTCTTTGTCCGTGTGCATACGTTGCTCACCGAAGGGCCAAACGCCCAGGTGACGCCCGTTGAGCTCGGTAAACTCGCGGTGCTTTCGGGTGTCTGGGAGTTTCCGGTACGGATCAAGTGCGCCACCCTGGCCTGGTACACATTGCGCAGTGCCCTCGAAGGCGATCGCTCACAGGTCTCGACGGAGTAATCAGCCATGGCAGCCCAATTCCCCATCCCCGGTATTCACCTCAGCGACTCGGCGCGAAAAGGCTTGCTCGATGCCCCGGCGGGCGGCCAACCGGCGATCAGCGGCGCCTTCGACATCCAGCAGGTGCTCGACCTGTTGCGCACCGTCTACGACCCGGAGATTCCGGTCAACGTGGTCGATCTCGGGCTAATCTACCAATGCGAAGCCCGGCCGATTGCCGATGGCGGTCAGCGAGTCGCGATCAAAATGTCCATGACCGCACCCGGGTGCGGAATGGGCGACGTGCTCAAAGAAGAGGCACGTGCCAAGGTCCAGACCCTTCCGGGGGTCAGCCAGGTCGAGATCGAGATCGTCTGGGAACCGCCCTGGGATCAAAGTCGTATGTCCGAGGCGGCGCGTTTGCAATTAGGGCTGCTCTGAGGAGCCCGGTGAGAGGAGACAAAGATGGACAGCAAGAGCGATCACAACCCGTACACGTACCAACGCCTGAAACATCAATACCCTGATTATTTTGAGGCGATGGATGCCTTGGGTGCAGCGGTGCGTCATGCCGGCCCGCTGGACGAGAAAATCATCCAGCTGATTCAACTCGGTGCCGCGGCGGCCATCCGCTCGGAAGGCGCAGTGCACAGTCATACCAGGCGGGCACTGGCAGCCGGTGCGACGATGGAACAGATCCATCACGCACTGATATCACTGACGAGCACGATCGGTTTTCCGACGGTCATTGCGGCCATGAGTTGGGCGGACGATGTGATCGGGAAAGGAGGCAATGCTGTGCCTGAGTCCTGAGTCCTGAGTCCCGGATTAGCGC
Source organism: Pseudomonas frederiksbergensis (assembly GCF_001874645.1). Classification (NCBI taxonomy): domain Bacteria; kingdom Pseudomonadati; phylum Pseudomonadota; class Gammaproteobacteria; order Pseudomonadales; family Pseudomonadaceae; genus Pseudomonas; species Pseudomonas frederiksbergensis. Next base: position 5,676,516 of record NZ_CP017886.1, read on the forward strand.
TGACAGCCTCAAGCGGATATCCACCACTGCGAGTACACCGCCGACGATCGGGTTTCGTTACATTCCGTGCAATCTTGACTAAAATTTCACCTGTCGGCGGCTGTATCGCCGCCGCCGTGATCGTCCAGGATTTCCCGGCCACGTTCCGGGTAACTTCACCTGATCAGGAGTGCACGATGGACCTCAACCGTCGTCAGTTCTTCAAGGTCGCCGCTATCGGCCTTGGAGGCTCCAGCCTGGCCGCGCTGGGCATGGCACCAGCGCCAGCCTTCGCCGAACAAGTCCGCCACTTCAAGCTGGCCCATACCCATGAAACCCGTAATACCTGCCCCTACTGTTCGGTGGGTTGCGGCTTGATCATGTACAGCCAGGGCGATGCGGCCAAGAACGTCACCCAGAGCATCATCCACATCGAAGGTGACGCCGACCACCCGGTCAATCGCGGCACGCTGTGCCCCAAAGGTGCAGGCTTGCTGGACTTCGTCCATAGCCCCAGCCGGTTGCAATACCCGCAGGTGCGCAAGCCGGGCAGCACGGAGTGGACGCGGGTGTCCTGGGATGAAGCGCTGGATCGCATCGCCGACCTGATGAAGGCCGATCGCGATGCCCACTTCATCGAGAAGAACGCCCAGGGCCAGACGGTCAACCGCTGGCTTTCGGTCGGTTTTCTTGCGGCCTCGGCGTCCTCCAACGAGGCCGGTTACATGACCCACAAGGTCGTTCGCAGTCTGGGCATGCTGGGGTTCGATAACCAGGCACGTGTCTGACATGGCCCGACGGTGGCAAGTCTTGCCCCAACGTATGGCCGTGGCGCGATGACCAACCACTGGACCGATATCGCCAACGCGAATCTGGTCCTGGTCATGGGCGGTAATGCCGCCGAAGCCCACCCTTGTGGCTTTAAATGGGTGACCGAAGCCAAAGCGCACAATCAGGCGCGACTGATTGTGATCGACCCACGCTTCACCCGTACCGCCTCGGTGGCCGACTATTACGCACCGATTCGCACGGGCACCGACATCGCCTTCATGGGCGGTTTGATCAACTATTTGCTCACTGAAAACAAAATCCAGCATGAGTACGTGCACGCCTATACGGACGTGTCGTTCATCGTCAAGGCCGACTTTGGCTTCGAGGACGGGCTGTTTACCGGCTACGACGCGACCAAGCGCACCTACAGCGACAAGTCCAGTTGGGGCTATGAAATCGGCGAGGACGGTTTCGCCAAAGTCGACCCGTCCCTGCTACACCCGCGTTGCGTCTACCAGCTGATGAAGCAGCACTACAGCCGCTACACTCTGGAGCTGACCAGCCAGATCTGTGGCATGCCGCAAGACGCCATGCAGAAGATCTGGGAAGAGATCGCCACCTGCTCGCAACCGGGCAAGACCATGACGATCCTCTATGCCCTGGGCTGGACCCAGCATTCGACCGGCTCGCAGATGATTCGCAGCGCGGCCATGGTGCAGCTGCTGCTGGGCAACGTCGGCATGCCGGGCGGGGGCGTCAATGCCCTGCGCGGGCACTCCAACATCCAGGGGCTGACCGACCTCGGGCTGCTGTCGAACCTGCTGCCCGGCTATCTCACCTTGCCGGGCGATGCCGAACAGGACTACGACACCTACATTGCCAAGCGTGCGCTCAAGCCACTTCGGCCCGGGCAGCTGTCTTACTGGCAGAACTACGGCAAGTTCCACGTCAGCCTGATGAAGGCCTGGTACGGCGCCAACGCCACCGCCGACAATCACTGGGGTTACGACTGGTTGCCGAAGCTCGACATCCCCGGCTACGACATTTTGAAAGTGTTCGACATGATGTCCAGCGGGCAGGTCAACGGTTATGTCTGCCAGGGCTTCAATCCCATCGCCGCCTTGCCCGACAAGAACCGTGTGATGGCCGCGCTGGCCAAACTCAAGTGGCTGGTGGTGATGGACCCGCTAGCCACCGAGACCTCGGAATTCTGGCGCAATGTCGGGCCTTACAACGATGTCGAAACGGCTGGCATCCAGACCGAAGTCATCCGCCTGCCCACCACCTGCTTCGCCGAAGAGGACGGCTCACTGGTCAATAGCGGCCGCTGGCTGCAATGGCACTGGAAGGGCGCCGATGGCCCGGGGCAAGCGCGCACCGACATCAAGATCATGAGCGAGCTGTTCATCCGCTTGCGTCAGCGCTACCAGGCCAACGGCGGTGCCTTCGCCGAGCCGATTCTCAAGCTCAGTTGGCCCTACAAGGTGCCTGACGATCCGACACCGGAAGAGATTGCCAAGGAGTTCAACGGCTACGCGATTGCCGACGTCACCGACGCCACGGGCGCGACGCTCAAGGCCGGGCAACAATTGTCCGGTTTCGCCCAGCTCAAGGACGACGGCAGCACGGCGTCGGGCTGCTGGATCTTCTGCGGCAGCTGGACCGAGCAGGGCAACCAGATGGCCCGCCGTGACAACAGCGACCCTTTCGGGATGAAGCAGAACCTCGGGTGGGCCTGGGCCTGGCCGATGAACCGGCGCATTCTCTACAACCGCGCCTCGGCCGATACGAAGGGACAACCCTGGGATCCGAAAAAGCGCCTGGTGTGGTGGAACGGCAAAGTCTGGGGCGGCACCGACGTGCCTGACTACAAGGCCGACGTGGCGCCGGAAGCGGGCATGAACCCGTTCATCATGAACCCTGAAGGGGTGGCGCGTTTCTTCGCCCTCGACAAGATGAACGAAGGGCCATTCCCGGAGCATTACGAACCGTTCGAAACGCCTATCGGCATCAACCCGCTGCACCCCAACAACAAGAAGGCGACCAGCAACCCGGCCGGGCGCATCTTCGATTCGGTCTGGGAGTCGCTCGGGACGGCGAAGGACTTTCCCTATGCCGCCACGAGCTACCGGCTGACCGAGCACTTCCACTTCTGGACCAAGCATTGCCCCATCAATGCCATCACCCAGCCTGAGCAGTTCGTCGAAATTGGCGAAGTCCTCGCCAAGGAGAAGGGGATTGCCGCTGGCGACCGGGTGCGGGTCAGCTCCAAGCGCGGGCATATCGAGGCAGTGGCAGTGGTCACCAAGCGGATCCGTCCGCTGCAGGTCAATAACCAGACGGTGCACCAGATTGGCATCCCCCTGCACTGGGGTTTCACCGGAGCTACCCGGCATGGCTACCTGACAAACACCCTGGTGCCATTCCTCGGTGACGGTAATACACAGACCCCGGAATCCAAGTCATTCCTGGTCAACGTGGAGAAAATATGATGGCCAACCAAGACATCATTGCCCGTTCGGCCACTACCACCTTGCCGCCCTCGGTACGTCAACAGGAGGAAGTCGCCAAGCTGATCGACACCACCAAATGCATCGGTTGCAAGGCGTGCCAGGTGGCCTGTTCGGAATGGAATGAATTGCGCGACGAGGTCGGTCATATCCATGGAACCTACGACAACCCTCAGGACCTCAGCGCCGAGACCTGGACGTTGATGCGCTTCACCGAGCACGAAACCGACGCCGGCAACCTCGAATGGCTGATCCGCAAGGATGGCTGCATGCATTGCGCCGAACCTGGCTGCCTCGCGGCGTGCCCAAGTCCCGGGGCGATCATCAAGCACGCCAACGGCATTGTCGATTTCGACCAGGACCATTGCATCGGCTGCGGCTATTGCATCACCGGCTGCCCCTTCAACATTCCGCGTATTTCGCGCAAGGACCACAAGGCCTACAAGTGCACGCTGTGCTCGGACCGGGTGGCGGTCGGGCTGGAACCGGCGTGCGTCAAGACCTGCCCGACCGGCGCCATTGTGTTTGGCAGCAAAGAGGACATGAAAGAGCATGCCGCCGAACGCATCGTTGACCTCAAGTCACGGGGCTTCGACAACGCCGGTCTGTACGATCCAGCCGGAGTCGGCGGTACGCATGTGATGTACGTCCTGCACCACGCCGACCAGCCATCGTTGTACGCCGGCTTGCCGAACCAGCCGGTCATCAGTCCATTGGTAGGGCTGTGGAAAGGCGTGAGCAAACCCCTGGCGTTGTTGGCCATGGGGGCCGCGGTGCTGGCGGGATTCTTTCATTACGTACGCATCGGCCCGCAGCGCGTCGAGGAAGACGAACACCTGCCGGGCAAGGACCTCAGCGTGCACGAGGTCGACCCGACCGTGCATGTCTATGACCCGAACACGCCTGGATCGCAGGAGGGAAAACGACCATGAAAGACAAAGCGATCCTGCGCTATAACGCCAACGAACGCACCAACCACTGGCTGGTGGCGATTCTGTTCTTCATGGCGGCCCTGTCGGGTCTGGCGCTGTTCCACCCGTCGCTGTTCTGGCTCAGCCAGTTGTTCGGCGGCGGGCCCTGGACGCGCATCCTGCACCCTTTCATGGGCGTACTGATGTTCGTGTTTTTCCTGGGGCTGGTGATCCGCTTCTGGCGGGCCAATTTTTTCATCGCCAACGACCGTCTGTGGCTCAAACGGATCAACCGGGTGATGCGCAACGAAGAGGAGGGCGTACCGCCTATTGGCAAATACAACCCCGGGCAGAAGTTGCTGTTCTGGACCCTGCTGGCCTGCATGCTGGTGCTACTGCTGAGCGGGGTGGTGATCTGGCGGGTCTATTTCAGCCAATACTTCGGTATCACTGCGATTCGCCTGGCGATGCTGTTGCATGCCTTGGCGGCTTTCGTACTGGTGATGAGCATCATCGTGCACATCTACGCCGGTATCTGGATCAAGGGCTCGGTCAGCGCGATGCTGCATGGCTGGGTCAGCCGTGCCTGGGCGAAGAAACATCATGCGCTCTGGTACCGCGAGGTGACACGCGACGAGCGCCCGGACAACCAGATAAGCAAGAAAGGATGATGCCTTGAGCACAATACTCGAGCCCGGACAAATCGAGGCGGCGGCGAGCACACCACCGTTCCTGCGCCTGCCGCCGCACAACCTGTTCACCTTGCGTGCTGTGCGCCTGGAGCGATTGGCCAATGGGCATCCACTGGCCGACTTCCTGCGGCTGGTCGCCGAACTGTGTTACGTCCAGCAAAGCCTGTTGGACGAACCGCCGCTGGCTCCGGCCCCAGCCCCCGAACGCCTGTTGTTGTGCCAGGAACATGGCTTGCCACCGCTGGCGGCCGACAGCCTGGTGCGCGAGGACGGCTGGCTGCCGTACCTGGAAACCTTGTTGCGGCGTTACCAGGCACCGCCACGATCTGCAGTAAAAAATGCCGTGGCAGCCTTGCACAGCGCCAGCGGCGGGCAGCGCAAGGTCTGGGCAATTGCTTTGCTCAGCGGCCAGTATGTGGGGCTGCCGGCGGCGCTGGTGCCGTTTCTCGGCGCGGCCCTGCAGGCTGCCTGGAGCCACTGGTTGCTCGGCCTGCCGGCGTGCGAACTGAAGCCTTGCGCCAGCCTTGGTCAATGCCCGGCCTGCGGTTCGCCGGCCATGGCCGGGGTGATTCACCAGCGGGGAAAGTACAACGGGTTGCGTTACCTGGTGTGTTCGCTGTGTGCCTGCGAATGGCATGTGGTGCGGGTCAAATGTGTCTACTGCGAGCAGAGCAAGGGGCTCAATTACGTCAGTTTCGAGGATGATCGCCATACGGCCAGCCAGGCGCCACTGCGGGCTGAAATCTGCCCCGGCTGCAACCGCTACCTGAAGCTGCTCTACCTGGAAAATGACGCTGACGCCGAAGCTCTCTCAGCGGACCTCGCGAGCTTGACGCTGGACATGCGCCTGGACCTGGAAGGCTACCAGCGTCTGGCACCGAACCTGATGCTGACGCCTGGGGGCGATTGATCACAGCGGCTACACTCAGGTTTCCGGGACCTGCGCCTGTTCAATTGCATTCGCGCGACGGTCAACCGTTTCAGGGAGCCCCCTTGATGCCCGCAAGACTCGCCACCGTCCCCGCGCGTTTACCGTCCATCGATAGCCTGCTGCGCAGCGTCGCCTGCCAGCCGCTGGCTGAACGTTATGGTCGCGATGCCTTGCTCGCCACCCTGCGGCAGTTGCTCGACGATGTACGTGAGCCGGTTCAACTGGGCCAGCTTGACGCCGTTGAACTCACGGCTCAGGTATTGGCGGGGAGGGCAGGCGAACGTCTGGCGAACCAGCACCGCAGTCGGGTACGGCGAGTGTTCAACCTCACCGGCACGGTACTGCATACCAACCTCGGTCGGGCACTGTTGCCGGAGGAAGCGATCGAGGCGGTGCAACAGGCTGCCCGTTATCCGCTGAATCTGGAATTCGACCTGGCAAGTGGCAAGCGCGGTGACCGCGACGACCTGATTGAAGATCTGATACGCGAACTGACCGGTGCCGAGGCGGTGACGGTGGTCAACAACAACGCAGCCGCCGTGTTGCTCGCACTCAACAGCCTGGGGGCGCGCAAAGAGGGCATCATCTCCCGTGGCGAACTGATCGAAATCGGCGGTGCATTCCGCATCCCCGACATCATGGCTCGGGCCGGGGTCAGACTGCATGAAGTCGGCACCACCAACCGCACCCATCCCCGCGACTACGAAGCCGCCATCGGCCCGCGCAGTGGCTTGTTGATGCGTGTACACACCAGCAATTACAGCATTCAAGGCTTTACTGCCCACGTACCAACCGCCGAACTGGCGCAATTGGCCCATCGGTACGGACTGCCATTGCTTGAAGATTTGGGTAGCGGCAGTCTGCTGGACCTGACCCGCTGGGGCCTGCCCGCCGAACCGACGGTGCGCCAGGCGCTGGCCGACGGGGCCGATATCGTCACCTTTAGCGGTGACAAGTTGCTCGGTGGTCCTCAGGCAGGGTTGATCGTCGGGCGCAAGGACCTGATCGCCCGGATCAAGAAGAACCCGCTCAAACGGGCCTTGCGGGTGGACAAGCTGACCCTGGCCGCCCTTGAGGCAGTGCTGGGGTTGTACCGCGACCCCGACCGATTGGCCGAACGCTTGCCCAGCTTGCGCCTGCTCACCCGCCCGCAAGCCGATATCCTCGCTCAGGCCGAACGCCTGCGTCCGCTGTTGGCGCGCGTACTGGGCGATGGCTGGGGGGTGGCCGCGCTGCCGGCGCTGAGCATGATCGGCAGCGGCAGCCAACCGGTGGCCCGCTTGCCAAGCGCCGCCCTGTGCCTGCGTCCGCATGTGTCCAAACGGTTGCGCGGACGGCAATTGCATGGCCTGGAAGCCGCTTTGCGAGCTTTGCCCATTCCGGTGCTCGGTCGTATCGACGACGATGCCCTGTGGCTGGACCTGCGCCAACTGGACGACGAGGCGGCCTGGCTCGCGCAACTGGACCTGCTGCAAGGAGTGGGGGCGGCAAGGTGATTGTCGGCACTGCGGGACACATCGACCACGGAAAAACAGCCTTGCTCAAGGCCCTGACGGGGCAAGTCGGCGACCGTCGTCGGGAAGAACGCGAACGTGGCATCACCATCGACCTGGGTTTCCTTTATGCGCCATTGGAACCTGGGGCGGAGATGACCGGCTTTATCGACGTGCCCGGTCACGAGCGCTTCATCCACAACATGCTCGCTGGCGCCCAGGGCATTGATCTGGTGCTGCTGGTGGTGGCTGCCGATGACGGGGTCATGCCCCAGACCCGCGAGCATTTGGCAATCGTCGAACTACTGGGCATCCCACAGGCGCTGGTCGTGATCAGCAAATGTGACCGGGTCGAGCCCGCCCGAGTGCAGTCGGTGCATGCTCAGGTCACCGCATTGCTGGCGCCGGGGGCCTATAACGGCGCGCCACAGTTCGCCGTGTCGAGCCTGACCGGGGAGGGCATTGACGCCCTGCGCCAGGCATTGCTGGCCGCCCAGTGTGAGGTCCGGCAGCGCAGCGCCAGTGGAGGATTTCGTCTGGCAATCGACCGCGCTTTCAGCGTCGCCGGCGCCGGTATTGTGGTCACCGGAACAGCACTGGCCGGGCAGGTGAGGGTGGGCGACACGCTACTATTGGGTCAGACAGGCAAGCCTGTGCGAGTGCGGAGTCTGCATGCGCAGAACCACGTCGTCGTCGAGGCGTGGGCCGGGCAGCGGGTGGCGTTGAACCTGAGTGCAGAGCGCCTGGCGCTGGAACAGATCCACCGCGGTGACTGGTTGCTGGCCGAGTGGCTGTTCGCGCCCACGCAGCGCCTGGACATCGAGATGCAGTTGCTGGCCAGTGAGCCACGCGCCTTCGAACATTTCAGCCCGGTGCATGTGCACCTGGGCACTCAGGACGTCACCGCCCGGGTCGCATTGCTGGAGAACACATGCCTGCCACCGGGTGAGCGGATGTTCGCGCAACTGTTGCTTAACACGCCGTTGCAGGCGGTGCATGGCGACCGCCTGGTCCTGCGCGACCAGAGCGCGCGGCGCACCCTCGGCGGCGGCCGGGTGCTTGATCCGTTTGCACCGGCCCGCCAGCGCCGTAGCCCGACCCGGCTGATGCAGTTGCAAGCCTTGGCCACCAGCGAAAGTCTCGAGCACATACTGCCGGTGATGCTTGCCAATAGTGACAGCGGGCTCGACCCGCTGCGTCTGGAGCGCCAGTTCAATCGTCTGCGCAGCACCTGGAATTTGCCGGCGGATGTCCGTGTCATTGCCACGCGCCAAGGTCCGTTATTGTTCAACGCTGTACGTTGGGAGGCGCTGAAAGTTTCGTTGCTGGAGCACCTGACGCACTTTCATCAACTTGAACCGGATGAACTGGGGCCAGACCGAGATCGCTTGCGCCGGTTTTCGGCTACGTCGCTGGACCGACCGACTTTCATCAGTCAGCTCGACGAACTGCTGTCCAGCGGCGCCATTGTCGCCAGTGGGCCGTGGCTGCACTTACCCGAACACCAGGTGCGACTGAGTGAAGAAGACGAGGCCCTGTGGCAACGTTTGCAGCCACTGTTCGAACAGGCTGGCTACGATCCACCCTGGGTGCGCAACCTGGCCAGCGCCGTTGGATGTGATGAGGCTGCCGTGCGCTTGCTGCTGCGCAAGCTGGCGAGATCAGGACGGGTTCACCAAGTCGTCCGTGACCTGTTTTACGCCGACGCTACGGTGCGCCAACTGGCGGCTATGCTGTTGCAACTGGTCGCCGACAATCCGCTGATTCAGGCGGCGGCGTTTCGCGACAAGGTAGGGATCGGCCGCAAGCGCAGCATTCAGATACTCGAGTTCTTCGACCGGATTGGTTTGACCCGGCGGCTTGGCGACCAGCGTCGCATCCGTGCGGACAATGCCCTGGCACAGCGCCCCGAGAGTTGACTTCAAGGAAGGCAATCGCGTCCGGTGGCGCGGCCGGGCTTCAAACCCGGTTGGGGACGGCAGCCGTTCCCGGGCAGGTTCGACTCCTGCTGCCTTCCGCCATTTTTCAGGCGCGCCGAATGCCGTGCAGGTGCGGCCGTCGCATCAAGGCGGCCCCGGCATCTGGCGATTCGGGGCTGCCTGGCGGGTGGCTTAAGCCGGCAGGTCGGTCATCACCAGCATGGCGATGTTGAAATAGATGACCAGGCCGGTACCGTCGATGAAGGTGGCAATGAAGGGGGCAGAGACCACTGCCGGATCAATGCGCATTTTTCTTAACAGCATCGGGATGATGGATGAGACGACAGCGCTCCAGATGGTGATGGCGACCAGCGTCAGACAGACCACCATGGCGATATCCGATCCCACTCCCAGCATCCACGCGCGGATCCAGGCCACGATACCGATGGCCAGCGCGATCATGAAGGAGGTGGTCACTTCCTTGCGCAGCACCGTGCCGACATTTCGCAGGCTGACTTCGCCCAGGGCCATGGCCCGCACCAGGGTGGAGGTGATCTGAGTGCCGCTGTTGCCGCCAGTGCCAATCAGCAAGGGAATGAAGAAAGCCAGGGCGATGGCGGCTTCGAGCTGCTCTTCAAATACTTTCAAGATGGTGCTGGTGTAGGCTTCGGCGAGAAACAACAGCAATAGCCAAGGCAAGCGCTTTTTCCACAAGCTCCATGGGCTGGTGCTGAGGTAGGGCGTTTCCAGCGGCAGACTGGCACCCTGGCGTTGGGCGTCGTCGGTGCCTTCGTCCTGAATCAGCGCCGCGATTTCTTTTTCATACAGCACGCCCAGCAGTCGGCCTTCGCTGACCACGGGAACAATGTCCACGGCTTTCTCTATCAGCTCCGGGGCGACATCGTGCCGGAATTGATTCGGCGAAACCGAAAAGCGGATGGGGATCATCAGATCGCGGACGCATAGGTCCGTGTTTTTCTCGGTGAGCAGTGTTTTGACCGACAGTTGGCCATGCAAAGCGCTGCGCGGGTCGGTGACAAAGATGTGCGCCGGGATATCATCATCCGGCAGCTGCTTGAGCAGATGTTCCCTGGCCTGGTTGACCGTCATGTTGCCGGTCACGGTGATGAGCAGAGGGCTCATGTAAGACACCACTGTGTCTTTGAGGCGGATATCCTTGAAGGTGGAAGGGGTAGCGCTTGCAATTGACATTTGAGGTAGTCCCCGTAGCTGTTTTGACCACAAACAGTTCTCACATAGGGGCGTAAACCAGAGAAGAGAGTGCAGAAAGCGATCTCCACGTCTAAGTTTTGGCACTGTACAACGTATCCGGGCCAATCCGGCCGGAAGTCACTTGGGCTAAACCTTAATCCGATAGAGCCTGTCTTAACCTTGGGCGTCTCTCGACGTCGTCAGATCAGTGACCTGTGTTTGTATAGGAGCCTCGCCGAACGAGATACTGCAACATTAAATACACCAGGGCGGTACCGATCTGGAATCGGGAAGCGCCGGTGTGAGTACACGGCTGTCTCATCACCTCCTAAATAATAATGGTCACTCAAGAATGTTCGACACCCCCTTAGGGGTTATGTCCGGAACAAGAGTAAGAGGGATTGCTATTGCTGTAACCCTCTCGATGGATAATGTTCAGCATTCATTCAGAAATTGATGCTGAAGGTTTTTCGCGACACAGGATGTTACAAATGTTTGTGTCGGTAGTTTAAACTGCCGCCACGCTAGTTATATATAGCCTGCGACACAGTAATGGGGTCAAAAGTTTGAAACGTTGAATCTACTTGTGGTCATTTTAAATGGCTGTGCCTGCAACTAAGCCGTTGACGCATGTGTGCTGCCTCTTTAGGATCGCCGCTCCCTTGGGGAGTAGCCGCCTTCGTTTCCGGAAGGGGTCACGTCAACATACTTGGCTCGCAAGCCATGGCGTGACCGGTCGTATGACTTGGCAAGACCATTGGTGAAGATACCTGTCTGTGGGTCGGACGCGGGTGTCTGAACCATTGGCTCTTGTGTCCGACCCCTTAGGGAAGGTCTGAAGTAGTCAGCGATTTTTGATGCCCTCGTTGGTAGAGGTTCAAAAAACGCTGGCTGGTCAGAAATCAGACCTTTCCTATTCTTAACTCATCGTTTCACCCTTGAGCGACGCCTTTTCAAGGCGCTTTTCCCGCATTACAGGCGCATCTCTCCCGCGACCAGCAGCCGTTTTCGCATCATCCACAGGTTCGACAGGGCAAATAGCGTGGCCTGTTGCGCGGTGTTTTTCATCAGGCCGCGAAAGCGCACTTTCGTATAGCCAAACTGACGCTTGATCACTCGGAATGGATGCTCAACCTTCGCCCGGACTTGTGCTTTCGCATATTCGATTTTGCGCCGCAGGCGCCCGATCAAACTCTTTTTCGCGTGTTTTTTATAGCTGCTGGGCCGTGCGGCAATCGACCAGATCATCTTGCGATTCTGATGCTCAGGACGCTTGTCCACACCGGTGTAACCGGCATCGCCAGACACGTATGATTCCTCGCCATGCAGCAACTGATCGACCTGCGTCACGTCCGCCACATTGGCCGCCGTGCCCACCAGGCTATGCACCAAACCCGACTCGGCATCGACGCCGATATGCGCTTTCATCCCGAAGAAATACATGTTCCCCTTCTTCGTCTGATGCATTTCGGGGTCGCGTTTACCCTCTTTATTCTTGGTCGAACTCGGCGCATGAATGATCGTCGCATCGACCACCGTACCTTGGCGCAACATCAGGCCACGGTCGCCCAGATAACCGTTGATGACCTGCAAAATCCCGCCGGCCAACTCATGTTTTTCCAACAGACGTCGGAAGTTGAGGATCGTGGTTTCATCGGGAATCCGATCCAGATGCAGCCCCGAAAACTGGCGCAGGATAGTGGTCTCGTACAGCGCTTCTTCCATCGCCGGATCGCTGTAGCCGAACCAGTTCTGCATCAGATGAACCCGCAACATCGCCATCAATGGATACGCCGGACGACCACCTTCGCCTTTCGGATAATTCGGCTCGATCAAGGCAATCAGACCCTTCCAGGGCACGACCTGATCCATCTCGATCAGGAAACGCTCGCGGCGGGTCTGCTTACGTTTGCCGGCGTACTCGGCATCGGCGAAGGACATCTGTTTCATCGGGGCTCAACCGTCGTGTTCGGATCAGGCGGCTATTTCACCAAATCTGAAAGTCTTTTTCAGAGTTTCCTTAGGTTTCCTCATGCATTCAATGCCCATGACGTTTGCGTTGCTGTTGGGCTCCGCGATTGTCATCTACCTGGCTTGTGAATATTTCGTCAATGGCGTCGAGTGGGTCGGCCGCAAGCTTGCGGTCGGGCAGCAGGCCACGGGCTCGATTCTGGCGGCCTTTGGTACGGCGTTACCTGAAAGCGTCATCACGTTCATTGCCGTTGTGTTTGGCGACACGCCAGAGCAGAAGTCCCTCGGTGTCGGTGCTGCACTCGGCGGCCCTCTGGTCCTGGCTACAATCGCCTATGCGGTGGTGGGTGTGACGCTCCTGGCGTGTCGTCAGCGCTTGGCCAATACCGAGGCCATCCGTCAGGACTTCAAACGACTCAGCCGTGATCAAGGATGGTTCCTCGCGATCTTTGTGGCAAAGATTGCACTCGGTCTTGTCGTGTTCGCCTACAAACCTTGGCTGGGTATTCTTTTCCTCGCTGCCTATGCTGCGTATTTCTGGAAGGAAATGCGGGGTGAGCCGGATGAAGAAGAGCATGAACTTGAGCCCCTGAAACTTTCGCCAAGCCAGCCGACTCCATCGACGTCGGCTGCCGTGACTCAAACGCTTGTTGCATTGGCGGTTATCTTTGCTGCCTCGCACTTCTTTGTTGGACAACTCGATGCCCTGGGTCCAATGCTGGGTATTCACCCTCAACTGCTGGCCCTGTTGCTCAGCCCAATTGCGACCGAACTACCCGAAACGCTGAATGCCATCATTTGGGTTCGGCAGGGTAAACACCGACTGGCCTTGGCCAACATCAGTGGTGCCATGATGATTCAAGCCACAGTGCCCACTGCATTCGGACTGTTCTTTACGCCTTGGGCGCTGGACCAGTCGCTGGTTCTGGCGGCAATCATCACATTGACAGGTGTGGGCATCATGTTCTTCGCTTTCCGAAAGGGCATCATCTCGCGCTGGCTATTGGCATCGATGGTTTTGCTGTACATCCTCTTTGCAGTCCTGCTGAAGGTTCTTGATCTGGCCTAGCTGAATCTGGAGCAGGACCACAATGATCGGTGACGGGGCAGGGGAACTGCTCAGCCGGCCGGCTCGACTGTGCAACTCATTTCCCCTGAGCCTGGCTTCTGGAAAAGGACCACGTTGCCGTTTTGCCAGAAGCTGTAGTTCCCCTGATAATCCTTGCCAGTGTATTCAGCACTGATCACTCAGAAGCGAGCGCGGCGTCCCCTCTTACCTGTTGGGTGCCAGCGGCCGCCTGGCGACCCACCTTGAACCATGCGGCGTACAACGCCGGGACGAAGAAGATCGTCAGTAGCGTCGCCACGGTAAGGCCGCCCATGATCGCAATTGCCATCGGCCCCCAGAACACACTGCGCGTTAGCGGGATCATTGCGAGCACGGTGGCCAGCGCCGTCAGCATCACCGGACGGGCCCGGTGAATGGCGGCATCCAGCACGGCATTCCACGGGTCGCGCCCTTCAGCGATCTCGGTTTGCACCTGGTCGATCAGGATCACCGAGTTGCGCATGATCATGCCACCCAGTGCGATGATGCCCAGGATCGCGACGAAGCCCAGCGGCGACTGAAACACCAACAACGCCGGCACCACGCCGATCAGGCCCAGCGGTGCAGTCAGTATCACCATCCACATGCGGGAAAAGTTCTGCAGTTGCAGCATAAGCAGCAGCAGGATGGTGACCAGCATCAGCGGGGCCACCGCGAGCAGCGCCTTGTTGGCCTTGTCACTTTCCTCCACCGCGCCGCCCACGTCTATGCGGTAGCCCGTCGGCAGCTTGGCTTCGATGTCCTTAAGCAACGGCTGGATCTCCTGCGTTACCGATACACCCTGCTCGCCATCTTTCACGTCGGCACGCACCGTGATCGCCATGTCACGGTTGCGGCGCCACAGCACCGGTTCATCCAGTTCAGAGTGCACCTGTGCAACTTGCGACAGCGGCACCACCGTGCCCTGGCGGGTGTATAGGTTGATGTCTTTCAGTGTATCGAGGTTCAAGCGTTCCTCAGGCACGGCACGGGCCACGATGTCGATCAGGTCCTCGTGCTCACGCAGCTGCGACAAGGTTGCGCCGTTCATCACGGTCTGGGTCGCCAGCGACACGTCGGCCGGCGTGAGGCCCAGCGCGCTCGCCTTGTCCTGATCAAGCTCCACTTTCAGCGTGCGAACCGGGTCGTTCCAGTCGAGCTGGAGGTCGCGTACCTTCGGGCTGGCCCCGACCACCTTCTCTACCTCGCGGGCGATTTTGCGCACCACCTGGGTATCGGGGCCGACGACGCGGAACTGCACCGGGTAGCCGACGGGCGGCCCCAGTTCAAGCCGGGTTACGCGTATCCACGCCTGGGGGAATTGCGGGTCGGCCGCGGCCATCAGCCGCGCACGCACTCGCTCGCGCGCGTTCAGATCCTTGGTCATTACGACAAACTGGGCAAAGCCCGGATTCGGCAGTTCGGGGTTGAGCGAGAGATAGAAGCGCGGTGCGCCGGCGCCGGTGTAGGCAGTGAAGTACTTGACCTCTTCGTCCTTCGACAGCTCCGCCTCCATCCGCTTCACCTGTTCGGTGGTCGCCATGATGGACGAACCCTCTTTCATGCGCAGGTCAACGACCAGCTCAGGGCGCGAACTGTTGGGGAAGAACTGCTGCGGCACACACTTCATGCCGGCCAGAGCAAGCGCCAGGGCGCCAAAGGTTGCTCCGATGACAACCCAGCGGCGCTCGATGGCAGTGTCGATCAGGCCGCGCAGCCTGCGGTAGAACTTCGTGCCATACGGATCACCGGCATGCTGGTGCTTGCCAAAGTCCTTGGGCAGCATCTTGACTGCCAGGTAGGGTGTGAAGACACCCGAGCAGATCCACGAGAACAGCACCGCGGCGCCGACGATCCAGAAAATGCCACCCGCGTACTCGCCCGTGGTGGACTTCGAGAGGCCGATGGGCAAGAAGCCCACGACGGTGATGAGTGCGCCGGTCAGGCGCGGCATGGCGGTGGACTGATAGGAGAAGGCGGCGGCCTTCACGCGGTCCATGCCGGCCTCCATCTTCACCACCATCATTTCGATAGCGATGATCGCGTCATCGACCAGCAGGCCGAGCGCAATGATCAGCGAGCCGAGCGAGATGCGCTCGAGATTCCAGCCCATCGCCAGCATCACCAGCGCCACGCCCCCCAACACCAGCGGCACCGAGGTCGCGACCACAAGGCCTGTGCGCCAGCCCAGACTGGCCAGGCTCACCGCGATCACAATGATCAGCGCTTCCATCAGCGACCGCTCGAAGTCCCAGATCGCGTCTTTCACAGTGGAGGGCTGGTCGGCTACGCGCTCCAGTTCCACGCCGTGCGGCAGCTCGGACTGGATCTTGTCGACCGCCGTCTCCATCGCCTTGCCGAGGTCTACGATATTGCCGTCGTTGGTCATCGTGATGCCAAGCATCAGCACCGGCTGGCCATTGTGACGGACCGTGTAGGTTGGCGGATCCTCAAAGCCACGCGTGACGGTCGCAATGTCGCCGAGCTTGATCAGCCGGCCGCCCGCCGTGATGGGCACGTTGCGGATAGCGTCTTCGCTGGTGAACTGGCCGCTTACGCGCACCATGACGCGGTCGCCATGGGTGTCGATCTGGCCTGCGGGCAACATGGCGTTCTGGCTCTTGAGGCTTTCGGCGATGGCCAATGGTGTAATGCCCAGTGCTGCCAGGCGCTCATGCGAGAACTCGACGTAGACACGCTTGGCCTGCTTGCCGATGACATCGATCTTTTTGACCATCGGTACCTTCAGCATGCGCCGCTTAATGTCCTCGGCCGCGTCCGACAGCTCGGCGTGGCCGACGCCGTCGCCCTTGACCGCGTACATCAGGCCATACACGTCGCCGTACTCGTCGTTTACGATCGGGCCGATCACGCCGTCAGGCAGCTCAAGCTTCAGGTCGTTGAGTTTCTTGCGCGCCTGGTACCAGGCCTCGCGCTGGTCGGCCTTGGAGGTGCCGCCGCGCACAGTAAGCGTCATGCCGGCATAGCCTTGTCGCGCGTAGGTGACCACCTTCTCGAAGTTGTCGATCTGCTCGAATTTCTTCTCCATGCGATTGAGGACCTGGTCTTGCATCTGCTGGGCGGTTGCGCCCGGCCAGATGACAATCGCGGTCATGGAGGGCACGGAAAAGTTCGGATCCTCGAGCTGACCGAGCCGGGTGAAGCTGAAGGCGCCGGCCGCCGCGACAATGAGGAGCATGAACAGGACGATGGCGCGATGGCGCAGCGCCCAGTCTGTGAGGTTGAAGGTGTTCATCGGGTGGCCTGCTGCGTGGTATTCGCGTCAACAATCGCCGCGCCGGGGAGGGCGACCTTCAGTCCGGACGCCATCTTCTGCACCCCGGCGGTGACGACCAATACGCCGGCCTGCGGCCCGGAGACGAGCACCTCGTCGTTGCGGTAGCCCCACACCGCCACACGCTCCAGCTCGACGATGCCTACCGGGTCCTTGCCCGCGGGCGTGACCACCCACAGCGCCGGCTGGCCGCCGCTTTGCGTCAGTGCCGTGGCCGGCACCGCCGCCACCGAGATAGTTGTCAGCCTGCGCTCGGCCATTACCGTGGCGGTGGCGCCCAGCGGCAGCGCCTTCAACGGCTTAAGCCGCGCGCGATAGGTGCGCGTCTGCGCCGCAGCCTGCGGCGACAGTTCGCGCAGCGTGACATCGAAGGTCTCGTTCGGCGCACTGGCCAGCAAGGCCTTGAAACGCGCCTCTTTGAAAACGGACAGCTGATCCTCGGGCACATCGACGACGATCTCGGATTCATCCGGATTCGCCACCGCGACAACCGGTTGGCCCTCCGCCACGACCTGTCCCGCTTCAAAGCGCACAGCCGTGACGACACCGCTACGCGAGGCGCGCAGCACGGTGTACTTGATCCGGTTGCGCGCGAGTTCAAGCTTTCGCGCCTCGGCCTCGGCGGTCGCATGCGCGGTCTGGGCATTTGTATGGGCACGCTCTTCATCGGCCGCACTGACCGAACCGTCAGCCTTCAGCGCGGTCAGGCGCTGGCGGTCCGAGTCGGCCTGGTGCGTCTGCTCGACGGCAACCGTCCACTGCTGTTGCGACGCTTGCTCAGCGAGGCGGTAGTCGCTGTCATCCAGCACAGCCAATATGTCGCCTTCGCGCACAAACTGGCCTACATCGACCTTGCGCTGGGCAACCTTGCCGCCCACGCGGAAAGCCTGGTCGACTTCATGCCGCGACTGTACGGTGCCCACGTAGCGACTGACGTCGCGGGCATTGTCGTAGTTAATTTCAACGGTGCGTACCGGCCGTGGTGCCTGCACAGTGGGCTGGTCCGGGCTACACGCGGACAGCATGACGGCTACGGCCAACGCGCCGGCCGCAGTAAGGGAATTCTTCAAGGCGGTTCCTCTTTGAAAAACGACAGGTTCTTAGGAAAGTGGTGGCCGGTCGGCTTCGGTGGCTTCGGTGGCTGCGGTGGGGGTGGCGGGTTGTTCGAATACCTGCCAGCCCCCGCCCAGTGCTTTGTAGAGCTGCACGCTATCGAGCAGCAGGCGAGTGTTGCTTTCGTTGGCATTCAGGCGTGCCGCCAGGCGCGCCCGCTGCGAATCCAGCAGCGGCAACAGGTCGATCTGCCCGCGGTTATAGAGCGACTGGGCGCGGTTTTGCGCAGACTCCGCGGACGCGGCGGCCAATTGCAGCGACCCGGCGCGGCGGCGTTCCTGCGCCAGCGTGACGAGGGCGTTCTCCACATCCTCAAGCGCCCGGACGATGCCGTCTTCGGCGCGCAGCAGTGCCTCCTGTTGAGCACTTTCTGCAGCCTCGTTGATCGCTTGCGTGCGCCCGGCGTTGAAGATCGGCATCGCCAGCAGGCCCGCCACGTTGGTAAAGCGCGCAGCGCCGAGATCGGCACCGTTCAGGTTCAGGTCTTGGCGGCCGAAGGACGCGCCGAGGAAAAGCCGCGGAAACCACTCGGCTGCGGCCTGTTGGCGGCGCGCATTGGCTGCGTCGACCTGCGCCATCAGCGCCAGCACGTCTGGTCGGCGTTGCAGCAGCGCGGCGGGCTGGCCCGGCTTGGCCTCGGGCACCGCCGCCACATCGCCACCCGAGGGCTGGATGTTCGCGGTATTGAAGGACGGGTCGGCGATCAGCACCGCGATACGATGACGCGACACAGCCGCCTGCGTTTCCAGCGGTGGAATCTGCGCCCGCGCCGACAAGGCGTCGGTCTGCGCGCGCTCGACGTCGAAGGCGGATGCCAGCCCCACCTGCTGGCGCGCGGTGACCAGACGCAGCGTCTCGTCCTGCATCGCCGAGATGGCGCGCAGCGTCGCGACCTGGCGCTGCGCGCCGACCAGGGTGAAGTAGTTGCTGACGACGTCGCTCATCACCAGCAGGCGTACGCCGCGCATGCTGTCCTTCGCGGCCAGCGCATCGGCGTTGGCCGCCGCTGCGCCGGCGCGCAGGCGGCCGCTCAGGTCGAGCTCCCACGAGACGTCCAGGCCCACGCCGGCGGTCTTGGTATCCGGATAACCCTGTTTCGTGGCCGAGTTGTAGCCGCTGCTGCGATCGCTGCCGGAGGCGGATGCGCCGACGCTCGGGAGCAGCCAGGAACGGCTGACCGTTTCGCCGGCACGCGCGGCGCGCAGGCGCTCGGCGGCGATCTTGACGTCGCGGTTCTCGCGCGCTGCTCGGCGCACCAGATCCGTCAGCACCGGGTCGTGGTAGACCTCCCACCACGCCGCCTCGGGTTCCATCTCGGAGGCTGTGCTCGCGGCGAAGTTGCTCGGCAGGTCGACCGACGGCTTGACCACTGGCGTGGAGCAACCGGCCAGGGTGAGGGCGATTGAGGTGGCAAGGGCGGCCGCAACGGCGAGCCCGGCCGGGCGCTCGGCCCGTTGCAAGGCGGTCCGGCCGGTGTGGAGGGGCAGTGGAAAGGAAACTGGAAGTCGCGGCATCGCATTGGACTCGTGTGGATTCGAGATGGCATCAGCGTAGGGCCCGGTGTGCGCGAAGTCGTCAGCGAAGCGTCGCCGTTCGGTCGCCATATCGAGCGCTCATTCAGGTTGGAGACGTCACTCGCCGTCGGCATCTGCCGTGTGCTCGTCGGCCGCCGACACGAGGTCCGAGGCAATCGACTCCAGCAGCTCTTCGGCGGACGAGAACTCGCGCTGACGTCCGGTGACCAGGTTTTCGAGGCGGCCCACTAGGGCCCCCGGCGCGGCATCGCCACGCAGCTTCACTACGTACGAGCGGCGGCTCGGGTACTTGGATTCAGGGTTCAGGTTCATCGCAGACCAGGGGATCAAGAAAGTTCGACGACAGCGTAGGCCGCCCCCTGGGTCGAGTCGTAAGCGAAAGGTCAGACTTCGGTCGGGACAGCGCCCGTCAATGAACGGCGCGCCCTTGTCGCTTCAAGCCGACTTGGCAGCCTGAAGCAGCAAGCGCGCACGTTTCACCAGCTCGGTTCCGTCAGTTTCGGGTGACTGGTCAACCAGCGTCGCCAATGCCTGGTGGTCCTCGGCTGCGGCGTTGTGGTGCTCGCACAGCTCGACCAGCGCGAGCAGCTCCAGCCACGGTGCTTCCTGGGCGCGAGCCTCCTCAACCGCACGCCGCACCGCAGTGCTGCTGGCGTCGAGCCGGCCCTGCATCCGCGCAATCGATGCCTCCAGCAGCAACAGTTGCGGCAGGTATACGCGCTCGCCCAGTTCCTCCCCCACCCGTAGTGCTTCCTGTAGTTCTACTTGCGCGGCGTCGCAATCACCCGCCAGCAGCAACGCCTCGGCGGCGTAGCCGAGCACCTCGCTGGCACCGGAGCGCATGCCGAGTCTGGTGTGTTCTTCGTAGGCCTCGCGGATGCGACGGTAGCCGTCGCGCGGCGCGCCGTTGCGCGCGTCGGCCCAGCCGCGCCACCAGCGGCAAGCCGTACGCCCCAGTGCGAGCGAATACTCATCGACCAGCGTCTGCATGTCGTCAGCCAGCGCTGCCACACGCACAGGGTCCCCCATCCGCACCTCGATCAACACCTCCTGCCAGGTGGCGACCAGCCAGGTCATAGGTTGGCGAAGCGCCTGCGCACGGGTCCGCGCCCGTTGCATGTGGGCTCGGCCTTGCTCAACCAGGCCAGAACGCACGAGTTCTATGGCCAGCATACCGTGCAGCATGACCTGGGGATCGGCCGCAAAGATCTCGTTCGCCCCGATGCCCAGCGGCTCGGCGATCGCGAGGGCGCGCTCTAGCCAACAGCGGGTCGTCTGCGTGCGACCCTGGAGGTGATGCACCTCGCCCTGCACGATGCACGCCGCCAGCATGAGCGCTGGATCGTTCGCCTCGGACGAGAGGGTTTCGGCGCGTTCCGCCACCTCCAACGCCAGCGCATAGTCGCCGCGCAGACCGAGCAGATAGCCGAATCCGTGCAGCAGGCGACCGCGCATTGGATGCTCGGGTACATCCGCGAGCAGCGTGTATGCGCGTTCGAACGCGTTCCTGGCTTCGCTGCCGACACCGAACGTATGGAAAGCCGACACCCCCTGCAGCGTGGCCAAGGTAATTTCGAGCGCGTCGCGCTCCGTCCCTTCTGGTGCTTGCGTCAGCAGGACCAACGCGCGCTCAGTGAGGCCGATGCACAAGGCCGGGCTGAAGTGCAGCAGCGCGGCTTCTGCGGCCTCGGCGTAGTAGCGCAGCGCGATCATCGGCTGCCGAGCCCGGTCGAAGTGCATTGCCAGCTCCGAGGCCGCAACCGGCACGCCGGCCGTGCGCTCGCGTTCGAGGGCAGCGCCAACCTGGCGATGGAGGTGGGTGCGCAATGAGCGCGGCGTGCGGTCGTACAGCACCTGGCGGAAGAGCGCATGCCGGAACGAGTAGGGCAGCTCTACCGTCTCTTCAACTTCGGTGGCCCGCGACCGTGTGAGCCATACCTGCTCGCGCACCAGTTCCTCGCAGGTGTCGGCCACAGAAGCGAGGTCGCGCTCGAGGGCCAGTGAAACCGTCTCGACCCGGAATTCGACCCCGCACACCGCTGCCGCCGAGAGCAGCGCACGCTGCTCCTGTCCGAGCTTGGTGATGTAGTGTTCAATGATGGCCGCGAGGTTCTCGGGGACCGTCAATCCCGCCAGCCGAGCCTCGATGGTGGCGTCGTCGTCTGTTGGGCCCATCACTTCACTGATGACTGACGATACGAACAACGGCACACCGTCAGTGCGCTCGTGCAGGGCACGCACGAAGGTTTCATCTCGCGCCAACGAGATGGAATGCAGCGCAACATAGTCAGCGACCTCGGTTTCCGAGAACGGATCGAGCACCACTTCCTCGCACAGACGTTGCAGGCGCAGTTCGTGGCGCAACGAGCTGAGCGGATGATCGAGCGCTACCACCTCGGCGAGGCGAAAGCTCGACAGCCACATAAGCCGTGTGCGGCCACGTCGCCGCGCCACATAGTCGATGAGCTGGACCGTCGCCCGATCGCTCCAGTGCAGGTCTTCGGTCACCAGCAACAGCGGGCGCTGCTCCGTGTAGCGGTCCAGCAGTTCGCCCATTTCCCGCAACATGCGATCCGGGCCGATGCCAGCAAGCTCGCGCCGCAATGCATCTCGCTCCTCGGTAGTGCTCAGCCACGGCAGTTGCAGCAGCCAGGTCGGCGCCACGGCGCGCAGCAGCGCCGGCAGGGTGGGGTCGCTGCGGCACAGATCGGCCAACGCCTCCAGCACCGGCAAGTACGGCTCACCGGCACCGTAGTGTTCCACGCAATGGCCGCGTGCGCAGGCGATGCCGCCAAGGCTGGCGAGGAAATACTCGATCAACGTGGTCTTGCCAATCCCCGGTTCTCCGGCGAGCCAGACCACTGCACGTTGGCCGCCGTCAGCTCGCTCCCACGCCCGTTGCAGCTTTGAGACCTCGTCGGTGCGACCGATGAATGACGGCGACGGATGCGTGCCGGCCGCCGGGACCGTCACGGATGCAGGCGGCATCGAAGGGGCAGGGGACGGCGCGGCGATGAAGCGATAGCCGCGCCGCGACACAGTCTCGATGAAGCGGGGACGCCTAGGGTCGTCGCCCAGCACCTTGCGGAGATCGCTGATGGCCGTCTTCAGCACCGAATCGCTGACAAACCGATGCCCCCACACGGCATCAAGCAAGGCATCCTTGGTCACCAGCGATCCCGGCTGGCGTGCAAGTACGCACAGCAGTGTGAAGGGCGTTGGCGCCAACGCGACGGCTTCTCCGTTACGTAACAAGCAGGCGTTGGCTTCGTCGAGCTCAAACTCGACAAAGCAGAGCTGGACTGGGTTCGGATGAGGCTGCGGACGCGCCACGTTTGATTCCTAAAGACTAAAAAATAGTTGTGCGCTGTGAAGCATGGCTTCAATAACAGCGCTGATCGGCTCAGAAGCCAAGTCTCACCGGTCGGAAACTGACGCAAGCGTGACGTCACTCCTCAGGCATCCGGGATTCATCTCTTTGGACCGGACTCGATTCGCAAGCCCCCTGACACCCTCAGCACAGCCCACGTGGCCTCATCGTGGTGCGGTAATGATCCCAAAAATTAATGACAAAAACATCAATATTGAAATATTCCTCATTTTTGCATACCTTCACATTGCCTGACGATGAGACCTGCGCGTCTCACGACTTCAATCACAACAAGGGCTCGATATGAACAACAACAAAAAAGTATCCGAACTGCCTCCCACCGTCGTCGATGTGCTGGTCGTCGGTAACGGTCCGGTAGGGGCGACAATCGCGGCGCTGCTCGGCCGCTATGGAGTAAAGACACTGGTATTGGACAAGACCCATGAGGTCGCACTAATGCCCCGCGCCATTGCCCTGGACAACGAGGCGCTTCGCATCCTGCAACTCGCCGGATTGTCGGAAGACGCTTTCGAGAAGATCGCTATCCCTGAAGTGAGGATGCACTCCCCGGTCCTCGGGCAGTTCGGTCGGGCCAATACCGCGGGGTGCATCGATGGCCATCCCAAGCTTGTGACTTTCTATCAACCCGACCTCGAACACGCGATGCGCAGCCAGGTCTCCCGGCTGAAGTCAGTGACCAGCCTGGGTGGCTTCGAGCTCAAGAATCTGGTCGAGGAGGCGGATTGTGTGATCGCCACTGTACGGGATCAGAATGACCACACGCATTCCGTTCGCGCCCAGTACGTGGTAGGTGCGGATGGCGCAAGCTCCAGGGTCAGGGCACTGATTGACCAGGAGTTCGAAGGACAAACCTACGCAGAGGATTGGCTGATTGTCGATGCCAAGAACCGGCATAAGTCAGCAATCGATCACATTGAGTTTATCTGTGATCCACGGCGTCCAACGCCGCACATGCCCGCTCCCGGCGGAAGGGAGCGTTGGGAGTTCATGCTACAGCCAGGTGAATCTCGGGAAGAGCTGGAAAGCCCGGAAAGCATAGCCCGGCTGATCGCTCCTTGGATCAACCCGCAGGAGCTGGAAATCGAGCGCAAAGCGGTGTATCGATTCCACGCGCGCTGCTGCAACAAATTCAGCAGGGGACGAATTTTCCTCGCCGGGGATGCAGCACACATTACCCCGCCCTTTGTCGGGCAAGGTCTCGTAGCGGGTCTTCGAGATGGCGCCAACCTTGCCTGGAAGCTGGCATGGGTCGTTCGTGGCCATGCCGCGCCTTCAGTACTCGATACCTATGACGTAGAGCGCCGCCCCCATGCCCAGGCGATGATCAATCTAGCGAAACTCATGGGCCGTTTGGTGATGCCCAGAAACAAAATCGCGGCTTTTTTCATCCACGGCCTGATGCGCACGCTGGCGTTGACTCCCGCTACCAGAAGGTATTTCGAGCAGTTGGATATCAAACCGAAGAACATTTTCAAACACGGTCTGTTCCTGCAGCATCGGCGTGGCGATAAGCTGGTTCGTGGCAGTCTGTTTCCCCAAGCGTGGGTTCGTAACATGCAAAAGCAGGTCAAACTCAGCGACGATGCTCTTGGAGACAACCTGACCCTGGTTGGATTCGGCGTAGACCCATTGTCACTGCTGACTACTGCTCAGGTCGTTTCCTGGGAAAAAATGGGGGGCCACTTCTTGGAAATCAGAACACGTGGCCAGCGCTCCGACGGCAGTTGCGACTTCATCGAAGACCTGAACCATGACATCCTGCCGCTGGCTGCTAAAGGCACGCTGGTCGTGGTTCGCCCTGACCGTATCATCATGCACCACGCCCCCGGCGCAGAGGCAGGCAGTATCGTTCGAGACTGCATGGGACTGCTGGCTAGCGCCGACGCCCCTGCCGACAGCGATTCCATTACCATTAACGAGCCCCCTCGACTAAGAGCCTGAAGATGCCTTCCCCCACTGTTCCTTCAGAAGCAACTGCGCATGAGCCTCTCACTCGAGGGCACAAGAAGCGTGAACGCACCCGTCGCGGCCTGGTGGACGCGGCATTGCGTCTTGTCGCACGCAAGGAGGTGGGGGAGATTGCACTGCTCGAGGTAGCCGCAGAGGCCGCGGTATCCAACGGCACCATCTACAACTACTTTCGAACGCGCGACGAAGTACTCGAGGCGGTTGGCATCGCCATGGCGGCTGAGTTCTCCGATGCCATTTCCGTCCTGAGCTCGGACGTGCACTGCGGCGCACAGCGGCTTTCGATTGGCGTGCGCATGTTCGTATGCCGGGCCGCCGCCGACCACCAGTGGGCCTGCGCACTGCTGCGCATCATCCATTTCGATCAGGCCATGCGCTCGCGATTAGCTGCCCATGTGCTTGGCGACCTGCGTGAAGGTCTGCGCACGGGCACTTTCGCTTACGAGGACGAAGGGATCGCCCTGGACATGGTCGTATCGTGCACAACCGGAGCCATGCGCTCGGTTGTCGAGGGGCGTGCGGTGGCGGAGCACGATTTGCGGGTCGCCGAAATAATTCTCAAGGCTCTGGGCGTAACACCTGCCAAAGCCAAGAGAATCGCCAGCAAGCCGCTCCCGGTTTAGTCCTGATGTCATCCTCGACCCGCTAGGCGCGGCCATTCCATTGCCGATAGCTCTTCGTCTGGCGACGAAACGTCAGCTGAATGCCGATCAATGCCATGAGTGGCGACGTTTTTGATGGCCCTACCGAGAGGAAGGGCCGGAAGCACGACTAAATGAACACGCATGTTCATTTAAGTCGGCACGCATAATTCGAAACACCCCCTTACCGATTCTGGCGTAGCACCTTGAACATAAGGTTCTTTGGGGTGCATGACAATATCAATTACAAAATGCGCACTCAACTCAAAAAACCTTCTTGACGAAAAATGAACACGAGTGTTCAATGCGATTGCAAGGTAATCCTGGAGAGAGAACCCGTGGAATCCCTAAACCCAACACAGCGCCGCATTCATCAAGCCGCTTTTCGCCTGTTCGCTGAAAGAGGCACCTCACAAGTGAACATCCTCGACCTCGCGCAAGAGGCAGGCGTGGCGCGCGGAACGGTCTATAGCAACATCGACAGCATGGAAAGCCTGTTCGAGGCGGTCGCCGGCCATCTCGCGAGGGAGATGCATGAGCGCGTCAACAAAAGCTTCAATTCCCTCTCCGATCCGGCTCAGCGCCTGGCCAATGGCATTCGATTCTTCATTCGTCGAGCGCATGAGGACTCCCAGTGGGGGGCATTCATACATAAATTCGCCATGAGCAATTCTTCGCTACGCGAAATGTTCAGCAGCCAGGCGACTGTGGATCTTCTGAGCGGGCTTTCCAGTGGGCGCTACAGGTTTGCGCAGGCGCAGTTGCTCTCAGTACTGACGCTGATATCGAGCAGCGTCCTCGGCTCGATTTTCCTGGTACTGGAAGGGCACAAAACGTGGCGTGAATCGGGCTCTGACACCGCCGAGCTGGTACTGCGGGCATTGGGTGTGCCGCCAGAGGAGGCGCGTGCGCTGGCGACCACGGAGTTGCCGGCGCTTCCGTCTCTCGACTGAACCCGTAACTGATTCAACTAAACAAAACCTCTGGATTTTTCAGGGGTTCGGGACAGCTTTGCCCTAAAAACCCGGAAAACAACAACAATGAACAGCAGAAATGAATTGTACCGGCTGGCGACACCACAACCTGCCCGGCATCCGCAACCGACGGTGAAGGCCCAGGAACTGACTCACCTGATCTTTCAACGGCCGGACTTGAACGACGCGGCGCGTTTCCTGACCGACTTCGGCCTGACGGTCAGTCGGCAGGACGCCGATACGCTCTATCTACGCGCCACCGAAGCCACGTCATACTGTTACCGTGTCCATCGTGCAGAACATGCACGTTTTATCGGGTTCGGACTGGCAGTGCAGTCTCTTGAGGACCTGGAAAAGCTGGCTCGAATCCCAGGCGCGTCATCGGTAGAGAAATCGGAACATCCTGGCAGCGGGCATTACGTCAGACTGACCGATCCTTCCGGTTTCATTGTGGAAGCCGTTTGCGACCAGACGCCAGGCAAGACGCTGGCACACCGGGCGCCACTTCACTGGAATCTGGCGCAGGACCAACCGCGAATCAACGCCACGCAGCGCCCGCCGATTGCTCCGCCTGAAGTACTCAAGCTTGGCCACATCGTCATTGAAGTGGCCGACTACCAGGCGACCTGTGCCTGGTACACGCAGCATTTCGGGTTTATTCCCAGCGATGTGCAGGTACTCCCCGACGGCACACCTATCGTCGCCTTCATGCGCCTTGACCTCGGAGACATTCCCGCGGCTCACCATACGCTCGCGATAGCGCAAGGGTTCATGGCTACCTACAGCCATAGCGCCTATGAGGTCGTCGATGCAGACGCCGTGGGAATGGGCCAGCGCGTCCTGCGGGAACGGGGTTGGGAGCACTCATGGGGCATCGGCCGGCACATTCTGGGCAGTCAGATCTTCGATTACTGGCAAGACCCTTGGGGCGATAAACACGAGCATTACTGCGACGGGGATATTTTCACGGCCGCACAGACTACGGGCATTCATCCGGTCAGCCCCGAGGCAATGGCGCAGTGGGGGCAGCGCATGCCCAAGAGTTTTACAAAACCCAAGATGAGCTTGACCAATCTGCGTGCGCTGATCCGTAACCTGCGACGCAGCCCGGACCTGACAATTCGCAAGTTGATAACGCTCATGCGGATGTTCGGGTAGAGCGGCCACCATGTCGGGCCATTCAACCAGGCATGGCCGTCAGGATGTGCTCGAAGCCGACGCGTTGATCGCCGGCGGCTTTTTGGTCTACAGCGTTGCCAGCCCCCTCAGAACAACACCACAGCTCTCGCGCCACCGAGCGCGGGACAAACGCCGCTCCAGGAGTACCTTCAATGTCTGCTGTACACGTAGTCCGCTTTGAATTTCAGAACGGTATCCACTGGGGCGTGCTTCGCCAGGGCCGTATCACGGTTGTGCCCGGTGTTTTTGAAACCACGGGTGACTTCATTCGCCAGAACAGTATCGATGACCTCGCGCATCTGAAAGGTTCGGAGCTGGATGAGCCCGAAGTAAAGCTGCTGTCGCCGGTGACTCGTAACCAGCAGTTCGTCTGTCAGGGCGCCAACTACCGTCAGCACATGATCGAGTCGGGAATGGACCCGGACGTGAAGAAATTCAACATGATCTTCACCAAGGCGACGAGTTGCCTGGTGGCGGCTGACAGCGACCTGATCAAGCCGCGCACCGTGCGCTTCCTTGACTACGAGATCGAACTGGGGCTGGTGATGAAACGCGCGATTACCGGCGCTGTTGCTGTCACTGACGCCAATCTGCATGAGTTCATCGCAGGCGTCGTCATCGTCAATGACTACTCGGCTCGTGACATTCAGATTCCCCAGATGCAGTTCTACAAGGGCAAGAGCTTCCGCACTTTTGGCCCGGTCGGCCCCTACCTCTGCCTTCTGGATGCCAAGGACATGCATTACCTGAAAGCACTGCAGCTGCGCCTGACGGTCAACAACCAGGTGCGACAGAGCGACAGCACGGCCAACCTGGTTTACGGCCCCGCTGAAACCCTTACCGAACTCTCCTCCGTGCAAGATCTCGCCGCTGGAGACCTGATCGCCACCGGCACTCCAGCCGGCTGTGCGCTAACGGTACCTTCGCCAGCCAAACAGCGCATTGCGGCCCTGATGCCCGAAGCCACCAAGTGGAAGCTTTTCCTCAAGGCGCAGGAGAGCCGGTCGCAGTATCTGAAGCCAGGTGACGTGGTCGAGGCGCGCATTCGCAGCGCCGATGGCGTGATCGACCTCGGCGTGCAACGCAACCGAGTCGTGGGGGAAGCCTGATGACGGTACAGACCCTGAGCGACATCGAAAATCTTGAACGAGTCCCCTTGTCGGAGCGTGGCCTGGCTTCCAGCACTTATGAAGCGCTGAGACGTACGGCCGGGCGCATTCCCGACGCGCCTGCGTTGAGTTTCTTCGCCGACGCCACAGACTTTCAGAGCACCCACGACTGGAGCTATTGCGAGCTCTTCGCGGACATCACCCGCGCGGCGAATGCCTTCCATGACCTGGGCATAAAACCGGGCGAGGTGCTGGCCTTCATCCTGCCCAACCTGCCGGAAACCCATTTCACTGTATGGGGCGGGGAGGCGGCGGGCATCGTCATGGCGATCAATCCTCTGCTCGAGGCCAAGCAGATGGCTGGCTTGCTGAATGCCGCGAAGGCATCCGTGGTGGTGACGCTCGCGCCGACTGCGGGCAGCGATCTGTGGCCCAAACTGGCTTCGCAGCTGGATCAGTTACCCGCGATCAGGTCTGTCATTTGGGTCAGCATGGAGCCCTATGTCGCCGAACCTGTGCGTGATGCCCTGAAGGCCGCAGCACTGAAGGAACGAGACTTACACAGGGGTATCGCGATCCACGATTGGCTATCGCTGATGAATACTCAGCCGCACACACACCTGAAGAGCGGTCGGCAAATCCGCCAGGATGAGTGCTCTTCCTACATCTGTACTGGCGGCACCACCGGGCTCCCCAAGATCGCCGCGCGTACCCATGGCTCGGAAGTATTCAATGCATGGGCCATGGCTGCTCACTTGCAGCCACGCAGCAGTGGCCAGGTAATCTTTTGTGGTCTGCCGCTATTTCATGTCAATGGACAACTGGTGACTGGGTTGATGCCTTGGACTCAAGGCGACCATGTGATCCTTGGAACGCCTCATGGGTATCGTGGCGAAGGGGTAATCCCACGATTCTGGGAGATGGTCGAGCACTTCGGTATCAACTTCTTTTCCGGCGTACCCACTGTCTATGCTGCACTTTTGCAAAATGAATGGCAGGGCCGCGACCTATCCAGTCTTCGCTATGCAATGTGTGGCGCCGCCCCAATGCCGGCTGAGCTTTTCCGAGAGTTCGAGCGCCGGACCGGGCTAAAGATCCTTGAAGGTTATGGCCTTACTGAGGGCGCCTGCGTTTCCTCAATCAATCCGCCTCATGGCGAGCGCCGTATCGGCTCCATTGGGATACGGATCGCCTACCAGGATATGCGCGCGGTCTTGCTCAATGATTCTGGAGAGTACCTGCGCGATGCCAATGTGGATGAGATCGGCCTCATTACGATCAGTGGTCCGAACGTCTTCGATGGCTATCTGGAGGCGCGTCATAACCGGGGCCTCTGGATCGATATCGACGGTCAGCGCTGGCTGAATACGGGCGATTTGGGCCGCCAGGATGCGCAGGGTTACTTCTGGCTGACCGGACGCAAAAAGGAGTTGATCATCCGCGGCGGCCACAACATCGATCCCAAGCAAATTGAAGAGGCTCTGCAGGCACATCCCGCCGTCGCCTTAGCCGCTGCAATCGGCAGCCCCGACGTCTACTCGGGCGAGGTGCCGGTCGCCTACGTTCAACTGCGCCCCGGGCAAGCCTGCAACGCCAAAGAGCTTGAGGCGTTCGCTCATCTCAACATCAGCGAGCGGGCAGCCGTTCCCAAGCGCATTGAAATCCTCGAAGCACTACCGCTGACTGCCGTGGGCAAGATATTCAAGCCTGCCTTGCAGCAGCGGGAGATTGCCAGAGTGGTCCATCAGGCAGTGGAGCGTCTGGGGCTTTCGGATATTGCGGTGGAGGTCGTGCAGGATAATCGCCGTGGGCATGTCGCCTGCATCAGGGCCGGAACTGGCCAAGAAGTCCTCGCTCCCGTCCTGGGACACTATAGCTTTCAGGTCGAGTGGCTTAAATGAGCCCGAATTCGCTTCCGTAAATCCAGCAAACATGCCCTGGCACTCATCAGCCAGGGCCTTTTACACAACTTCGATCAACACCAACCGGCACTGACAGGTGCACAGGAAGGCGAAGCCTTGCCTGCGTGCAATCAACAAAAATAATAAATAAGAGGTGGAAAATGAAACGCAATAGCCATGCGACCCCGTGTCTCTTTGCTCAGCGAAAGTGTGCTACCTGGATTACGTTCATCGGCGCCGTGGTAATACTCGGTGCTTCAACAACCGCGGGCGCCAACGGCATTGCCCTTAACGAACAAAGTGCCAGCAGTGCGGGAACGGCTTATGCGGGAAGGTCATCATCCGCGCTGGACGCCAGCACCATTTATGGAAACCCTGCAGGCTTGACCAAGTTGAAGCGCAGTGAAATTTCCGGCGGGGCCGCGGTCGTCTCGGTGAGCGACGACATTAGTGATGCGCAGAGCAGTGTCGCAGGAACGAATAAGGGGAACTCGGTACCTTTGGGGGTCGTGCCCTTCGTCTATATGTCGACGCCGCTTGATGATCGTCTTTCGATGGGGCTGGGCCTCTATGCTCCGAGTGGTCTGATCAATGACTACGAGAGCACTTTTCAAGGCCGCTACCATGGTTCCTATAGCACGACCAAGGAGATAACCCTGCAGCCCACCATTGCCTATCGGATCAATGATTACGTGTCCATTGGCGGCGGACCGACCCTAAACCGTTTCGATGCAAAGCTTCAGAATTACTTGGCCACCGGCGCCCTGAACAACGGCCAGGACACACGGGTCACCATCAAGGGCGATGACACGGCAGTGGGCTACAACCTCGGCCTCTTGATTGACTTGAGTGAGGCAACGAGTTGGGGGATTAACTATCACTCGAAGGTGAGCTATCAACTCAAAGGGCATACTACGGTTTCCGGCTCCCCGGCGGTTCTCCCGGTGGACGGAAGTTATCCCGCCAAGATAGCTATTGATATGCCCGAATCAGTGGATACGTCCATCACCCATCATTTCGATAGTCGCTGGACCGGATACCTGGGGACCACCTGGAAACGTTGGAGCAGGCTCGACAAGTTCGAGGCAATCAACAGTGATGTTTCCGCCGCTGGCCAGAGTGTCGGCCTGGGGAGTGTGGGCGAACCCTTGAACTGGCACGACACGTGGTCCACCGCGGTTGGCGCATCCTATCAATTGACCCCGCAATGGCTGATGCGCGCAGGCTACGCCTATGATCCGTCGCCAGTAGGAAATGCCGATCGCAGCGTGCGCATTCCCGTGGGTAACCGCCAAGCCGTGACCTTGGGTGGCGCTTATTTGCCGACTCCCGATCTGACAATAGACTTTGCTTATGGTTATCTCTGGGATTCCAAAGTCTCCGTAAAGCAGTCGAACAACTCCGGCCTTCAACCTGAATACAGTGCCAATTACGAAAACAGCGCGAATGGCTTTTCAGTGCAGGCAACCTATCGCTATTAATCGACACGCTCCCCCTTTTTAAGGGAGCCTATATTCGCAAGCCTTCCTGAAGGTTCACCTTTGATCGAAAGGCAACTATCCCAACAGGGTCGTGATGCAGTCAAAGTGATTTAGTCTTGAGTGCAAAAGGGCCCTGCGACAGGCTGTGTGGAAACGTAGCGAGCGAAGGTAAGACAAGGCAAACTTCTAATCCAATATTTTGCTCATAGTGTCTATCGGGATTCTGCCATGGTCGGATAGTCCGTGTAACCGCGCTCTTCACCTTGGTAGAACGTCGTTGGGTCTGCGTCGTTCAGGGCTTCGCCGTGTTTGAATCGCTCTACCAAATCCGGGTTGGCCAGGAACGCGGTGCCAAACGACACCAGATCAGCATCACCTAAGCTGAGCGCTGTTCCAGCTCGCTCTGCGTCATAGCCACCATTGGCAATGTAGGTGCCACCGAAACGACGCTTTAGTTCTCTGAAATCGAATGGCCCTGCACCGAACTCCACCACATGAAGGTAGGCCAACCCATAGCGACTGAGCATCTTCGCCGCGTAGTTGAACGTCACTTGGGGATCGCTGTCGCTCATGGAGAAATAATTGAAGATCGGCGACAGGCGAACACCCACGCGGCTGGCGCCGAAGACCTCGATGACCGACTCGACTACCTCCTTGAGAAACCGAGTGCGATTCTCTACAGAACCGCCGTAGGCATCGATTTGTAGTGGTCTAATGATTCCGGACACCCATTTAGGCGAGAATACCCGCCAGATCGAGGTGTCAGATGACCAAGCAACGCCGTACCTTTTCCGCTGAATTCAAACGCGAGGCTGCCGACCTCGTGCTCAAGCAAAACTACAGCTTCATCGAGGCCAGCCGCTCGCTCGGCGTTGGCGAATCGGTTCTGCGCCGTTGGGTCGACCAGCTTCAGCAGGAGCGCACAGGCATCACCCCACAGAGCAAGGCGCTAACTCCAGAGCAGCAAAAAATCCAGGAGCTGGAAGCTCGGATCGCTCGCCTTGAGCGCGAGAAATCGATACTAAAAAAGGCTACCGCGCTCTTGATGTCGGAAGATCTCGAGCGTACGCGCTGATCAATCAGTTAAGCGTCCATGAGCCAGTTGATTGCTTGTGCGAGGTGTTCGAAGTCGCCCGCTCGAGTTACTACGCACATCGTCTCAGACGGCTAACCCCTGACGTTGAGCGGCTCAGGCTGCGTAGTCGAGTGAACGAGTTGTTCACCCGGGGGCGAAGTGCGCCGGGCAGCCGCAGCATCACCGTGATGATGCAAGAAGAGGGTGAGCAAATCGGGCGGTTCAAGGTACGCGGCCTGATGCGCGAACTGGAGCTGGTCAGCAAGCAGCCGGGATCACACGCCTACAAAAAAGCGACGGTGGAGCGGCCTGATATCCCGAACATCTTGAACCGGGAGTTTGATGTCGAGGCGCCCAACCAGGTCTGGTGTGGCGATATCACCTACATTTGGGCGCAGGGTAAATGGCACTACCTTGCGGTTGTCCTGGATCTCTACGCGCGTCGAGTTGTGGGCTGGGCGTTATCAGAAAAGCCGGATGCAGATCTGGTGGTCAAGGCGCTGGACGTGGCTTACGAACAACGTGGAAAGCCTCAGGGGTTGCTGTTTCACTCGGATCAAGGATCGCAGTACGCCAGCCGCCAATTTCGCCAACGACTGTGGCGCTACCGTATGCGCCAGAGCATGAGTCGCCGAGGAAATTGCTGGGATAATGCGCCGATGGAACGGGTGTTTCGCAGTTTGAAAACAGAATGGATACCGACCACTGGCTACATGACCGGCCAGCAAGCTCAGCGAGACATCAGCCAGTACCTGATGCATCACTACAACTGGATCCGACCCCATCAATTTAACGATGGGTTGGCCCCGGCGAAAACTGAAGAAAAACTCAAAACCGTGTCCGGGATTAGTTGACCACTACATCATCAAGCTGACTAGCACTGAGGGTGCGGCGGACAGGTTTGCTCAGCGCTGACATAATTTCTCCGCTAGCTAGGTAACAGGGCAGCAGCGTGAAGGTAACTAGCCTTCGAACAAGTCTACTTGATGGACCTGTACCGACAAATCTGGACCATCTGGAAAAGGTTTTTCACCCGGTCGGCACGCCAATGCTCGATCAATATTCTCTAGAGTTTTCTTGGCATGATTCAATTGGTTTGTTCTACCAATACTGTCGCTCACGCGAGCCTCAATTTTGTTAACGGCTAATGCAATTTTTTCACGAAGCCCCACCAAATTTTGCTGATGGGTTTGCAAATCGGTAACACAAAGATGACGGCACCCGCCGTAACACTCTAAGTGTTTTGGACACGGATTGGTTACGAAACTGTTGATGCAAAACCCATAAGGCGTAACGTGAAATCCATCAGCTTCTCCCGCCAGATAGAGAAATGCTGCCTCATCGCCCATTGTTTTCTGAATCTCTCGAAACTCATCAACAACTGGACCGGACACCTTGCCACTCAGAACCATCGCTAGCACCTGCGAACTGCCTGCCGACAATAAGTCTTGCGCAGCCTGGGGTAAATCCATCGAGGCAAGTTCCTCGAGCAAACTGCGATGATCGTACTGGTACGACTGCTCAACGCTACGACGGCCATACCGTTTGGTTATGATCGTGTCAGCCACCCCCATCCTGAAGAGCTCGCAGTTTTGAACGTGACGCAGAGAATGACTGTTGATGGTAAGGCCCTGGTTTTCTTCGTCGCGCCCGTAGCGCTGAAAAAAGGTCGTATTGGAATTCTGACTTTTGTAATAGTGGTTTCGCAGATCGATCGTATCGAGTACGCCGATAAAGCAGTACTTGCGAATATCACATAGTCCCTCATTGCGTCCCTCTGACAGCGCGCGTATGGGGGCAAGAAAGAGTAGGTCATGCGGCGGCATCTTTCCTGCGGTGGTCCGCAGCGGTTCCAGGGGTGAGAGCTTGGAGGGCATTTTCAATCTGACCAATTGCTCCATATCCGAAATTTTGAAATATCCGGCCATGAACTTTACCTTACAAGGCACCCCCGACGCGTTGCGGAAAGGGACGAGCGATTCATATCCTTTACGCAGCACGGCGAAGTACTGACGAACAATATTCTTCACTTTTCCGCCATGCTCCTTCAATAACAGTTGTCGACTTTCAATTTCATCCAGCACCGCAATATCGTAATTTTTTCGGTACTGCGCGATCAGTTGCGATTCCTGATCATCTTCAAAAACAAATGGGTTTCCGGTTAAACAGGGATAGATGTCGGCAACGGTCACCAGTTGATCCGGTTGAAAATCAGCAAAAATCCGATTGGATTCATACTGTTTCTTTAGAGTGCTGCGGAGCGGTTGGGTAAGCAAAAGCACCCGTCCCAGAAACTGAGTAATAATCTCTCTGAACATCTCGGGAATGTGCTGAATATCTGGATACAAGAGCTTGCCGTCTTTATCCGAAATACTTCTTTTTTCCACAAAATACTTAAGAGCGATCGATGAGGAAATACCACCATACTCGCCTGCGGAAATGCCCTTTTTACTCAGATAAGAAAACTCTTGGCACCAATCGGCTGGCATGAGTGGTGTTTCGCCCATCCGCAGACCACAGAGCACCAAAATCTTGGCTTGCGCAAACCTCAACTCGTCATAAAATGTCTGTGGCTCTTCGGTAAAAACAATCCGGATCAATTCCCAGAATGCATTGTAATCGGGAAGACGCTCAGAGTGTTTGCGCTCCGAAAGGCTTTGTCGAAAGTTAGACGTGTCGTCGCGATTGTTACGGTGTTTAACGCTCACCGCTGGCAACAACGGAGTGCGGTCAGTCAGACAATTAAAGTCCAAAACATTTTGTACTGAATTGCTAATTCCTCTGGCCAGTTGGCCGGAAGGCTGTAACAGTGATGCGAATTTAAGTGCAGACGCAATGTGATCAACGCTCAGCTCCCACGGCTCAGCGTTACCGCAACAAGAGGCAATGACACGAATGGTTCGCACGATGTACTGGCTGGCATGCGCTGCGGATGCACCTTTCACATAAATATAATGAATAGCGCATGCTTTGATTAAGTCTTGCCACGCGTTCGACAGCATCGTCCTTGTGATGGGGGGCATCCCTTGTGTGCTGCGCTCCGCGTTGATCAACGCCAGGGTTTTTATGTCGGTCCCTAAGTCCGCAAGCCAATAAGGGATTCGGGGATTGCCCGCCATACGGAACAGCGGCCATCCTTCACCTTTTTTTACGGTTCCATCAGGCGCAGTGGGGATGTCCCAGTTGAGGCCTTTGGAGATGGCGAGCATTTTATTTTTTTCAATAAAGTATCTAAAGTTGTTATTCATTATCAGCGGCGCCATTTAGTTCATCAATGACATGTTCCACCCGCTCCAGGACATCTTGCAGTTGCGAATAAGCGGGGGAGTAGCTCTCGCCTCTTGATGCGTTGTAAAATTGCAGCACAACAGGGCGCAAACCGTCACGAACCTCTTCATGAATCTTAGAATTCTGGACCGCCAGGAAACGATCACAGCCATAACATGACAATACCGGATTCTTTGCACATAACCCTTGGCCAAGGGTACACATGCCAATTCCCGCTATGGGTATTCCGTGTGGCATACCGCCTATTTGGTGCGCGGGTAGTGCGTTCGATAAGTCCTCCGTACTGATCGTTCGGGTTCTGGCAATACGCTCAATTTTGCTATATATCGGGGAAATGGCCAGAGCGCGATTCACCCGCTCGGCCTGCGTCGGTGATGATTCAAAATAAACCAGCCCGGTCATTGACCAGCTGTGCCCCATGTACTCAGCGAGTTCTTCCTGGGTGGCACCTGCGTCCACCATACGCTGCGCAGCGCTGTGCCTGAAGTCCGTGCTACTACGACCATCCAACCCCAGTACTGCGGTGAGTCTTGCCAGCGATGTGACGACACCTGCTGGCGTCAGGCCAAACAAGGAATCGGCTAGAGCACCGGGTGATTGAGGGAACGCTTGGTCCGTAGTTCGCCGGCGATGTAACTCTACAAAGATATTTGCCCACTCCCGTTTTATTTTTCGTAACATCGGTATAAGGGCTGTACTCTTGCGTTGTTTCCCTCGAAAAAATCGCAACTGCACACTGACGGAGTTTTCAAAACTAAATATGTTCAGATGTTCGACTTTAAGTTTAGCGATCTGTTTGGGACGCATTGCAAGCTGATAGCAAACACATAAAATACAAACGCTAATTAAAGAAGGGGTTTTGAGGTAAGCCAGATCATGTCTTGAGACGTCATTGAGCGAGTCCAGATAATCAATAATTTTCCGATCTTCATACAAATCAAGAAATACATCACCACTCCGGACACTGGCGTATTTGTCCACGGCGTGTTGAGGAAGTGATGCAATTCGAGGTCTGGAATCGCTGCTCAGAAGCCCCAAGGATTGACCGCAACAAAATAATAGCAACGATTTGAGCGCGCTTAGCTGATGATTATTACACTCTGTAACTATTTCACGACGCCACTTATCATCGATACTTAGGGCTGGAATTAGTGAGAGTTCTAACGTTGTATATATAAGGCATTTATCGAGCCTTTGCAGTGCCTGGAAATATATCTTAACGGTTGCGCATGCCAATTCAGAAACGGAACGAGCAAGCCACAGCTTCATTAGGTGTACCAATTCTCCGTCAAAGGAACTGAAGTCGAATCTTAGGACTTCACCATTAACCTCGAAGGACCATACGTTTTCCGTGGGATTTCTTATTGTTTTCCAGCAGTCTGCAAAATCATCCCAATAACGGATTACAGAGGGCAGGGGAGGCAGGGGAGCCAACGCCTCTATCAGTCTCGCGTTACCAGAAAAGCCCGATTGACTCCGCTGCATGCGCGGCTCCTTCATCTGCCCCTATTAGGAGCGCAGATGGCTGACATGGACGTCAAATGCATGATTCCAAACGGTGGCTAAGCGATCTTCAAAAAAAGCTCGTGCGTACCGTCGCGGCATCTCCGAGGTGCGGGCCCAGCCAAAAAAAGCTCGCAGTCTCTGGATTGCCATTTCGAGGTCGTCACCATTTTCTACAAATTGATGAAGCCTGACAGTCGCACACGTATGCCGCATGTCGTGCGGTGTAA
The DNA here is from genome assembly GCF_001874645.1 of Pseudomonas frederiksbergensis. Classification (NCBI taxonomy): domain Bacteria; kingdom Pseudomonadati; phylum Pseudomonadota; class Gammaproteobacteria; order Pseudomonadales; family Pseudomonadaceae; genus Pseudomonas; species Pseudomonas frederiksbergensis. Next base: position 5,714,675 of record NZ_CP017886.1, read on the forward strand.
TGCGACCGGCCCCGCGATACTGCTGAAGTGTTTGGCGCGCTTCAGCGGTGAGCTCACCTGTGATGGTGACAAAAATACCATTGACCTGGCGTAATGATAGTGGATTGCCTTCCAGTGAGGAAAATAAGTAGCTGTGCCGGGTCGAGGGCCGGTAAATATCGACGAAGGTCCTGATGAGGTTGGCCAACGCTGGCGGGACGGGCAGTTGGCGGGCGGCATTGTTGTTTTTTAGGCTGGGTTGTTCCGGGCGTGGATCACGCTGATACGGATTGTCGCCGACATTCAGCCAGTTGACGATTTCTACAGTCGGGGTGAAGCGCTTTTCGCTTTTCAATGCATCCATAGGCAGCACCAGGGTTTCACCGCGGCGTAATCCAAGATGCAACATGAGTAGGCACAATACGTAATTTCGCCATCGTAACGTACTGTTTCTAAATGGATTTCTCATCGAGTACGGATCAATGATCTGGTAAAACTCATCCAGTACGGGGCTTGGCAAGGCTCGGACAATCTCAGCTGGCGGCGCGGGCGCCATCCCCAGCGAGTCAAACAGTTTCTCCAGGCGCTCCAGGCGCATGCTCAGCCGCCAAAGCATGTCGGGATCGGCATGACTCTTCACCAGGCGTTGAACACAACTTTTGACGAAAACGTAGGCCACACGCCAGTTCGGATGGTAGTTGGCTGCAGTCTGGGTGCCATGATTCCTGGCCGTAATGAAGAACGTCTCAAGACAGGCTTCAAGCTCATCGAATTTGAGCTCCGCAATCAGCCGATCAAGGCAGTCAGACTGATACAGCCGTCTGGCCGACTGGTACAGCTGTTCGATGACGGCCAGCTGGGTTCGTAGTGTGGACGGCGCCAAGCTGGCACCGTCCAGTGCAGACCAGACCGTTGACCAATAGCGCGGTCGTCCACGGTCATCGGTCAACAACCAACCAACGAGTCCGGAAGGCACGGAAATGTCTTTCAAATGAATAACAGGCATAAGCGCAACAGCTGAAGCTGCTCCTTATGGCAGGAAGCGTTGCAGTTGAGCCTAGGTAATTTCCTGTGTAACGCAACACACACGAACAAGCTCGGCTTTCGCATAATATCGATGACGTTATGGTAGCTATGCCGTCGAGATCGACGAATTTAGCGCCGGGATAATGGCGAAGCCCCGGCGCTGAATTTATCCATAACGTCCATTATGCGAGGCTCATGACTTACTTACGTAAGGGGTGACGTAAGTAAGTGATTACGTAAGTAAGGGTAGGTTGCTGCTGGTTTTTCATTTTCGCGTCCGCGAAAATTGACCCTATAACCTTCGGTTAAATGCTGTTTCTGCGCCCAGGTGGAATTGATGACAGAGCAAGAAAGCTACGCCAGTGTCTGGGACGCAATATGCGATTCACCAGGTGAAGCGACCGTCATGAAGCTCAAGTCGGAGCTGCTGATGGTTTTGCAGACTCGCGTCAAAAGCTGCTCGGGCAAGGAAGAGGCGGCTGCTTTTCTTGGCATTACCAAGCCGCGGCTAACTGAGTTAGTCCAGGGCAAAATAGATCGTTTCACCCTTGAGCAGCTCGTCCAGTTGCTTGTAGCTGCCGGCCTGGACGTAGAAATCCAGGTCAAACCTCGACTGCCCGAAGGGCATTAGGCGCCATGATTTTTCACGGTGAAAACTCGATCTTTCCGCGCCGATACCCGGCAACGCCGGCCGATCTTCAGGCAAAGAAAAACCCCAGCGATCGCTAGACCACTGGGGTTCCCTTCGCGGGTCGCGTTCCCAGAATCACGCACCTGGTACTTCGCGCCCTAATTACTGCTTTTGCTCTGTTGCGTGACGCAACACGGTTTCATGATTCCGCTGATTCTTCATCCCAAGCGGTTACATATTCTTCCTTGTCAGCGATTTTCGCTGCTTGTGCGTAGTCTTCTTTGAACTCCGGATCGTCCAGCCACCCCGGTACCATTTGATCAGCGCTGTTGTTCCATCTGTGGTACATCGCGAGAAGGATTCTCTGGATGTCAGTCGCGTCCAGGGCAGTTTCTGCGGAGCTTACAAATTCGTCCTGCATCAGGGTCACAAGCATGTCTACCCGGCTTTTTTCTTGGGCCGCTTTCATCTTCTTGAACAAGGCCACGCTTGCTTCTGTCGTCTCTATTGTTTCCACCGTCTGCGAGTCCTCGTAGCGGGAAATATTGTTTCTGACCACACGCGCTTTTTTGGCTTTTTCCTTGGCTCTTTGAGCCCGTTTCGCTTGCTTCTGTGACGATGCCATGGGTTTTTCTTACCTAGAAGGTGCCGCGATTGTCGTCAAATAGTCGTGGTATTGACCATGTCATTACGTTTTATAGATCCGCTTGAACCAGGTGCGCTCACGAAAAAAACGTCTGCAATTTTTGAAGGAAAACCACCAACCTAGAAGCGTGGTAGCTCCGCAGACGATCCATAAGACTGTGCTGTTTGTGATGGAGAGCAGGTCATGAAACAGCTTTCCTACCAAGAAGCCCGCTACGACCGAAAGCACTGTCAGCGTTATAGCGATAAAAGGAGGCGTGCCGTAGCTAATCTCTGCGTGGCAGCCTCGGCATACGCGGGCTCCCCATGGGACATTGTTCATGCAATGCGGACATGACAGATTTCTATCCGAACTCACGTTTCACTCCTTTGACCTGGTGTCGGCACTTTTTGGAATTGGTTTTGGTTGAAGCGGGTGGGGGTGCTGTTACACCCCCACTTTAGTACGGAATCCCGTATTTCCAGCATCCATGAATGACTGGCTTTTTCTACCTCAAGGCTTCCTGTTCGTATCCGAAAAGCACACCTTTTAGGGCAATTTTTGCCTGATGCCGAATCTCTGGCGGCAGTGCCTCAAATCGCTTCAGGATAGGAACCATGTCTTGGGAAACCAACATTTCAGACGGGTCGAGCAGTAGTTCGTCCGTCGTGGTTCCAAGCACATGTGCAAGGCTTACAACCTTGTCCGCAGATGGCATTCCACGACCTGCCTCGTAGGACGTGTAACTCGATTTACTAACGCCTGCAGCCTCCCAAACCGCTTGTTGCGTTAAGCCCTTCGCCTCTCGGTAGCGCTTAAGATTTGCACCAATGGTCACGGCTCTGTCACCTGAGTGGTTGTTCATGTGACCTATCCTATTCGCTGGATACTCGTACAGTACCGATATATCGGTACATTTATGCTTGCATTTCACAATTACAAGGTCTCATAATCCTGCCAGTTCTGTATTGGAATACAGATATTGACAGGTAATGGCATGTTCATCGACTGGCTCAAGGTTTCGCAGGAATTCGAGGAGGACCTTCCCGTCATCTCGGATACCGCGTTCGCTGCGATTGACACCTTGACTGGTGAGGTCATGAGCACTCGTTATCGTGCTGTTAAACATGAGGGTAGCCATAGTTCTCGGATCCATATTCAGATCCAGGGCCGCAAGGTGACTGTTGATGGCAATCCTTCCAGGCTGAATCGGCATGACAATCTCTGGGGCTTTGAAACGGTTGAGCAGTGCATCACCGTTTACAACGAACTTCTCGCTGAGTACGGCTTGCCCCCGTTTACGAAATGCACGCGCTTCGAGATTCGCCAAGGCGAGTCAGGGGCAAAAAGCTCTCATCTCTGGGCCGATGGTTGCTGCATCCATCGCATTGACCTGACCACGAACATATCGGTGGGGAAGGGCAATGAGACCGCTTATTTGCGTGGTCTCGCGAGTCAACGAATTGGACACTCGATAGGCCGACTGTTTCCAAATGGCCGATCTGTTGATTGGACAACATCAGGAAGCGGGAAGGGCGCACGCCTCCAGTACAGAAAGGCTTATGACAAGTCGTTTGAAATACTGGACAAGCATCTTCCGAAAGTTAAAAAAGCATTCGGGGAAGCATCCCCAGAGTTTAAGTATGCTCAGGACATTTATAACTATGCCGCAGAAACAGGCATTGTCCGTTTAGAGCAAGAGCTTAAAAGTGAATATCTAAGCCGTGAAAAGCTATGTTTCTGGGGCCTCTTTGATGAAGGCAAATATCAAACTCTACACAATGAGTTTTTGAGCGTAGACCAACGCCTGAAGGTGACAAAGATGGATATTGCCAGCATTTCGCAACAGCTTGTGCTAGAGAATATTGTGGATTCCACAAAGGCAGCTAATACGACAGCGTGGTATGCCCATCTTTGGATGACCGGGCAAGAACTAGACTTTACGAAAAATCAGGTCAGGGTTCATGCGGCACGCCTTAACCGTATTGGTATTAATATTCGCAATGCATGCGACCTTAAAACCTTTAGTACCGTATTCATTCGAGAAATGCGGGAGATTAATCCCGTTAAAGGAATTGCCCCTCCAACCTGGTACAAGCGGCCTAATCACTTGCAGCGGGTTGCAGCATGAGAACTGTAAGTCTTCAAGGCATCCAGCTTACAAGCGGGCAACGGCGCCGATTGGCTGAACAGCAGCAAGTTCGTACTTCTTTTATCAATCCTGTTCTTGCTCAGCAGGTCGAGCAAACGCTTAAGGCTGTTGAGGCACGGAAAGAGCAGGGCGTTAAGCCTGAGCGTATTTGGTTTGTAGAGCGTCAAGAAATAGGAACAACCTGTGTTGCCGAATGGATGGGTTTCTAATGGATAAGAACCAGTTTCAAGTTTTGCGTTGGAATGTCGAGTCTGACATTCGCAATCACGTTACTGATGAAGCACTAATTAAAAGCATAGCTAACGATGTTATGCGAACTATTCTGACTGACTTCGCGACACAAGCCGTGACTCGGCAACGCAATCACCGACAGTTTTTAACTTTCAGGCGCAATCCTGAAACCACAGCGCCCAGTTGGGCCTATCGCAAGCCGGGCATAAGCTCCCGACTTCCAACATTGTAATGAGGGCAATACTATGTCGAATGTAATTCTTGTTGAGGTTACCGGTGTTAATCGTACTGGCACGGCTTCTAAGTCTGGAAAGCCTTACTGCATGTATGAAGCATATGTTCATCTTCCAAATGTTCCGTATCCTCAGAAAGCTTCCTTTTATGCCGAGCTGCCAAGCCAAGTCCCGCAGCCTGGAACCTATGAGTGCGATGTTATCGCAGATGTTCGCGATGGCCGTTTAACTTTTGATGTTGATCCGCGCCAAGCACGACGAGTCAATTCTGTTTCCTCACAAGCGCCTGTATCTAAAGCCGGATAAATAAACATGGCAGTTTGTACGCTTCTAGATGCAAACGGCTTTGTGACGTCCACTAAAGAAACCATATGTTCTGCATTTGTCATGCTTACGCCTTCTGAGTTTGCTTCCGTTCAAGCCGCTGCTGCGCCGTTCGATTACACCCAGGCATTTGCCTTTTGGTCGTTTGCGTTCGGTACAACGCTGCTTTTTTGGCTGATATCTCGCGGTGTGGGCACCGTCTTGAACCTCATACGTCATCGGTGAGGAAAGCCGTACCGGCCGGATGCCGGTTATTAAGAAAGGGTAACAACCATGAAACTGAAACAACTGCTGTCCGCTTCCGTTGTAACTGCCGGTGTCGTTGCTGCTACTGCGTCGCAAGCCGCCTCCGCTGCTATTGATTTGACCACCATTACCGGTGCTTTCACTGCTGCTGATGTTGTCGCAGGCATTCTGGCTATTGGTGCAGTTCTGGCGACTATTTACGCGACCTCCAAAGCCGCTTCGATGGTTCTGGGCATGATTCGCGGTCGCTGATCGTAACTAGCGACGGGGCATTGCTTCGGCGTGCCCTTTTTTTTCGCCTTCAGGAAGTTGAAAACAGTGAACACGCCTAGTCGAAAACGCCTTTTTATCGTCGGAGTTGATTCCCATGACCACCAATGACGCTTGGTATTTGCTCATGTTCGTCTTCGGCCTTATGTGTGCCTGGGCGGTAGTTACTGGCTTTGCGGATAACGACCTATGAAAAATTTCTTCCTAAAGTTCGCGGTAATCAAGATTTTCGTTTTTGCTCTGGTATTCACGCCGTTTTTTGCGTCTGCCGCTTCCGTTGCTGCCTATTCGCCGAAAGTTGGTAATACCGTTGCGGGTGTGATTCAGCAAAAGTCGATTGCTCGCGGTTTTGCTGCCAACGATCCAAAATACGGGGCAACCGTTGCAGCTATTGGTACTGCCCTTACGATTGTTGCGTCTGCTGCCGTCGGTGGTGCAACTGCACCTTTCTGGTTAACCCTTTTAGTTGGCAGTGCCGTAACTTTCGCCGTCTCTCTGGCTGCGGACTCTTTGTACAAATGGGCATTTAACAGTGACGGTTCTATCGCTGTGACTGGCTCGCAACCAAATGATGGTTATTCCGACCCAATTGGCACGTATACCCCTCAACCAACTGTTATTGGTGGCCCTTATCTTTCTATCGGTGGAAGTACTTGTGCTTCGGGTTCTCCCGCCACGGTTGCACTTTGCGTCTATGGCGATCCTCTCTATAACAATGGAAAGACCAACGTTCACGTAAATAGCTGCGTGCAACAAGGCCCAGGCTTTTTGTGTAACGTCGGCTGGACTGATATCAATGGTCAGCCAGGCAGTGAGTCGATGAGTGTTTTTGGTTACACGTCGGGCTCTATGAGTGCCTGTCCTACTAATGCTTATTACAAGAACGGTGGCTGTGTAACCGCTTCTGGAAGCCCCTCACCTAATGCCGGTCAGTCGCAAGACAAGCCGAATGCTTCACCGGCTCAGGCGTTGGCATCGGTTCCCGCGGCTGATCTGTCGAAGCCTGCAAACCCTGCTTTGATGGCTGACACCATCAACAAAGCTTGGCAGAAAGCGGCTATGGATCCGATGTATCAGGGAGTTCCTTATTCCTACTCCGATCCCGTAACGGCTGCTGACGTTGCTGCATGGCAGGCCTCTAACCCAGCCTCGTACCCAACGGTGCAGGATTTGCTGTCGAAGGCGGTCAACCCGGCGACCGGTTCGGTTCCAGTTACCGCACCTGGAACAGGGACTGTTACCCCACCAGTGACCAATCCGGGAACGAACCCGACGACGATTAACGTTACCGTCGATCTCGGGCCAAATCCGGGTGTTCCGACGCCGGGTTTAGAAGCAACTCCAACTGGCTCCCAAATTTTGGCGCCGTTGTTGAACATGATGCCGGGGCTTAAAGCGTTCCAAGTTCCGAACCATTCAGCGGAATGTCCGAAGCCTCAATTCGATTTGCCGGTTATCAATACGCATGTCGTGATGGATGCCCAGTGCAAGTTGTTTGAAGACGTTCGGCCTCAACTTTTTAGCGGTGCGTTTTTGGCGTGGGTTATTGCCGCGCTCTTTATCGTTCTTTCGGCGTGAGGTGAACCATGTTTGCTATTTTACTTTCCGCTGTTAACACGTTGCTCGCGTTCCTGGTGCGAGGGGTATTAATCAAGTTTGTCGTTTTCACGGCCTTGTATTTCATTGTGTCCGAGCTGGTTTCTGCCATGGTGTCATTGCTGCCTAACGGCAGCTCTTTGACTTCGGCCTTCACTGGTATTAGTTCGGCTACTTGGTATTTCCTTGATCTCTTCGCAGCTTCGCAAGGCATTCCGCTTATCATTGCCGCGCTTGTAACTCGGTTCATCATCCGCCGTATTCCGGTAATTGGCTGATGCCTATTAATGCCTATACCGGGCTGATGGGCTCGGGCAAAAGCTTCGAGTGTGTCGTCTCCGTTATCGTCCCAGCGGTCGCTAAAGGGCGCCGGGTTGTGACAAACGTCGACGGTATCGACTCCGATGCCATCCGTGCATACATCAACGAGAAACAGGGCATTGCCCTGGAGAAACTCGGCGAAGTGGTGCACTGCCAAAACGAAGACGTTTTCAAGGCTGATTTTTTGCCACACGGCCAGCCGGTGGACACGTTCTGCCAGCCCGGTGATTTGATCTGCATCGACGAAGCTTGGCGATTCTGGGGTTCTGATTCGAAGATCGGCACCGAACACCGGATTTTCTTCCGCGAGCATCGTCACTATGCCCACGCTGAAACCGGTGTGACCTGTGACCTGGTACTTATGGTTCAGGACATTTCCGACCTTCATCGCATCTTGAAAACGGTGGTCGAGCTGTCGTTTCGTACCACCAAAATTAAGTCGCTGGGTTTGAATAAAATCTACCGAGTTGAGATGTGGGAAGGCTGGAAACAGACGGCCAAAGCCCGTGTTGACGTGATGAATAAAAAGTATGACCCGGAGATTTTCCCGCTCTATTCGTCGTACTCAGGCGGTCACGGCAAAGAAGTCCAGGTGGATGACCGACAGAACATCCTGAAAAACCCAAAGGTCTGGTTTTTCCTGTTCATGATTGTTTTCGGCGGTGTCGGGTCGGTCTGGGGTGTCCTGCACTTCTTCAACCGTGGTGCTGCTCCCGCTACGGTCGTTCAGCAAGCCGCAAGCGCCGCGCAACCAGCGCCCAATATTGTGCCTTCTGCTCCTTCTCAGGTGCTTTCCACTGAATGGCGTATTGCTGGGGAAATTGTCGTTGATGGTCAGCGACAAGTCGTCCTGGTGAACACTGACGGCGTGATCCGTTACGAGCATCCGAGCAACTTCCAGAATTCAGGCCGCGTTATGACTGGTCAACTCGACGGCCAGCGCGTCAGCACCTTCAGCGGTGGCAAGCCTCCGGCCGCGTCCTCCGTTCCTCTCCCTGGTAAAAATCCATGATCCGGTTCTTGTTATTGTGCCTGTTGTCATTTTCCGCGATTGCCGCCGATAAGCAGGCGCCGTATCAGTTCGATCTGACCGGCTTGCCGATTGGCCAAGTGGCTCAAATTTTCTATGCCGATGCCTTCCGTAAGCCCTACATCCTGTCGCCGGAAGTGCTCGAGGACGGTCGGCCTGTGTCGTTGCGTGTTCAGGGCTCCGCCGTCCAGGTGCGCGCCGATTTCGTCCGTCTTCTTGATGCCTTTGGTTACGCTGTTACGCAGCGCAACGGCGTCGATCACGTCATGCCGAAAAAAGAGCCAGCACCGCCTCCTGGTGAATACTTTCTGTACCGACCGCTTTACCGCGATGTGGCCTATCTGTCCGAAACGCTCGCGCCATTGTTCCAGGGAAAATTTGGTGTTGATCGCGGGATTTCTGTTCCTGGTCAAACTCCGATGACCGGATCTGCTCCGCGTGGATCGGCTGCCAGCCTGTTAAATCGTGATGCTGATCAGCTGGTTTTTGTCGGTACAAAGGCTGAAATTGCCAACTTGCGTTCGTTGTTGCCCCAGGTTGATATCGAGATGGGCGAAGTGATGTTGCGTAGTGCAGTTTATGAGGTTCAAACCGGCGACCGTGACGGTTCCGCTTTTTCCCTGGCTGCCTCGTTGCTCAAGGGTAAAGTATCGATCAACTTGGCCGGTAATCCGCTCGATAACTCCGTCAGCATTAGTACGGGCGACTTCAATGCCGTCCTGTCGGCTCTGTCGTCCGATTCGCGTTTTAAGGTGGTCAGTCAGCCGAGTTTGCGTGTGCGATCAGGTAAAGAAGCGACGATAAACGTCGGTGCAGAAGTGCCGGTGCTGGGTGCCTTGTCGTATCCGCAAGGTGCTGGCCAAGCTGTCCAGTCGGTCGAATATCGTAACTCTGGGGTGATTTTTACCATCACCCCTCAGGTGCGCCAGGCTGTTGTCGATCTGACCATTGATCAGCAGCTTTCCAACTTCGTGCAGACCACTACCGGCGTGAATGGAAGCCCGACTTTGACCAAGCGGCAATTGACTACAAACGTGCAGATGCGCAACGCCGAGGTGGTCATTTTGGGTGGATTGACCGAGGAAAAAACCTCAGAAACGCAAACTGGCCTATCTTTCCTGCCGTCTATTTTCCGTTCCAAGGTTACTGAGTCGAGCAAATCGGAAATCTTGCTGGTTATCCAGATGATGAGGATGTGAGGGCAGGGTGCTTCAATCAGTCAGAACCCGTAGGAGCGGGCATGCCCGCAGCGCGTCAGCGCGAGGACTTGACCACTCCTATGGGTACATTCATAGAGTAAATAGGGGAGGAGGGATGCGTTGACGGCGCTGTTCCGCGTCTGGCTTGCGCATCACCTCTTTTAGGCGCTGGGAAGGACCTTCAAGGTCTGACGGCGCCGCGCCGCTAACAGCAAGCATTAACGCATCGCGGCGTTTCTTTTTGCCGTCCATGATTTCAGCGAAACTACTTTCTGACGGAATATGCTGGCTCATCATCGCTGCCTTTGGCTGTGCGTCATTGGATGCTAGCACGGGCTTGATTCGCCGTAGTTCGGGCTCGACACCTTGTCGATTTAGCAGCTAAATTTCAGACCGTTCCTTCCGGCGTTCAACCGGCTTTTCACCGTGAAAATCTGAGTATCTTGTTATAACTAAACTAAAGAACTATTTAGTTTAGTTATAATGCAATGGAATATGTAGAGTATGAATATGCAGGGAACTGAAAAGCAGAAAGCGCTGGCCACCTTGATTAAGGCGGAAGCTGTTCAGTCAATCGCTGCTGCGGGGCTTTCGGCTCCCCATTTCCGCGATGCATGTGCTGCCTTGTCGGAAGCGGTCGAGGCTATTACAGATTCATCCTGGATCATTTCCAACCGCTACAACCTTGGACTTAAAACGGGCTTCATTTATGGCACGGATCGGCCCACGATCACCGCTCAGGAAGTCTCATACCATCAGTTGTTACGCAACGAGCATTGGCGAAATCCCTATCTGCGCAAAGGAACCTCCAGCTTCACCAAGCAACATCAGGCCGCGTTAAAAGCCATGTTTCAGGAAGCATGGCGACTTGAGCGGATTTCTCCCGAGGTGATCCAATGACAGAGCCAATTTATGATTATGACCCAGCTGACTCGCTGGTTGATTCAGAGGCCGTAGCTGTCTTTTTGGCTGATGCTCACGACACGGGTGACGCGGCTTTCATTGCCGAAGCGATGGCCGTTGTTGCACGTGCCAAGTTTCGTATCGATGCAGATGACGAAGGACAGAAGCCATCGTTCTGAAGCCGTGTTGCTACTAGCAACACCTGATCACCTGGTGAAAAGGACTGAGCAGAGCCCCACAAGGAGAATCCTTAGGTTCGCATAATATCGATGACGTTATGGTAGCTATGCCGTCGAGATCGACGAATTTAGCGCCGGGATAATGGCGAAGCCCCGGCGCTGAATTTATCCATAACGTCCATTATGCGAGGCTCATGACTTACTTACGTAAGGGGTGACGTAAGTAAGTGATTACGTAAGTAAGGGTAGGTTGCTGCTGGTTTTTCATTTTCGCGTCCGCGAAAATTGACCCTATAACCTTCGGTTAAATGCTGTTTCTGCGCCCAGGTGGAATTGATGACAGAGCAAGAAAGCTACGCCAGTGTCTGGGACGCAATATGCGATTCACCAGGTGAAGCGACCGTCATGAAGCTCAAGTCGGAGCTGCTGATGGTTTTGCAGACTCGCGTCAAAAGCTGCTCGGGCAAGGAAGAGGCGGCTGCTTTTCTTGGCATTACCAAGCCGCGGCTAACTGAGTTAGTCCAGGGCAAAATAGATCGTTTCACCCTTGAGCAGCTCGTCCAGTTGCTTGTAGCTGCCGGCCTGGACGTAGAAATCCAGGTCAAACCTCGACTGCCCGAAGGGCATTAGGCGCCATGATTTTTCACGGTGAAAACTCGATCTTTCCGCGCCGATACCCGGCAACGCCGGCCGATCTTCAGGCAAAGAAAAACCCCAGCGATCGCTAGACCACTGGGGTTCCCTTCGCGGGTCGCGTTCCCAGAATCACGCACCTGGTACTTCGCGCCCTAATTACTGCTTTTGCTCTGTTGCGTGACGCAACACGGTTTCATGATTCCGCTGATTCTTCATCCCAAGCGGTTACATATTCTTCCTTGTCAGCGATTTTCGCTGCTTGTGCGTAGTCTTCTTTGAACTCCGGATCGTCCAGCCACCCCGGTACCATTTGATCAGCGCTGTTGTTCCATCTGTGGTACATCGCGAGAAGGATTCTCTGGATGTCAGTCGCGTCCAGGGCAGTTTCTGCGGAGCTTACAAATTCGTCCTGCATCAGGGTCACAAGCATGTCTACCCGGCTTTTTTCTTGGGCCGCTTTCATCTTCTTGAACAAGGCCACGCTTGCTTCTGTCGTCTCTATTGTTTCCACCGTCTGCGAGTCCTCGTAGCGGGAAATATTGTTTCTGACCACACGCGCTTTTTTGGCTTTTTCCTTGGCTCTTTGAGCCCGTTTCGCTTGCTTCTGTGACGATGCCATGGGTTTTTCTTACCTAGAAGGTGCCGCGATTGTCGTCAAATAGTCGTGGTATTGACCATGTCATTACGTTTTATAGATCCGCTTGAACCAGGTGCGCTCACGAAAAAAACGTCTGCAATTTTTGAAGGAAAACCACCAACCTAGAAGCGTGGTAGCTCCGCAGACGATCCATAAGACTGTGCTGTTTGTGATGGAGAGCAGGTCATGAAACAGCTTTCCTACCAAGAAGCCCGCTACGACCGAAAGCACTGTCAGCGTTATAGCGATAAAAGGAGGCGTGCCGTAGCTAATCTCTGCGTGGCAGCCTCGGCATACGCGGGCTCCCCATGGGACATTGTTCATGCAATGCGGACATGACAGATTTCTATCCGAACTCACGTTTCACTCCTTTGACCTGGTGTCGGCACTTTTTGGAATTGGTTTTGGTTGAAGCGGGTGGGGGTGCTGTTACACCCCCACTTTAGTACGGAATCCCGTATTTCCAGCATCCATGAATGACTGGCTTTTTCTACCTCAAGGCTTCCTGTTCGTATCCGAAAAGCACACCTTTTAGGGCAATTTTTGCCTGATGCCGAATCTCTGGCGGCAGTGCCTCAAATCGCTTCAGGATAGGAACCATGTCTTGGGAAACCAACATTTCAGACGGGTCGAGCAGTAGTTCGTCCGTCGTGGTTCCAAGCACATGTGCAAGGCTTACAACCTTGTCCGCAGATGGCATTCCACGACCTGCCTCGTAGGACGTGTAACTCGATTTACTAACGCCTGCAGCCTCCCAAACCGCTTGTTGCGTTAAGCCCTTCGCCTCTCGGTAGCGCTTAAGATTTGCACCAATGGTCACGGCTCTGTCACCTGAGTGGTTGTTCATGTGACCTATCCTATTCGCTGGATACTCGTACAGTACCGATATATCGGTACATTTATGCTTGCATTTCACAATTACAAGGTCTCATAATCCTGCCAGTTCTGTATTGGAATACAGATATTGACAGGTAATGGCATGTTCATCGACTGGCTCAAGGTTTCGCAGGAATTCGAGGAGGACCTTCCCGTCATCTCGGATACCGCGTTCGCTGCGATTGACACCTTGACTGGTGAGGTCATGAGCACTCGTTATCGTGCTGTTAAACATGAGGGTAGCCATAGTTCTCGGATCCATATTCAGATCCAGGGCCGCAAGGTGACTGTTGATGGCAATCCTTCCAGGCTGAATCGGCATGACAATCTCTGGGGCTTTGAAACGGTTGAGCAGTGCATCACCGTTTACAACGAACTTCTCGCTGAGTACGGCTTGCCCCCGTTTACGAAATGCACGCGCTTCGAGATTCGCCAAGGCGAGTCAGGGGCAAAAAGCTCTCATCTCTGGGCCGATGGTTGCTGCATCCATCGCATTGACCTGACCACGAACATATCGGTGGGGAAGGGCAATGAGACCGCTTATTTGCGTGGTCTCGCGAGTCAACGAATTGGACACTCGATAGGCCGACTGTTTCCAAATGGCCGATCTGTTGATTGGACAACATCAGGAAGCGGGAAGGGCGCACGCCTCCAGTACAGAAAGGCTTATGACAAGTCGTTTGAAATACTGGACAAGCATCTTCCGAAAGTTAAAAAAGCATTCGGGGAAGCATCCCCAGAGTTTAAGTATGCTCAGGACATTTATAACTATGCCGCAGAAACAGGCATTGTCCGTTTAGAGCAAGAGCTTAAAAGTGAATATCTAAGCCGTGAAAAGCTATGTTTCTGGGGCCTCTTTGATGAAGGCAAATATCAAACTCTACACAATGAGTTTTTGAGCGTAGACCAACGCCTGAAGGTGACAAAGATGGATATTGCCAGCATTTCGCAACAGCTTGTGCTAGAGAATATTGTGGATTCCACAAAGGCAGCTAATACGACAGCGTGGTATGCCCATCTTTGGATGACCGGGCAAGAACTAGACTTTACGAAAAATCAGGTCAGGGTTCATGCGGCACGCCTTAACCGTATTGGTATTAATATTCGCAATGCATGCGACCTTAAAACCTTTAGTACCGTATTCATTCGAGAAATGCGGGAGATTAATCCCGTTAAAGGAATTGCCCCTCCAACCTGGTACAAGCGGCCTAATCACTTGCAGCGGGTTGCAGCATGAGAACTGTAAGTCTTCAAGGCATCCAGCTTACAAGCGGGCAACGGCGCCGATTGGCTGAACAGCAGCAAGTTCGTACTTCTTTTATCAATCCTGTTCTTGCTCAGCAGGTCGAGCAAACGCTTAAGGCTGTTGAGGCACGGAAAGAGCAGGGCGTTAAGCCTGAGCGTATTTGGTTTGTAGAGCGTCAAGAAATAGGAACAACCTGTGTTGCCGAATGGATGGGTTTCTAATGGATAAGAACCAGTTTCAAGTTTTGCGTTGGAATGTCGAGTCTGACATTCGCAATCACGTTACTGATGAAGCACTAATTAAAAGCATAGCTAACGATGTTATGCGAACTATTCTGACTGACTTCGCGACACAAGCCGTGACTCGGCAACGCAATCACCGACAGTTTTTAACTTTCAGGCGCAATCCTGAAACCACAGCGCCCAGTTGGGCCTATCGCAAGCCGGGCATAAGCTCCCGACTTCCAACATTGTAATGAGGGCAATACTATGTCGAATGTAATTCTTGTTGAGGTTACCGGTGTTAATCGTACTGGCACGGCTTCTAAGTCTGGAAAGCCTTACTGCATGTATGAAGCATATGTTCATCTTCCAAATGTTCCGTATCCTCAGAAAGCTTCCTTTTATGCCGAGCTGCCAAGCCAAGTCCCGCAGCCTGGAACCTATGAGTGCGATGTTATCGCAGATGTTCGCGATGGCCGTTTAACTTTTGATGTTGATCCGCGCCAAGCACGACGAGTCAATTCTGTTTCCTCACAAGCGCCTGTATCTAAAGCCGGATAAATAAACATGGCAGTTTGTACGCTTCTAGATGCAAACGGCTTTGTGACGTCCACTAAAGAAACCATATGTTCTGCATTTGTCATGCTTACGCCTTCTGAGTTTGCTTCCGTTCAAGCCGCTGCTGCGCCGTTCGATTACACCCAGGCATTTGCCTTTTGGTCGTTTGCGTTCGGTACAACGCTGCTTTTTTGGCTGATATCTCGCGGTGTGGGCACCGTCTTGAACCTCATACGTCATCGGTGAGGAAAGCCGTACCGGCCGGATGCCGGTTATTAAGAAAGGGTAACAACCATGAAACTGAAACAACTGCTGTCCGCTTCCGTTGTAACTGCCGGTGTCGTTGCTGCTACTGCGTCGCAAGCCGCCTCCGCTGCTATTGATTTGACCACCATTACCGGTGCTTTCACTGCTGCTGATGTTGTCGCAGGCATTCTGGCTATTGGTGCAGTTCTGGCGACTATTTACGCGACCTCCAAAGCCGCTTCGATGGTTCTGGGCATGATTCGCGGTCGCTGATCGTAACTAGCGACGGGGCATTGCTTCGGCGTGCCCTTTTTTTTCGCCTTCAGGAAGTTGAAAACAGTGAACACGCCTAGTCGAAAACGCCTTTTTATCGTCGGAGTTGATTCCCATGACCACCAATGACGCTTGGTATTTGCTCATGTTCGTCTTCGGCCTTATGTGTGCCTGGGCGGTAGTTACTGGCTTTGCGGATAACGACCTATGAAAAATTTCTTCCTAAAGTTCGCGGTAATCAAGATTTTCGTTTTTGCTCTGGTATTCACGCCGTTTTTTGCGTCTGCCGCTTCCGTTGCTGCCTATTCGCCGAAAGTTGGTAATACCGTTGCGGGTGTGATTCAGCAAAAGTCGATTGCTCGCGGTTTTGCTGCCAACGATCCAAAATACGGGGCAACCGTTGCAGCTATTGGTACTGCCCTTACGATTGTTGCGTCTGCTGCCGTCGGTGGTGCAACTGCACCTTTCTGGTTAACCCTTTTAGTTGGCAGTGCCGTAACTTTCGCCGTCTCTCTGGCTGCGGACTCTTTGTACAAATGGGCATTTAACAGTGACGGTTCTATCGCTGTGACTGGCTCGCAACCAAATGATGGTTATTCCGACCCAATTGGCACGTATACCCCTCAACCAACTGTTATTGGTGGCCCTTATCTTTCTATCGGTGGAAGTACTTGTGCTTCGGGTTCTCCCGCCACGGTTGCACTTTGCGTCTATGGCGATCCTCTCTATAACAATGGAAAGACCAACGTTCACGTAAATAGCTGCGTGCAACAAGGCCCAGGCTTTTTGTGTAACGTCGGCTGGACTGATATCAATGGTCAGCCAGGCAGTGAGTCGATGAGTGTTTTTGGTTACACGTCGGGCTCTATGAGTGCCTGTCCTACTAATGCTTATTACAAGAACGGTGGCTGTGTAACCGCTTCTGGAAGCCCCTCACCTAATGCCGGTCAGTCGCAAGACAAGCCGAATGCTTCACCGGCTCAGGCGTTGGCATCGGTTCCCGCGGCTGATCTGTCGAAGCCTGCAAACCCTGCTTTGATGGCTGACACCATCAACAAAGCTTGGCAGAAAGCGGCTATGGATCCGATGTATCAGGGAGTTCCTTATTCCTACTCCGATCCCGTAACGGCTGCTGACGTTGCTGCATGGCAGGCCTCTAACCCAGCCTCGTACCCAACGGTGCAGGATTTGCTGTCGAAGGCGGTCAACCCGGCGACCGGTTCGGTTCCAGTTACCGCACCTGGAACAGGGACTGTTACCCCACCAGTGACCAATCCGGGAACGAACCCGACGACGATTAACGTTACCGTCGATCTCGGGCCAAATCCGGGTGTTCCGACGCCGGGTTTAGAAGCAACTCCAACTGGCTCCCAAATTTTGGCGCCGTTGTTGAACATGATGCCGGGGCTTAAAGCGTTCCAAGTTCCGAACCATTCAGCGGAATGTCCGAAGCCTCAATTCGATTTGCCGGTTATCAATACGCATGTCGTGATGGATGCCCAGTGCAAGTTGTTTGAAGACGTTCGGCCTCAACTTTTTAGCGGTGCGTTTTTGGCGTGGGTTATTGCCGCGCTCTTTATCGTTCTTTCGGCGTGAGGTGAACCATGTTTGCTATTTTACTTTCCGCTGTTAACACGTTGCTCGCGTTCCTGGTGCGAGGGGTATTAATCAAGTTTGTCGTTTTCACGGCCTTGTATTTCATTGTGTCCGAGCTGGTTTCTGCCATGGTGTCATTGCTGCCTAACGGCAGCTCTTTGACTTCGGCCTTCACTGGTATTAGTTCGGCTACTTGGTATTTCCTTGATCTCTTCGCAGCTTCGCAAGGCATTCCGCTTATCATTGCCGCGCTTGTAACTCGGTTCATCATCCGCCGTATTCCGGTAATTGGCTGATGCCTATTAATGCCTATACCGGGCTGATGGGCTCGGGCAAAAGCTTCGAGTGTGTCGTCTCCGTTATCGTCCCAGCGGTCGCTAAAGGGCGCCGGGTTGTGACAAACGTCGACGGTATCGACTCCGATGCCATCCGTGCATACATCAACGAGAAACAGGGCATTGCCCTGGAGAAACTCGGCGAAGTGGTGCACTGCCAAAACGAAGACGTTTTCAAGGCTGATTTTTTGCCACACGGCCAGCCGGTGGACACGTTCTGCCAGCCCGGTGATTTGATCTGCATCGACGAAGCTTGGCGATTCTGGGGTTCTGATTCGAAGATCGGCACCGAACACCGGATTTTCTTCCGCGAGCATCGTCACTATGCCCACGCTGAAACCGGTGTGACCTGTGACCTGGTACTTATGGTTCAGGACATTTCCGACCTTCATCGCATCTTGAAAACGGTGGTCGAGCTGTCGTTTCGTACCACCAAAATTAAGTCGCTGGGTTTGAATAAAATCTACCGAGTTGAGATGTGGGAAGGCTGGAAACAGACGGCCAAAGCCCGTGTTGACGTGATGAATAAAAAGTATGACCCGGAGATTTTCCCGCTCTATTCGTCGTACTCAGGCGGTCACGGCAAAGAAGTCCAGGTGGATGACCGACAGAACATCCTGAAAAACCCAAAGGTCTGGTTTTTCCTGTTCATGATTGTTTTCGGCGGTGTCGGGTCGGTCTGGGGTGTCCTGCACTTCTTCAACCGTGGTGCTGCTCCCGCTACGGTCGTTCAGCAAGCCGCAAGCGCCGCGCAACCAGCGCCCAATATTGTGCCTTCTGCTCCTTCTCAGGTGCTTTCCACTGAATGGCGTATTGCTGGGGAAATTGTCGTTGATGGTCAGCGACAAGTCGTCCTGGTGAACACTGACGGCGTGATCCGTTACGAGCATCCGAGCAACTTCCAGAATTCAGGCCGCGTTATGACTGGTCAACTCGACGGCCAGCGCGTCAGCACCTTCAGCGGTGGCAAGCCTCCGGCCGCGTCCTCCGTTCCTCTCCCTGGTAAAAATCCATGATCCGGTTCTTGTTATTGTGCCTGTTGTCATTTTCCGCGATTGCCGCCGATAAGCAGGCGCCGTATCAGTTCGATCTGACCGGCTTGCCGATTGGCCAAGTGGCTCAAATTTTCTATGCCGATGCCTTCCGTAAGCCCTACATCCTGTCGCCGGAAGTGCTCGAGGACGGTCGGCCTGTGTCGTTGCGTGTTCAGGGCTCCGCCGTCCAGGTGCGCGCCGATTTCGTCCGTCTTCTTGATGCCTTTGGTTACGCTGTTACGCAGCGCAACGGCGTCGATCACGTCATGCCGAAAAAAGAGCCAGCACCGCCTCCTGGTGAATACTTTCTGTACCGACCGCTTTACCGCGATGTGGCCTATCTGTCCGAAACGCTCGCGCCATTGTTCCAGGGAAAATTTGGTGTTGATCGCGGGATTTCTGTTCCTGGTCAAACTCCGATGACCGGATCTGCTCCGCGTGGATCGGCTGCCAGCCTGTTAAATCGTGATGCTGATCAGCTGGTTTTTGTCGGTACAAAGGCTGAAATTGCCAACTTGCGTTCGTTGTTGCCCCAGGTTGATATCGAGATGGGCGAAGTGATGTTGCGTAGTGCAGTTTATGAGGTTCAAACCGGCGACCGTGACGGTTCCGCTTTTTCCCTGGCTGCCTCGTTGCTCAAGGGTAAAGTATCGATCAACTTGGCCGGTAATCCGCTCGATAACTCCGTCAGCATTAGTACGGGCGACTTCAATGCCGTCCTGTCGGCTCTGTCGTCCGATTCGCGTTTTAAGGTGGTCAGTCAGCCGAGTTTGCGTGTGCGATCAGGTAAAGAAGCGACGATAAACGTCGGTGCAGAAGTGCCGGTGCTGGGTGCCTTGTCGTATCCGCAAGGTGCTGGCCAAGCTGTCCAGTCGGTCGAATATCGTAACTCTGGGGTGATTTTTACCATCACCCCTCAGGTGCGCCAGGCTGTTGTCGATCTGACCATTGATCAGCAGCTTTCCAACTTCGTGCAGACCACTACCGGCGTGAATGGAAGCCCGACTTTGACCAAGCGGCAATTGACTACAAACGTGCAGATGCGCAACGCCGAGGTGGTCATTTTGGGTGGATTGACCGAGGAAAAAACCTCAGAAACGCAAACTGGCCTATCTTTCCTGCCGTCTATTTTCCGTTCCAAGGTTACTGAGTCGAGCAAATCGGAAATCTTGCTGGTTATCCAGATGATGAGGATGTGAGGGCAGGGTGCTTCAATCAGTCAGAACCCGTAGGAGCGGGCATGCCCGCAGCGCGTCAGCGCGAGGACTTGACCACTCCTATGGGTACATTCATAGAGTAAATAGGGGAGGAGGGATGCGTTGACGGCGCTGTTCCGCGTCTGGCTTGCGCATCACCTCTTTTAGGCGCTGGGAAGGACCTTCAAGGTCTGACGGCGCCGCGCCGCTAACAGCAAGCATTAACGCATCGCGGCGTTTCTTTTTGCCGTCCATGATTTCAGCGAAACTACTTTCTGACGGAATATGCTGGCTCATCATCGCTGCCTTTGGCTGTGCGTCATTGGATGCTAGCACGGGCTTGATTCGCCGTAGTTCGGGCTCGACACCTTGTCGATTTAGCAGCTAAATTTCAGACCGTTCCTTCCGGCGTTCAACCGGCTTTTCACCGTGAAAATCTGAGTATCTTGTTATAACTAAACTAAAGAACTATTTAGTTTAGTTATAATGCAATGGAATATGTAGAGTATGAATATGCAGGGAACTGAAAAGCAGAAAGCGCTGGCCACCTTGATTAAGGCGGAAGCTGTTCAGTCAATCGCTGCTGCGGGGCTTTCGGCTCCCCATTTCCGCGATGCATGTGCTGCCTTGTCGGAAGCGGTCGAGGCTATTACAGATTCATCCTGGATCATTTCCAACCGCTACAACCTTGGACTTAAAACGGGCTTCATTTATGGCACGGATCGGCCCACGATCACCGCTCAGGAAGTCTCATACCATCAGTTGTTACGCAACGAGCATTGGCGAAATCCCTATCTGCGCAAAGGAACCTCCAGCTTCACCAAGCAACATCAGGCCGCGTTAAAAGCCATGTTTCAGGAAGCATGGCGACTTGAGCGGATTTCTCCCGAGGTGATCCAATGACAGAGCCAATTTATGATTATGACCCAGCTGACTCGCTGGTTGATTCAGAGGCCGTAGCTGTCTTTTTGGCTGATGCTCACGACACGGGTGACGCGGCTTTCATTGCCGAAGCGATGGCCGTTGTTGCACGTGCCAAGTTTCGTATCGATGCAGATGACGAAGGACAGAAGCCATCGTTCTGAAGCCGTGTTGCTACTAGCAACACCTGATCACCTGGTGAAAAGGACTGAGCAGAGCCCCACAAGGAGAATCCTTAGGTTCGCATAATGTATATTATGTTAAACGAGGTGCCATGTTAGAGATGTTCATGAGTTGTCGGTTATCACAAACCTACGCTTGTTTTTTCACGAAACCCAGTTTCCGTAAAATTCATGGGTTTGCCGCGTCCACTTCATCTGGCGTACGCGCTGTCCAATCACGAACCCCCGCTCCCTGATCATCTGCATCTCGGCCGCACGCCATGCTCCTTAATCTTCTGCTAAACCTATAGAAAGACCGTGAGCTAATACTGCATTTTAGTCTGGGAGAACCTGGATTGTGCCGCCATTTTCCCCTTTCCCTATGTTCGCTCCCTACGACCATTGGTGGCCAAACCAAGACTCCAAATTTCCTGGGAACGACCATGTGCGCCAGCGGCTCAGTGCGGTTGATCCAGCTTCCAAGCCTTTCATCAATCTGTGGTATTGCGACCGTTATCTACGCTGGGTAGCTCATACTTGGACTCCTGGTACAGCGTATGACTTATACACACTGGAAACCAGCGCGTTGATGCAGATGCTTAATTGGAGCTTTTCAAACGGCACCTCACTCATAGACTGGAATCAAGAAGATATCGAGGCATATATCACACATGTCTCTGCACCGCCCGAAACCTGGGTTGCAATCTCTTCATTAAAGCGTTTCATACCGACTCCAAGTGAGTTCTCTGAATGGCTCATCAATCCACAATGGCGGCCATACAAATTTGGGACTGGCGCCGTTCGTAATCGAATTTCGAATTTTCAACGCCGAGGAAATAAATTCTTTGAATTTTACAGAAGGGAAGTTGGATTAAATGGAGCCGAAATAATAGTGTTGAATCACAAGAGCCGCGCCTTCGATAGCAAGGTGTTATTCACAAGAGATGAAATGGACTGGTGCCTTAAAGAGATTGAGTGTATGGAGCTCCCTGAACTAAAAAGGAAAATTATTTCAACTTATATTGCTATTGCTCTATATTGCAAAGGCCCAGAACGCAAAGTGGTTGGCTCGTTAAAGCACGATGCAATGTTAAGTCAGTTTTTTAAGAAAAAGGGGGGTGGCATGAACGCCTTGGAAATCCTGACGAGTGCTTGCCACCGGGCTTCACGAAAATTTTCGAAGATTATCTCGACTGCTTGGGCATAAACGTAAATCAGCCTTTGCCAGAACAGATACTATTTCCTATTGATGCGGGGTTTTACAGAAGCTGGGCCGCCTTTCGTATTGCATTGTCTGCGCGAGCAAACACGTCGCTAAATCAACAGGTCAAAAATACGCATTATAAATGGGATCAATTGAGTTTCCAGCGCATCCGAGTCTCATTTTCTGAGTCGAAAACCCGATCTCGACCTAGAAATCATGCAGAAAGCCGACTCCATGCACTGCTGCGCGCCAATAACTATTACTGAACCTCTTCGCTGGCCGACTTATCCCAGGACGGTTGCTAAGCCGGTTTATGATTTATCAGCGCCTGCTATGCCCTCAATTAATTAACCACGGCGAATAACGCCGCCTTCCTCGCACGATTGTCGTCGGTTTATCTCTCGTGCAAGATCATCGCAACCCCGCCCTTCGAAAATTGTTCACTAGAGCAATGCTTTCCTCGCAGCTGCAAATGTCCAGCAATCGAATATTTCCTGAGCCGCTGGAGGGCGTCCCGAAATCCAGAAACGCGTGGTTCATCCCGATATATATCACTCTTGGCGCTGATCATCTGCTCGCTCGCACCGTGATGGATTGTGTTCATGTTGTTCCTGCTTCAGCTCGTGTCGCAGCTGTCCAGCATCGTTCTGAGTCGGCCTCAATAGCCGCTTCTCGCAGAGAGGCTATTTCATCGCGGGAATGGCTAGCTGGTCGATGAGCTGCTCTCTAGCACCCTCCTCTCTATCTGACGCGATGACCAAGGCATTGAGCTTACCTGTAAGCCGCGCAATGGTGTCGTCTTGGCTGGTCTTGGCTGGTCTTGACCTTGGTCTGCTGACTTGAGTCGCTTAGCAGACGCGCGTTGTCTCGAATCTAGCGGCTTGAGTATCATTGTTCAGTAACCATAGCTCGGCTTGATGAAACGACCCCATGTGGTTTCTGTGCAGTGGGGTAATCGCGTCCGCTGCTTCGGCCTGCACGTCCAGTACGACCGGCAGCTGCCAAGTGGTAAGATGTGGCGAACTGCCAGCGGAGCTGGCCAACAAGATAATGAAGTAAAGGGATGCCAGTATGATCAGACGGTTTCGGCTGGAGCAGAAGTCGCTTTACGAGAAACTGGTCATTGCTCAGCGCTTGTCGGACATGCTGGAAAAATTCCTCGACGGGCGTCGGGCTCCGCTGGAAATTGGCGCCGAGCAAGGTGGTATCGAAGAGTGGGATGACGTCGTAATTGTCCATTCCCGAGATTCATTTGAGCACCTGCAGGTCAAGCGTCAGACCACGGACTTCTGCACCAAAGACCCCGATATGCAAGTGTATCTGGGCAAGCTTGCAAAGCTCCGACTCGCCCGTAAAAAGAAGCGCGCAAAACCTGCTTCCGGCTCCTCTGAACCTGTTGTTACGGACGAACCCACCTCGGACGAACCCGCTGATGCCGCTGATGCCGCTGATGCCGCTGATGCCAATGCTGACGCGGCCAAGGACAGCCTTTCCGTTCTTGACTCGGCGTTTTCGAGCTTAGCCAAGCATGCCCGCGCCGGCACATTCGCTTAATTGCCTGAACGTCGATTTCAGCTGACGCTTGTAGGAGCGAATCTGAAAATCAAAGACGATCTAACCGTTAACCATCTGGACGAGCTGTGTAAGCTGTGCCGCCAGGACGGACTCAATCCCAAAGATCTGGCTCACCGTGTTGACGGCCCGACAACGCGGGCTCACCTCTGGCTCACAACGTGGTGTGGCTTCGAGAATTGGACGCAGATCATCGACACCCTGAAGCTTGTCACGGTTGCCTGCGTTGGGAATGACGCGACATTGGAGCAGCGCTCAGTCCAATCCCTGGGCAGGCATTTCACGAATCCAGAACGCACGCTCGAACGGCTAATCTCGGTAATCACCGCAGAGACCTCTGACGTTTCGGCCTTGGGGTGTCATGCGATCATCCGCGAGCTTAGAGATGAGCTTCGCCCTGATATCGAAACATGGGCTCAATATCTCTTAGGGGATGAAATTCAGCCTGCCGGCAAGACATGGTCTTTTTCTGGCACCCATGATCTCGGTGCGCTCGTCCCCCGATCAGCACAGGGCGTGGTAGATCACTTGTGGGGTAGCTCCCCCGGGAACCGGAGGCTCAGGGTGTATGCACCATACGCACCTCCTGTTGGAGCAACGCTTACGCGTCCATCCGCAATATTGCGAATGGCGCTGCACTTGCCCCACGGTAGTCAGAGCCTAATGCTGGGCGAACCAACCTGGCGCTCCAGCGTTAGCCATGAAGTTGGGCATACCCTCGGTTGCGCCGAAAGTGACCTCAGAGATCTCCCGTGGATAGAAAATGCTGAGCGGCTCGTGTGCACCCTGGATCATGAGTTCAAGACCCAAGGCGCTGCTCGAGCGGAAGCTGCAGCGCTCGCGAACGCCATGGACGACCTGGTGTGGCAACGACTTATTCAAAGCCTCTCTGCAAAGCTTGCGGCCGTAAAAGACCCGGCCCTTGCTGATGCCATGGAAACGATCTGGCTGGAGTGGTTGGACGGCTTTACCAATAATCCCGAGAGCCGCCGTCAATTTCTGGAACAGCTTCTGTACCCGGAAACGGAGGGAAAAAATGCCACGCATGCGCTTCGCCTCGGCCCTCGCACCGTAGACCTATTGGTCACCGCGGTGGAATTATTGTTGCTGGTTGCGGTGGGGGTTGGTGGCACCGGCACTGCCTGGAAGCACTTCCCGGATTTTGGAGAGGTGTTGAGCATCGCTCTCAGGTACTGGTCTGGCCCCGCAAGTGGAGCGCCCGAAGTCCGTGAGCTATCTGACGATCCGTTGATCAACGTTATCGGCCCGTCCCCTGCCCCGGTCGTGATTCTGTCAGGCGTGAGCACTCCTCCCTCAGAGCTGTTGAATATCGGAATGGCTGACGATGCAGAGACGGCCACCAGTATGGCGGCAGAACGTCGACCACATCTGCTCGTGACCCGCTCAGGGGTATTCAATCAATTGCGCTTCGGTACGCTAGCCACGGTGCGGCAACACTTTAGTAAACAATTGCAAGATCGACTGCTCGCCCGCCAGTCAGCCATCGATACGAATACGAAAGGAATCTGAAATGCTAACAATCTCGGAGATGGTTGAAGCCATCTCTAACCGTGCCGAAGGTCGCTATGACGTTTCCTATGCCGATTCGGTGGAATTGCCACCGCCATTGGCTGAGATCGCTACCGCAGGGATGCAGCTCAAACGGGTCAATCAGGAGAATGCGGGCTGGCGGACGGTCTTGATCGCAGCCTTTCCCTACGATGTGGCAAAAATCCAGGGGGCGTTTCGGTGGGCCGCGGATGTCCGTGACATGCTTCCAGAGCCGCAAACTGCTGACCTCTACATGTTCATGCTCATTGAAGGTGTCGCGTCTGAGGATGCTGCTCGTCTCGAGACGGACGACCGTTTCTGCAGAAAGGTAGTCGTCAGAGAGGACGAAGACGCCGGTTCCTTTCTCGACCGTAGCTTCCTTGCGACACTTTCGATTCCTGGTAGCTCAGACAGCATTAGTGATCCATTGTCAGCTTCCCTCAGCGCCCTTGTCCTGGCGCATGCCTGGGTTGAGCCGCATCGCGATACATGGCGAGACCTGTTGCTGTCTGGAAAGTCGGGTAGTGAGATCGCTGAAGCCCTCAAGGTTTCGGCGTTCGGCGAAGAGGACGAGCAATGAAGCATTTAAAGTCCATCACGCTCTCGAACATCCGCCGGTTTGGCGCTGAAACTACGATTGAGCTCAGCCGCGGGGCAACCATTCTCCTGGCCCCCAATGGCACCGGGAAGACGGCGATCTTTGAAGCCATCGAGTTCGCACTGACTGGCAAGATCTCTCGCCTGGACGGAAATCTTGTCCCGATTATCCGAGACTCTCAATCCATGGCTCGAGTGAGCCTTGATTTCGGTGATCTGCAAGCCAGCGCGCAAGTTACCAACATCGGAGACGTTGAGACATCGGGCGATCTGAGCCCTCTTTTTCCAGAGACAGCCTCTGAAGACATCCCCTTTCTGCTCAGGCTTACCCACCTGCTTGATCAGCGTGAGGGTGAATGGCTGGTCAAGGCAGATCCCAAAGTCGCTGGTTCCCAGCTGGAGCGGTTGCCAATTGGTAAAGATGGCAGCCAGGTAAGCTCTGCCCTTGGCAGCATCCGCCGAGCGCTCACAGAGCAGCTTAAGCACGCGAAAGCCTCGCTGGAATCGCTCGAAGCCGAGTTTGCTGAATGGCAGAGCTTCAGCCTTGACCGAGATCAGGCGGCTGCGCAGACCCAAGGGGCGCTTCGCAGCAGGGAAAGCATTGCCGAATCGATATCGGACATTGCGCACCAGGCGCAAAGCTTCGACCAACTGCCCGCTGGCCTGCTCGTACCGCCACTGGGCCAATATGGGTTGGAAACGGTGCATGATGCGTTGGAGCAATTGGTGCAAATCAAGCTTGAGCGACTTCGTGAGCAGATCAAGGCATTGGCTGAGGTCGACGGCCTCATAGGCCGGTTTGTATCTGAACAAGCTCGTTCAGAGCAGCTCAGTGCCGAATTCATCTCCGCGACGCAGGAGCTGGATCAGAAGAAAGAAAATCGCTCGTTGGCCGTGGCTACTCTTGAGCAGCTTCAACGAGAGTTGGTCGCCGCAGAAACTGAGCGCGATACGATTGCTCAGCAGCTCAACCGGTACGTGAATGAGACCAAGGCGAAAGAGGCGGTCGAACAACGCCAGCAGGTGCTTAAGTCCGCCGACGATGCCCTCACCAACACTGAGTTGGAAGCTTCTACGGCGCGCAGAGTGCATGAGGGGCATGAGCAGATCCGTGTCCAACACGACCTGATTAATGGACAGCGCAAGACGCTGCTACAGATTCACGCCGACCTTCTCACAGCTCAGGAACTCCTGGATCGCTGGGAGCTGACCCTTCAGCACGTTGCGGAGGTTACCGGCACCATCAGCGGTGAGGAGGTACATGAGGACATCCTCAACGAACAGCTTCGTG
Source organism: Pseudomonas frederiksbergensis (assembly GCF_001874645.1). Taxonomy (NCBI): domain Bacteria; kingdom Pseudomonadati; phylum Pseudomonadota; class Gammaproteobacteria; order Pseudomonadales; family Pseudomonadaceae; genus Pseudomonas; species Pseudomonas frederiksbergensis. Next base: position 5,741,771 of record NZ_CP017886.1, read on the forward strand.
TTGCGCTATTCGCCAGGGCCGCCGCCGAAGTAGAAGATCAGGCCGCTAAGAGCCATCACGAAAATCTGACCTCGGCGGCTGACTCGATACGCCAAGCCGTTGCATCCATCGCGGCCCACTTACCAAGCGATCGTGGTGATTGCCCATTATGTGGCGAAGAGCATGGCGCGGTCGCATTACATGAGCGTGTCGCCAAGGCGCTGGCGGCTATTGACCCCAATGTCGTCGAAGCTGAACGGCGTTTGAAAAAGGCCGCTGATATTCTGCGTGACTGTACAGAAGCGGTAACGGGCGCCGAAGCAGAATTGAGTGCATGCAAGAACAGGATCACTCAACTGGAGTCACAGCAGGCATCCCTGAAAGCGGATATCGCCGAGATCAGCTCCAACATTCTTCTTGGCGGCGATACTGTGCCCTTGGCGAAAGAGTCCATCCGGCTTCGCGTTGGTGCCAATGCTGCTGCGAAGCTGCAGCTGGACGAGAAACAAAGCAAACTCGCATCGCCAGCAACCTCAGAGATTTTTGAGCAATCCAGGAACGCATACGACGCAGCTGTTCGTGCAGTAGACGCCGCGCGGCAGGCCCGGTCGGAAGCCAGCACCAGGCTGGAGCAAGCCACTGCGGCGTTGGCAGCGATCACCGCCGACGCCCCGCCAGCGCAATCCTTGGCAGAGCTGTCCACCGCGCAGAACCAGAATGCCAATCAGCTAGTCGAGCTAGGCGCTAAGGTGACTGCCGAGCAGTCCGCCCTGGATCGTCAGCAGGCTCAGCTGACAGATGCCACGAATACGGCAGATGATCTGGAGACTCAGCTATCCGAGGCCCAAGCTCGATTGGCTACGATTAGAGCGTCCTGGCGTCAGCTCTCATTCACCGGCGATCCCACTGTCGAGGTTGCGAGCAGTCATGAGACTCAGCTGCAGTCCACCAGCACAGAGCTTACCAGGCACTCAGAGGCACTTCAGACCATCAAAATAGAGATCGGCGCCTGGAGCAAAATAGAGCAGGCCCGTCTCGCACAGGGCCTTCTGGATCGGCGGCGCGGCGAGCGGTCGGAAGATGACTTTTCGACTCACCTTCATCAACAAGTGGAGTCGAAGCGGACGGGCATGCAGCGTCTGTCGCAGCTATCTGCAGCGATGGAGTCGCTTAATCAGTTCCTTTCCTCCGAAATCGCGAACGTCCAGAAACACGTCCAGGCGGTTATGCCTCGGTGGCAGGCACTGCTCAAGCGCGTGGTCAGAGAACAAAGGTTCACCGGGACGAACCTGAGTTTCCGAAGCTCCTATCAAAAGCCACGTGCTGAGGTGTCTGTGCCGCTCCACGGGGGTTAGCCCCAGTACCTCGATAGCCAGTGAAGCCCAACTGACGGATCTGCAACTGACGTTTCTGCTATCAATGGCGTTGGAGCATCAGTGGTCTCCGTGGCGCGGACTTCTCCTTGACGACCCCACACAGCATCACGACCTGGTGCACGCCGCGTCTGTCTTTGATGTGCTTCGCGACTACATCATTGATCATGATTTCCAGGTGGTCATCGCCACCCACGACGCCCTTCAGGCCCGTTACTTCATGCGCAAACTGCAGAATGATGGGATCGAAGCACGCATATGGTCACTTGTTCCCACCCTGAGGGCGTAACCGCGGTGGAAACCCCTTGGCCGGGCAGAAGCCAGATAACGGTGAGCGAGTAGCCACCACCAGCCCTCGACGATGTGTGAGCAGTCAACAGGGCCTGAAGGCTAAACGACCGTGCCAGCTTTCGGTTTGGCACGGTCACATGATGCCTACGCTGAGCCTGATAACCTTCATCGCCATGTATTGCGCGCCAGAGACCAGCAACGAGATATTGGTGAGTTCGCTCAGCCGATCCGCCGCTACGAGGGAGTAACCAGGGTACCCGCCGAGGTAGTCCGCTCGTATTCCCAAGGTGGGATCCGCCATGAAATTTAAAGCATGATTTTTCGCAACCGTAGGTAGCGAGTCCCACCAGGAGATTCGAATCGCATGGTTCTCGCAACACGCGAGCGAAAACCGGAGCAGCATGTCCTCAATCTTTGCCCCGCCGCGCCCTGATTCCGCCAAGGAGTAGATGAATCGCTGGTAGCTTAAATCGCTTGATTCATGCCATGCGAGAACGAATGCCCAACCATATTCGGAGGGGCTGTGAAGAGATAGGAGATCCAGGTCTCTGGTTTCGGGGCCCAAGTCCTGTAGCTGGCGGCCTTGAAAATCAAAATCAGAGAAGATCAGCCCCGAGGCCTGCAGCGAGCATCGAGACGTTGAGCCAAAGATAATTAATTTCAGACCCGTAAAATCGTTGGCCGATAGCATCGGGATTGCCCACCCTGCCCTCGCCTACCACGACGCCTTATCTGCATCGCCAACTGCTCCGTCGATGCAGCCAGCTTGGGACTGCCGCGCACAAATCGATCCTGTGCGCGGTCAGTCAATTCTCAGATAGGTAGTGCTTGCTGCTCCTCACCGGCAGTCGTTGGTGCTGCCAACTCACCGATGTCCTCGTCATCTTCATCCATGGATGTGCTAACCGCGGATGACCATTCCCGTAGCTCTACTACAGCCGGGAGCTTTTCCAAGGCATTAGTCGGTTCGATCCCGAGCTCAGCTAGGCGCTGCAGAAGCTCTCCGAAGATTTCCTCCTTATGCATGCTCCAGGACGAAGCAAAGCACCGCCAGAACGTCCAGCCTGCACGCTCGAGGATACGTTGGCGATTCATGTCTGCCTCCCAGCGATCGGGGCCATGGAAAGCGTCCCCATCACACTCGATGGCCAGACGATTATCGTTGGCGCCTTCTACGACCATGTCGAGCCTGAATGCCCCACTCTCACCTGCGGGATGACGCGGTATCCCCGCTCAACCAATCTGCTGAATACCTGCTGCTCGAACCCAGACTCGCACAGCTTGATGAGGCCATCCTGATCGACCTCCTGCTCAGTTAGGGTTTGCTGAAGTACTCGAGGAGTGTACGACGAACATCTTTCTGGGAGAGGTGATCAAGAGTGACCGAGCGAATCAGGTACATCCTGTCACGCGCACGGCTAGCGGCTACGTTGAACCGCTGTTCAGCAGCATTGCCTGAAAGCGGATGGCAGTTCTCCGGATCTGCGACCATGGAAATGAAGATGATGTCGCGCTCGCTCCCCTGGAAGGTGCTGGCGTCACCACACGCAAATTCGCGTGCGTGGAGCTCCACGGCCGGGCATCGTTCACGTACTAGCGAATCGATGAATTTGGCTTGTTCCATGCCCCTAGCAGCGTCACCACACCAATCGAGCGACCCGCATACTTGTCGTCCTTGATAAGTGCCTGGATTTCTTCAACGATGGCTTCGGCCTCAAGCTTGTTGCAGCCCTTCTTGTTCCTCACTCCGTCTTTGACGTAGATGTCCACCAGCGGTGGATCGAGGCGCTCGGATGGTCGAGGGATTCGAAGGGGCTGGATCGCACCGCCGTAGAACTGGTTGGAATAGGAAATGATGGGAGGGACGCAGCGGAAATGCTCACGCAGCATAACCATGTGACCAGCGAAGACTCGCGATGCCAAATCGTAAAGAGATTTATCCGGCGTCATGTCGGCGCCATAGGGCTGGTCATTCAGGAACCGGTTACGAAGCTCGCCGATCCTCTTGCCGGATTTGAAACCGCCATCGGGAGAAACCTGCTTGTCATCCCCTACTACCAGTACCTTTTTGGCCCTGACGATAGCCGGCAAAGCCCATAAGTCTGACTGGCTCGCCTCATCCACAATCACCAGGTCGAAGGCGCCTATTTCCGCCGGCATGGACTCAGAAATCTTGGCGTGACTCATGATCCAGCATGGCACGGCGCCGGCAGCATCCTGCATGCACTGTTGAGCATCGCGGCGATAACGCTCCGCGTTCGGCCCTGTCCCCTGCCCTATCTTGCGTATCGCTGTCGAGTAGCCGGCTAACGCTTGCAGTACCATCGGGCTGGCATTGGCCTTAGTGGACAGCCAAGCCGCTCGGCTCACCACTTCCCGATACATACGCGCCAGGCCAGCCTCGAGTTTTACCCGCTTGCCGTTTAGCTCGACGAGTTCATGACGCGCTTCGATGCTCTGCAGGTGAGAGCGTATCTGCGCATGCTGCCACGCCTCTTCCAACTACTTGGGAAAGCCAGGTCTTCAGCACGTTCTCAACGGGGACAGTCAACAACCGATCGGAGAGCTTTTCCGCTCCAGCTGTCATCACCCGATGCGCGCCTCCCTGACATGATTCAGGAGGCCACCGAGTTCTCTGATCCGCTGCAGTTCTGTCAGCAGGTCGACATACTGGGATACGATCCGATGCGTATCCTGATCCGGGCTGCCCAGGCACTCCAGAACAAATGTACGAAGCCGGCAGGCGATAGGGCCCTCGCCCGCGACTTTGGCCTGCAGAATCGCGAGCGAGGCGCCCGCCATACTGAGATCTAATCGCGCAAGGTTTTGAGTGAGGTGTTGCCGCAGGCCACGAATCTCGGCAATTGTCAGCCGATGCATGTTATCCGGCGCGTCTGCGAAGACCTCCTCGCAGAGCGGCTGTACCTTGTCGACGTACCGTGAGGTGAGCTCGAGAGCCGCCTTAACTGTACTAACGGTCAGCTCCAGTTGCCGCAGATGGGCCATTCCCGCTTGAAGTCGCGGGATCCCCAGGGTCTCGGCCAGCGGGTTCCAACGCGCAGTGAAGGATCGCACGTCCACGTAAAGCTTCAGGTAGTCCTGGACGGTCTTCCAGTGCTCGGCAGACTTCGGAGCCGAGCCATTGATCCGGACATGGCTGATGTGTGTCTTGGCTTGGGATGCTCGAAGCTCATCAGACCAAACGGCTTTCCTGTTTCGGTAGCTCTATCCACGGCCTCGGACGTTTTCTCGCAATCCAAGGCTTCCTCTGGGAATTCAACAGAGTTTTCCAGCATGACCTTGCGGCGTTGCATCAACGCCTGCGCGGCTGGAAGCATGCCTACAAGGACTGAAATCTCACTGTCGTAGCGTCCACCTGCCGCCTTGAATCGCAGCTCCAGCGACCAAGGAGTTTCGCAGTCCCCGCCGTCGTGCAACACCACAAGCTTTTCTTCGCACTGATCCAGTTCCAGATCCAGCTTCCTGGCGGCAGCGACAACGGCTTCACTGTCGGATTTCAGGGGCATGAGATCACCCTGACCCAGGGCATATTCGAGCGACTTTAGCTGGCAGAGTGAGCCATGGAGCTTGCCGATATCCGCCGCTGCCGGTAATTGCTCCAACTCAGGCAGACTGTAGTTGACGTAGACAAGGTCATGCCCGAGGTCGCGACGGGCCTGTCTTAAGCTTCTACCGAACTCATCGTCGAAAGGCAGTGAGTGTTCGAGAGACAATGAAAGTTCGTCGTCAAACCAGGCGTATTGGTCGCCGCCCTTCATCAGAAGCTCAGCAAGCTCTTCCGCACGATACTTGGCATCGCCTACCTGGATATCGGAAAGCTGATTCAGGGCAATCTCATTGACGCGGCGATCAAGCCTCACCAGCTCGGTATGAGCAAGATCAATGGACTGGTGCAGGCGATCAATCTCTCCCCGAGCAAGTGATGGATTGATTTGCGAAACTTGGTGTTGGATAGCCTCAATCGAGCCTTGGAATTGCCGGATCCCCTCGCGGTCACTGGTCAGCAGCGCAACCGTCAGTGGCCGAACCTCAGCCGGTATTTTCGACTGGAGTACCTTCAGGGC